>JAJDBT010000081.1 GCA_029261215.1 Nitrospirota bacterium | reverse complement strand
CGCCGCTCCACCTTTAGCTGAAAGCACTTTTGTGATCGCTGAGGTTAGCGTGGTCTTTCCATGATCTACGTGACCGATCGTCCCGATGTTTAAATGCGGCTTCGTCCGCTCAAATTTCGCCTTTGCCATTTATCTTCCCCTTATTCAAAGCAAATACACCCTCCCAAATACCATTTATCCCCAGGAAGGCTACTATTTAGTTATTTTAGACCCTAATTTCATTAAAAAATTCTGACAAAGATAACACCCCTCTATCTTCGCGTCCACTATTTATTCAGCTTAAACCGATACCCCTTGCAAGTAGCCCTTGACCGGGATTGAACCGGTGACCTCATCCTTACCAAGGATGTGCTCTACCGACTGAGCTACAAGGGCATATCGTTAAAGCATACAGGGAGATATTGATTACTTTAAATTTTAAATTCCTCAATTACAATAACGCTTGTCCATGCTCACTTTGGAGCGGGAAACGGGATTTGAACCCGCGACATCCAGCTTGGAAGGCTAGCGCTCTACCACTGAGCTATTCCCGCAAATATCTACAAAATGTGTTGGTGGGGAGGGGAGGATTCGAACCTCCGTAGCTCGGAAGCGGCAGATTTACAGTCTGCTCCCTTTGTCCACTCGGGTACCTCCCCCAACAAAGTATTTATATCAATATGATGACGCAAAAGAATTAATTTCCCATTCGTAACAAAACTTGCAGATAAGCACATATTTGTTTTAGGGTTGACCCAATTTACCTGTAAGGCAGCGACCCGAGCTGGCGAAGGGATTTGAACCCCCGACCTGCTGATTACAAATCAGCTGCTCTACCAACTGAGCTACGCCAGCGTTCGGCACCATACGGCCTTCCTTTACATTCAAAAAATGACTATGTTATATACTCCCATTACTTTAATCCGGTCTACATTCGCTCAAAAATGTGCTTCTGGGAAAAGGCGAGAAGATGACCTTGCCAGATAAACGGCTAATGTTAGTGTTCGAGTCTCAGTTTGTCAAGTAAAAACTCTGATATACTGGATAATAAATTTTTTAGCCGAGCTGATTCACACAGACACCCCCTAAAATAAGGAGAAATCAACAATGGTGACACGAATCAAGGTTCTTAGTGCATGGGTCGTCCTTTTTCTGGTTCTCATTTCTCAAACGCAACCCGTTGAAGCAAAAGACGTAGACATCAAAATCCCGAGCAGCTTATCAAGAACCGATTTTAAGGATTTTAGTGAAGAAATCGGTCTGGCCATCAGCTATCTTCCTACTGCGCCAGCCGAACCGCTGGGCCTTTTGGGATGGGATCTTGGTGTCGAAATTACGGTGATTGATATTGATCAGGGCCTTTGGGCCAAGGCTTCAATCGGCGATCCTCCCGGCACAGTACTCTTTCCAAAACTACATGTTCAAAAAGGCCTTCCCTTTGGAATTGATGTCGGGGTAATGTATACAAAAGTCCCAAGCTCCAATATCGAAGTCATCGGCGGGGAATTGAAATGGGCGATTGTTTCAGGAAATGTCGCTGTACCGGCCATTGCCATCCGGGGATCCTATACACAGCTGCTCGGAGTAGATAACTTTGACCTCGAAACCTATGGCGCGGACATCTCCATCAGCAAGGGCTTTACCTTTATTACGCCCTATGCAGGATATGGTCAGGTCTGGATAAAGAGTAAAGAGACACAGGTTCTGAACGTAGACGAAAGCTTTAACACCGCCAAACCTTTTGTGGGTGTCAAGATGTCCCTGGCCCTCATTAATTTTGTCTTTGAAGCGGATTTTGGCAAATTGCCGATGTACACTGCCCGTTTCAATGTCGGTTTTTAACCGACATTGAAACGGCATTCACTCTGATTTCTATCCCTGTGCACAGCTACAATTATTTTTCATTTTGATTGACTTCCTACTGCACACCTGGATATAAGACCAAGCGATTTTCCCAATCCACTCCGTTGAAGGAAATCCTGATAACCCCCAATACAGGTGTCTTTGTGACCCAAGTTGCATTTGATAAAGAAAAAACCGTTCAGAACATGTTTAGCGCAATCGCGCGATATTACGACCTGAATAACAGCCTGCTTTCTTTCGGTCTCCACCATGGCTGGAAAAGAAAAACACTCGACTTGCTCGATCTTCAGGCAAACAATACCGTCCTTGACATCGGCGCAGGCACAGCGGACCTTTCAATTTTGGCTGCCGGGCGTGTGGGTGAAAAGGGACGTATTATTGCGACAGATTTAAATGAACCCATGCTCTCCATTGGGAAAAAGAAAATTCAGACACGACAATTAAAACAAGTGCGCTGCGCACTGGCCAATGCCGAATGTCTGCCTTTCCCAGATGCATCCTTTGATGCCATCCTCACCGGTTTTTGTATGAGGAATGTCTCTGACCTCAACCAGGCCCTTCGAGAAATCTATCGACTCCTGAAACCCGGAGGTAAAATGGCCTGCCTTGACTTCTCCACGCCAGTCTTTCCCCCATTTCGAAAGCTATACGATTTTTATTCTTTTATACTTTTACCCAAAATTGGCGCTTGGGTTGCGAAGGATCAAACAGGAATCTACCAATACCTACCTGATTCGATCAGAAAATTTCCCAACCAAATGGTGTTCAAACAGCAAATTGAAGACATTGGGTTTAAAGGTGTGGATTATACAAATCAGGCGGGCGGAATTGTTGCCATTCACACGGCATATCGCTAACACACGATCTACAAAAAATACTTTCCGACATCGATTTTATACTTCGTGGCATCAATCACATTGACAATGTCATGACAAAACCCGCCGTGCGAGTCTTCCTCCGAAAGATCAATATATTTCTCATCACATTCATTTCCAGACGGATCCAGGATCACGCGAATTTTGGGGCGATCCCCTTTTTCCGGATTCGGGTTTGAAGCAGCCACGACTCCGATTTCTTTGGTATTGAGTAAAACAAGTGTGCCAATTGGAAACACACCGATGGCATTCACAAAGAGTTTCATGAGAATCGGGTCAAAGGCCTTTCCAGATCGGCTCAACATAAAACGCAGTGCTTTATCCGGCGCAAAAGGAATCCGGCTGTAGACGCGGGAAGCCGTAAGGGCATCGTAACAATCCACAATGCACACGATTCGGCCCACCAAGCTCAATTTTCGCTTTGTTGCCAATTTTGGATAACCGGAAAGATCGTAGTTAAGATGATGCTCAAACGCGCCGATGGCAACCTTGACCGCCATTTCATGAATTCCTTTCAAGCGTACCAACTCCTTCACCGACATGATGGGATGACCGCGCATCACCTCCCACTCATCTGGCGTAAAGTCTGTCGCCTTGTTTAAAATTTCCAGAGGAATATCGTATTTCCCCAAATCATGAAACAGGGCCGCCATCCCCAATTCACTTAAACTGCGTTTCCGATACCCCAAACGTTGACCCAGCGCCAAGGCCAAAATGCACACGTTAACCGAGTGATTGTAGGTGTACTCATCATGGCTTCTTAGGTTGGTCAAGCCCAACAGCGTTGTGTCTTCCTGCAAAATCTGATCGACCATTGATTGCACCACCCGCTTTGAGCGTTTTAAACTCACCGCCTGCTTGAGTTTTAAACTATCCATGACCTCTGAAACAGCGGTCACTGTGGAAAAATAGGTTTGTTTGGCCAATTCTTTTTTATCTTTAAAGATGTCATCAATTGAGTCTTTTTCCTTGGTCTCTTGGTAAGGTTCAATCTCGGGATTTGAAAGATGCGCCTGAATCATCTTCTGTTGAGATCGCTCAAATGGATCAGGCAAGTTAGTATCCAGTTTTGAAAAAATCACACAAAATGTAATGACCTCACGTTTATTAATGCCCCGTAAAAAAACAATGGCGCCGATCTCTCTTTTTTTCATCTCTTCAATAATGAACATCAAATTCGTGAATCCATCGATATCAATTTTCAGCTTTGTCTCGCCCAAAAAAAGGGAATCGCCTTCAAGGCTCAGGGTCACCTCTGGGTCATTTTTAAAAAGGAGCCCCAGTGTATGGTGGAACTTTTCAATCGGCTGGTCGAAAGCAAGATTTCCCACGTCATGGATTTGGGCCGTTTTCAAGAGAATAACGAGTTCGTTGACCAGTTTTTTGCCGCGTTCTGCGCGGTCTTCATCATATCCATACATCTAAAAGACTCCTACGCTACATTCATCAAACATCAAGGCCGAGTAATTCGAGGGATTTCCGGCAAGCTTCACGCACCGTTTTACTGCGGGATTGATTTCCTTTGCGCAAGGCATCAACAGCAGAAGGCGATCCAATCCGCTGCAAGGCCATCACCGCGCAGATGGCGCGTTCATCAGCCTGAATATTTTTAAAAAGACTCCATTGCACTTCAAGGTGTTTACTGATTTCCGGGATGGCATCGTCCCCACCCAGCTTCGCAATCGCACTGAAAATTTCTTTTTTTTCATAAAGCGCTTTTTCTTCAAACGCATTGGTGGCAATCAGATTAAAGAGAAACGGTAATCCATTAACAGCCTTCTTTTTCACCAGACTCTTAATGGCATAAACACGATTTGAAAGATCAGGATCTGAAATAAATTCCATCAGCATTTCCGTCGCATCATCTTCCATCATCGTGTCCAAAACATGGAGAACCTCTTTTCGAACCTTGATTTCTTCATGATGAACAAATTTCGATAACGAGGCGATCACTCGTACATCGCCAATCTTTCCGAGCACATAAATCAAATTTCTCAGAACAAACCAGCGTTTATCATTCAAGCGACTCATAATGGGCTCAATATCCATCTGCCCCAGCTCCACAAGAATCTCACAGAGCACTCTTCGGGTTTTCATCCCTTCAACAACGGTTAGTAATTCGATCACTGAAGGAATCACCTCTTTTTGAAAAAGCACCATAAAAGGCAAAAATTCGTCCAGCTGCTCTGACGAAAGTCGATTGAGCACCTCGTGAAGCGCAAGAATGCGTTTTGGGTTTCCCGCTTGCCTTAATTCCTCTTTAACCAGGGATATTAAATCCTCAGCATGTCCTTTTTCGGGGTTAAGCATTTCCCAATAAAATTCAAGGACTTTTCGGGCATGAACAAAATCCCCTTTGAAGATTAGTTCTTCAAAAATATGATCAATAATTTCCAGGACCTCGACAAAGCGGCCCGGCTCGGTTTCAATGCGGAGGATATCGAAAAGCATGCCTTCCAATTCGGTAACAATGTCAATTTCCTCTTCCCATCTCAGTTCACGCTTGATGGAGCTGACCTCTTCTTCAGTCAACTTGAAGGTATGCAGGGACGGCATTTCAACCCCTTTTTTTAATAGTTTTGCGGGGTCAGACATTGCCTCTTGCTGGTACACAGCGTTCAGTTGCTGCGGTTTAGGTGGCGGCGGATTCATCTCCTTACTTTGATCAATCGCATCCTGGTCTCCTCTTAAATCATCCAGAACGATATATTCAATATGAGTTAAATGCTTTTCCCAAAGCAATGTCACTATATCGTCATCAACGGCAGCGGATTCCGAGACCTCCTCCCCCTCTTCTTCACTGCTTTCACGTCCTAAAATTTTCAAAAAAGTGATGAGTTCATCCTTCTCAAGGCCCGGGTGAAATGAAAGCTCACGCAAACCATCCACAAAAAGCCTGAAAGCAATACTTTCAAGACGGTTCATATTTTCATATACAGGCTGGCCGGAACAATGCAACTCGAACTGCCTCACTCGAAACCGAAGGGGACCAAAGTCTTGAAGGTGGGTCTCAAGTTTTTCAAAGAGATTGTTAATGAATTTTTGGTGAATGGGATTATTGGGGAGGTAAATTTTAAGGGTTTTTGCCGTCTTGGTCAGAAGCTGAACAACCTCTTTTGCCGAGAGGACCTCGGCCTTATCATAGTCAGCCTCTTTCTCAATTGCATCACGACCTGAGTCAAGCATTGATACTTACCCTTAAAGCTCGTTAGAAGTTAGGGAAACCCTTGTTATGTGACAAGCACATTCGTCCCTTTAAGATGAACCCAAAAAAGATGACAAATTTAGTTTATCAGAGCTTCTGAAAAAGGGAAATAACGCCCCTGCTTCATCTACTATACCGCCTTTTCTGAGTTGACACAGTGATCGTTCTATGGAAAGATGCTTTTTCTGAAATGAGACATGTCTTCATGATCGCTTGTTAATCAATCTACAATGGCTGTTACTATCGCATTTACCGTCCTGGCCCTTTTTTATTTTCTGGGATACCGCAGATATTCCCGGGTCATTAGCGAAAAAGTTTTCGGACTTTCTAACGAAGAAGTCACACCCGCACACAACCCCAACTTACGTGATGATTACGACTATATCCCGACAGAGCGCCACATTCTTTGGGGACATCATTACACCTCTGTCGCGGGGGCGGCCCCCATCATCGGGCCGACCGTAGCCGTCATCTGGGGCTGGGGGCCGGCCCTCTTCTGGATTGTTTTTGGAACCATCTTTATCGGAGCCGTACACGATTTTGGCGCACTCGTCCTTTCGGCTCGAAAAGACGGACAAACCATGGGCGGACTGGCGGCATCCGTTGTAAACCAGCGGGTTCACATCCTTTTTCAAATCATCGTCTATTTTTTAGTTTGGGTCGTCCTGGCGGTTTTTGCCTTTGCAATCGGGATCTTGTTTGACCGCTATCCCGCCTCGGTCATTCCGGTCAATTTTGAAATCATCGTCGCCATTCTCATCGGCATCACTTTTCGCAAAAAAAAGGGCGGCATACTCATCCCTTCAATTCTCGCCCTGATCTCACTTTATGCCATGGTGGCCGTTGGTGTATTCTTTCCCATTTCACTTACACCTCTGATTGGCCCAAATGGGAATCCCGTCATTATTTGGGCGATCTTCCTCTTGGTCTATTCGGCCATCGCCAGCCTCATGCCGGTTTGGCTGCTACTGCAGCCGCGAGACTATATCAATAGCCATCAACTGATCGTTGGGCTGATTGCCTTGCTTATCGGACTCCTCGTCCTTAATCCAGAAATGAATGCGCCCATCATCAACCTTCACCCCAAGGGAGCACCACCCCTGTTCCCTATTATTTTTGTCACCATCGCCTGCGGTGCGATTTCTGGATTTCATGGACTCGTTTCAAGCGGTACGACATCAAAACAATTGGATAAAATGGGCGATGCGCGATTTATCGGATATGGCGGGATGCTCGGTGAAGGGGTCCTCGCTATGCTTGCAACGCTTGCCGTCGCCGCAGGGCTTCCCAATTGGGGAACAGAATATGCGGAATGGAATGAATCCGGCATCAATGCCATCTCAAACTTTGTCGTGGGATCGGGGCATTTTTTAGAAGCGCTGCTTTTACCGACAGAATGGGCTCAGGCCGTCGTCGCCATCCTTGCGATCTCATTTGCCGCCACATCGATGGATACAGGGGCCCGGATACAAAGGATCGTCGTGACAGAAATCGGCATCGCACTGAATATCGCACCACTCCGGAACCGGTATATCGCGACACTCATTGCGGTAGGCCCCGCCATCCCCCTCGTCATGGCAGGCCCAAAAGTCTGGCTTCCGCTGTGGTTATTATTCGGGACAACCAATCAGCTTATTGGCGGGATGACCCTGCTCATTCTCTTTGTCTATCTTTACCGAAATGGCAGACCGCTTCTGCATGTGGCCATTCCCATGCTTTTCCTCATTACAATGACCACAGGGGCGATGATCTACAGCATCATCACCTGGATCAGCGCCCTTGGCACGACAGAGGCTTCAGCCAACTGGATGACTATTTTGATCGGGATAGCCATATTACTCCTTGAAATCTGGATGATTATCGAAGCCGCCCTCATCCTAAAAAAACTAAGGCAGGAGCGGCTGGCAGCCACAATCACCCCTTAGCCTCTCACGCTACAGGAAGAAACCTTCTCTGGTTTTCGCTTATTGCAGAATAGACCTTAAATTAAGTGAAAATTAAAGTCATATATCTCAAAATAAGACATTCATACGATACAATTCACTCTGAAATGCCTTACGAGATTAAATGCATAAAAAGAATATCACTCTTGACTTCGAAATAGGTCATCGCGTAAAAATGGTCAGTGTACAAATATTGTAACCGCACCTGCAGACAGATCAAACCTGCATCCTTGTAGTTCCATAAGACCCCTTGAAGGCCCAATGGAGTATTAGATTCCCGATTTTTTAGCGGCACTTTTTTCAGACCTTCAATACAAATCATCATAAAAAAATCGGTGTCTTACAATATCATTCAGGATTAAACCGGATTATAAAAAATCATGATCAATGCTCAATCATTACGAAAAAAAAACCTGGGATCAATAAAAACCCAGGGTTTAGGACAAAACCATAAAGTAGCGACACAAGGGACCTTACGGACACAAAGAATCCATGCACGTTCTTCAAAGACATTATCCTGCCTGTATCGCCCAGAAAAGACCGACCCAAACGCAGATCCGCTGGAAGGCACATTAACCGACTTGAGCCTGGGTGGAGGGATTCTTCAGGTACAAGAACCTTTAAAAATTGGCATGAAAATTAGAATCAAACTGACCCCTTCTTCGCAGGACGACAAGTCTCTTCCCAAAAAAATGCGATTCGGGCAATGGGTGTGGGGAAGCGTGCTCAGGAAACTTGCCAGTTCGGAAAGACAAGCAAACACCTCTTATGATTATGCATTTTCTTTTTCAGATGACAGAGAACAAACCTACCGCCACCTTGTGAATAAATCGATCTCATGGGTGGCCTTGCTCTCTTTTATCTTGGTCATAATCAATGTGCTCTATCTTAAAAGTAATAATATCTACTACTTTTGGTACCAACCTCTGATCAATATCTACAGCTTCACGATTTCGGCCTACATCCTCTCACGGTTTATTCTTGCTTACTTTTATAAACCCCCTAAAGAGAAGGGATATCGCCCTCTCGTCACCATTGTAATCGCTTGTAAAAATGAAGAAGCCTCTATCCGGCAAACCCTTGACTGTATCTACAAGTCCGATTACCCCAGCGATCTCATGGAAGTCATTTCAGTAGACGATGGCTCCACAGACAGAACCTATCAGGAAATGGAACGCGCCCAGAAACGCTACCCCACACTGAAATTGATTCGCTTTGAGAAAAACCTGGGAAAACGTCATGGGATGGCCGCAGGTGCACGACAGGCCAGTGGAGAGATTCTCATCTACGTTGATTCTGACAGTTTTCTCCGCAAGGATGCCGTTCGTAAATTGGTTCGAGGGTTTTCTGATCCTTCCGTCGGAGCCGTTTGTGGTCATGCTGTTGTTGAAAATGCACACAAAAACCTGCTCACAAAAATGCAGGAGGTTCGATATTTTATTGCCTTTCGTATTGTGAAGGCAGCAGAATCAGTCTTTTCTGTGGTTTCCTGCTGCTCGGGGTGCCTTGCAGCCTACCGAAGAAGCTATGTCATGGAAGTGCTCGATACCTGGCTGGGCCAGCGTTTTCTTGGAAGCGATGCGACCTTTGGAGATGACCGAAGCCTGACAAATTACATGCTCAAACGCTTTCGGGTAATTTATGACACCGAGGCAGTCTGTGCCACGGTGGTTCCTGAAAAATTCCGGCAATTTTTCAAACAACAGGTCCGATGGAAAAAGTCCTGGATTCGGGAAAGTTATATTGCAAGTAAATTTATGTGGATGCGAAACCCGATTGCGGCGATTTTCTTTTACCTTGGGGTTGTTTTCCCCATTTTTTCCCCGATCATTCTTCTGAACGCACTGATCTTTCCCGTATTTGGCTATGGGGATCTCTCCTTTCTTTATGTTTATGGCGTATTTCTCATGGCCTTGCTGTACGGCTTGTTCTATCTCATCCAGTATGCCAATCGATTCTGGATCTACGGCGTCCTCTTCGCTTTTTTCTATATGTTTATCCTTGTTTGGCAAACATACTACGCCCTTCTAACAGTCAATAAAAACCATTGGGGAACACGATAAATGGAACAACCCTCTACAGTGGTTCGGTCTTTTCGAAGGGATCGACTGGCATGGCTTTTCTTTGTGCTCTTCCTTCTTGTTTCAATATCGGGCGGGTCGCTTTGGATGAACAGGACAATCATCCCGGAAGGCCTCTATGCGGCAAACACAGAAACCCAAACCACAGCAATCGCAGTGCTGAGCTATGAACATGTCGTTGAAAAAAGTCCCGATGGCACACACGTGGATCGGGCCCGATTTCGGGAACATCTGCAAGCCTTGCGTAACGATGGTTTTCATTCAATCAACCTCAGCGCTCTTTCCGATTTTTTATACAATGGCAAAGCCCTGCCCTCCAAACCGGTTCTGATTACCTTCGATACCGGTTATCTGGACACCTTTTCAGTGGTAGATCCAGTATTGCGGCAAGAAAAATGGCGGGCCGCATTGTTTCTCAAAACCATCCGTCAGGAAAACCGCGACACACACTTTCTCTATTGGGATCGCTTACAACGCATGGTCAACAGCGGGATCTGGGAAATCGCTTCATACGGCCACCAAGGGACTGACCTGCTCTCTCTCGAAACAGACCAAAAAGATTCTCTCTTATTTAGCATTGGCAGTGACTATGAAAAAAGCAGATTATTGATTGACCAGCACCTAAAAAACCATCGTGTCACTGCCTACGCGCTTTCCACCCCCATCCACTCAAAAATAGAAGAAGCCACAGAAGAGAGTCGTCTCACGAGAAAAACATTAAAATCCTCGTATCTTCTCGGTTTTGTTGATGATCCGATTGGGAGCAATCCATCTTCTTCAGACCCTTACCATCTCCGGCGTTTGCGCGTATCCCCTTCTATTACAGGAGAACAACTGATTCAACACCTGCATGCCGCGATGAATCCTCCTTCCGAAGTACATGCGGGAAACATCGAAAAAGCCGAAGCGGCACAATGGCTTCCGCTTGGAGGCGCAGTTCGCACTGAAGCAAATACAACCATTCTTGAAGGGTCACCCAGTGCCCAGATCATATTAACTCAAAGTCATTGGACACAGGATTGGGTCTTGGAAACCGACTTAAAAATGCACAGTGGGCAATTCTGGCTCATGCAAACCGCTCCGGACACGCTTAAAAAATGGCGCATAGGGGGTGATCTAAGCGCCCTCTACCTTCAGCATTTTTCGGAAGAGGGACTCATGGAAACGCTGGCCCGCATCCCTTTTCCAGAGAAAATGGATCACGAAGCCTGGCACCACCTTCGGATTATAAAACGTGGACAGGGCCTTTCGGTCGAATGGGATCATAAGCCCCTCGGAGAGCACCCCTACTATCTCGCCATTCCGTGGCGTGGCGCACTCCAGTGGGTGGCCTGGAATACAGAACAACCCGCTCGCCTGCATCTCGCCAATCAAACCTTTGCCGCTTTCCGGGCCAATACGCAAGTGGTCCAAGCTTATCCGAGCCCTGAAACCGTGCAAAGCCTGGTCAAAGATTCCAGAGATATCGGGACTGTACTTCCTTTTTGGATTGAGATTAATGGGGACACACTCAATACGCTCCCGATGGATCACGACCTGTTTTTGATTCTTTCCCGGCGACAGGCATGGGAAATCCTGCCCCTTGTCCGCATTAAGTCGACACCCGATATCCGTCAAGTAAACGCACCTGCCCCTCACAGTCAGATAAGCTCCATGCCCTCCCTTCTGAACGATATTTTAAACGCCTTCGAAAAAACGCCCTGGAAAGGACTTTATTTTGATTTCAGCCTTCTCGATACGCTGCAACAAAGACAATGGGTTGAAGCCCTGGAAACACTGCAAGCGCACCGGAAAGACATCAGTCCACAATTTCAGATTACTCCTTCAAGCACGTCAGTTATCCTGACTTTGACACATCAATGACAGCACTCTCATATTTAGATAAAAAAAGAAGTTTCCTGGTTTGCTGGCTGATCCTTATCCTGCTCTTAGTCCTCCTTCCCTCCACTTTTACATGGGCAAAATCACCGGGACAAGACGCACTGGACCTAGGCGCAAGCCTCTACAAACGGGAAAACTACACACAAGCTTTGGAGGCATTTAAAAAGGCCACGCAAGCCGACCCTGCCCTTCTCAAAGCCTGGGAAAACCTGGGATGGGCACATTACAAATTGGGGCAAAACCAAGAAGCGATTGCGATTTGGGAGACCCTTTTAAAAATAGACCCCAAACAACCTGCCCTCTTCAATCAGATTGGCATGATTCATCTTGACTCGAAATCCTGGGAAAAAGCGGTACAACAATTTAAAAAAAGTCTTCGCATAAATCCAAAACAACCCGATATCTCCTTCCCGCTGGCTGCGGCCTATGAAGCATTGGGGCAATGGAAGGATGCGGCATTGCTCTACGACGTGGTCTTCAGAGATACGCCGGATGAGACTCAAGCGACACTTCGCCTGATGACGCATTACGAAAAACAAAATCAAACAGAGAAAGCCATCGCCTTCCTAAAAAAAAGAATCTCTGTTTCAAAAAAAACAGCACCCGTTCTGCGTCCCCAGATCGCAAGGTTATTCGCGCAGCAAGGCGACCAGGCCTACAAAAGAGAAGACTATCCAGCCGCCCAGGCCTTCTATGTTGATGCAATTTTCTGGCACCCGACGCAGGGGCAGTACCATGTCAATCTGGGATGGGCTCTCCGCAAAGCAGGGGAAATCCGGCTCGCACTCGAACATTGGAAAATCGCGCTCCCCCTGTCCGCCAATCCCGAAGTCATTCACCACTATCTCGCCGAGGCCTATTTTGATCTGGGAAACGATGAAAAGGCCCGGAATCATTACCAAAGCGCCTGGGCGCAGGGACAAGATCAAGGCATCATCCTTTACCGCCTGGGAGAACTCGCCTTTCGACAGAACAATCCAGACAAAGCTCTTGCTTTCCTTTCATCGCTTCTTGAAAAAACAGATCAGGAAGACCTCTGGGCAGCTCGCCTTCACACACTCTTCGTCCAATACGATCATGTCGATGAAGGACTTCATTTTTTAAAAAAAAGACTCGAAACAGGCAGGAAGCCAAAAGGGATCACCCAGGCCCTGATCAAAATCTATTCCGTTCAGGCCAGAGAAGCGACACAAGCAGAAAAAACGGATGAAGCCATCACAGCCTACAATGAAATCCTCTTACTTGAACCTGAAAATGAACTGGCATTAAGAGACCTCGGATGGATCTATTGGCGCAAAGCGGCCTGGAATCAAACAGAACAACTGTGGCTGGCCTACCGAAATTTTCATCCCGAACATCCTGCACCTTATCAACTGCTTACGAGGCTCTATCTCAAGACCAAGCATTATTCTAAAGCCATACAAACCTCGGAAGAAGGTCTTCGGCTTTCCCCCGAGCAGCCCGATTTACAGCTGACCCTGGCAAAAGCACGATTTTGGGACCAGCAATACCTCAAGTCAAAACAGGAAGCTAAGCATCTTGCCCAGACTTACCCCGACCACCTTCCCATTCAGTCTTTTTGGGGAGAGATTTTAATTCAATATGGGGATTTTAAGCAGGCAAAAATACAGTGGAAAAAGGTGCTGGCGCTTGGCTCAAATGTCCCCAGAGCACGATATTATTATGTTCGCGCTCTGCACGAAACAGGAGAACACACACACTCACTGCTTGAGGCAAAGCGGATGCTCTCGCTCCACGGCCCCCAAAAAGACCTGATTCTCTTTCTGGCACAAGATGCCACAATACAGGAGGATCATAAAGAAGCGCTTCGATGGTACCGGGTCTTAATTCAATATTTCCCGGAAGAGCCGTCTTACTGGCTTGAAGTTAGTAAAATCTATCGAAAAACTGAAGACTTCTCTCAAAATATCACGCTCATGACAGAGGCCCAAAAACATCACCCAAACAATCAGGATATACTCCTGAATCTGGCAAATGCCTATCGCTTCGACAGGCATTACGAAAAAGCCCATCCAATCTATCAAGGCCTTTTAAAAACCTACCCGCATCACAAAGACGCTTTTATTGGGTTATATGAAACCCTCGTCTCCGAAAAAATATTTCCTGAAGCAATCCATCTGCTTGAAAAACGAGGATCTGACTTTTTTAATGACTACGAAATGCGACTGCAACGTGGACAAATACAGGCCACGATGGGGCAGCTTCAGGCCTCTCAAACCGACATCAAGGAGATTGCTTTCCCGAAAGAAGAATCCATTTATTTACCCATTCTCCTCTATCATGGTTTAAGTGAAAACCCTCGAAGTACCCTTCTTTCTGTCACACGATTTGACGAACAATTAACCGCCCTCAAAAATCAAGGCTACCAGAGTATTACAGTCAATGAATTGGCTGACATGATCGACAATAAAAAACCTTTTCCAAAAAAACCTATTCTTATTACCTTTGATGATGCACGCCTTGATGCGATGAAATTGGGTGATCCTGTCTTAAAAAACCATCAGATGAAAGCCACAATGTTTGTTCCCACCTTTAAAATGGTGAAGAACGGCCCTTTTTTCTCAGATTGGCCGACGATTCGTTTCTATGAGAAAACAGGTCGTTGGGAAATGCAAAGTCACGGTCATCTTGCACATGACCCGATTCAAATCGATGCAGATGGACAACAAGGGACTTTTCTAACAAACAAAAAATGGCTCGCAGAGAAAAACCGACTGGAAACAGATGAAGAGTATCGCATTCGGCTCGAACAGGATTATCTTCAAAGCAGATCGATTTTGGGCAAGGAAGGATTAAATCACAAGATTATCGGGTACGCCTTTCCTTTTTCGGATGCCGGCCAAGGCAGCTTGGGAAACATGCCTGAGGCGATACGTTTAAACGACGTGCTTTTAAAACGTTATTATCGTTTTGGATTTATTCAGGATCAAAGTGGCTTCAACATTTTAAAGACAGGGCTAAACGCCCCGTTAACCCTTCGTCGTAACAGTGTTGCTTCAGACTGGAGTGGAGAGCAACTTGTCCAGCGTCTTGTCCGACAACATCCACAAAACCTGTCCCGTATTCGACTGGGACAGTCCTACTTCTGGAGTGGAGAATATGCGGCAGCAGGTGAAGTGTTCTCGGAATTAGGCAGACAAGCCCCTTTATTAGAAGAAGATACCCAGTACTATCTCGCTGCAATTGCTTATCATCAATTTCAATACCCCGAAGCCAGAAAACACCTCCAGTTCGTTTTGAACAATGAGACCATTCCTGACAAAAAAACAAAGCAGCTCATGGAAAAAATGGCTTGGAAAACGCAGCCTCAACTTCAGGCGCGTGCCGGATTTTCCCCGGAGTCTGGTGAACGCCTCCGCCACTGGCAAGCCATGCGTTTTTTGTACCCCCTGGAAAACAACATTCATCTTTGGGGTGAGGCAGGCCACACTCATTTTCGTGAAAGAGGTTTTGAAAATTTAGGGGTTCAGGAGCTGAGTGTCGGCGCTCAGTGGTTTGCGCAAAAAGGACTTGTTTTAGACAGTCAGTTTCGACAGCGCCAAAGGGAAAGAGGGTCTGGCAGCCAAAACATCTGGCTCGGCGCACGTTATGGAACGGGACTGCATACCCTCAGACTGAACTGGTCCTATGAAGACATCGAAACCCTGCAAGCCCATGAAGCCGATTTACAGGCACACCACTTCAGAAGCTCTGCTTCCTTTCAGCTGCCCCCCCAGTGGAATGGGCAGCTTTCCTTCGCCTATCTCGATTACGACGATCACAACACACGCACCGACTTCGGTCTCCGAATCAAACACCGTCTGTCACGCTGGCCGAACTGGCAAATGGGCGCGCGCCTCGCATTTCGAGATACACAATTTCAATCAAACCGTTATTACACCCCTGAAGGACTCTACGAAACGGAAGGAACCCTCCATTATCGACACTCGTGGAACCCACGCTGGGAGATGGAGGCGGAAAGTGGTCTGGGATGGGCCAGTGACCGAATACATGGTTCACGATGGATCAGCCAGGGGAGAATCTTGCTCAAAAAAACCTGGGCTGACCACTTCAACACCCATCTACAAGCCAGTTTCTCTCGTTCCCCAGGGTATTCACGTGAAATGCTCGAAGCTTTATTGCAATACCGTTTCTAAAACTGAAGTGATTGTAACTCGGAAAATAAAGCGGGGTCTTGTTTGCCCAGACTCCAGAAAAGAAGCCGACGGCAGCCAAGGCTTTCCAATAGGGAGACTTTTTCTCCCAAACTTCTAGCATCCTCAAAATAAACCGTATGCTGCTTCTCCCCTGATGAGTGCTGAAAATAAGGAGACAGCCCATCCGGATTTCTCTGAATCCCGGAACGATGTTCCTGTGCCAGAAGCATCGCCTCCTCAAAATGAATCCCCTTCACTCCCTCAGGCCCCCACAACATGCCACTCACCTTTAAAATAGGGACAAGCTTCTCCGCCCCACATTCTTTTTGTGCATAACGCCAAACCTGCTCAATCCAGGTTAAGGTTGCCATCGGACCAGGGTCTGTTTTTCCGTTATGCAGGTTGTAGAGCATGATTTGGAGTCGATCGACCGTTCTACACAGCTCAGCCCAATCCGCCGCGCCGGGGCCTACCGCGCGGGAAGGGCCTTTTTTCGGCTGCACCGTCACTGATAGTTGAATGGCTTCCTTTTTTAAATCTTCAGAAAGCTCCCGGATAAACAACGTAAAGAGGTCCTTATCCTCAGCCAGTAGATTTTCATAATCAATGTCCACACCCAGAAATCCTTCACTCACTGCCAAGCGAACAATCTCTTTACGATGAGTGTTCCGTTTTTCAGGATCTTTAAGCATAATATGAATGACATCAGCATCTTTAAGCAGGTACGACCCATCCTGAGAATGGACATCATTCACCACCGTCATCCATGGCTTACGATTCAATGAACGGATTTGAGCAATACTTTTTTTAGAGGGCCGATCAGTCTTCACCAGGAAGGGCCTTCCTTCCGGATTCAAGGCGACCGCAAAAAAATAAATATCTCGCAAAAGCGGTTCCTCTTTTTGGGCAAAGGACATCCCCCCCTCAAAATCCCAATAGGTCACCCACGCTCCAAATTGAATTTTCTCTTTTTTTGTTGCAGAGGCACACCCAGGCAAAAAAACAACAAACAAAAACAAGGCCCCTGCTAAAAAGAGGTATTTCTCCATATTACGATATCGCATAATCAAGAAACTTCCCCTGTGCCTCAATCTGTTTTAGGCGATAAGACTTAGATAAACGAGAGATTCAGAAAAACACTCACACGTGCCTGCGAGGAAAAAGCATTGTCATCACACCCCTTTGCCTTCAACGCAAGTCACCCCCTTCGGCCCCACAAAAGCACTGTGTTTGAGACCTCTGGGAATAATGAGACGATCACCGGGGCATAAAGTGTATTCAGTGTCAGAATCGGGAAATGAAAAAGTAATCCCGCCCTCAATACAAAAAAGAATTTTTCGATAATCGTGCACATGGGCGGAATGAGCGGATTCAGGGGCATTCATCCATCGTAATGGCTGAATCCCGCGACTGGTAAAAAAGCTAATCACTTCGGCTTCGGGTAAAGCAACATTGAGATGTGGCCAGCGGATTAAATCGATCCCGTCCGAGCTCTTTTCATGATATGAGGGGTGAGACATTCATTTTCTCCAGATGAGTCATGTGACAGAGGGCCCGGGGCAGAAAAAATTTTATTGGAGCCGACGAGTGGAATTGAACCACCGACCTGCTGATTACGAATCAGAAGACGATATTGCTCTCTCCTACTTCCATAACATCTAACTACCTATATATATTGACTTTTAATTTGTATGGCACTATATACAAATCTCTGAATTGATGTCAATTGGTCACTCATTTCTCTCAATTCACCTCACTTCTTTAAATATAGAAATGTGTCGCACTTACTTTTTGAATCCGCCCCGTGCCCGCTTGATTCAGAATGTTTCAAAGCCGTCTCGCTTCTTCCTGATTATCAAGCGCTTTATCAGATTTTTTACATTCAGCTTCAATTCAGCAGGCTGCGATAGTATGAACTTGTTCTTAAAATACAGAAGGTCATTCACATCTGTATTTTTGAGAAAAAGGTAGCTTGCGTAAACATCACCCACAACGTGAATCGAACATAAAGAAGGAGGATCATCATGAATATCAAAAAAATATCCTTACCGGTTTTGGCTGTACTCTTTGCATCGTCTATGGCGTTGGCTCAGAAGTCGAATTTCGTTCAAGGGTTTTCAACGGAAGAAGCATCCCAAATTTCCAACAAGGGTGACAACCCGGAAAGGGATGAACCTGCGAATCGGTTCAATCGGGAGGAAGAAGACGAGCAAAATGGGGCGATGGAAGAAGAGCACGAAGACCATCGATCAAAAAACAAGCATAACGATCACTTCGAAACAGAGAATGCGGATGAGAAGCATAAAGACCATTAAGATCAAAATCGTTATGTTGGGATTGCGCCGGATGGAGAATGAAAACACAGGCGTGAACACACTGATTATCCGCCAATAAAGTCGCGCAGGAGGAATAGGTCGCTTTACCTATCGCCTCCTGCGCTATTTTATTGGCGGAATCGATCCGGTTTTTGACTGATTTTCCACTAAAACATTCAGCTTGCCTTGAATGAATTGCAACAGTGAGTTCATCTAGCCAAAACCTCATACGATCTTATTCACAGTGACATCTGAATCCGAAGTTTTCAAGGGAGACCCATGCCCCATATGCGCACCGTATCCCCTCATTGCCACCCTTAAAACACTCCTTTTGAGGGGTTGTCTCTTTTTTTGTTTTGTCTCAAGATAATATGACTCCGTTCACCCGAATGGGGCGGCCCGTGTCCGACCAGAAAACAAGCAGAGGGATTCGGCATTTGCGCCTCTAAAAAAGGGTCGTTTTTTTAATGAGAGTGATTTGAATCACCACGACAAAAATACAGAAATACACATTAAAGAAGGAGGGGGATCCATGAGCAAAGTCGAAGTCAAAAAAGGAGCAGAACAGGGTTCACTGACAAGAAGACCTTTTTCGGATTTAAGACGGATGGAAAAAGAAATGGAACGATTTTTTGAAGACGGCCCCTGGGGACGTTTCGGTTTTGGCAGGCCAAGGCGATCACAGATAGTGGATTTGCCCGGATTCATCGAACCGGTGATCGACATCTATGAAGAAAAGGGAGATGTCGTAGTGAAAGCAGAAATCCCCGGCATCGAAAAAGAGGATCTTGATATCCATCTTGCGGATAATATCCTGACCATTAAGGGCGAAAAAAAGAAAGAAGAGGCAGTGAAAGAAGAAGGTTATTATTGTTCGGAACGGACCTTTGGGTCTTTCTCACGATCCATCGAAATTCCCCGCGACGTTGTGATTGACAAGATCAGCGCCCACTTCAAAAAAGGGGTTCTCGAAGTCCGTCTGCCAAAAACGGAAGAAACAAAACGCAGAGAGGCAAAGATTAAGGTTCAGTAATATAACATCGGTAACTGAGTCTCAAGTTAAAACAACTTGGGACGCAGACAAGAAAAGGAGTACCTCATGACCTGTAACGTGGGAAAGACTGAACAAGTCATCCGAATCGTCACCGGAGTCATCTTTTTTCTGATCGGCGCAATGGCCGGTCTGTCGCCTTGGGGTTCAGGCACTGCCTATGTCATCGGTACAGTCGCCCTCATCACCGGCCTGACCCGATTTTGTCCGCTTTGGAAGGGATTGGGAATCAACACTTGTGTAAAAAAGACGTGGTGAGCAGTCGATTGTGCCAAAAGACTGCCTAGGATATAAGACAATAGCGTATTTATAAATCAAAGAGTACAGGAAACAATCAAACGAGAGGTATTTGAATGAAAGCTCAAAAACAAACCAACGAAAAAAAGGTGACTCCATTGATCACTATAGAAAAAACCAGAGCGGGATCAGGCCGAAAAACAGTAGGCTCTCCTACGCCTGCGGAGCGATCTCACATGATTGCAGAGGCCGCTTATTACATGGCGGAACAGCGGGGTTTTCAAGGTGGATCGCCACAGGACGACTGGTTGCAGGCAGAAAAAACAATTGAGGCGCAAATGCGGGGAAAATAATCGCCCCGGAAGATTGCTTTCGAATTTTTAGAAACGGTGAAAACCACGACGGTCTTGCCATGACCTTGATATGTGCAATTTCAGCGTGACTCATCGTGTCGTTGTTTGAACTGAAATCACTAAAACCCGACAACAACCGGAACATGGAAACCACCCCGCAAACCTCCTCATCTACATTGGGAGGCTTGCGGGGCAAGGTTGCGGGTTCCCTTTTCAAAAGATAAGGTTGCCTTTATGAGACAAACATAAGAAGATGGCCCTCTTAAGGGATTCGAGAAAAAGACCCAACAATTTCAAATTTAAACACCGGGCCTGACAGAGATTAAAGCATCGCTGCCAGCCTCGATCCCATTCACGACAAGATCATGAAGCACATGTTGAATTACGCAGAATACATCAAAATGTTTATCGGCTTGCTGGCAATCGTCAATCCTTTTGGGGCAATCCCCATTTTTATTACCATGACTGTAGACGAGAATCGCAGTCAACACCACAAGACAATCAATCGGGTGGCCGTCGGGGTAAGCGTCATTCTCTTGGTCTCCTTATTTTTTGGTGAATTGATCTTGAAGTTTTTTGGGATTACCATCGATTCCTTCAGAGTCGGCAGCGGCATTCTGGTGTTGCTGATGGCCATCGCGATGCTGCACGCCAAAACGAGCCCGATCCGGCAGACGGATGAAGAAGCGGATGAGTCAATCGAAAAAAAATCCGTCGCCATCGTGCCACTGGCCATGCCCTTACTGGCGGGGCCGGGCGCGATCAGCACCGTGATTCTGGCAGTTCACAAATCAAGCGGGATCGTACATTATGCCATCATCTCACTGGGCATTCTTTTATTGAGTCTGGTCATCTGGGTCGTACTACGGTTGTCGCCCTGGATCGCAGAGCGCATCGGGGCCACAGGGATTAACGTTTTCACACGGATCATGGGCTTGATTCTGGCTGCAATTGCAGTCGAATTTATCGCCTATGGGATCAAGGGTCTTTTCCCTGCGCTGGCTTAGACAGGCATTTGAATCGCTTTAAGTGGAGCACCCCATTAAAGAGCCCAACAGCCTAAGCAGGCACTACCTTCCTCGCGCCTTACCTAAGGCCTTACAAGGATTAGCGACACTGGCGCTTGATCTGCGCTGGAGCTGGAACCACGGAGCCGATGTTTTATGGCGACAAGTCGCTCCCGAGTTGTGGGAGGCAACAGCCAATCCCTGGTTGATTCTCGAAACCGTCTCTCATCAACGCATGACCACACTGGCAAGTGATGCCGAATTTCTCAAACAACTGCAACAACAACTTGATGTACGCGAGGCCCATTTTCAGGGAGAGTCCTGGTTCTCCGAGACGATTGGGGGCGCTTTTTCCGGTCATATCGCCTATTTCAGCATGGAGTTTGGGATCTGCGAGTCACTGCCCATTTACTCCGGCGGCCTGGGGGTACTCGCGGGCGATTACCTGAAGACCGCCTGCGATCTAAACGTCCCGTTAATTGGAGTCGGACTGCTCTATCAGCAAGGTTATTTCCGTCAGACATTAAATACAGAGGGAGAGCAGATTGAGTTTTATCCCTATAACGATCCCACCATGCTGCCAGTGGTTCCCTTACGTGATGATACCGGTGAATGGATGCGCGTCACGCTTGACCTGCCCGGCCGTTCACTGCATCTACGCACCTGGCGTGGACAGGTGGGCCGCCGAACCTTATTGCTGCTGGACAGTAATGACCCGCTTAATAATCCGGGTGACCGCGCAATAACCAGCGAGCTCTACGGCGGTGGAGAGGAGATGCGCCTGCAACAGGAGATGGTGCTGGGCATCGGCGGCTGGCGGCTACTGGAGATGCTCGGGATCGATTGCCCTGTATGCCATCTGAACGAAGGCCATGCGGCCTTTGCGATTTTCGAGCGTACACGTTATTTCATGCAGCGCAGCGGCCAGACGTTTCATATCGCCTTGAGGGCCACGCGGGCGGGCAATCTGTTCACCACTCATACGCCGGTGGCGGCGGGTTTTGACCGTTTTACACCGGAGTTGTTTCGACTGTATTTTCAAGAAACAGCGATGGCGTCTGGGGTGCAAGTGGATGACCTTCTGGCGCTGGGGCGCTTAAACCCCGATGATCAAAGCGAGCCCTTCAATATGGCTTATCTGGCCATGCGCGGCGCCGGGGCCGTCAACGGGGTCAGTCGGCTGCACGGCGAGGTGAGCCGGCGCATATTCCAACCTCTGTTTCCCCGCTGGCCCCAAGCCGAGGTACCCGTGAGTTATGTGACCAATGGCATTCATGTGCCGAGCTGGGATTCGGCAGCCGCTGATGCTCTCTGGACCGATGTCTGCGGTAAATCGCGCTGGCGCGGTACACTGAACGCCGTGGCGAAGGATTTGAATCAGCTGTCTGACGAAAAATTGTGGCGTTTCCGTGCTGAAGGCCGCCGACAGTTGATCCAATATCTGCGAAAGCGCCTGGTGCGTCAGTATCGCGGGCGTGGCCTGGACCGGGGGAAGATCATAAAATACAGTGAAATATTCGATCCGGATGCACTGACCCTGGGTTTTGCCCGGCGATTTGCCGAGTACAAACGCCCCAACCTCTTGTTACACGATCCAGAGGCTTTGGTGCGTTTGCTCACTGACCGGGACCGGCCTGTTCAGCTGGTTTTTGCGGGAAAAGCGCATCCAAAAGATGCTGAGGGGAAACAGATGCTGCGTCAATGGCAGGATTTTCTGCAAAGGAATGGGATACACGATCGAGTGGTATTTGTTGAGGATTATGACCTAGGCATTGCAGAACAATTGACTCAAGGGGTGGATGTCTGGATCAACACCCCGCGACGGCCCTGGGAGGCCAGTGGCACCAGCGGGATGAAAGTTTTGGTAAATGGCGGCCTGAACCTCTCCGAACTCGACGGCTGGTGGGCCGAGGCCTATGCGCCCGAACTGGGTTGGGCCCTGGGTGACGGGCTGGAACACGACGATATCGCCGCTTGGGATGCGGCGGAATCGCACCAACTGTACCGGCTCCTGAAAGAAGAGGTCATTCCGTGTTTTTATCAGCGCAACGAACAGGGTTTGCCCATCGACTGGGTCAATCGGATGCGCAAAAGCATGGGCACGCTGACCTCGCAATATTCTTCCAACCGCATGTTGCGGGAATACACCGAGGATTATTACCTGCCACTGGCCAAAGCGTACCTCCAACGCAGTGCCAATCCTGAGATTGCCGCTGCGCTGGAGGCATGGCATACACGACTTAAGCAGCATTGGCAATGGATTCACTTTGGTAAGGTCAGCTCAAAACAGGATGAACACGGTCATCATTTCGAGGTGCAAGTCTATCTTTATGATCTGCCAGTAGAAGCAGTGAGCGTGGAGCTTTATGCCGATGCGATCGCAGATGAGGGGCCTCTGTGCCAGCGCCTGAGCCGTGGGGCAGCTCTTGCCGCCACCACAAATGCCTATCTGTACGGCGGATCAGTGTCTGCCGAGCGACCTGTATCCGACTACACACCCCGCATCATCGCAAGACATCCCCAAGCCAATATTCCTCTGGAAGCGAACTGGGTGCTTTGGTATCGATAAAACCCACCTCATTTTGTAAACTTCTTTCACGCAATGCCTTTCTCCCCGCGTTTCCCCATAGTTTAAACACATCATGTTATTCCATTAAAACGCTCCCTTTGGGGGGTTGTCTCATTTCCGGGCTTGATTCAAAATGGGGATACTTTCTACCCTAAGAAAAGGAGAAACCATGCTCAAATCATCCAATGCTCCCGTCCGATGTGGCATCGTATTGGCCGCCGGAGATGGCCAGCGGGTCAAGTCTTTTATTCATCGCGTATGGGGAGAGCATATGCCCAAACAATACGTTCAGTTTCTCGGATCACGCTCCTTGCTGGAACAAACCTTCCACCGGTCCGAGAAACTGATTCTCCCGGACCATCTCTTTACCGTTGTGAGTCAGAAACATCTGCAACACCCAGAAGTCGGACGGCAGCTTTCGGGCCGCCCCAAAGGGACTGTGGTGATTCAGCCTTCCAACAAAGATACAGCGCCCGGCCTGCTTTTGCCCTTAATGCACTTATATAAACGTTACCCTGAAGCAGTGGTTGTGATTTTACCGTCAGACCATTTTGTCATTGAGGAAGATCTTTTTATGGGCTATGTGGAGTTGGCCTGCCGCATGGTTGAGCGAAACCTGTCCCGACTGCTTCTACTCGGAATAGACCCGTATGGGCCGGAGCCTGAGTACGGCTATATTGTACCTGGAGAACGCAACAATCACGGCGCACTCGCCTCGATACGCAATGTTTTGGGCTTCATCGAAAAACCGCCGCTGGATTTAGCGCACAAACTGCTCCAGGGCGGAAGTTTGTGGAATACGATGGTCATGGTTTCCAAAGCCAAAACCTTGCTGGAGCTTGCCAAAAAGACCCAGCCCGCTCTTTACCAAACCTTTCAAGAAGTCTTGGAGGTCATTGGAAGCCCCCAAGAAATGAATGTTCTCGAAGCGGTTTATCAAAACTTGCAGCCCTTGAATTTTTCAAGCGGACTTCTTGAAGCGCTTCCGAGCCAGTTTCCCTCATGCCTGGACGTCCTGCCTGTCAAAGAGGTGTTTTGGAGTGATTGGGGTTCCGAGCAGCGCATTGTGTCCGACCTGCGAAAAACGGGGCACCTGGGATCCATTGAATCTTACTCAAAAGAAACCGCGTTAAAGTACGATATGAGGTCTAACGTGAGTGCCTGAAATGAAGCGAACGAGGAGGCCACTCCGCCAGCCGAATGCTTCGGAATGAAGGATGAAGCGTGCGGTGGCTTTTTGATTTTTTTTGTGAAAATTGTATTGGCGAAGGAGGACACAATGAGATGTCAACGATGCACAGGAATCATGATGGAAGAGCGGACCTTCACCAGACAGGGAAACATCCTTTTGTTCCGTTGTCTTCACTGCGGGGATCTGATTGACAACGTGATCCTCATTCACAGGTCTTTATCTCAGAGATACACAAGACCCTCCTACCCCTGCGCAAACCTGCCACGACTATTGCAGAAAGGGTAAGCACATCCAGCGGAATAAAATCGGACGATTCATGACAAGGGTCATGAATCGTCCCGAACAAACACAAAAGACAACACTTTGGAAATAAGCATCGTCCGGTTCTGAACCTTTAGTTTGTAATAAAGGTGTTTTAAATGTCCTTTAACAGTCAGTTCACTGATAAAAAGCCGCTCTCCGATCTCTTTATTACTACTCCCTTGGCAAAGGCATTTGAGCACGTCGATCTCTCTTTGGGTCAGATCGAAGGCTTCCTGAACCTGCTTCATATCGACAACGCGTTCACGGGCCCCGGATTGAACACGCGAGTGGGTCTGAAGCTGGATGGCGCGTTTTTCCAGAGCCAGGTGGACGGTTTTGATTAATGCCGGGAGATCATTTTTTGATTTTTCGAGATAGTCAAAAGCGCCTCCCCGACGAAGCGACTGAACCGCCGTCTTCAGGGAAGGCCGCGCAGTCAGCATCACGACCACGACATCGGGGTCGATCTGCACGGCCGCGTGCAAAACCTCTATGCCGTCCACCTTGGGCAGGTGAAGATCCAGAATCAAAACGCCCGGCCTGTTTTTGGGGTTTTGCAAGTAGTCCAGGGCTTCCTGTCCGTCTGTGGCAATATGCAGGGGATTCAGAATAGAGGCCTCTTGAAATGCTTTTTGAAGAATTTTGACATCCGTCCGGCTGTCTTCGACATAGAGAATAGGAATGGATTCTTTTTTCACTGGTAAGGCCCGCCTCGCTTCAGGCCACTTATAGCATTTTTGTAAAAAAAATAACCGATGAAACCGTTTTTGGGAACGCTCAAGTCCTCAAGAGAGAAAAGCCTCACAACAGGCCCAATGCACAAAAAAATGTTCTGTGATCATGAACACCTCTCAGCGGGAAAAGAGATTATTCAACCTGATGCGCTCGGAGCAGACACCTAGGATCGAACGCCGGTCGATTTTGAACATTTTGTTCATATGGTCAACATTATTCAGGAATACTGGGTCAGGCTTGCCGAACTGCCTCCATAACGATCACGCGATAACCCCACCCAGCCTCCCACAAAATTGCCTTTGATTGAAGCCTTTGTTATGATGGCTTTCCTGTCGTGGTTGCTGAGCAAGCCTTTTTCCGAGTGGCCGTCTCGGTGGTTCTTCACCGAAGCCCTCAAGGGCATCAATGAAAAAACAAAAAAAAGATGACAAAATCTCCCGTCTAGCGCATGCCGCGTTAGCCTCTAGCAAAGCTTCAAAACAAAAGCGGACTGAATCACTACTGGTCGTTGGCATCGGGGCCTCCGCTGGTGGCCTGGAAGCCATGACCCAACTCTTGCGAGGCCTGGAGGACAAAACCGGAATGGCCTTCATTCTGGTGCAGCATCTTGCGCCCAAACATGAAAGCATGTTGTCGGACATTCTCTCCAAAGAGACCAAGATGCCGGTCAGTGAGGTGGAAGACCACATGGCCATTTTGCCTAACCAGGTGTATGTTATTCCCCCCGATGCGGAAATGGAACTCAAGCAGGGCAGGCTCAGACTGAAACAACGCAATGATGCAAACAGCCACTTTATGCCGATCGACCTTTTTTTTGATTCCCTGGCACAGGATCAGGGAAGACGGGCCATCGGGGTCATCCTCTCAGGCTCCGCATCCGATGGCGCACTCGGATTGAGGGCGATCAAAGCAGCAGGAGGCCTGACCTTCGTCCAGGATGAAGCCTCAGCAAAATTTTCCGGCATGCCACATGCCGCGACTGCGCTTGGGGACGTTGATATCATCTTGCCTCCCGACGGCATCGCTCAAAAGCTCAATGAAATCAGCCGTCATACTTTTTTAATGCCCGTTCCCCTCGCAAAAGAGGCCATTGTCATCCCTGAAGACATGGACACCCTCGAAAGGATTTTCACGCTGCTCCGAAAAAAAACCGGGGCCGACTTTACCTATTATAAATACGACACCATTCATCGCCGGATTATGCGCCGGATGATGCTGCATCAAATCGAGGGGCTGAAGATCTATTTTAAATACCTCCAGAGCCACGAACCCGAAGTAGAGGCCTTATATCGGGACATTCTGATTAGCGTGACGCGCTTCTTTCGGGAACCCGCAACGTTTGAGGCCATCGAAAAGGATATTTTCCCGCGTTTACTGGAGGACAGGAAAAAAGATGACCCCATCCGGATTTGGGTGCCAGCCTGCTCGACAGGAGAAGAAGCCTATTCTTTCGGAATATCCTTGCTGGAATTGTTCACAAAGGAAAAAGTCAGCTTCCCCATCCAGATCTTCGGGACCGATATGAATGAAGAAAGTATCTCAAAGGCCCGCTCAGGCATCTTCGAGGGCATCGAATCGCAGGTCTCTCCTGGGCGCCTGCGACGATTCTTTGTTCAAGTTGATGGGCGTTACCGTATTGGGCAAGAGGTGCGTGACCTCTGCGTCTTTGCCCAACAAGATGTCACAAAAGACCCTCCATTTTCCAATATGGATTTGATTACCTGTCAAAATCTCCTGATTTATTTGCAACCCGTGTTACAAAAACGCGTTTTGACCATTTTCCACTACGCCCTCAAAGCTTCCGGTTTTCTCGTCACCGGCGGCTCCGAATCCATTGGCCCCTCCTCGGATCTCTTTGCTCTGGTGAACAAAAAACACAAACTCTATTCAAAAAAATCGATCCCGATGCGGCTCCATCAGAATTTTCCCTACAGCCTTCAAGGAAATGAAAAGGAAGTGATCGAGAAAAAAGAATTGCACCAGGGCATCGTGAGTGACCTTGATCTTCAAAAAGCGGCGGATCGCCTGATCCTGGGAAAATATGCACCTGCAGGCGTCGTCGTCAATACCGCTATGGACATTTTCCAATTTCGCGGTCATTGCGGCCCCTATCTCGAACCGGCGCCCGGCGCCGCCAGTTTCAACCTGCTCAGAATGGCGCGCGGGGAACTGGTCTATCCCCTGCGCGACCTGCTGAAAAAGGTACAAAAAGACAATCTGCCCAGCAGAAAAGAGGGGCTGCGCCTTATCTCGAATGGGGAAGAGAGCGAAGTTAATCTCGAAGTCACCCCCCTGCCGCTTGTTTCGAGGGAACGCTATTTTCTGATCTCCTTTGAAAAAGTCGATCGCGAGAAGCCGCCTTCTCAAAAAATAGACGGGACAAGCGGGCAAAAAAAAGGGAAAAGAGCGCCGCAGGGAGAAGACCCGCGACTCCTTCAACTGCAACACGACCTGGCCGCCGCAAAAGAATATCTGCAATCCATTATCCAGGAACGTGAAGCGGACCATGAAACGATTCAATCGGCCCATGAAGAGATTCTTTCCAGCAACGAAGAATTACAAAGCACCAACGAGGAATTGGAAACCGCCAAGGAAGAACTGCAATCAACCAATGAAGAACTCATTACCGTCAATGAAGAACTTGAACATCGTAATCTGGAATTGAGTCAGCTCAACGACGATCTCAGCAATCTGCTGAACAGCGTCCAGATTCCAATTATTATGGTGGGCAACGATCTGCGTATTCGCCGTTTCACCCCTCGGGCACAGGAAATCTTCAACCTGATTCCTGGCGATGTCGGCCGTCCGCTGACAGACCTGAGGGCCAAACTCCCCATCCCAAATCTTAAGAATGAGGTGCTGGAGGCCATTGAAAAACTGTCGGTCAAAGAAAGCCAGGTGCAAGACGAAGCAGGCCGATGGTTTTCTTTACACATTCGGCCCTATAAAACCCTGGACAACAAGATTGACGGCGCCGTGCTCTCTTTGATCGATATCAACACCCTGAAGGAGGCGCTTGAAAAGACAGAAGAAGCCCATATTTTCTCGGAGGCCATCTTCGAAACAATCTCTGAGCCCTTGCTGGTTCTTGATGGGGGGCTTTCCGTCAAAATGGCCAATCGCGCGTTTTATAAAACCTTCCAGGTCAGTCCTGAAGAAACAGTGAAACAGCATATCTACAACCTGGGGAATCATCAGTGGGACATCCCCGATCTGAGAAAACTCCTTGAAGACATTCTTCCGAAAAACACCGTCTTTAACGATTTTATCGTCGAACACACCTTCGAAAAAATCGGGCACAAAAAAATGCGGCTCAATGCGCGGCGCATTGAGATGAAAGAAAAAAAACAAGCAATGATTCTCCTCGCGATCAGAGACGCCTCCCAAAACGGAGAGACAGGCCGCTCATGAATCGATATAACAAGATGAGTAAAACCGAGTTGATTGCCGCCTTGCTCGCCCTGAACGAACAAAAAGCATCAAACCGCTCAAAAGATCCGACGCTTGACCCGACCGACGTGGACAAGGATGAATTGCAGCGAGTGCTACACGAGTTACAAGTGCATCAGGTCGAGCTGGAAATGCAGAACCGCGAGCTGCGAGAGAACCAGCAGGCTCTGGAAGTTTCCCGGAACCACTACGTCGAGCTCTACGATTTCGCGCCCTTCGGCTATCTCACTTTAGATCATAGCGGTTGTCTTTTGAATATCAATCTCACCGGTGCAGCCATGTTCGGGGAAGAGCGGGCCCGATTGATTGGCACACCGCTCATTGCTTATATAACCAAGGAAGATGCACCCCTATTTTTAAAACACCTCAAAAAATGCTGGGAAGGCGGCATAAAAATCAGCACGGATCTGTCACTCGTGCCAAAAAGAAATCGCTCCGTCTCGGTTCATATGTCCAGTATCGTGGTTCAGGATGAAAGCGATCAAGCCATTGTTTATCGAACTACGATCACGGACATTACCGAACGCAAACAGGCCGGAGAAGCGCTGCAAAAAATGCACGACACCCTGGAAATACAAGTCGCGGAGCGGACCGAAGCCCTGAATCAGGCAAATGGGGCCTTACTCAAAGAAAATGAAATCCGACGGGAGGCTGAAGAGCGATTGCGCAGTTTGCTCGAAGCCGCGCCAGACGCCATCCTCACGACCGACCGCTACGGACAAATCCGCTATGCCAACGAACAGGCAGACATCATGTTTGCTTACGAAAAAGGCGCTTTGATTGGCCAGTCCATCAAGACGCTGCTTCCCGAGCGCTTTCGAACGGCTCACGCCAGCCATCATCAAAGTTATGTCGAAGCCCCAGAGACGCGGCCCATGGGCGAAGGATTAAATCTCGTTGCGCTTCGTAAGGACGGCCGCGAGATTCCGGTAGAAATCAGCCTCAGCCCTTTGAAGACGGGACAAGGACTCGTAGTCACCTGCATCATCCGCGATGTCAGCTACCGAAGACGGATCGAAGAATCCCTTCGGACGCAGGCGCTCCAGCTCGAAGAGAAGATTCTGGAACTTGAGGATTTTGCCCATGTGGTTTCGCATGACCTCAAAGAACCGCTGCGCGGGATTTCGGCGTTTTCAAATCTTCTTAAGAAGGAGTATGGCTCAAAACTGGACGAGGAAGGGCTGGAGTATACCCAGCTCATCAACGCATCCGCAGAGCGCATGGATTCCCTCATCGAAGCGCTGTTGACGCTCGCCAGCATTTCCCGGAAGGAACACACCCTGATCAGGGTCGATCTCAACCAAGTCCTCACAGACGTGCAGGAAGCGCTTTCATTTTCGATCCATGAAAAACAGGCCGAGATTCGGTGTCCATCCCCGCTGCCGACACTGCGGTGTGACCCCACACAGATCGCCATGGTTTTCAAAGACCTCCTTTCCAATGCGATCAAATTCAATACGGCCACACCCCCCAAAATAGAAATTTCCGTAAAAGAAGAGGACCACGCTTATCTTTTTTCTGTGAAAGACAACGGAATCGGAATCGACCCGCGTTATGCGGAACGCATCTTTCGTCTCTTTGAACGGCTCCATCCTGATGAAAAATTTAAAGGCACAGGCGCAGGGCTCGCCATCTGCAAAAAGGTGATCAATCAATATGGCGGCAAAATCTGGCTCGAATCACAGCCGGGAGAAGGCGCGTGTTTCTGCTTTACCCTTCCAAAAAACGCGAACTGAAATCATGACAAGACGCGATCAATGCCCCATTAACCGACAAAAAAATCTCGTCGGGCAAGTCAGACGACTGCGTGGCTTCAGATTAAATCTCTTCAAAATTTGATCTGCTTCAAAGCATCGATAGATTTATCCAGCACATTTCTGCGGGCCGCTTTTGAAATTCCCAGGAAAACACCATCGGCATCGGTCGCAAGCCAAATGGCGCTGGAATCGGTCGGAAGCACCTGATGGATTTTTCCTTTAAAAGGGCCGCCTTGATAAAAATGTGCATGCGCCCATGAATTCCCGTTATCCCGACTCCAGAACAAGCCTTGATCCGTGCCCAGGTAAAGGATCTCGCTATTGTGCGGGTCAGTGGCAATCGATAAAATTTGAATTCCTTCTGGGATCGCGCCTTTCAATTCACGCCAAATTCCTTGAAGGTCACGCTCCCAAACTTTTTGATCAGATACAGCCAGCAGCCCTTTTTGGGGTCGCCACAAAATCAATTGAAAGGGGCTTCCTTCTTTTGTCATGAGTTTTTCCCAGGGCGTTTCGTCTGATTTTGTCCAGATTTGATTGTTGGAAGCCGCAAAAAGCTGTGTTCCAGAAACGCTGAAAGACCTGATGACTTCCGAGGCAAGCGCTGGAACACGGGCCCAGTTTTCTCCATGATCTTCTGAAACAAACAATCCATTTGAAAGCCCCAGATAGACCCGATCCGCATGATCCACGACAACGGAAAACGCTTCGCCGCTTTCGAGCGGATCATTCAATAATTTCCATTGATGCCGTCCCAGCTGTCTTCGATAAACACCGTCATTACTCAGGGCATACAAAAAAACCTTTCCGCGCGCCATGGCCCGAATCGTCAGGTTGACCAAGCCGAGGTTGTCCGACATCCAGTTATCATCCTGATTCACATAGGTTCCCTTGCCTTCGGTGCCGACGGTAATTCGGTCTTGTTCATAAACAAGGGACAGTACGGGAGAAATCAGAAGCTGATCATGGAGACTCTGCCAGGCTGTTTTGATTGTTCCAAAATACAAACCGCTTGAAGAGCCCACATACAGGTCGCCTGAGCGAAGCGCATTCAACGAATGGACCTGAACGTTTTCCATGCCTTCAGAAAGCAGCGTCCAGCGCTTGCCTTCATTATCACTAAAATAAACCCCTTCACCCGTTCCGGCATACAAGATTCCCGCGCCATCCATATCCAGCGTGCGGATCGAAAGGTTATTAATCCCTGCACTGGCACTCTGCCATGTTTCCCCGCCATCGGCGCTGCGAAAGATTCCCGCAGTCATCGTCCCGGCAAAAAGCACTTCATCCCTGACTAAAAGCAGCGTGCGAACAACCCGTTCCTCAAGTCCTCTATAGGCAAATCCGTTGACGATGGAATACCATTCTTTTCCATTCGGGTCCCGTTTAAAAATACCGATGCCCTGCGTTCCGGCATAAAGAGTCTGGTCTTTTGTTGAAACGAGGCTGCGAACTTGAGTGTGATCCAGTCCGGTATTAAAAGGCTTCCAAAGCGCCCCCTTATCTCGACTGATATACACGCCTTTACCTGTCCCTGCCAGAAGATCTCCCGATGGCAGCACGATCAGGGTTTTGACATCCGTGTTTTCAAGACCTGTATTGACAGAAACCCAATGTTCTCCCTGGTCTTCACTCATAAAGAGACCTGCACGAATCGTTCCGACAAAAAGTTTCCCATCCTCCAGAAAAAAGAGCGTCGAGATAAATTTGTCGTGCAGCCCGCGATTCGTGGGCCGCCAACTCTCGCCCTTGTCTTTTGATTTAAAAAGACCGCCGCCAAAAGTGCCGACATAAATCGCACCGTCTTTTCCCGTCGCAATCGTCTCTATTACATCAAACCCAAAAGGACCGCCCGTCGGATAAAGCGTCACGCCCTCTCCGGGAGTCTGATAATCAGGAAGCACCTCAAGTGCGCCTGAAAAGGGGAAAGGCTGTTCCCGGGGTTGATTAAAAAACGTACCCACTCCGACAAAAATAGCTACAACTATGAGTGCAATAAAAGCTTTTTTTACAGACATCTACGACGTCCTTTCCGAGTCTTCTTCAACAGTTTTTGCCTTTCCGCCAAACATGCGAATCGTAACAATGCCAATTTCATAAAGCAGAATCAAGGGAATCGCCATGACAAACTGATTAAAAATATCCGGTGTCGGTGTCGCAATGGCGGCCACCACAAAAGCCCCCAAAATCGCAAACTTCCGGTTTTTAACCAAAAAATCAGGGGTCAGCAGCCCCAGCTTTGAAAGCAGAACCATGACCAGCGGCAGCTCAAAAACAAACCCAAAGGCCAATAAAATCTTCAGGTTAAAATCGATATAACTCGACACAGAAAGCATCGGCTTGATGCCTGCATCACGGCCATAATTCACCAGGAATCGAATCGCAAAGGGCAAAGCGAGGAAATAACTAAAAGAAATACCACAGAAAAAAAAGAAGACCCCAAAAACAAAAAAAGGCCACAGAATTCCCCGCTCTTTTGGGAGCAGACCTGGGGCCACAAAAAGCCAAGCTTGATATAAAATAAATGGAAAGGCAATGAGAAATCCGAAAAAGAGCGAAATTTTCAGATCGGCCCAAAACGCCTCTGCGGGAGCAAGAAAGACCAGGTCGACATCAATCGGACGTTTAATCCAGACAATCAGCGTCTCTGAAAAATAGAAGGCCGTCCCCGACGCAATCACCAGAATAAAAAGCGACTGAACCAACCGCGATCTAACTTCCTGCAAGTGCCCGGACATCGGCATATCTGCCGTATCTTTACTCCGGGACTTCTCCGTCACTCTTTTTGTCCTTCACGGGTTTTTCTTCGGCGTTTTCCTCTACGGATTCTTCCAGAAATCCACTCTCTTTCTCAAATTCTTCCCGAACGCCTTCCGTCGCGCGCTTTAATTCATAGAACCCTTTACCCAAAGATCGCGCAAGTTTGGGTAATTTTTCAGGGCCGACCACCACAAAAGCGATGATCAAAATAATAAGTAACTCCGGAATACCAATACCAAACATCTGTGTACCTTTTTTTAAAGAAACTTCCGATCAATTCATGACCTGATCAAACAGTCCCGAAGTCGGCCTTCCCCGTTTTACGAAAATGCTGCATGATCTTCATCATCGTATCTTTGGCTGCCAGTTTTTCCTTCTGAAAGGTTTTTTTCTTAAACTCTTCTTCTGGTGACAAAATTTTTCTTCGGTTCAAACTTTCGAGTGAGGCTTCAAGTCGATGGTGTGATTCTTCTAAAGTACGAAAACGATAACTTTTTTCACGTAATACCTTGGCCGTTTCTAAATCTTCCTCTACCATTTCCCCTCCCTTTTTGAGATACGATTAAAATACTTGAGGTCCAAATTTAGAGATGATCCTTCCCGAACAAACACAATCATGGATATTCGGACAGCTGCGTTTGTTGATGTTCGGGCATCAGCACCTGCATTGAAAAAGCGGAGTTTGCGCCAATATCCATTTGAAATAAAAGTGCATTTTCAGTCGGATGGCTATAATATTTACGTCGTTCACCGACCTGATAAAACCCTAGTTTACGATAAAGACCCTGCGCAGGAAGATTGGAAGCACGTACCTCTAAAATAACCTTCTCCAAACCTTGTTTGTCCAGCGTGGCGAATACGTGCTGAATCAGGGTCTCTGCGATGCCCTTTTTTCGCCATGCGGAATGAACGGCCAAATCCATAAGATGCAGTTCATCCAGAACCACCCTCACAAAAAGGTATGCGATTATTTCACTCTCATCCCGCTCTCGCACCACCGTCGAATAGGCAAAGGGGTTATCAAAAAGCTCGGAAAGCACCATCCCTTCTGTCCAGGGATGTGAAAATGATGCGCGTTCAATGGCCATGATTTCGTCTAAATCAGTCAGCAAGCCTGGGGCGAAACATATATTTTGAATAAAGGATTTCGTCATATCCACCCGCATTAACAACCCGGTTTGTTCTGGATTCATTTTACCCTCAGAGACAAACCTTTTCAACTGCGATTCCGTAAAACCACTTCGACTTCAACACAAAATACCTCATTCATTGATTCCAGACAAACATCTTTCCGGGCTTGGGGAGTATTCTAATTGAACATCATAAAAACCTTGACAGCTCTGCATCGGTCATTTATGATTCGCCCGTTCTGTGTTCAAAAAACACACAGAATACACAATTTATTTACGGTCGTTTACAGTGCAGTAGACCCCGTAAACAGGCGAGGATGCCATAACCCTTCTATTTTGGGGATATGGCATTTTTTTTTGCTCAAATGCTTTTAATAATAAGGAGATGATCATCAAAATGGGAATAAACAAAAACAACTTCCTTTTCACTTTGTCTACCTTTCTGATCAGTTCATTTATTGTATTCGCTGTTTTACCTTCAAATGCCCAAGCGGGCGGCACAATTAAAATCGGGGAACACCAATCCGTCAGTATCGGCATGGGCATCAAAAGCAGCATCAGCCTCACCGAAGACGGCGCACCTAATTCCTCAAGTTACGGAAAAGATTTTTCGCTTGAAAATATGCGTCTCTACATGAGTGGACAACTCCTTGAAGATGTGGCCTTTGAATTCAACACCGATTACGAATCCGGAGGCTCAGAGCATATTCGCGTACTGGATGCCGTGATTAAAATCGCATTCAACGACCTGTTCAATGTCTGGGTCGGACGTTTTCTGCCGCCAAGTGACCGCTCCAACCTGGATGGCCCTTATTATCTGAATGCCTGGGATTTTCCCTTTGTTCAAAAATATCCAGCCATTTTTGCGGGACGAGACGACGGACTGGCCATTTGGGGACAGGTCGGCGGCGGCATGTTTAAATATCAATTCGGTGTATTTGACGGCACAGGGACTTCTGTGACAGGACCGAACCAGAGTGACAGCCTGCTCTATGCGGGTCGCTTAACACTCAACTTACTTGACCCGGAACCGGGATACTACAACAGCAGCACCTATTACGGAGGAAAAGACGTTTTTGCCATCGGACTTGTTGCCATGTCCCAGGAAAATGCAGTCGGAACAACTGCCGCACCTGGGGACTTTAATGGTTGGAACGCAGATCTGCTTCTGGAAAAGAATCTCGGCGGAGCAGGGACGGCAACATTGGAAGGCGCCTATTACGATTATGACGGAGATGGGAAAGCCCTTGCCCCTACGACCGGCGACGGGTCTGAAGGCAATGGATATTTTGCCTTGGGCAGTTTTCTGTTTCCTAACAAGCTTGGGTCTGGCGCACTTTCGGGTCAGCTTCAACCCATGGTGCGTTATCAGGAATTTAAAAATGAAGGTGCGGTTACGGGCAAACATAAACGTACAGATATTGCCCTCAGCCACATCATCAATGGTCATAACGCGCGGATTAGCTTGACCTACAGCATGGATGATCCGGCAACGGGCCCTGATGCCGACATCGTCAAACTCGGCTTCCAGTTTCAGATTTAACACAAAAAAACAAGGAAAGGCTCAGACAAAGACATGCACGGATTGCTTGAAATTGACTTTGAACAGCGTGAAGGAAAAACGGTCGCAACCGCATTGCGCGAGCGGGCGCCGCTCAAAGTACTCAGGCCTTTGTATCCCGAAGGCAATTCCCCCGCACATCTCTATGTGCTCAACACCACGGGAGGGATACTTGAAGGAGACCAACTGAATATCCGCCTCCAATTAAAAAAAGAAACCGCAGTGCTGGTCATGATGCCTGCAGCAACCAAGGTACATCCCGCAAAAACCGGAGAAGCAAGACAGAAAATTGAATTCAGGCTTTCTCAGGGATCTGTGCTGGAATACCTCACGGAGCCGCTGTTGCCGTTTTCCGGAGCCGCATTTCATCAGGAAACAGACATATTTCTTGAAGATGACGCGACCCTCTTTTGGGGCGATATTCTGGGGCCGGGTCGGCTTGCCGCCGGGGAATCCTTTTCATATCGTTTTTATGAAAACCGGATGCAAATCCGGGATGGCAAAGGGTTGATCTCCAAAGAGTGTTTTCGAATCGAACCCGCCATCACGCCCGTGAACGCGCCCGGCGTGATGGCGGGTTACACGCATCTCGGATCACTCTATGTGTGTTGCGGCGCCGATCCACTGAAAGAATTGTTTCATGCCTTCCGGTCAACAGTCATGGAAAACCTTGAATGGGGCGTTTCCCTGCTTCCCCGACGGGGATTATTTGTCCGTGTTTTGGGAAACAACACACCACAGATCCAGGATTTTTTCACCACACTCTGGGCCTTGTTTCGAAAAATTGTTTTGGGACGCATGCTTCCGCCAGTCAGAAGGTATTAAACAACCTTATATTCCACTTAGAAAAAGGAGCAGAACTATGTCAGATAAAAAAAAGGACGATATGAGTCAGAAAATTGAAGAAAAACAGCCCAAAGGGATCGGGCGGCGAAGTTTTCTAAAAGGCTCCGCCACCGCCGCTTTCGGCTTGGCCGCAAGCGGACTGGTCGGTGGACTGGGTTTTCCCGGCATCGGACGGGGGGACACAGGCAAAGGGCCGATTAAAATCGGCATCCTGCATTCCTTGAGCGGCACGATGGCCATCAGTGAAGTCTCGCTGCGCGATGTCGTTTTAATGGCCGTAGAGGAAATCAATGCAAAAGGCGGCGTCATGGGCCGAAAACTCGAACCCGTCGTCGTCGATCCTGCGTCCAACTGGGATCTCTTTGCTGAAAAAGCCAAAGAGCTTTTATTGAAGGAAAAGGTCGCCGTCACCTTCGGCTGCTGGACTTCAGTTAGCCGAAAATCGGTTTTGCCGGTGTACGAAAAAAACAACGGTCTGCTTTTTTACCCCGTGCAATACGAAGGAGAAGAATGCTCTCGCAATGTTTTTTATACGGGCGCAGCGGTCAACCAGCAGGCCGTCCCCGCCGTGGAATACCTGATGAGTAAGGACGGCGGCAGTTACAAAAAATTCTACCTGCTGGGGACAGACTACGTTTACCCGCGCACGACAAATAAAATCCTGCGCGCCATGTTATTGGCCAAAGGCGTACCGGAAAAGGACATTCAGGAAGAATACACGCCCTTTCATCATCAGGATTATCAAACCATCGTCCAGAAAGTCAAAGCCTTTTCACGCGGCGGCGGGGCCTGTGTCATTAGTACCATTAACGGTGACAGCAACGTGCCTTTCTACAAAGAGTTTTCCAATCAGGGTCTCACCTCGGGTGACGTGCCCATCATGGCCTTCAGCGTCGCGGAAGATGAATTGCGCGGCATGGACACTTCGGCACTCGTCGGACATTTGGCGGCATGGAATTATTATCAGTCCGTCAAAACCCCGCAGAATACAAAATTCGTAGCCAACTTCAAGGCCTACTGCGAAAAAAACAAATTGCCGGGCGGGAAAGACCGGGTGACGGATGATCCCATCGAAGCCGCCTATTTTGGCGTGTATCTCTGGAAACAGGCTGTGGAAAAAGCCAAAACCACCGATGTCGATGCCGTGCGTAAAGCCGCCTACGGCCAGGAATTTCTCGCGCCGGGCGGGAAAGTGAAACTGGATGAGCGCAACCACCACACCCACAAACCCGTCCTGATTGGGGAGATTCTCAAAAATGGCCAGTTTGATGTGATCTGGAAGTCCAAAGGACTCGTCAAACCGGAACCCTGGAGCGAATACACCAGCCCCGACAAAGGGTGTGACTGGGTCGATCATCAGGGTACCTTTAAAAAGGCATAAGTCATTTTCATGAACGGATTCCAAATCAAAAACAGTGTCAGCACGGCTTTTGCCGTGCTGACACTTTGCCTGATCATTCCCGGTGTTTTTTTCTGCGCAGACCGTGCCGATGCACAAAACACAGTGCCGGAGAGGCTTGCACAGGCCATCCTAAACCTGGCCGATCCCGATGGGGAGGTCGTCGAAACGGCTGTATTTGCCCTGGGAGAATCCGGCGATCCAGCGGTCTTGCCGATACTCGAAACCCTGCGTGAACGCAGCCTTTATCTTTGGCTGAAACCCGATGGCGTCCGCACTGTAGTCATCGGACGGGAATTGATCAATCAGGGCGATATTTCAGGCTATCGGGTTCAGGAACCTTATGGCGGCGCGCCCATGAAAAATAAAGAGGGACAGCCTCTTTTTCTGCCGGAAGCCCAGCTTGAATCCATTCGCTTAAGCCGACGACTCCGCATCAAAATCACGCCGATGCTCGACCGGCTTCGACTTTTTAGCGCCGACGCCGCGATCCGGGAATCCGCCGCCACCAAGGTCGGCCTCTCCGGCGATCCGGAAGCCCTGCCCATGTTGGACAAAGCGCTAAATCAGGAAAAAGACCGCTGGGTTCGTTTTTCCCTGACCGAGGCGATCGGTCTGATTCAGCTCACCGATCCCGATCCCGCCATCCGAAAACAAGCGGCTGAAACCCTGGGCAAAATCCACGCGATGGACGCCATCCCGACGCTGGAAGCCCGAATCAAAACACCCGATGGCGGCGAGGCAGAAGAAAACGATATCGCGGTAAAAGCCGCCATTCAGGATACGATTCAAAAAATATCCGCATGGCAAGTCTGGGCACGCACCGTCGAAACCATTTTTAGCGGCATCAGCCTCAGTTCTATTTTACTGCTCGTGGCATTAGGGCTCGCCATCACCTTCGGGCTCATGGGGGTCATCAACATGGCGCATGGGGAACTCATGATGCTGGGCGCCTACACCACCTATATCATGCAGGAATTCTTTGTGGCCTATCTGCCTCCCGGCCTAAAGGAACTGTATTTCTTTTTGGCCATTCCGCTTGCATTTTGTATTGCGGCCCTCTTTGGTCTGGTGCTTGAAAAATCGATTATTCGCAAACTTTATGGCCGACCGATGGAAACCCTGCTCGCCACCTGGGGGATCAGTTTGATTTTACAACAAGGCGTACGTCAGATTTTCGGCGCAGCCAATGTCGATGTCGCCAGCCCCAGCTGGCTCAGCGGCGGACTGCGGTTGGCCGTTGGCATTCAACTCCCCTACAACCGTCTTTTTATTATTTTACTCAGCGTCATCGCAGTCGCTTCCGTTTATCTATTGGTTTTACGTTCCCCAATCGGGCTTAAAATTCGAGCCGTCACCCAAAACAGAGAGATGAGCGCCTGCATGGGCATTGCCACAGAACGTGTCGATGCCTGGACTTTTGCCCTCGGAGCAGGACTCGCGGGCATGGCGGGCGCGGCCCTCACCCTCATCGGAAACGTCGGACCCGACCTTGGACAAAACTATATTGTGGATTCCTTTTTGGTCGTTGTCACCGGCGGTGTAGGCAAACTGGCTGGGACGGTCGGCGCGGCCTTTGGCATCGGCGGTCTCAACAAACTCTTTGAACCCGGACTTGGGGCGATTTACGCCAAAGTGGCGATTTTATTACTTGTGATTCTTTTTCTTCAAAAAAGGCCCTCCGGGCTTTTCCCTGCGAAAGGACGCCACATTGATTCCTAAGAAACCGTTTTCTAAATTCCTCCCTTTTTTAAAGGGGGAGGTGAAAAAAAATAAAAAATGAATTCTCTGACACACTCAAAAAAAGGAAATACGGACACCCTCAAATGGGTCTTGATCATCACAGGCTGCTGGCTGGCTTTGCTGATGATGAACCTTCTTCCGTCGAAAGACTCCATCTTTTATTTGAGCAGTTTCAACCTGAATACGGCAGGGAAATACATGGCCTACGCCATCCTCGCTTTGGGGATTGACCTGCTCTGGGGATACACCGGCATCCTGAGTTTGGGGCAGGGTATTTTTTTCGGACTGGGCGCATATTGCATGGGCATGCACCTCATGCTCTCCATTGGCGGGGAAGGCGCCTATCAAAGCGACCTGCCCGATTTTATGGTGTGGAACCAGCTGGAAAGCCTGCCTCTCTTTTGGCAGCCCTTTAAAAGCTTTTTCTTTTCGATGGTCGGGGTCATGGCCGTGCCCGCCCTCTTTGCGCTGGTCTTCGGGTTTTTAACCTTTCGCAGCCGGATCAAAGGGGTCTATTTTTCGATCATCACACAGGCGCTCGCCCTGACTGTTTGGCTCTTGTTCAATCAAAATTCGATGAATCTCGGCGGCACGAACGGCCTGACGGATTTTAAAAAAATCCTGGACTTTCCGCTCAGCGACGCCGCTACCCAGCGTGTGCTGTTCATCGCCACCGGCATCTGCCTGATTCTGGCCTTTCTCCTTTGCCGCTGGATCACCGGCTCCCGACTGGGAAAAGTCTTGATCGCCATTCGGGACAACGAAGGGCGCATCCGTTTTTCGGGGTATTCGGCCTCGCGCTACAAGCTCTTTGTTTTTGTGGTTTCCGCCGCATTGGCGGGACTCGCCGGGGCCTTGTATGTGCCACAGGTCGGCATCATTACGCCAGGACAAATCGGCGTTTTGCCCTCGATAGAAATGATCGTATGGGTCGCCGTCGGCGGGCGCGGCACACTCGTGGGCGCACTTCTGGGCGCAATCGGCGTCAACTGGGCGCGCAGCTTTCTCACGAGTAACTATCCTGATTTATGGCTGTACTTTTTAGGTCTGCTCTTCATCGGAGTCGTCTTGTATTTCCCCAAAGGAATGTGGGAGGTTTCTGGCAGACTCAAGACGCTTTTGAAATCGCGAAAGAAAAAACAACCTGTAATAGGAAAACAACTCACTTAGTCAGGATTTGAATGGATCAGTCAATTTTATATGTGGAAGGGGTGACCGTTAGTTTTGACGGATTCAAAGCTCTGCATGACCTGAATTTTGTGATGGCGCCCGGCGAGCTGCGCGTTGTCATCGGGCCGAACGGCGCAGGCAAAACCACCCTGCTTGACGTGATTTGCGGCAAAGTGAAACCGACGCTCGGCCGCGTCGTGTTTGAGCAATACACCGACCTGCTTCATCTGCATGAAGATGAGATCTCCAATCTCGGTATCGGCCGGAAATTTCAGGCCCCAACGGTGTACACCAGCCTCACGGTGTTTGAAAACCTTGAACTCTCGCTCAATCGCAAAAAAGGCGTGTTCAATACCCTCTTCAAAGGGCTGACTTCCGTACAACGGGACAAGATTCACGAGACGCTGGCAACCATCGGCCTGCAAGAAAAACAGGGGGACATCGCGGGCCTGCTTTCACACGGCGAAAAACAGTGGCTGGAAATTGGCATGGTCATGATGCAGGAGCCCAAGGTCATGCTTGTGGATGAACCCGTCGCTGGCATGACAGATCACGAAACCGAAAAAACAGGGGCCCTCCTTCAAAAAATTTCGAAAGAGCGGTCTGTACTGGTCATCGAACACGACATGGCCTTTGTCCGTCAAATTGCGGAAAAAGTCACCGTATTGCACGAAGGGACGGTACTGTTTGAAGGCACGGTGGACGAGGTACAAAATCACGACAAAGTCAAAGAAGTGTATCTCGGCCGGGGGGATCATTGAAAGGTTCGCTGCTCAAGGTCGAAAAACTGAATGTGGCCTATGGCGAAAGCCTCATATTGCGGGATGTCGATTTAAATGTCGCGGAAGGCGAAGCCGTCTGTCTTTTGGGTCGAAACGGCGTAGGGAAAACCACGCTTTTGAAAAGCATCGTGGGACTGCTCAAGCCAAAATCCGGCAAAATTCTTTTTGGTCAGGATGATTTTACCCATCGACGGCCCGACGAACGCGCGCAAAGCGGCATCGGTTATGTGCCGCAGGGTCGGGAAATTTTTCCGCAGCTGTCCGTTCGGGACAATTTGATCCTCGGCCTTGCCGCCCGGGGCAAAAACCTTGATACCGTCCCGGAAGAAGTCTACGCGCTTTTCCCTGCCCTGAAAGACCTGCTCCACCGCAAAGGCGGGGATTTAAGCGGCGGGCAGCAACAACAGCTCGCCATTGCCCGCATCCTGCTCACCAAACCCAAACTGCTGCTTTTGGATGAGCCGACGGAAGGCATTCAACCCTCGATTATTGACGAAATCGAGGATGCCATTCATAAGATAAAAGCCACCGGCGTGGCGATTTTATTGGTCGAACAATATTTACAGTTTGCATGGCGGCTCTCAGATAATTATTATGTCATGGAAAAAGGCACCATCATCTCGAAAGGCTCAACAAAAGACCTCAGCGAAGAAGCGGTGCAAGAGCATTTAACGGTGTAACGTTTTTGCTTGATATCCAAAAATTCACATCATAAGGAGGACAAGGAACAACAATGCCGCCGCTTTCAGCACTATCCAACGAAGAAATATTAGCCATTGCAGAACCATTAATACAGAACATGATCGCGGGCACTGTCGAAATCGACTACGAAAAACACACCCGTGACTTTACAGAAGACCTTAAAGGTTATGTCACAAAAGATGCCTTTGAGGAACAGGTCGCCCTGCTTCAAAACGAGCTGGGACATTTTTCAGAAAAAAAGTTTGTCGAGATTTTTCGAAAAAAAGAGAAGGTCAGCATTATTTGGAAACAAAGCCTGAGCAAAACAGAGGACGAATTTATGAACGAACTCACCCTCATTGAACAGGATGGACACTATCGGGTTGCAAATACCTTTCTTTATTAGGCCCTGAATGCTTGCGTATTTGAAATAAAACAAGGTGATTTCATTAAAATGTTTTTACATAAAAACGACGAGAAGCGATCAAGGAGCACTCAATGCACTTAACCCCGCGTGAACAAGACAAACTCATGATCTATTTGGCCGGGCAGCTCGCACGCGACCGCAAAGGGCGCGGACTGAAACTCAATCATCCCGAAGCCATTGCACTCATCACATCAGAAGTCCTTGAAAAAATTCGCGAAGGCATGACGGTTTCGGACCTGATGAGCTACGGCGCAACCATTTTAAAACGCGATGATGTCATGGAAGGCATTCCGGAGATGATTCAGGACGTACAGGTCGAGGGCACCTTTCCGGACGGCACGAAACTTGTAACCATTCACGATCCGATTAAATAATTTTTATTCCCCACTTTGTTAAAGGGGGGCTAGGGGGGATTTGCTTTTAAAGGTTTTCGATCACGACTTGTGATTATTTATTGCCACTCCACGAAATCCCCCTCAATCCCCCTTTTTTTAAGGGGGAAGTTAGAAACCACCAATTGGAGGTTAAGATGATCCCTGGTGAATATTTTTTAGCGGAAGGCGACATTACCGCTAACGTGGGTCGGGAGACCCTGGAAATGAAGGTCACAAACACGGGAGACCGGCCGGTGCAGGTTGGTTCACATTTTCATTTTTTTGAGGCAAACCGCGCTTTGTCCTTCGACCGCAAGGCGTCTTTCGGAATGCGGCTGAATATCCCTTCCGGCACCGCCGTGCGTTTTGAACCGGGCGAACTGAAACGGGTGACACTGGTCACGCTCGGCGGGGCGAAAAAGGTCTTTGGCCTCAATGCACTCACCAATGGAGAGACTTCGAGCTTTGAACGGAAGTCCGCTTTAAATCGTGCGGCGGAACGCTCTTTTAAAACGGAGGCACCATGAGTTTAAAAATAACACGCCGGGCCTATGCCGACATGTTCGGCCCCACCACCGGCGACCGCGTGCGCCTCGCCGATACCGATCTCATCATTGAAGTCGAAAAAGATTTCACCCACTACGGAGACGAAAGCAAATTCGGCGGCGGCAAGGTTTTACGCGATGGCATGGGACAAGCCACACACGGCACATCAGCCGACGGCATTCTCGACCTCCTCATCACCAATGCCCTCGTACTCGATCACAGCGGCGTGTTTAAAGCGGACATCGGCATACGCAATGGCCGCATCAGCGGCATCGGGAAATCAGGCAATCCCGACATTATGAATGGCATCACCGAAGGCATGATCGTCGGCGCAGGCACGGAAGCGATTGCCGGGGAAGGCTTGATTCTCACCGCAGGCGGCATCGACAACCACATTCATTTTATCTGTCCTCAGCAAATCGAGGAGGCCATTACTTCCGGCATCACGACCATGATCGGCGGCGGCACCGGCCCGGCCACGGGCACCAACGCCACCACCTGTACACCCGGCGTCTGGAATATCGGGAAAATGTTACAGGCCGCCGACGGTTTTCCGATCAACCTCGGTTTTTTAGGCAAGGGCAACAGTGCAAGTGAGGCGGCGCTGGATGAACAAATCCTCGCGGGCGCGCTGGGGCTGAAACTGCATGAGGATTGGGGCAGCACACCGGCGACCATCGACACCGCGCTCACCGTCGCCGACCGCTTTGATGTGCAAGTCGCCATTCACACGGACACGCTCAATGAAGCCGGTTTTGTCGAATCCACAATTGAGGCCTTTAAAGGCCGCACCATCCACACCTATCACACCGAAGGCGCGGGCGGCGGCCATGCGCCCGACATCATCAAGCTCTGCGGCGAAGCAAATGTACTGCCAGGCTCCACCAACCCGACACGGCCTTTCACCATCAACACCATTGATGAACATCTCGACATGCTCATGGTCTGCCATCACTTAAATCCTTCGCTCCCGGAAGACGTGGCCTTTGCGGATTCCCGGATTCGGCCGGAGACGATTGCTGCGGAAGACATCCTGCACGACATCGGCGCCTTTTCGATTATGGCTTCCGATTCACAGGCGATGGGCCGGGTGGGGGAAGTCATCATCCGAACCTGGCAAACGGCAGACAAGATGCTGAAACAGCGCGGGCGGCTTTCGGACGAAAGTGGTGAAAATGACAATCTGCGCGCCCGGCGTTATATCGCAAAATATACGATCAATCCGGCCATCGCCCACGGGATTTCGCACGAAGTCGGGTCGATCGAAGTCGGAAAACTCGCGGATCTCGTATTGTGGAAACCCGCCTTTTTTGGCGTAAAACCCGAACTGGTGATCAAAGGCGGCATGATTCTCAGCGCGGCGATGGGCGACCCCAATGCCTCGATCCCGACGCCCCAGCCCGTGCGTTATCGACCCATGTTTGGGGCCTTTGGCGGGGTGCCCTTTGAAAACGCGCTCACCTTTGTTTCACAGGCCGCCCTCGACGCGAACATCCGGGAAACATTTCACCTACGCAAGAAACTGGCCGCCGTCAAAAACTGCCGCAACATCGGCAAAAGCAACATGGTCTTAAACGCCGCACTGCCCCGAATGGAAGTCAACCCGGACACCTATGAAGTCAAGGCCGACGGGGTGATTTTAAAATGTGAACCGGCTGAAATTTTAGCGATGGCGCAACGCTATTTTTTGTTTTAAACCATCATGACGGCACTGCATCTTTCCACGCGCGCACTGCTTGCCCTTTTTCAGTGGTGCGACACCCTCTTTCCCAGCGGGGCCTTTTCCCATTCTTTTGGCCTGGAGTCGGCCGTACAGTCTCGCCACGTCCACAATGACGCCACACTCATCGACTGGGTTCAGGCAAAAATCACGCATCAGGTCTTTCCCTGCGATACAGTGTTAATTCGCCAGGCGTATCAGGCCGGACAATTGGAAGATCTCGACCTGCTTCAAAAAATAGATGCGTCGGCCTATGCCATGCGTCTGCCGCGCGAAACCCGAGAAGGCGGAAAAATGATCGCCTCCCGCCTGATTCAAACCGCCTCAGAGCTTTATCCAAACCCCTGGACACAAGGATGCCAAACCGCACTCAAGTCCGGGCAACTCAAAGGAGATGCCGCAGTGGCCTTCGGCCTTGTTGGCTTCGGTGCGGGCATTCCATTCGAGGCCGCCATTTTCGCTTATTGTTATATATTGATTTCAGGACAGGTTTCGGCTGCGCTGCGTTTGCTGCCAATGGGCCAGCAAGCGGGACAACACATCATCCACAGACTGCTGAACTGGACAGATGAACACTGGGCAGCGCATATAAAAACAACGGATCCCGACCGCGCGCCAATGTCGTTCATGCCTGCCGCCGAAATTGGGGCGATGCGGCACGAAAGCTTGCCGGTTCGCTTGTTTCAATCATAAGGTACAAGCATGTTGACAGTTCACGGTTTACGGATATGGGTGGAAGAGAAAAATCCTTTGCACCCTTCAATTGAACGCTCCCATTTTCAAAGAGGAACGTATGAGGAGAAAAATATGAACAGAGCAATTCGTTTTGGCGTCGGCGGGCCGGTCGGCTCCGGCAAAACGGCCTTGATCGAAAAACTGTGCCTCGAACTTAGAAACCACATCGATCTTGCGGTCGTGACCAACGACATTTTCACACAGGAAGACGCGGAATTTTTGATCAATGCAGGCGCACTTGAAAAAAGCCGTATCATCGGGGTCGAAACCGGCGGCTGTCCGCACACCGCCATTCGGGAAGACGCCTCCGGTAATTTTCATGCGATTGATCAACTGACCCAGACCTTTCCACATTTGGCCCTGCTTTTTATCGAGAGCGGCGGTGATAATCTTGCGGCGACCTTCAGCCCGGAACTCGTGGATCGCAGCATTTACGTCATTGATGTTGCAGCGGGAGACAAAATCCCCCGAAAAGGCGGGCCAGGCATTACCCGATCCGACCTGCTCGTCATCAACAAAATCGATCTCGCGCCTCACGTCGGAGCCGATTTAAACGTGATGAAACGGGATGCCGCGCGCATGCGTCACGATCAGCCGGAAAACCATCCGACGATTTTCACAAACCTGAAAACGGGCATCGGACTGGCGCAAGTGGCACGCTGGGTTGAACAGGAAATGAAGGTTTCAGGAAAAGCGGGTTAAGGCTACTTTGCATTACGTCTTTCGCGCCGTCTCTTCCGCTTTTTTCAATTCTGCGGTTGAGGCGCGCAGATAGATCGGGGCCGCCAATTCGGGGGCTGTGGTTTCGCCTTTATTGAGCATTTCCAGCCCCAATTCCGCGACACAGGCGGCGGAGGGGAATTGCAGGGCCCGGGGCGGAAAACAGGCCTGTTTCGGGAATTTGTCTAAAATCATCTCCTGATACCTGGATACGCCGTCCCCCACAAAAAGCAGGCGGCGGGTTCCAAGTCCTTCAAAGACAGAGAGGGTTTCAAGCGCCGTCTCCGGCGAATCCGCTGCGTCTTTCAGCAGACGCATCGGCGGGCCCTCTTCGACATCAAACACGCCCCAGTAGACCTCTGACTTTTTGGCATCGACAAAAGAAACAATCAAGGGTTTTGAAAATGGAAAGGCGGCCGCCATCGCTTCCAGAGTCGGCACCAGGACCAAGGGCTTCCCCGCCCCGACCGCCAAACCCTTGGCCGTCGCCAGTCCCACCCGCAGACCCGTAAAAGAACCGGGCCCGGCAGAAACCGCAATGGCGTCCAGCTCTAAAACCGTCGTTTGACTCTGTTTTAAAAGATAATCAATGGAAACCATCAGCCGTTCGGCGTGTCGGACGGTTGAATTAAGCCGAAATTCCCCGATCAGCCGCGTTTCATCCATTAAGGCAATGCCGCCTGAAAGAGAAGAGGTATCCATCGCCAATATCTTCATGGGGTTTTTCCTGATGAATTTTGAGGAAACGACACTTCTTTAAAACTTAAATCAATCACTTCGCCGCCGCCTTGCCCTTTGATTGAAAAAGGCACATCACGACCGGAGACGTTTTGATAGTTGCCAAGTTCAATCGTGCCTCGGCGAAGCCCCGAAGGATCAAAGAGTTCGACCCGCGTGACCCGAAATGCACCGCGTTCGATAAAAACTTTCTCCTCCAAATGTGCCTGGCCCTGATACACCAGAAAGAGATACAAGGTAAAAAAAGCTTCTCCTTTTTCGAGCATGGGGATTTTCGGAAAGGCCGTCTCCGGCACACCCATACGCTGTACCCAACGCAACAAATCCAGCGAACCGAAGGGGACTTGACGGCCCGCCATTTCTTCATAAAAATCCAGATCAGCCTCAAAGGGTTTTGGATCGGATGCCGTTTTTAAAGAAAAAGATCGGTCATTCACTGTAAGGTCAAAGAGGGTGCCACCAAACAAATTAAAACCACGCAGATGAATATCTCTGATAGAACTGTGCACGGCAGACTGAAAACTGTGACGTCCGCGTGCACCCAAATCCGCATCAACCTTTAAAAGCGCCTTCATCGGCGTATTTCGGCTCAAACGCTGTTTATAAAGAGAAAGCAGTTCTTGCAGCGTGGCGTCTTGTTTCACCACGGGTGTCGCTTTGATCTGTTTTGTACAAGCCGCTAAAAAAAAGAAGAGCGCCATGCTCATGAATAATGGTCGATATCGTGAAAACATGTCATTCATGAAAGTTCGATTTCTCCCACATGACGATTCAAATGAGACTTACCATCATCCAGCGCGCGGAACATTTCAATGAGGTTCGCTTCGAGTTCTTCGCGTGTCTCGGCCTGCGTCAAGTCATCCGGGAATTCGATCAAATACCCAATCCAGATGTCTTCATCCTGCCAATACACATACTTCATTTTTTTCATATGCGTCCTTATAAGATTAAGGGGTAATTTTTAGAATTGCATTCGTAAACGTAAGCAAATCATCCAGACGGTTTTCGATGATATCGACCATGATTTCGATGTTCAATTGTTGATACCCATGCACCAGGATATTGCGAAAGCCAACCATGCCTTCTAGTTTTTTTGAAAGGGCTTTGGTGATAATTTTATTTTCCGCCAGTAAACGAAAACTTTCTTTACTCTCTTTCGGCAATCCCAGCTTTTTGGATTTAATCGTGTGATTGGCAAGATCAATGCAAAGTTCACAAGCGCGTTGCAAGTTGATTGCAATGGCGTCTTGCTTCAAGTGGTTCTCCTCAAAGGGTTCGTCGCTTGGTATTTTATAATACTGTCGAACCTGTTTAATACAGCGTTCAACACTCTCTTTTTTATTGAGGATCAAGTCTTGATTCATACGTCGTGAAACCGTCCCGTTTTGATGGCACTTTCCACAATTTCCGCCCGTTCTTCATTCAGTTTTTGATACAAGGAAATCGTCAGCATTTCGAATTCATCGGCAGCAAATGCATCGCCGCAAAAGAGTCTACGCTCCGCCATTATAATTTCTTTTTGAAAGACAACATTTACCTGCCTCAAGTTGAGCAAATCAACTTTTGCGTTGAGCAGATGTTCAAGCTCTGAATGCAGTTCCGTACCATATAGATTTTCGTGTTCTTTCGCTTCATCATTCGACAGAAGCAGGGCAATATCCACATCACTCTCCGGCATTTGTTCACCCGTGCCGTATGAACCGAAGAGATAGACGGCTTGGATATTTGGAAAGTGTTTTTTAACAACCTTGATGATCGATTTTTTATCTAAAACAACTGCCTTCATGGTGTTGAGCCTCATCATTTCAGAGATTTTCTTACCCTCTTCACCGGAAATTCTTCGAGATAAAGTTCCGTCGCTTCGCGCAAGTTTTTCACGGCTTTCTCAACGGAAGGCCCTTGACTGGCCGTGCCTACTCAGGACATTCCGCAACATACAGATGTCCTTCTTTATGTAGAATCGCTGTCAGTGTTTTATTCATTTTCAGTGCCTTTATAAAATTCCCCTGTGAAAAATAGAGATTCGGACATTAACCTATAACACCCCCAGCACGTCCCCAATTTGTGACACTCCAATCAATTCCATTTTGAGTTTTTTGGGATTTTCTTTACGAAGCATTTCTTCATTTCTCAGCGGCAGGACACAGCGTTTGAAGCCGAGTTTTTCCGCTTCGCGGATGCGCTGTTCCGCGCGTTGCACGCCACGAATCTCACCCGCCAGTCCAACCTCCCCAAAAACAATCGTCTCTGGATCAATGGGCCGGTCCCGAAAAGACGAGGCCACGGCGGCGACGATGCCCAAATCAATCGCCGGTTCGTTCATTTGAATGCCGCTGACCACGTTCACAAACACATCCTGATCAGCCAGGTGCAGCCCTGCCCGTTTTTCCAATATCGCCAACAACAGGGAGACGCGGTTAGGATCAACGCCCAAAGCCATGCGCCGCGCAGACCCCGCGTAGGATTGACTCACAAGCGCCTGAAGCTCGACCAGCATCGGCCGCGTGCCTTCCTGCGTCGCGACAACGACGGAACCCGCCGCGTCCTTCGGCCGCTCCGACAAAAACAGGCCGGAGGGGTTTGACACCTCGACCAAGCCCACGCCTTTCATCTCGAAAATGCCCAGCTCGTTGACCGGGCCAAAACGGTTTTTCACGCCGCGCAAGATGCGGTAGGCATGGTCTTTTCCGCCTTCAAAATAGAGTACGGTATCGACGATGTGTTCCAAAACGCGCGGCCCGGCAATCGCGCCTTCTTTGGTCACATGCCCGATAATGAAGACGGCCACGCCGGACTTTTTGGCGTAAAACATGAGCTGTGCGGCCACTTCGCGAATTTGGCTTACGCTGCCGGGTGCGGCGGTCAGGCGTCGGGTATAGGTCGTTTGAATTGAATCCACCACGATTGCAATGGGTTTCAGGGTTTCGGCATGGGCAATGATCTCTTCAAAGGCGGTTTCCGCCAAGATATAAAGATCGTCCGACTCGATTTTAAGGCGGTCGGCGCGCAAACGGATCTGCCCCGCAGATTCCTCACCGGAAACATACAAGACCTTGCCGCGACCTTTTCCGATATTGTGAAGGGATTGCAAAATGAGCGTGGATTTCCCGATGCCCGGATCGCCCCCGATTAAAATGACAGAGCCCGCAACAACGCCGCCGCCCAATACGCGGTCGAATTCGCTGGAACCCGTTTGGGTACGCGGTTCATTGGACACATCAATTTTGGAGAGCGGCGTCGGCTGGCTCGCGACACTTTGCCCGCCGCCCGCCACCCAGCGCGCGGCGGCGGAATCGGCTCCGGCAGGCGCGAGCGGCTCTTCAGCGAGCGTGCTCCACTCCCCACAGCCGGGACACTTCCCCAGCCACTTCGGCGAGCGGTACCCACAATCCTGACAAAAAAATGCGGTCTTGTTTTTGGCCATCCGAACTCCTTATCGGGCCATGATATGGAATCATCCCTTTAAATACAAGGCTTTCCCGAATCACATCCCACGACCTTCCCTTGTTTTTCAATAGTTCGGCCGATACAATAAAACCAATACCTACTGGAGGGCTGGCCATGCCGGAAACAATTAAAAATTATATCAACGGGGAATGGGTAAACGCGGTTCAGGGCAACACCTTTGAAAGCCGAAACCCGGCGGACAACCGGGAAATCCTGGGAACGATCCCCGATTCGGATCACGTCGATGTGGACCACGCCGTCAACGCCGCGCGCGCGGCGTTTCGAAGCTGGTCGCTGACGCCTGCGCCGAAACGCGGCGAAGTCCTTTACCGCGTGGCTGAGATCCTGGTTAAACGCAAACAGGCATTGGGCGAACTCTGCTGCCGGGAAATGGGGAAAGTCATCGCGGAATCACTCGGAGATGTACAGGAAGCGATTGATATGGCCTATTTTATGGCCGGCGAAGGGCGACGATTACAGGGGGAAACCATTCCTTCCGAACTGCCCTTGAAAGATGCCAAATCCATCCGCGTGCCGGTCGGCGTATTCGCGCAAATCACCCCCTGGAATTTCCCGACGGCCATCCCGATCTGGAAACTCGCGCCCGCGCTCGTTGCGGGCAATACCGTCGTTTTTAAACCGGCAGAAGAAACGCCTGTCTGCGCCACCCGTCTCGTCGAAATTTTTGAGGAAGCCGGACTACCGCCCGGCGTACTCAATCTTGTGCACGGATTTGGAGAAAAAGCGGGGGAACCGCTCGTCCGCCATGCGGATGTAGACGGCGTGTCCTTCACCGGCTCCAACGCCGTCGGCGAACATTTGGCCGTGATCTGCGCCGAACAGCACAAGGCATTCATGATGGAAACCGGCGGAAAAAACCCCATCATCATCATGGATGATGCTAATCTGGACTTGGCCGTCGAAGGGGCGCTGTGGGGGGCATTTGGCACCACCGGCCAACGCTGTACCGCCGCCAGCCGCCTCATCGTGCACGACAACATTTACGATGCCTTTTTGGATTCCTTTACTGAAAAAGCCAGGCACATCACGATTGGAAACGGACTGAATCCGGCCCATCAAATGGGGCCAATCATCAGCAAGGCCCAATACGACAAGGTATTAAGTTATATCGACATCGGGCAACAAGACGGTGCAACACTGCACCTGGGCGGCAAGGCTTACACAAAGGGCGAGTGCGCCCACGGTACTTTTATCGAACCCAGCATTTTTACCGACGTAACCCCCAAAATGCGCATCGCTCAGGAAGAAATTTTCGGGCCTGTTGTCTCCATTATACGGGTTTCGGATTTGGCAGAGGCAATTGACATCGCAAACGACATTCGATATGGACTTTCCGCCGCCATTTATTCGCAGGACGTCAATAAAACCGCCATCGCAGAGCGGGATCTGGATGCGGGGCTCGTGTACATCAACGCCTCGACCATCGGCGCGGAAATACAGCTCCCCTTCGGCGGCACAAAACACACCGGCGCAGGCCCGCGCGAAGCTGGCGGGCGCGGGGGCGCGCTCGACCTGTACACCAAGTGGAAAATCATCTACCGCGATTTCAGCGGGAAACTGCAAAAAGCTCAGATGGATGAGACGTGAAATAAGCTCACGAAAAAAATACGTAAAAATCTATCACGGCCCGATGATTGCCCCCATTATGGTCTTAATGCATGAACTAACCTGAGAGGTCTTGTAATATGCCTTTTAACATCCCAGAAATCCCTGCGCTTTTAGAAAAAAATGCGATAGTCATTTTTTTTATCACAGCACTTACATTAGGAGCAGCCACGATTAAGCTTCTACGAAACCTATGGGAGTTCTATGAAGACCATATTAGAAGCCGGAGATTTAAAGAAATTTTAAGACTTTGCGCTGAGGCTCAAGCTGACACAATATCATTACAATATCTAACAAAGATGAAGGAAAACGAAATATTTCGACTGGCATCTGGGATTGAATCATCACTTGAAGAAAGCGAAATGTTGATGCGGTTATTCATGCTTGGTTTTATCACACCCTCAGAACTAAAGATAATACAGCCCTATGTAAAACCGGATAGCGAGAAGATTTTGGTTAGAGTCACTTTTTCCAGCAAAGTACGTTTTCTCAGTTCCTTCGTACTGATGTGCTATTTTTTCACCTCAGGCATTATCTTGGGTTTTCTTTTTTTCTTCGGACTGCCAGGTATTGGGCTTCTGATTGGTTTGTTAATTTTTGCTCTGTCGATTTTCGGTGGCATTATCGTCGGTATGGGGTATCGTCCTTACCCCTTACTTAAGGAGGTCAAAACAAAACTTGAAAAAATGGGTATGCTTTCAGACTCAAGCCATATTGCTTAAATCTTTCTAGGCACTATCAATTTCAAATTAAAATAATTCGACTCTTCTTGAAATCGTCTAACCTACCAAACCACCACCTCAGACTTTCCCATCTGTTGATCCTCACTTAAAAGCGTCACGCCTTCCAATACCGCCTGTTCAACCAGCAGTCCGCTCAAAGGGATCTTCATGGTGCAGCGGGAGGGGATAGAAATGCAGAGCCTGACCGATTTGGACAGGCAGGCTCTTTACCGTATTTAGTACCATTTAATCCGGGATAAAGTGTTTCGGATGATCGGGGATTTTCAAGCAGCCCAAGCGGGCTTTATTGGAAGAAAAAGAACGCTCGTAAAAAAACTCGGGCGCAGATCTGACATTGAAGCGGCATCACTTGTAAAGTGAATCTGAAAAAAGACCTGTTTTTTGGCTAAAAATCAGAAAGTGTTCTCCGGATAAGTTGGCAGGACGCAGACCCTAAAACGCATACATCAGTCCGCCCCAATAGGTCCATCCCCCCAGATCAACAGTGGCCGATCCAAAATCATTGATTTTTGCGTATTGCGCTTCAAGCAGGAGGTAACTATTGAGGAGACCCCATTCCTTGGCACGATCCGCCGCATCCGGGTCTAAAGCATCGAGAAGTAGCGCAAGCCCGCCTCGAAAGTGATAGCCCTCCTGAGCCCCGCTTATCGTCTCACCGCCCTCAAGAGATGTTCGATACGTAAAGTGGCTGTAACCACCCCCAATATAGGGAACGAACATTTGATCTTCATAGAAAGCGAACTGATAGGACAGGTAAACCTGCACCGGGCAAAGTTTGAAATGCTGATTTGTCCCGCTGGGCCGCCCTGAAGTCGTCGTGGCCTGACCATCCGCAGAAAAAGAACTACCTTCAACTCCGATCTCCAGACGAGGACTTAATTTAAAGCCAAGGTTCACACCCAGGATGGTCTCTCCTTCGGCACCGTATTGACGCTCCCAATCCGAAAGACCGGGGGCAAAAAGACCTCCTTTAATTGCGACGGCCCACCGTGCGGGAGCGGTCGCCTGAGCAGAAGGCAGCTCAGTAAAATAAACGATAAACGAGAGCAGGCAGAGGCCCATTGTGGAAATGCGCATTTTCAAAGTACGGCCTGCCTTCTATGTTTTTCCCGAACCCTCATCATAAATACCCATACCACTGATAAAACCAGAAACACCCCTGCCTTTTGAATAAGGGTGGTTTTTAGAAGAAAATAGGACAGTCCCAGCAAGGGCAAAAGCAAGAGACGCACCATCGACTTGGCAAAATCGTGTTCCTGGATAAAATCAGCAAATGGCGGGCTGTACTGGTAATACAGGGCGACAAAACCTCTCCCCGCTGCTGTGGGAAGCAGGTACTGATCCCGAAAGTCTCTCAGAATTTGCACCTGAGGCGCCAAAGCAGACCCGAAGGCCGCTGTGGCGATAAAACAGCCACCTTCATCGGGGAGCTTAGGAAAACCCACCACGGCCTCTGGAAATTCACTCACCTCATTTGAGAGCGGGCTTAGTCGCGGTTCAATCCCTGTGAGAGTGACTTCCTTCTGTTCAAGAAAGGTGCTTTCATTGACTGAAGGAAGATTGACGATGGCCGTCACAGAAACAAAAAAACGCGGTTCCGCGACCGCCTGAAGCGCAATAAAGTAGGTCGTGTCATTGCCAAGTCCGAGGAGGGTATGGCCAGTAACGTCTCCGACAGACCTCGGTGAGCCTGGAGCAGTGTAATCACCGGAGGCCGTCCCCCAAAACACCCTGTAACTTGAAGTACTGCCTTCATTTGTCGGTGGCACCCAGGTTAGAAAAAGCTTTTGATCTCCGGGAACCGCCGGATTCAAGATAGGCCGTCCCGGTTCTGTCACCGTCGCCTCAAGACCTGTTTTGATAAACGCGCATTGAGTATTATCACAAATCGTAAGGTCTGTTTCACTCGCTGTTTCAGAAATGGCCTTGTTTTTATCCACATAGAGTCTATAGCCTGAGACATTGTAGGCCAGGTTCGGACTCCAGCGAACTTCGATGTTGTCCGCCCCAGGGACGACACTTAAGCCCCGAACCCTCGCAGGGATAAGATTGGCACCACTTCCCCCATATGCACCCAGGTCATCTCCGGGGTTCACAAGATCATCTCCAAGAAAAGGGGAGCCGGTTTTCACATGGTAGTCGTTTTGAACAGGGTTCACAAAAAGCGGGTCGCCCGCCTTGACAGGGTTACTCCCCTCTTCACCATTGCTGGCATTTGCATTAAATCCGTTATTCCCTACTGTGATCGCATTAATATTCCCCAGGTTGACGGCCGTCCCATTATTGGTAAGGAGATTATTCGTGATCGAAATGGACTGAGTCGTGGCACAGGAAATACCACTTTCTGGATTCCTATGGATTGTATTCTGGTTAATCACGACACTGGAATTCACACAATTGATGCCGGTCGTATTCTCAACAATAATATTGTTTGAAATCGTGACGTTGGAAGCCCCCGTCACTGCAATCCCCGTTGACCCGCCTCGAATCGTTAGCTTTCGAATGCTCGTACTGTTACCAGCTGATATGACGACACCGCCCAGTCCATCAATAATCGTTCGGTCAGGCTCGACCCCCTCCAGAGTGATCCCATTCGTCAAAACAATCTTTTCCTTGTAACTTTCATCCCTGGGCATCACCTGGATGACATCGCCCGGCAATGCCGCATCAACAGCCCGCTGTATCGTACTAAATTCTGTAGGAACCTCGATCGTCCTTGCGAACAATACGCCGGGGTTAGAGAGGCTGAGAAGGACAAGCATCATCCCCGGATAGAACCGAAAGCCCTTACAGGCTTTCATCGCGTGCGAAACAGTGATTGTTATTGCTAATGTCATATTATCTTCCAGATGCGCTGGACAATATCTATATCGATTCTGGAGCATTGTCAATCAAAGCGCTGCTTGCAAGAAGCTTCCTACCCTGACGTACTTTCAATCAGGCACTACAACACTTCGTACTGGAGACATCACCCTTCACGTCATGTCTCCAGTACAAATGCCCTTTTTAATTCCTCTTTTCCCGCAACACCCAGCTTTGATGCAGTGAATAAATCGCGGGGACCAGCAAAAGCGTCAGCGCTGTGGCCGTGATCATCCCGCCGATCATGGGGGCGGCAATCCGTTTCATCACGTCCGCACCTTCGCCTGAACTCAACAAAAGAGGGCCCAGTCCGATAAAGGTCGTTGCGGCCGTCATCATCACCGGCCTCACGCGTTTGACGGCGCCATCGATCATCGTTCTTTTCAGGGTTTCCTGAGTCAAATCACTTTGATTTGAAGCGATAGACTCATCTAGAAAAGTCACCATCACCACGCCCATTTCGGCGGCAACGCCGGCCAGCGCAATCAGACCCACCCAAACCGCGATGCTCATATTGTAATGCAATAAACTGAGCGTCCAGATACCGCCAATCAGGGCCACCGGCACCGTCAGTAATGCGATCAGCGTTTGGGCAAACGACTGGAAATTGAAATACAGTACGATAAAGATCAAGAGCAAGGTTACGGGCACAACAAGCTTGAGCTTTTCTTGTGCGCGCAGCATGTATTGGTATTGTCCTGCCCACACGAGAGAATAGCCGGGCGGCAGTTTCAGGTTTTGTTGCACGAGGGTCTTGGCATTTTTCACAAAACCGCCCAGGTCGTCCGCACCCCCATCCACAAACACAAAACCTGCGAGGGACCCGTTTTCATCCCGAACCATCGACGGCCCCTCCGCCAAACGAATGTCGGCGACTTGTCCCAGAGGAATTTGTAAACCACTGGGGGTGCTAATCAGCATGCGCTGCAAAGCGTCAAAGTCCTCCCGAAATTCACGGGCATACCGCACGTTGATGGAATAACGCTCCCGGCCTTCGACAGTCTGAGAAACGTGTTTCCCGCCAATAGCGGACTCAATCATGGCATTGACGTCATTCACGTTCAAACCATAACGCGCGGCTTCCCGGCGATTTGTGGTAAAGTCGATGTAATATCCGCCGGTCACACGTTCAGCAAAGACAGAACGCACATCTTTGTGCTGTTTCAAAATGCCTTCAATCTGAAAACCGATCTTTTCGATTTCGGACAAATTTGCGCCCAGAATTTTAATGCCCAGCGTACTGCGAATGCCGGTCGCCAGCATTTCGTTTCGGGTTTGAATCGGCATCCACCAGATATTGGGCATACCCGGAAATTGCAGTTTTTTGTCCATTTCCTCGATGAGTCCATCCCAGGTGAGTCCGGGCCGCCATTGATCACGTGGTTTGAAGGTCACCACGGTTTCAACCATGTTCATCGGCGCGGGGTCCGTCGGTGTTTCGGCCCGACCGATTTTTCCAAAAACATGGGCCACTTCCGGAAAGCTTTTCAGCATTTCATCCTGTTTTTTGAGAATCGCCTTGGCCTGCGTAATGCCCATGCCCGGTAGTGAAGTCGGCATGTAGAGCATAGTGCCCTCGTTTAAGGGCGGCATGAATTCGGAACCCAGGTTCTTGAAAACAGGCACCGTCACAAACAGCGCGATGAGGGCCAACAACACCGTCGTTTTACGAAACCGCAGCACGCCATTTAAAAAAGGGAGGTAACACCACACCAAAAATCGGTTTGCCGGGTTTTTGTGCGCAGGGGTAATTTTTCCGCGAATCAGCAGGGTCATGAGCGCAGGAACGAGGGTGATGGACACCAGGGCAGAAAAAAACATGGCAAAGGTTTTGGTATAGGCCAGGGGTTTGAACAAACGGCCCTCCTGTGATTCAAGCGCAAAAATGGGCAGGAAGGAAATAGTAATGACGATCAGCGAAAAGAAGAGCGGTCGGCCCAATTCTTTGGCCGCGTCAATCACAACGGTCATGCGGTCGGCTTCAGGCTGAGATTCCAGACGGCTGTGGGCGTTTTCAATCATGACAATCGCGGCATCCACCATTTCACCCACCGCAATCGCAATGCCGCCGAGAGACATCACATTGAAAGGCACATTCCAGGCATACATCGCGATAAAAGAGATGAGGATCGCCACCGGCAGCGTGAGGATCACAACCAAAGCCGAGCACAGATGAAAAAGAAACAAGAGTGAAATCAGACTGACGACAATCGTAATTTCAAGCAGTTGTTCCCGGAGGGTTTCGATTGCCCCATAAATCAAATCGGAGCGGTCGTAGGTCGTCACGATCTTGACCCCTTTGGGCAATGAAGCTTCCACTTCCTTGAGTTTTGCTTTCACCCCCTTGATGACGTTTAGGGCATTTTCGCCAAAACGCATGACCACCACGCCGCCCACGACTTCCCGCTCGCCGTCCAGGTCAGCGAGTCCACGCCGCATTTCAGGCCCCAGCTGAATACGCGCCACATCCCCCAGAAAAACCGGGGTGCCGTCCCCGCGCAAGTCGAGTGAAATATCTCGCAGGTCATCCAGGGTTTTGATATAACCAAGCCCCCGCACCATGTATTCCCGCTCTGAAATTTCAACGACCCGGCCGCCCACATCGTTGTTGTTTTCCTGAATCGCGGTGATCACTTTTTGTAAGGGGATATTGTAGGCCAGGAGCTTGTTTGGATCGACTTCGACCTGATACTGCTTGACGATGCCGCCAATCGTCGCAACTTCAGCGACACCCGGCACACTCTGCAGCCAGTATCGGAGCGTCCAATTTTGAAAGGAAGTCAATTCCCAGAGATCATGTTCCCCCGATTCATCCAGCAGCGCATACTCAAAAACCCAGCCAACACCCGTGGCATCCGGCCCCAGGGTTGGCGTCACGCCCTCCGGCAGCTTGCCCGTCACGCCCTGCATGTATTCCAACACCCGGCTTCTGGCCCAATACATGTCCGTGCCGTCTTCAAATACAACGTTCACAAAAGAGAGGCCCAGAAAAGATTGTCCACGCGCATGTTTCACCTTGGGCGCGGCGGTCATGGCCGTGACAATGGGATAGGTAATTTGATCCTCCACCAATGTGGGGCTGCGGCCCGGCCAGTCTGTAAAGATAATGACCTGCACATCCGATAAATCGGGAATCGCATCCAGAGGCGTACGACCCATCGCCCAAATACCCAGGCCGCTTAAAAACAAGGCGGTGATCAACACCATAAAACGATTGCGGCCACAAACTTCGATGATCCTTTCAATCATTTTATCCTCCCACCCGAACATTGAATGTTGCTTTCACCGGGGCGCGATCAGGACCTGTGATCCTTATCTCCACTTCCCAAACGCCCTTCATGCCCAAAAATGCCGTGGCCGTGTATAGGCCGCCTTTTTCGGCTTTTGCCGAAAGGGTTTCGATTTCCATGCCGGGCATAGCCATCGTATAGTCAAAAGTGACTGTGACATCCGAAACGGCTTTACCTGCCTGATCACTGACCTTCAAACGCAGCATCGTGTCGCCCTTTTTGGGCATCGCAGGCTCGGTTGAAAAGTGAAGCTTCAAACCCTCGAGGCTCACCTCATTTTCAGGAGAAGAGGCGGAACCACTTGCAGACATATTCATGTCGCCCATACCTTCCATCTTGCCCACACCCATGTCCATCCCATCCATGTCCATGTCGTCCATTTTCATGTCGCCCATGTCCATTTCGCCCATTTTAGAGCCTTCCATTTTCCAATCGCCCATGCCGATCAGGCCCATCATGCCTTCCATTGAGGCCATCATCTTGCTTTCGGAATCAATCAAAAAAGTCCCCTGCGTCACCACCTGCTCGCCCGCATTCAAGCCTTTGAGTATGGTCACCTCACCACGCACACGTTGCCCCATCATGACCGCTCTGGGCTCAAATCGGCCGCCAGCCTGCGAGACAAAAACCATTTGACGCAGCCCCGAATCCAGCACGGCGCTGTCCGGCACAACCAGGGCTTCTGTGATCGGCACATCAAAGAGGACATCGGCATACATGCCCGGCGCAAGCATTCCATCCGGGTTCTCCAACTCCAGACGCACTGTCGCGGTGCGTGTGGCTTTATTCAGATAGGGATAAACCCTGGTCACCGTGGCTTCCCGAAACACTCCGGGTAAAGCGGAAAAGCTCAGCCGCGCTGCCTGTCCGGCGCTAACCAGCGGCAGATCACTTTCATAAATATCCGCATACACCCATACCGTTGAAAGATCCGCAATTTGATAAAGCGGCATACCCGGATTGACGTACATGCCCGCAAGGGCCATTTTTTCGATGACCACGCCGCTTGCGGGAGAAAGCATGGGCAAGGCCCGCAGGGTTTCACCGCGTTTTTCCAAGTCACGTATCTGCGCAGGGCTCACATCCCACAACAAAAGCCGCCGTCGGCTCGCCTCGGTCATGGCCCGTCCGCCGTTTTGGGCGCTTCGCCGGGCCATTAAATATTCATCCTGCGCCTGAACCAGTTTTGGGCTGTACACCGAAAAAAGCATCTCTCCTTTTTTTACAGGCATTCCCGTCGCGTCTATGCCCAACTCCTCAATCCAGCCTTCAATTTTGGTCGTAATCGTCCTCAGTTTTCGCTCGTTATAGTCCACCCGGCCAATCGTTCGAATCTGTTTGTGTAAGGCTTTCATTGTGACTTCGGTCGTTTTCACGCCAATAAGCCGCTGTTTGTGCGGGCTTAAGGTGATCGGCACCTGACCTTTCCCAGCTTTGTCCGTTTCATTTTTCATGGGCATGTCCATGCCCGCCATGTCTTCCATTTCAGCCGAGGCAGAATAAAACCCACCTGCAAGGCTCAATACAAACAAACCTGCCACAAACACAGCGCGGGTCTTTATTTTTTTGAATTGTTTCATTTTTTACCTCCATCCCTGTTTTGTTGAAGATCGTCCAGACTGACCCCTAGTACCTGTTCCAAACGCGCGGACTGCTGATATTGATCGGTCATGGCCTGATAGTATTCAAGCCGGAAACTCAGCAACTGACTTTCACTTTCCAGAAGATCGAGAAAGTCCACCTGATCGGATTGATATCCGGCATCGGCCGAAGCCACAGATTGCTCGGCCCTGGGAATGACTTCCTCTTCAAAAAGACGCACCAGACGCGCCGCTGTTTGAATTTTTACGCTCAAATTCTGAATCGCAAAGCGCGTTTGGTTTTTAAGATATTCATAATAAGCCGCCTCTCGTGCCGCTTGATGATGTCCTTCCGCAATTCCCTGATCGTGTTTTTCACGGAAAAACCAGGGCAGATTCATGCTCGCGGAAACGCCCCAACCATTCGCCTGAGAACTGCCCTTGTTTTCAAAACGTTTGACCCCGACTTGAAAATCGGGCGACAGTTTTTTTTTCGCCAGAGCCACGGATTGTTCATGACGCTTGATTGAAACCGCTGAAAGCTTGAGTGTGGCCTGTTGGTCAAACGCCGTCGATTCAAGTTGCTCAGGTGTTTCAAGCAACACTGGAGATTTCAGGCGCGCTACCTTTTCAAAGGGCGCGCGTACCGGGCGGTTCAGCAAGGTGTTCAAGGCGGCTGAGGCGGTCTCCAGGGCCTGCTCTTGCAGAATCCGGTCATTATTTAATCGGGCCAGGGCAACCTGGGCCTTGAGCAAATCCTGCCGTGAAACCGTCCCCGTCGAAAACTTCATCGCAGCGGCTTCTTCAAAACGCTTTAAAACCGCGATATGGTTGTTTGTAACTTCAATCGTTTTATGCGCCAAAAAGAGCGCAGCATAAGCGAGTTTAACCTCGCGTGTGATGACCTGTTTAGTCACATCCATCTTCGCCTTGGCTTGCAGGGCCTCTGCTTCCGCCACGGCTTCCCGCAGAGCCAGCGTGCCTGGCGCCGGAAAACGCTGTTCGGCAAAGACAATCCAGGTCTGCGTTTTATCCAGATCAAGATCGTTCGGAATATTCCAGGTATCAAAACCCACGATGGGATCGTCCAAAACATTCATTTGACCGACATGGGCCTTGCTTGCCGCCCATTCAAACTGCGCGGCCGCAATGCGAGGATTGTTTTGAAGCGCCTCCTCGATCAGCGCCGAAACTTGAAGCCCTGGATCCTGCTCTGCACTCACGGCCTGCGGCATCAAACACAGCACGAGAGAGAACAGGACACACCACCAGAATTCCTTCATGGATGACCTTCCTTTCCTTAAAAATGAACCTATTGAGATGGCTTGCCCGCGTTCATCTTGTCGATCAAACAGGGCAAAAATCAGGTAAAACAGAGGGGTGGATTAAATCAGAAAAACGCTGTTAGCGGTATAAATCGGAACTGTGGCGTGATGACGAAAAAGCGGCGGATCGGATGACAGTCGAAAGGCGCCCTCATCGGGCTCAACAAGCGGGGGATAAAACAAGGACCGTGTATCGGGGACTGAAAGCATCCATGCCGGGCTTTGCGCACAGTCGCTCTTGGGGCTAAAAAGGGAATCCCGCGTGCTAAAGGCGGTCCGGCTCGACTCGCAGGCCTTTTTTGCATCCTCGTGCGTCGTCTCCATGCGACAGCGTTCCGCACAACAGTCGGCCTCGCGGCCCTGACCCATTTCCATTGCGGAAGGGTCACTGCAAGCAAAGGCTTTTCCGGTCAGGGAAAAACCAAACAACAGCAGCACCAGCCACAAAACGGTTTGACGATGGAAGCCTGTTTTCATCACACACAAACCCACGAGACAATAACGAAGGCATTCTAGCAGTCTCTTATTCAAGATTCAATGGGTCTTTTTCTCAAAAATCTTGAGCATTTAACCCCCCGATGCCTCATGCCTTTTTCCTGTTTTTTAATCCCGCCCACTTATTTATGAAGGACAGGGGCTTCCCGGACTTGCCATCCTGAGGTACTTTCTGTTATGCCTCTTAAAAAAGGAGGTGCCTCATGTTTTTTCAACGTTATTATCTGGAGAGTTTGTCACAGGCCTCGTACATGGTCGCCGACGAAAAAACAAAGGTCGCGGCTATTATTGATCCTCGACGGGATATCGATCTATATCTCGACGAAGCCAAAGCACACGACTTCAGCATTCAACATGTCCTTTTAACCCACAATCACGCCGACTTTATCGCGGGACACATTGAGTTACGCGATGCCGTCGGGGCACAGATTTATCTGGGTGCAAAAGCCAGCGCCACTTTTGATTTTAAAGCCCTGCATGAGGGCGATGAAGTCGTTTTGGGCGCGGTTCGGCTCAAAACTCTGGAAACGCCCGGCCACACGCCGGAAGGCATTTCCATATTGGTTTTTGACGATGCGACCGATCCCCAACATCCTTACGCGGTCTTCACGGGCGACACCCTCTTTATCGGGGACGTGGGCCGCCCCGACTTGATGGCCTCGGTTGGCCTCAGCGCCGACGACCTGGGCGGCATGCTCTACGATTCTCTTCACAATAAATTGCTCACTTTACCCGGCGATACGCGTGTTTATCCCGCGCATGGGGCCGGGTCGATGTGCGGCAAATCCCTGAGCGACAAAGCGGTCTCGACCCTCGCCGAAGAACATCGAGAAAACAAGGCGCTTCAAAATATGGACAAAGCTGTCTTTATCCAGTTTGTGCAAACCGACCTGCCCACCGCACCCGCCTATTTTTCATACGACGCAAAACTTAATCAGCAAGAGCGGCCCAGTCTGGAGACTGCCATCCGCAAATCATTGAAACGCCTTCCAATCGAAGACATCCTTGCCCATCAAGCGTCCGGCGCGCGCGTGCTTGACCTTCGCCCCGCCTCGGATTTTGCAGCGGCGCATCTTCGCGGCGCGGTCAATATCGGCATCGAAGGCCGCTTTGAAACCTGGGTCGGCACCCTATTAAAACCCGATGCGCCATTGCTTTTGATTGCCGAACCCACTCGGATTAAAGAAGCCCTCATCCGCCTCGCACGTATCGGTTTTCACAGCGTCATCGGCTACCTTCAGGGCGGCATGGACGCCATTCAAGACCGCCCTGAACTGTTGACGAATACCTTCCAAGTGACTGCGGCGGGACTGAGACAGTCAAACAACAAACCCACCATACTTGATATCCGCACGACCAGTGAATGGGAAGCCGGACACATCGAAGGCAGCCTCAATATTCCGCTTAATCTTCTGCCCACGCGATTAAAAGAAGTGCCAGACTCCGGCGATGTGATTGTGCATTGCCAAGGCGGGTATCGCTCAATGATCGCCGCCAGCCTGCTCGAACAAGCCGGGCGAAAAAATGTGCAGGATCTTTTAGGGGGATATGATGCATGGGTGGAAGGTGATTGATCTTCGTTTTTCAAAGCAGTATACTCAGCCGAAAAATCAAAAAAGATCCTATTCATGATCTGTTTGAAAGGGCACACTTCTTAACCTCATGACATTCAGAATGCCAAAAAAAAAGAGACCGTTCGTTCGTTTTCGATCCGCTGGTACCGATTTTGAGCACGATGCCAGCTAATGTCTCCTCGACGGGTATCGAAGAAATTGCTTCAAAACTGAAGCCTCTAATACAAGGCTTTTCTTCAAAGAAACATGATGATATCTTTTTGATATGGAGACTAACAACATGAACTTTGACGTAATCACCGAGGCAACATTAGCCCAACTACGCGAGGTACAAAAGAAAGTCACAAACCCCACAACTAAGTGGAAAGACAAGCCGGGACATCGGCAAAGGAATCACAAGGTCGTATCGGATGACTATATTTTTCGTCTCTATTTGAGACAAAATACGTTTGATCTCGAAGACTTTTCCTGCGGTCTTTCAGTCATTAAGCCGGACGGCACGCCCCTAACCTTGGCGCGTTACAACGGCCCTAGCCACAAACACGGCGATATTACCTACCAATGCCATATTCACAAAACAACACAGACTGCAATCGAACAAGGCAAAAAACCCGAACACCACGCCGAAGCGACGAACCGAGATGATACACTTAATGGCGCGCTTTACCACTTGCTGGAGGATTACAATATTTCAGGAATCAGCGGTGCGAACCCTGATCAAACCTCGTTTATTTAAGAAGGTCAAAAAATGCTTGAACTACTGGAAAAACGCTTATGTGAACATCTATGTGCGGAAGTGCACCTTCATCGCCGACAAAACGGCCTGATGATGCTGGAGACACCCTTCACCTTTCCGGATGGAGATCATTATCCCATTTACCTTTCCGAAACCCGGACAGGCGGTCTACTCATCAGCGACGGCGGACATACCTTGTTACATCTCAGCTATGAAAATGAGGTTGATAAATTTTTAAAGGACACACGAGGTTTGCTACTGGAGCAAATCATTTCGGAACATGGACTAGAATACAAGGAAGGTCAGTTCTTCATGGAAACAAGCGTGGACGAGGCCGCTCAGACCCTTTTTCGTTTCGGGCAAGCCCTGACGCGCGTTTATGATCTCACCTTCCTCAACCGCTCTCGCGTGGCTTCAACCTTTTACGACGACTTGCAAGAACAACTCAATCGCATCGTTGGCGAAGATAAGATTCAACAGGACTATATCGTATCTGGTCTGGACAACGCCGGGAATTATCCAGTCGATTTTTTCATCGAAGGCAAAAACAATATGCCGCTCCACTACTGTCCGGTTAAATGAGCCCTAAGCTATACAACATCATGTAATTAAAGGGAAATATTATCATTTTGTCTGTTACCGACTTGAACCACGGTCATTTTTTCTGCCATGCTCCCGGGATAATTTTGCAACGGGAGGCA
>JAJDBT010000009.1 GCA_029261215.1 Nitrospirota bacterium | reverse complement strand
CCAATCATGGCGAAGGGAATATTCAAGAGGATCAGTCCGGCTTGCCGGATGGAATTGAAGGTGGTGAATAAAAAGAGAAAAATGAGCATGACGGCAATCGGCAACACAATCGCCAATCGTTTTGCTGCACGCTGCTGGTTTTCAAACTGCCCTCCAAATTCGACAAAATATCCGGGTGGAAGTGTGATGTTCTGTTGAATAGCTGCCTGAATTTCATCCACAAAACCCACAATGTCCCGACCTTCCAGATTGGTTTGAATCACTACCTGCCGCAGCACACCTTCATGGAAAATTTGAACCGGGCCGTCCACGTCTACGATATCGGCCAAAAGGCTGATCGGGACTTTATTGCCGGTGGGCGTGTCGATCAAAATATTGCCGATGGTTTCGGCGGAGTTGCGAAAGGCTTCGGGATATCGCAACAGCACAGGCGTCCGCCGAACACCCTCCATGACATCAGTGACCAGCGCGCCGCCCACAGCAGTGCTGACCAGTGCGTTAATGTCTTCGGCGTTGATGCCAAAGCGGCTCATCTCCCCGGAACGCATACGCACCTCCAGGTAACGCTGCCCGGTGATGGGCGTTCGAACCAGATCGACATTGCCGGGAATTTTCTCCACAATGGCCTCAATCTGCTTTGAGATCTCCTCAAGCAAAGCCAGGTCTTCGCCATACAATTTGATGGCCAGCGCAGCACGAACGCCGGTCAACATTTCGGAAACACGCATGTCAATCGGTTGTGTAAAAGCATATTCGATGCCCGGAAACTGGTCCAGAATTTCACGGAGTTTCACTTCCAGTTCCGCCGGGCCATCCACCGTCCATTCAGAACGGGGCTTCGTCAGCAAGAAATTATCCGTTTGATAAAGTCCCATAGGATCGAGCCGTTCTTCGTCGGAACCCATGCGGGCGGCCACGCCTTCCACTTCGGGCAGGGTCATCAAGGCCCGCTGAATGTCGCCGTCAATTTCAAGCGAACGTTCAAGAGAAATACTGGGCAGTTTTTCGACAATCACCACGGTCATCCCTTCATCCAATACAGGCATAAATTCCTTGCCGATAAAGGGAAACAGGGCGAGCGATCCCGCCAAAAGTAACAGGGAAATGCCGACCGACAGTTTTCGATGTTTAAGTGAAAAGGCAACCATTGGCCGATGAAGGTTTTTGAGCTTTTCGATCAAACGGTTTTCTTTTGCAGGGCCGCTGCCATTCATCAAGAAACTCGCGAGCACCGGAATGACGGTGAGGGCAATGAGCATCGATACCGCAAGCGCCAGGGAAATGGTGACGGCCAGCGGCGAAAACAGCTTTCCTTCCAAACCCGTGAGGCTGAGCAAGGGCAAAAAAACGACAATGATAATAAGCGTGCCGGAGACCACCGGCTGTGCCATTTCAGTGACCGCACGGTAAACAATGTGCAGCGGATCGACGCCTTTTAATCGACGGGCGAGATGGGTCTGAATGTTCTCCACGACGACCACCGCCGGATCAACCAGCACCCCAATAGCAATGGCCAGTCCACCCAGAGACATCAAGTTTGCCGAAACTCCTCCGACATACATCGGGATAAAGGTCAACAAGATCGCCAGCGGCAGAATCGCGGCGACCGTGAGCGCGCTACGCATCTCTCCTAAAAAAACAATCAGGACGATCATCACCAGAATCAGAGCCTGCCCCAGCGCCGAAGTCACCGTGGAAATGGCGGTATTGACCAAGTCTGTCCGGTCATAAAACGGGACAATCTTGACGCCGGGCGGCAAGGTTTTTTCAATTTCGACAATCGCGGCTTTGATGCCCGCGACGGTCTTGCTGGCATTGGCACCCATTCGATTGAGTATGAGTCCTTCGACAAATTCCCCTTCCCCGTTTTTCGTGACCCCGCCGTATCGGGTGAGCGAACCGATGCTGACCGTCGCCAGGTCTTTGATATGAATCGGCTGGCCCTCCCGCGTGGCGACAGTGATGTTTCGGATATCTTCCTCCGACTCGATTTGTCCCACCGTTCGCACGAGCAGCACTTCGTTATTTCGAACGACGCGATCCCCGCCCGCGTTGCGGTTATTGTTTTCTAATGCTTTTTTCAAGTCGCCGATATTCAGGTCCATTGCCAAGAGCGCTTCCGGGTCAGGAATCACATGGTAACTGCGGACTTCCCCACCCAGGGCGTTGACTTCGGCCACACCATCCACTGAAAGCAGACGCGGGCGAATCACCCAATCGAGGATGCCGCGCAGTTCGATATTGTCATGGCCCTCACCTTCGACCATGAACATGTAGGCTTCGCCGAGTGGGGTTGTAATCGGAGCCAGTCCACCCTCCACACCGCCGGGCAGACTGCTCCAAACCTGGTTCAGTCGTTCGGAAACCTGCTGCCGCGCCCAATAAATATCCGTGCCTTCCTCAAAATCGATTTTGATGGAAGAAAGCGCATACTTGGTTAAAGAGCGGATCACGGTTTGGCGGGGAATGCCATTGACTTCTATTTCGATGAGGCGGGTAATGCGCCGCTCGACTTCAAGGGGGGACATGCCCGGCGCTTTCACAATAATTACGACTTGTGGCGAAGAAACATCGGGAAAGGCATCAATGGGCAAATTCATAAACGCCCAGGTGCCCGCCGCAGAAAGCCCCAGGGCACAAACCAGCACCATCAGCCGCTGCGTTAAAACAAAGCGAATGAGATGTGTAATCATTGCAATGCCCCCCCGTTTTTGAGCCATTCGGCCTTAATGACAAAGCTGTTGCGGGTCACGACCTGCTCTCCGCCCGCAAGCCCTTCCAGAATTTCGACCTGCCGTCCATCGGAAATTCCAAGTGTCACCGGACGCACTTCAAAGCGTTTTCCGATTTGAACAAAAACGGCATTGCGATCCCCGATGACCTGGATTGCCTCCATGGGAACCGCCACAGGCGCCGACACTTCTTTGCGGAGTAAATCCACCGTTACAAAGAGTCCGGGCCGCCATTTGTTGTCTGGGTTTTGAACGCGGATGCGCACCATGCCCATTTGTGTCTTTTCATCAAAACGTGCGCCGATGTAGATGACTTCTCCCAGTCCTTCCAGACCCGCATTTTTAGAGGTTATTTTTGTCTTTTGACCCAGCTTGAGCAGGTTTAAATCCTTTGCCAGCACCCTGGCATCGACCCAGACGCTTTCCATATCGGCCAGTGAAAAAAGCGGCGTTTTTTCGTCCACGGCTTCGCCCAACAGGACATTTTTTTCAATGACCATGCCGGCGCTTTGAGCCCGGATCTCAAAATGTGTCAGCGATAAACCTGAAACGCCCCCGCTGTTTTTCTCGTTTTTTGGCACGCTTACGAGGCCGGCAAGTTCCGCAGGTTTCAGGCCCAGGGCGAGCAGCTTTTGTCCCGTCAATTGTTTATTGAGCGCGGCTTCCTGCAAAGCCTGACGGCTGATAAGGAAGTCTTCTTTTGATGAGATTTTCTGTTTTAAAAGGGACTCTTCTCTGGCAAAAGAAACCTGGACAAATTCAAGACGACTGACTGCTTCGATGTAATCACTTTTGGCGTTGGCCAACTCGCGGCTTTCGATGACGGCAATAACTTCATTTTTTTTGACGACATCCCCCAGGGTTTTGCGGATCTCCGTCACTACCCCGCTCAACCTGGGCACGACTTGTACGACTTTGTCGGTGTTTAATGTGACCTGCCCAGGAAAACTCAAGTCGGTTTTTATATGACCCGGTCCTGCGGTTTCAAGAGTGATTTGTGCATTTTTAATGACCTCATCCGTCAGGGTGAGATTTACAGCAGATGCAGTGTCTGTTCCCTGCGCTTTGGCGGTTTGGAGTGGCATCGCGTATCCCAGTGTGAATGCAAGCAGTGAGAGTCCCCATGCGGATTTTATGATCGTCATCTTTGAAAAAATGTTCATTGAGCGCCCTCCTTCTGTTGCATCGCGGGATTTTTTTTGTTGGCGCTGTCCGCCTGAGACGAAATGGATGTGCCAATCAACTGTTCCAGATCAGCCAGCGCCAGATAATAATTTGTCAAGGTTTCCAGATATTGCATTTTTGAATCCGAAATCGTGCGCTGGGCATCCAGGACATCCATGAGGCTGAATTTCCCTAAACGATAGCCTTCGTTCACCGCTTCAAAAGCACGATTTGCACCGGGAAGTACTTGTTGATTGAGCGCCTTTAGTTCAGCTTGCGCCGCCGCCAGAGTATTGTAGACGGCATTTAGATTGTTATTTAGCTGGATTTCTGCCGCACGCCGGGCTTCTTCGGCCTTTGCCAATTCGTGCCGGGCTTCGAGCGTTCCGCCCTGATTGCGGTTGAAGAGAGGCAAGGGAAAAGAAAGACCAAAGACAAAGGCATCATCATCTGATCCATTCAAACGCCGGAAACCGCCACTGAGGGTCACATCCGGAATGGCTTTACTTTTTTCAAGCGAAACAGCTGTTTGACGTGTTGAAATTTCAACCGCCCAGCGGGCCAGTTCCGGATTTTGGGACAGGGCTTGCGCCAATGTTTCCTGAGTAGGGATGTCAGAGACCGCATCAAGCTGTCCTAGAACCCGCTCAAATCGCGGACTGTTGCTGCCCCAGGTTGCGGCCAGGTTTTTACGCGAAAGCATCAATTCTCGTTGGGCACGTCCCAGTTTAATATTAAGAGAGGCCAGGGTGACTCTGACTTTGGTTTCTTCCACGGGGGATGCTTTCCCGGCTTGGACCCGTGCTGAAACGGTTTCCACAACCTTTTGGCCAATCTGGAGTACTTCTTCCATTAAGGCAAGACCTTCCTGCGCACTCAAGGCCTTGGTGAAGGCTTTTGAGACCTGGGTAAATACCTCCATGCGCTTGATCTCATAATCCCAGGCAGATAGATTTTGTTCGAGCACAGCACTTCGCGTCCGGGCAGCGCGTTTTCCGCCCAGTTCGATCAACTGACTCAATTGAATGGTCGTTTCGGCTTGGGCTGTGTCGTTAAAAGCGCCTGATCCCGCAACGTTTTCGATGTTGATGTCCAGTTCGGGGTTGGGGAAAAGACCGGCTTGCAGTGCGCCTGCCTCACGGGCGCGGACCGCCCAGGAAAAACTTTTGAGTTCCGGGTTATGGATCAGGGCCAGCGTGAGCGCCGTTTTTAATGTGAGCTCCGCACCGGGTACCTCCAGAAAAGGCGGTGTTTTTGCGTTTTCTTCGGATGTTGTCGGTGGTTGAAAAACCGGGATGTCCTGACCCAGAGGACGTGGTGTGGGCCAGGTCATCTGTTCAGGCTGTGGCGCACAGGCTGTGAGTGTTGCTGCCAAGGCAAGACTGAGCACGATTCGGGTACTCAAATACATTGATTCCTCCGCGAGATTCAAAAAAAGAACGCACTTTTACAGAAAAGAGCGAACGATTTTAGGGATTAAAGATTAAAAAAACGGATGTTTTATACGAAATAGGGTGGCGCGCGAAGCGTCGGGGGTGAAAACTGGATAATTTGTAACGGAGGAGCCTGTTGTTGTAACAGGATTCCTTTTTGAAGCTGGGAATAGGTGGGCGGTAAGGATACATCCTGAACCAGGGCAAGCGGCTGTTTTTTGAAGAGTGAGGCCGATTGAAGCGATCGACCGACATGGAGCGAAAAGAGGTCGATTTGGGAGAGAGAGTGATGCGAGATCTCTATTGAAACAGCGACATCCAACACATTTTGATCATGATGTACTTGATGTTTATGTCCATGCGTCGCATGAGGAAAAAAATCGGCATGAATCGCTGCCTGATGATGGTGCCCTTCCAATTCGCCAGAGACATGCGCGTAGGCCGGGTGAAGATGAAGCATCGGCAAAAGCAGCATCGAAAAGAGAAGGGTAAAAATCCCCATACCTTGAACAGATAGATATTTTTTCAAATGGTTTCTCTCCGTGTACTGGGAACAGTCAACCACAACTGCTTATAAAAAGCAATTTTCTTTAAGAACAGGGGTGATTGAGATGTTTTGGAACACCACAATGGCCTTATCGTCAGAAAAAGAACTGACCGTAAAAATTAGGGATGTATGTCGTGTGACGGATCAATCACAAAAGTGAGTTTTTGATGGGCCTGCCGCAGGGCGCTTTCGACGAATTCGGGGGTTTTCCCTTTGGCGAAGATAAACCCGAGATAGTGGCGGCCTTCGGGTAAGGGCACAAGCGATTGTCCTACGAGTGCAGTTATCTCAATGTCGTTTATTCCCGTGACCTGTTTCGCGATAGGGAGTCCTTTAATTTCTTTCAAAATCCCAGCCTGCGGAATGGGGATCATCATCACCCCTGCCGCCTGTTTTTCACGCTCAAGAGAGGGCAGAGGTTTTCCCAATGCATGCCGGATGATGATCTCTTCCAGGGAAAACCCGGTACCGAACCGTAGAACGCTGGCGCAGCGGCCCCCGATAGAGCGGGCGGCAAGCTCAATGACATAGGGTGTGTTTTGATCGATACGAATTTCGGCATGAATCGGCCCTTCTGTCAATCCAAGCGCCTCAGCACTTTTGGCCACAGTCGTGGTGATGCTTTGTTGTAAGAGGTGAGGTATCCGTGAAGGGGTGACATAAATGGTTTCTTCAAAATACGGGCCTTCAAGCGGGTCGGGTTTATCAAAAAGGGCCAAACATGAAAGCGCGCCCTTGAGTAAAAATCCTTCCAGGGCCACTTCTTTTCCAGGGATGTATTGTTCGACAAGGATTTCTTCGGGGTGTTCTCCTTTTCTGCGAATGATATCGGGATCATCAAATAAGCGTTTGATGCGTTGAAATGCGGCCACAAATTCATCCGGCCCGTTGGCTCGAATGACGCCTTGGCTTCCAGAGAGTCCTGTGGGTTTGAGAACGACGGGATAGTCAAGACCGTCGGCGATGGTCTCGGGCCACAAGGCGCTTGAATACACCTGAAAATCCGGACAGGGAAGCCCTGCTTGTTTTAGTCGTTCCCGAAGGATTTTTTTATTATTGGCGGCTTCAACGGCGGCAAGGGTGTTGTGGGGCAGGTTGAGCGCTTTAGACAGTACCGAAGCCAGGGACGTTGCACGGTCTTCTGTTGGGACGACGGCGACGATGGGATAGTGTTCTGAAAAGGATAGAACACGCTGAGTCGATCTGGTTAAATCCAGAAAATTGAGGGTGAGTAGTTTGCCCGAAACGGTGTGTTCCAGTGTTTGGTTTTGGTCGCAGGCGACGACAACATCCATTCCCACCGCGTCAGCCGCTGCAAGAAAGTCGGCCGCGCGATAGGAATCACTGGGAATGAGAAGAAGGAGGTGCTGCCCCAATGAAATTATTTTCCGGGGCTGAAATAGGGGTTCGCCCCACCCGCATGATCGGTCACATCCATCACATTGGTGATCGAGGGGACTGCTTTTTGAATCGCCGTAATCACGCCTTGTTGAAGGGTCACGCTTGCCATGCCGCAGCCCTGACATCCGCCACCCAGCTGAACATAGGCAACCTGGTCTTTTACATCAATGAGGGTAATGTGCCCCCCGTGTGAGGCCACGCCGGGATTGATTTCGGTGTCGAGCACTTTTTGAACGGCAATCGCCTCTGGCGTATCCAGGTTGGCCGGTGTTGTGGGAGCCGCCGGTTGTTCTGGAATGACTTTAGGATTTTCGACTTTAAAGCCTGTTTGCTGAAGTGTTTGAAGGAAGTCAATCTTCACATCTTCCAGAAATTTCCCGTTTTTCAGTTCCATAAAGACTTTAACGCCGTTTGCTTCAACGGAAATATCGCCCAGTTCCTCTTTGCCGGCTTCGACAAAAGCCAAGGCATATTCGATGTTTGGGACTTTTCCGCTCATGGTCAGGCGTAGACCCGATATTTTTTTGTTGTGATTATCGATCTGGTCCTGCATTAAAACCGTGATTCGTTTTTTTGCATAATCTGTAATTTCGATCATTTTCGGCATATCTCCTTAAATTGAGGGAGGTCTGATCCCTCTGTGAAACCTGCACACAGCTTATCACGGCTTTCTCTACAGGGTCAATTTCACTTGTTGACTTAACTGCTTAAATATTGAAGTTCTAACATTTTTGGCTTTTTTAAGTCTTTGACCCTCTGGTATACTGCGCCCGATGAAAAACGCTTGCCGAGATCACTCCATCTGCCTGATATAGCCCTTCCCATGAAAGCCTCCCTCATTAAAATCGCTGTTTTTTTATTTTTCCCCCTCTTGTGGCCTTTGACCGCACAAGCAATTGTGAATATTGAAGGGGTACGCCACATCAATGAAAAAGACGGATTCAGCGGAGAGCTGGAAATCTCGGTGGGTGGCAGTTCCGGCAATACCGAAAAACTCAGCACCAATATCGGAACCCGGATACAGGTTCGAGAAGGAAAGCAGACGGACTTCCTGATTCTGCGTTATGCCTATGGAGAAAGTCAGGGAAAGCGCGATACCGACCGATCCTTTTTACATGTGCGCCGGGTCTTCCAGTTTTCCGCATGGCGTGCCCAGGAATTGTTTGTTCAAGCTGCAAGGGATGAGTTCTCCAGACTTTCCTTTCGAGGCCTCATCGGTGCGGGGGAACGGTATACCCTTAACGAAAGTCTTGAAAGCCAGGCTTATTTTGGCGCGGGCGCATTTTATTTAACAGAGCGCATTGAAGCCCGGAAAGGCACGACTGACGGCGGGGATGACCACTTTTGGCGTTTCAATATCTACTTCACCTACACACACCAGATAGACGAGCAAGTCTATTTTTTGACGTCGACTTATTATCAACCTGTCGTTGACGCATTTTCAGACTATCGTCTTCGCGAAGAACTCACGATGTCCGTCAAAATATCGGGGCAATTTCGCCTCAAGGTTTCGTTGAACATTGCCCACGACAGCCAACCCCCGCAAACCGTCAAAAAAACAGACACGATTTACAGCACAGGCCTGGAATATCGGTTTTAAAATATAGAAGTGCGGTGGCTGACTCTATGGAGAACTATAAAAATATCGACGTATTGTTGAGCAGATAGTGTGAGTCAACTCACGCAGAAATTATCACTTATTGATGCTTAAGGTAGCGGCGGAGGGACTCGAACCCCCGACCCGATGATTATGATTCATCTGCTCTACCAACTGAGCTACGCCGCCATGGAGAATTGGGGCTCACTTATATCATCTTTTCTTTTAAGCCGTCAATCTACATAAACGGGTCGATTTCAATTAGGAAGCCGCATCTCACTTTTACAAAAAATTGACATCATTTTAGCATTGGGCTATCTTTAGCGCCGATTTCACAGGCATTTTCAGCTAAAAAGGAGTGACATTTTGGAAAGAACATTATCGATCATCAAACCCGATGCGGTCGCAAAAAATGTGATTGGCGCGATTATTTCAAGATTTGAAGCATCCGGACTCAAAGTTGTTGAAGCCAGAATGCAGACCTTGACGAAAGAGGTCGCTGGCGAATTTTATCAAGTGCACAAAGGAAGGCCTTTTTTTGCGGACTTGGTTGCGTTTATGTCTTCCGGCCCCTGTTTTATCATGGTGCTTGAAGGGAAAGATGCGGTTGTAAAAAATCGCGCTTTAATGGGTGCAACAAACCCGAAAGAAGCAGAAAAAGGGACGATTCGCGCCGACTTTGCCGACAGCATCGATGCCAATGCCGTGCATGGTTCCGATTCTCTGGAAAATGCAGCGATTGAAACGGCATTTTTCTTTTCTTGATCCTGATTTTATGCACTGATCCTTCTCAATGAGGTCGCTCCTGTTATAATGACTGTTCAGCATTACGATGCTATTTTTGTTGGGCAAGGACTCACTTCTCTCGCTGCCGCCGCAGTGCTTGCCAAAAATGGAAAATCCGTTCTCTTGCTTGATGGTGACGCTGCGGCAGCGCAAAATAGTCCCAATGACACATTTAAATTTTCTCTGGGGCCCTGTCTCTATTTTGGATACGAAAAATGGGGCGCGATGGAAGGTTTTTTTTCAAAACTCGCGTATCCCATCCCCAGCCTCCAGAAAAAAGGGTTTTCATTTCAAAAAGTCACGCCGATGGTTCAGGTTGTCCTGCCAAAACACCGAATCAGTTTGCACACAGATGAAGAATCTTATTTTGATGAGCTTGCCCGTGAGTTTGCCCCACTGTCTCAAAACCTGAAAACACTCTTTGGGCAAATATCCCGTGAAGCCGCTTTTTATTATCCGCAGGTGGGCCAATTCCCTCAGGTAGAAATTGAAGGTGTGGCGGATCGGATCAATGAATGGAAAAAGGCTATTGATTACGCGGCGGCGCTCCAGCAGCACCAAAAAGGTACCGCGATTGAATTTCTCCATCCACATTCGTTATCTTCAGATGTCTTTGAATATCTGAATCTGATTTTTATGTGGGCCTACCACAAACCCCTTGAATCGGGGTCTACATTTGAACTGCTTCAATTGTTTTACTCTTTACAAAAGGGCGCAGTCTGTTTTCCTGAAGGTTATCCGACGCTGGTCTCCTTTTTTCATCATCTTATTAAAGTGTGTGGGGGGACGATCCTGAAGGGAAAAGTGAGCGCCATTTCAGATCCTCAAAACCTGAGAATAAAAGGGATTGCCCTTGCTGACGGGTCGAAGGTGAGCAGCGCTCATATTGTCGTTGCGCAGCCATCGGAAAAAAAGCGGGTGGATTTTTATTTTACACTCCCTAAACATTTGATTCCCGAACCGATGAAAGATACGGTGCTCATGACCTGGGGACAAGATCTCCCCAAAAATGTTGAAGATCTGCTCGTGATTCGGATGAACCCCGTCACCGAAGAAAGCCAATCATCAAAAGAGCGTCTCATGGTTGTTTCGGTGTTGCTTCAGAGTGAGAATGCGTTATCGGAAACGACTCAGGAATATTTAAAAAACAGAATTCTGGAAAGACTCTACTGGGTCATCCCTTTTTCTGAATCAGAAATGAAGGTGGTCGAGAATCCCCAAAAAACGGAAGCCGCCGCCCGGCCCTTTTTATTGAGGAGTGAATGTGTGGGAACTTCAAAAGAAGTGATGAAAGGAGTCCTTACTTACCTTCAGCCGAAGGCCTATAAAAATGTGTATCTTGTGGACTCAGAAGAAACGGCCTTTATTGCCTGGGGCGCTCCTTTTCTTGCCGGACACCGACTCTCAGGCATTATCGAAAAGTCCGCTTAAATCATAAAAGCTAAAATGCATTTTTGTCTTAAAGCACCATGAATGGATTCGGCATAAAGGTAACGACAAAGATAATAAACGACGCCAAGGCCACCATACGATGTTTAAAATCAAGTGGCGTCGGGCCATCGACCACGGGCGGATGACTGACGCCCATCACGGAAGTTAAAATCGCCCAAAGATACCAGCCTTTCCATCCATTCAATCCGAGCATCAGCAAAATAACAATGGCCGCCATGGAAATATAACGATGTTTATTCCCGAGCAGGGCATAGGTGATATGGCCGCCGTCCAGTTGACCGATAGGCAGTAGATTTAAGGTCGTCACAAAAAACCCAATCCACCCCGCAAAAGCGACCGAATTCAAGGCCAGGTCATAACCTTCTGGCGGGACTTTTCCGAGCGCTGTGGCAATCATCGTGAAAATGAGGGGATCCCCTAAATGGATAAGTGCCATATCAGTTGATACAGGGACAATCTGTGATGAATTCAGACCGATGGCAACTGCAAAAATAGATACGATAAACCCTGCAATGGGTCCTGCCGCACCAATATCCAGCAGTGCATTCCTTTTAAATATCGGAGACTTGATCCGAATAAATGCGCCAAAGGTTCCAATGCCAAAGGGAAACCAGGGCCCCGGCACAAAATAAGGCGGTGTGACCTGAACCCCGTAACATCTTGATGCAATGTAATGTCCCATTTCATGACAAAACAGAATAAGCAGAAGAGTCACCGCGAAGGGAAAACCCAAAAGGAGTTCAATCGGATTTTCAAAGGGACTCGCCCCTTCCTGAAATGCACCCGCCAGGAGCGTTGTGTAAGCCGTTAAGATAAAAAGAATGACAGGAACTATGAGGGGATGACGACCCTTTGGTTTTTCAATTTCTGTTGAAGTCGGGTTTTGAATGTCGAAGGGTTCGGAATCCAGAGTCTCCGGAGGGAAAGGACCAATGGCAAGGTCTTCAAGGTTTGTCCCGTTTAGGGTCGGTTCAGTTGGCTTTGTGACCTCATTCTCGGTACGCACCGGGTCATGCTCATTCAATGGCAAGGATTACCCTTTCCGTTTCGGTAATTCACGAACACGCGTTACGCCCGACATCGGCAGCTCAATCTGTCCTGTGGGTGTTTGCAAATAGATTTCCGCCATGCCCGCACCAAGGAGTTTTCCTTTGTAGAGGATGCCCTGATAAGTGACTTCGATTTGTTTGCCTTTCAGTTTCTCTAACTGATCCATGTCCTTATTATAGGGGGCCCTTGTTCGTGGAGCAAGACTTAATCATAAATCCCACGCTTGCATCTCCTGGCATAAGTTGAAAGGGTGGTTAATCTATCTGTGGCGGTCAACAGGGTGTTATCCCTGCTGGGTTTTTGTCTCTGCATTTTTTCGCCGAGCGGAACGCTCGGCATCCAATACAGCAACGATGCGAAAAAGAACCAGGCCCAGCAGTCGAAGATAAAGGTTCAGGGTGAGTTCTTCTTTTCCCTGAATAATGTCCCAATATCCGACGCCTTCAGGCAAGAGGAAGACATCCAAAACAAGCGAGGCGATAAAAAAAGCGGCCCCTTTTGCCCAATCTTCATTGTAAAACTGACCGACTCCGGGGAAGATGCCCGAGAGAATGATGGCAATCTGTGTCGACTTTTCTTGCGTTGATTTTGACGGCATGCTGCGCTCCAAAGACGCGAATCATACCCAAAACTGATGTGCTCTGTCAAAAAAGCATGGTTAAGGCAAAGGCTGCGCGCGCTTCTTCCCAAATATCGGAATCATCAATTTTCGTCTTGTCTTCTGAAACGGCAGCCCCAATATCAACTTGCAGGAGCCAGAGATTGAGGCCGAGACCTGCGGTATACACCAAACCAATGTCACTTTCGGCCAGGTTTTTGTAAATGCCGCCTCTTAACTTGAGGAATGAGAACATGTCGAATTCCAGCCCTGCGCCAATATTCTGAGATTTCAGGGTATTTCCCGCGCTCGCATCATTTTTGGTAAGATCAAGATCTGCTGCGAGCGTTAATGATTTTCCCGCTTGATATGCGATGCCCGTGCGCACCTGTGCTTCTTCTTTAATACTGCCAAACTTGGGGGCATTCAGATTTTTTCCGACAAGACCGACACGAAAAGAATCCCCCACTCGATAGAGCATGCCCAGGTCAATACCGAAATTACTTTTTTCTTCATACTGATCAAGCGCATCATCGAGTGCATCCCCGAAATCTTGACGTAAGATATCAACGGTGCGGTCATACACACGGGCTTTCATATACTTTAAATTGCCGCCGATGGAAAGGTTGTTTGAAATGGCGTGGCCATACGTCAGCGGAATTTCCATCAGCGCGATTCCTTTAAAACGAAGCGTCGACTGGTTTTGGGAGAGCGGGCCGCCGGTGCCCGCTGCCGTATTGGCGAGTCTTGCTGCATTAACGGTTTGCGCCACAATATCTGCAGGTGCAGGGACCCCCGCTTGTGTCAAGCCGTTATCGACTGAGTTGATATACCCGTTTCGCTGAGTGGGGCTCCATCCTAAGGCCGTGAGTTCTGTGTCAATGGCATTTGTCTGACCCGTTGTCAGTGTGCTTGCAGTAATACTCGCTGTGCTGCATGAGGGGCAGCCCAGTCTTGCTGGATCTGTAAATTCATTAATTGTAAATGTGACCGTCCCGTCCGGGCCAAGGTTGTTAAAATCAAAATTCGGTGTCGCGGAGACATCAAGTGAGACTTGGGCCCCTAATCCAAAGTGCCCTGCTTGCACGCCCATGCGGGCATTGGCAATAATGCTTGCCGATTGATTCTCTCTTCCTCTGAATTCTTCAAGGGCACTGAGAAGCGAGATGAAATCCGTAACTTTATCTGAAGTAAGATTATTATCATCAATCCCGTCGAAGTTGATCTCGGTAAATTTTGAAAGCGTTTCACCAAAATCGTCATGCGTCTGTGCGCCAACAGTGGCTTCGCTCAAGGTCGCACTCCAGCGTCTTTTTCCATAATAATCGTCCTCCGCATTTTTAAAAAAACCAAAGGCGCCGGGGTTCCAGTAAGCAGCTGTCTCATCATTGGCGACGGCGACATTGGCCCCGCCCATCCCTAATGCCCTTGGCCCGACGATCTGCCATTCACCTGCTTCTACGGTCGATGTACTTTGAAAAAATATGAATGCGGTGAAGATTGAAAGGACGAGACTCATTCTTGTGCGATTGATCATGATGATGTTCTCCTGTCGATGTAGGTAAGGAAGCATTTGTCGTTTTTGAGGTTTTTAAACAAGGCGTCGCTCAAGGTTTTTTTGAATGGGACGGAAAAACGCGCCGGTATATTAATTTGTACACATCGAAAGAAAAAATGTCAATGCGATGGGAGAGGTCAAAAAGGAGACGTGGTGTCTTGCCGAGGAGGATAGGGAACCCCATATTCCCAAGGCCAGACCGAAGGACAAAGGCACGATTCAGGTCGAAAGACGAGCCCGATGAATTCCTAGAAAGTCGGGAGCGGAGGGACCGTCGATTCGATATAGCTTCCCAGGATATCGCGTCTGGCAACGATTCCCACCAGTTCTCCTTTGTGATCAACAACCGGAACCCGGATCAAGTGACGCGATTGAAGCAGTTTGTAAATCTCGTCACACGACATCTCTTCAGGCACAGAAATCACCAGTTCGGTCATCACCTCACGCGCAGTGGTTTCACGGAAATTCAGCCCTTGAATCATCGCGTCGAGCAGGTCAGACTCGCTGATAATCCCGATTAAATGATTTTCGGCATCCACAACCGGCAGGCTTCCAAAGTGATGTTCAAATAGGATCTCCGCCATTTCATGGCAGGTCGTCTCTCTTTCACAAGAAATCACATTTCTTTCCATGATATGAGCTGCATTCATGTCCCTGATGGTTTTACCCCCATTCATAAAATCAATTCCTCTCATGATAACCTCCCTTTCATTTTATGATGATCTGATGTGTTGAGTCGGCTCTCTCCACAGGCCTGAGCCTGCATCGATTTTTTTGAAGAAGTCATGGGTTTTTAAGGTGTGTTTTGCAAGGAATAGACGTCTCATGTTTTGTTGACCCCTCCCTATGCATACATTATGCTCTTAAATGAAATACAGTTCAAGAAGGAGAACATGGTGCTTGATTACTCGATCATTATCCCGGCTTATAACGAAGAGAAGTGGCTTCCTCACTCCATTCAAGCCCTTAAAACGGCAATGGCCTCAATCGATCTCAATGGCGAAATGATTGTGACGGACAACCACTCAAGCGATCAAACGGCCACTGTGGCGCGGGAGCACGGGGCGACGGTGGTCTATGAAACAATTAATCAAATCTCGCGTGCACGCAATGCCGGAGCGCGTGTCGCGAAGGGAACTTATCTGATTTTCGTGGACGCTGATACGATCATTTCCGAGGCATTATTACGGACTGCGCTTGAAAACCTGAGTGGTGGACAATATGTTGGCGGAGGCGCCCTGGTTTCTTTCGACAGGGAAACTGGCTGGATGGCAAGTATGATCATTAAGTTCTGGGTGTGGGTTTCAATCCGCTATCAACTGGCTGCCGGAAGTTTTGTCTATTGTTTGCGTGAAGCTTTTGAAGATGTGGGCGGGTTTAGTCAATCTCTCTATGCCGGTGAAGAAATCCGGCTTTCATGGGCGCTCAAAAAATGGGGGCGGCAACACCATAAAAAATTTCAGATTATCACAGACTTTCCCGTGCTGACCTCCGCACGAAAACTGGATCACCCCGGACGCGTGATCGCGGCCACGCTCATCTGTGTTTTATTCCCCTTCTCAATCTATTTCAAAAAACTCTGCGGATACTGGTACAAACGAGATTAGCGCGTGCCTCTTTGATTAAAACTCAGCCGTCATGATAAGTCCTACGATATTTCGTTGATAATCATAAACGGGCACATTTGAATTATTGTTTTGAAAGAGATATTGCGCTGAAATGGTGACTTTTTCGGTCACCGGTTTGGAGAGCATCCCGATAAAAAGGACGTCATCATCCTCGCGTTTCACGCCTGTTGGGCTGGGCCCGTTTACATCACTATAATTCCGCCGAACAAAATCGGTTTCCAAAGAAAAAACCAGTGTTTTCCAGGGAGGGAGAGTCAGACCGAGATTTACGCGATGGCCGTAATATCCCCAGTCGTTTTCCGTGGCGCTGCTGCCTGCATTATCTACCTCATACTGGTAACCGCCAAAAAAGTGCCCCTTTTCCCCAAACAGCACGATATGGTTGATTGCGAGGCGGTGTGCGTTGACATCCCGATCCGAGTTGCTTGTAAAAAGCGGTGAGATATTATCAAAATTCTTGTTTCCATAACTGTATATGAGCTCGCTGAAATGTTTTTCGTTATGTTTGATAGCAAAGCGGGGACCAATTTCGTGTCTCATCAGATAGGTATCTCCACCCAGCGTGACATATTGAAATTCATAAACAAGGCTGAGCTCATTCGCCCCGAGTGCCCGGCGGCCAGTGAGGATGAACTGATGATCCTGAATATTGAAATGATCCAGGGTGCTTTCTGCGTGAAGGTTTTGAAAAAAACGATACTCGATTGTGCTGCTCCAAAGATTCTTTTTCAGCCAGTCATAGCTGCCTTGCAGATAAAACACGCCGATTAAATCATCTTTTTGGGTGATGCCGAAAGGGAGTGTTGAGCCACCTGGATCAAGCACAACATTGTCATCGTACTGAAGCCCGAAGGATGTCAGAATTTTCCAGGGCTTTTTATGGACAGATTCGCTTTCTATTTTTTTGATAAAGTCTGAAGCAGGCCCGGAATACTCACTCTGGGGAGCAAGGTCGAGGACTTGTTGAAATTCTCCTTTGGCCGATTCAACGGCGCCCGCTTCATAAAAGGCAACTCCGGATTGAAAACTGACGGAAACGGCCAGCTCAGGGTCAAGTCGAACGGCGGTTTTGAGTTTGGCTTCGGCCTCCTTCAGGTTTCCGTTTCGGCGCAAAATGAGTCCCTGGTAATAATGCACACGTGCCCGGCCGGGATCGACGGCTTCCACAATATCAAAGGCCTCCATCGCGCTTTTGTCTTTGCGGATTTGAAAATAAAGGACCCCTAGGTCAAAGCGTGCAGGGATAAAGGTGCGGTCAAGCGAAAGTGCCTTTAAAAAGTGGATTTCCGCCTCATGATCCCGGTTTTCCCTTGCCTGTACAACACCTAGGTAATAATGGGCCTCGATGCCATTTTCATTTTCCTGAATGGCCGACTTAAATTGGGTCAAGGCGGCTTTGAGATTGTTTTGGTTGAGCTGAGTCACCCCCGCAGAAAGTTGGTCGTAATAGGGCCCCTTTATTTGCGCCATCGACACAGCCGGAAGGGTTAAGACAAAGGCCGCGATCAGCCATGTTCGTAATATTTGTTTTTTCAGTAACATGTAGACTCCTCGGTTCTTTTATGTTTTTTGTGGGGCTTAAGGCACTTTAAATATTGCTATTTGGTCTATCGCGAACCCCTGAGGGGAAGGTCTGTTCGTTGTCATGGTGATTGAAATTTCAGACAAATCGCAGCTTGTTTCCGTACCGGGCCCGCAAATTTCGAAACCCTCGTAAATGTCTTTCCCGTCAACACGCAAACTGGAAACTTTTTTATCAAAATCGAGTGTAAACTCAAATAATTGAGAAACGCCCGCTTGCCACGGCACGACACTTTGGTCAATAAAGGAAACAACTTTTTCATCATAGATAAGGCCTGTCATGAAAGCGCGAATACTGTCTCGAACAATGATCGTGACATTTGCATTCGTCAAGGTGCTCGTAACCAGTGACCGCCATCGGATCAGATATACACCAGACCTTGGCGGATCACCTGAGACAAAGCCATCGAAACCAAAACGACCTTCACCTGAAACATTCAAAAGAAGCGGTTTTATATCGAGGTCTCCCACTTTCTCCTGAACAAGAATCGTTCCGTCAAGATCAGGGTTTAAGCGGAGCTCCAATCGATCTCTTTCTGGTGGGCCTGGGGGGGAAAGGTTGGGCGGTTTTGCGGGGTCGTCCTCATTAAAATGTGCGCGAAAAATGGCAGTCGATCTAAAATTGGCCGTAACGGTTTTGTTGGCATTCATGGTTACGGAGCAGTTCCTGAACCCGGTATTATCACAGCCAGACCAGTCGGTGATTGTAAAATCCGAGTCGATGGCAGGCTCAGCAGTCAGATTAACATTTCTACCGGCATTAAAGTCTGCCGATTGAATTGTACAACCACTGCCGCAGTCAATGCCCGCAGGCGAGCTAAACACGCGGCCAGTACCTGTTCCAGTTGTGATGACTGTCAACGTTCGGGTATCAAGGCCAAAGGTGGCTGTACATGTTTTGTTTGAATTCATGGTGAGGGAGCCATCACTGCAATCAGGGTCACCGGACCAGCCGACAAAAACAGACCCGGTCACTGGGCGGGTGGTCAGGGCAACCACGGTATTCACAGGGTAATTCTCAGTGCAATCACTCTCACAATTGATTCCGGCAGGTTCCGAGATGACGTTTCCACTGCCTGCCCCCGCAATGGCAACCGTCAGGGTGCGAATATCAATTCTGAAATTGGCCGTACAGCTTTTGTCGGCGTTCATGGTGACGAAACCGCTTGCGCATTCTGCGGCGTCAGGGCCTGTCCAGCCGGTAAAAGTAGATCCGCTTGATGGTGTGGCGCTGACTGAAACGGAGGTTCCAAAATCATAAGTGCCTTCACCTGTGACCCTGCCGGAACCTGTCTGGGTCAATTCGAGAGTCAAATCATTGTCGGTATTTGTTGCTGAGACACTTGCAGCCGCTTCAATATAGTTTAAGTCTTCGCTGGTTGCAGTCAGGTTGATGTTGTAACCTTGCGATCCGTCCACAATGTCATCATCCACGCCGGTGATCGTCACTTCCTGAGGACGATTCCAGTTTGTTGAAGTAAAAGTGAGTCTGCCTGGAGAGACACTTCCTTCTCCTGGGGTGCCGGATGAAAGGGCAATCACGACATCGGCGATGGGCTGCGTGCCGAGGGTGACGCTGAAAGTGTCGCTTCCGTCCGTTCCCCCCGCCTCGCTGGTCACGAGACCCGCGTCAGGTGTCGCGCGGATGCCAATATTGCAATTGCCATTCGGGTATTGTTGAGCACCGCCAGAATTAACATCGCTTTCCCTGTTCCCCAATCGGATATCGATCCCCGAGGTTTCATCATTAATGCTCCCTCGTTGAGGCGGTACATGATCCCACTGATTATTTTGGGCGAAGAGGGTTGTGGATGTGTTATTCAAAAGGTCTGCATTGAAATTACAGCTTAGAATGTTTTGTCCGGGGCTGCCGCCTTTGCGGCCTAAATCCGGTGCGGCATTGCCCGATACGGCGACCCCTATCCCATTACCAGAAATGATGTTTTCGGCAAGAACCGGCATGGCATTTTCGATGATTTCGATCGCCGTATTGTTTCCGATGAAGGTGTTTTTTGTCATAAGCGGTGCGGCCTCACCGCTGACGTGGATTGCTTCTGAAAAACCTCGAAAATCATCTTCTCCAAAAGTATTGCCCTGAATCACAGCTAACCCGGCGGTGTCGGCGAGTATGGCCGAACCTTCTGTCCCTGGGCTACAGTCAGCACATGATGATCTGGCTTTAAAAATGTTGTTGATAATGACGGGGGATGTGCCCTGGGTTTGAATCAGGTTGTCAAAAAGACCACTGCCTTGTACTGTAAAATTCTCGAGGGTGGCCGTGTCCGCGCCCACTATCCCGGTTGCAGTGCTATTTGATTGTCCCGGATCGATAAAATCGATGATGGGCGGCCTGTCGTCCAGAGTCTGTCCTCTTAGAATCACCCCGGATTTTAATAGAAGGGGAGATGTCTCATCTCCGGTCGCAGAACCAAAGGGGTAAGTGCCTGGGGCGACCAGGACCACATTTCCTGCTATCGCCAAAGACAAACCCTGGGTGATGGTTCGGCAGGGATCGTTTTCTGTCCCACAGTCTTGCGTGTCGTTGCCCGTATTCCGATTTACATGACGTACATTTGCGATGGTGACGGGAGATTTATCAAAATATAGGTCAGGGTTCTCATCACTGGCCGCTTTGACGACGATTGTTTGTTCGAGTGGCACGTCAGGCGCGGTATAAATGGCCGTATTGGAAGTGGGTGAGGTAATGGTGCCCAAAGTGGCATTGCCGCCGGGGATGTCATTTACAAACCAGAGCGTTTTGCTGTGATTGAGCTGGGGATGGATGCTTGCGGTAAAGTTTTGAGTTTGTCCTGTTGGAACGATGGCTTCTTCAGGGTCGAGCGTGACGGGGGGAGAAACGGTGATGGGCAGAACCACTGCTTGCGTTCCAGCAACAAGGTCTGTGACTGCGCGGCCAAAAAGCTGGACGTGCCCCTCTTCATCGAATGCATCAACCGTAAAAATACGATCTGTCCCAACGGGGACATCCAACCTGAGAATGACGGCTTGCCCGGTTGTGACCGTGGCCCGGTCGCGTGCTAACTCGGCATTGTTGGTCGTGGTGACGATGACACGCACTTCCGAGATAGAGGCAGGGGCTTCTGCAGCCTGAAACGTTTTTGAGGCACTTTGACGATTCGCCCCTTTCGTGGTGATTGTGATCCCGACAGAGGCCGTCCCCCCCGATCCGGCGCTGCCGGGTGATTCGCTCTGACCGCAGGCGGATAAAAAACAGACGAGGATGAACATGCACGCAAACATGTTTCGAATTGGATGTGGCATTTTAGATGAACATTTCATTCAAGGACTCATTTATTTAAAGGTTGCATTGTGAACAATGGATCTCTTCGTTTTTATGGAAAATCAATCTGGATCTCCACGGGTACAGTCGTTCCGCCAGCACTGGTGCATGTCGTGCAGTAAGGCGGGGGGATAACAGGGTTGACGATACGAATATTCGGGGTGACAGAACCCGCTGCTTCAAAACGGAATTGCAGGTCTGTGTTTTTATTAATGGATTCTGCGCCAGCAATCATTTGATCAATCGTCAGCCGCAATAGGGGGGTCTCCAATAAGGCTTTTCTGGCCAATTCAAAATTAGGATCTTCTTCCAATGCCAGCACAAAGGAGCGAGCTGCTTCCCGATAATTTGCTTCGTCAAAAAAATCAAGACCTTCTGAAAAATGCTGAAAGGCTTTAAAGTTTTTGGTGTGAATTTTGTCGATGGCCAATCGTGTCTGGTTGTCCAGACTTTCAGGGCAATACCCGAGGCCGCAAAGCAGTTTAAAGACCAGCATTTTTTCCAGGGTATAAAAAGACGCCAGTTCTCCGGCAGTATCGACCGCTGAAACCTGTTTCCCACTTTCTGTGTGCGTGACTTTGGCGTCAATCCGCATCTTTTCTTCATCCAGATCCAGAATGCTGCCTGTCGTAAACTTTGCCGCGCCGACGAGCTTTCCGGCACTTGGGGCGCTCAAGGGATTGACGATGCCGGATTTTGCGATTTTCAGTTCATTGAGCACCGCTTGAAGCTGGATTCTTTCGACAACGGTGAGTCCTTTTACTTTTGAAAGATCTGTAATGATCATCGCCGCAAGGCCCTTTGAAAGCGGCGCGTAGGTTTCCGATCCCTTATTTTCAAAGGGGTATACTGCAATCGCCTTGGGGTCGAGCTGGATTGCAAGCTGTTTTTCACGGTTTATTTGTTCTTTTGCGTTTTGTGTCGCTTCCTGCTTCAAGAGCTGCGTCAGGTATTGAGAAATTTTTCGTCCACCTTCGCTCCCTTTTTCCAGGCGTACATAATGCTGCCATGCCCGGATGGTTTGCAGGGGATTCCCCAAACGCAAATGACTGAGGCCGAGGTAGAGGGATTGTTCTGAGTTCCAATCTTCCGAGCCTGCCAGGGCTTCAACAACTTCTTTATACTGCCCGCTCCCGTAGAGTTTTTTGAGCGCTTTGTCTGAAATCCCTGAAAGTGCCGATGCCCCGGGAGGCATTAAAAATGAACTGAGGATTAAGACCGTAAAAAAGAGCGGCAGAAGCCTGCCCTGCTTGGTGATACGGTGAGGGTCTTGAACTACATCTTTGTGATGGAACATGACGAATGCGCTCCTATTATCATTAAAAGTTCAGGATGAGTTGCCCTTGTGTTCGGGGGCTATCAATCCCACCCGTGGTTCAATCTGTGTTTATTCTCCCCAGGAAAACCAGGCCACATTGCCTGATTCGCTTTCGCCTGGCCCTGCCCAAATGGAGAAGACCCGTCCTGCACGATCTACGGCAATGGCAGGGTTTGACTTCGGAAAGCCTGCGATATCACTTATTCTTGAAAATGAGAATTTCGTGCCTTCGTCTGTGCTTTTGGCCAGATAGATCAGGTCATCCGAACCTTCTTCTAAAAACCCGACATAGATTCCGTTGGCCGCGTCCCATGCGACGCTGGGTGAATATTGTCGGGGAAAGGATTCCTGATCCGCTCGACGCACACTTTGATCAGACCCGAAAGATAAACCAGAGGCACCCATTTTTCCCGTATCGAAGGCAATCTCAACGCAGCCATCCCCGCAGGTATCACGTTCCCAAGCGACATAGACGGTTCCGGCAGGCCCCGCAGCCAAGGAGGGCCGCATGGCATTAGCAGGATTGAGCGTGCTTAGATCATCGATTTGAACGGAAGCCGAAAAGGACACCCCGCCATCAGTCGATGAGGCGGCAAAAAGGCTGTTTGTGGATTGCACAAAAGCGGCTGTGGTTTGGCTTGAGTCAAAGGTTTGTTCTATCCAGGCGGCAAAGACAAGGCCGCTTTCTGAAACATTCAAAACAGGCGATTTTTCAGAAAGTGATTTTTGTGTGAGTGGCCTTGGGCTTTCATCCAGAGGGGTTCCGTCGAAATTCAAGCGTTGAAAGAAGATGTCGTAGCCGGTCAATTCTTGTTCAGTCGCCCACGCCATAAAAACAGTGCCGTTCGGTGCGACGGCGATGCTGGGTTCGGGTGAGGGCGAGCTGTCTTTCACGATTTGTTCCGCTTGGAACTCGGCCGTTGCACTCGCCCGGATTAAAAGCCAAACAGAAGTGCCTTGGCCCTGGATTGTTTCTTCAAGAATGATGTAGATTTCGCCCTTTGAGCCGATGGCCATTGCGGGGTTTTTTGCATTGCCCCCGGTACAGGCAAAAATAAGTTCCGGATCTGACCAGTTCAGGCCATCTGTACTTTGTGCGAAGAAAATATTGGTCCCGTCACTCCAGGTCGCGTAAACGATTCCTTTATAAAAAGCGATGCTCCTTTGTCCGGCAGATCGGGTGGACACGCCGGCATTTGAGAGCGGCATGTTTTCGCCAAAACCGATCTGTGATCCGGTCATGACCCGAAGCGTGGCCATATCGATTGAAGCAGGATTGGTCTTGCTGTGCGCTTCTACCCGGATCGGCAGCGGCACGCCGATGGTTGTTTGCTTGGTATCAATGGGAATCAAAGCCGGGGCAGTATAAAGACCGTTTTGATCAATTGTCCCAAGGGTGCTGTTCCCATCAATGACTTCATTGACTTGCCATGTGACATTAGAAGGGGCAATGCCACTTAAGGTAAATGCCTGTTTCTGTATTTTTGGAACGATGGCTGAGCGGGGTGAAATCTGAAATTCTGGATTTTTCAGGTTGACCTTCGCGGTTCCAAAAGACGTTGGATCTGTGACACTGAGGGCTTTGATGGTGAGGACATTTGTTTCAGGAAAAGCCGCTGGAGCAGTATAGGTTGCGATGTTGCCCTGGATGACAAGGGTTCCCAGTGCTTCATTTCCGCCAATGACATCATTGACAGACCATTCCAATACGGGGTCGGGGGTATCTGCGGTAAATGTCGTTGCGCTCAAAAGTTCAACCGTGACTTCTTTGGGTGTAAGTGCAATGGATTCTCCCGGCGAAGGGCCTTCAGCCGGACGCATGTCGATTGTAAGTGCTACGCTTGTTCCTGGAAGAAGGTCAACGGTTTTTTGCCCTTGAAAAACCAGATTGCCTGTTCCATTGGGTCCGGAAAAGGCTTCCACCGTGAATGTGCGTGCGGGGCCGGTTTGCACATTTTTAATTTCTACAATCAGTGTCTCGCCTGGAGTCACGTTCGCAACAACAGTGTCCGCTGCGGGCGAGCCTGTATTTGTGGTGACCTGAATTTTGACGGATAGCACATACTCCCCAGGCGGTTTCAATCGCGGTTCTGATGATCCCTTTTGACTGTCTTCGGCGGCGAATTTCAGACTAAGGCCCACCGATGCTGCGCCATTTGAAGGCTTTTCCCCTTGGCCGCAGGCCGCCAGAAAAAAAAGAAAAAGCAGGCTTGCAAAAAAAAGAGATTGTGTTGCATTTTGGGTGTGCATTTTTATCCTTTGTCTGATAAGACGATGAGGTCTGCTATCGCTTGAATTCAGCATGTCATGCCATGTCTGTCGCAATGTTGTGCCGTGTTTTTATACCGATTTTCATTCAATGGCCATAATCATCAGGGTTTCCATGCGGTCTTTTGCCTCTTGGTTCTCCGGATTGAGGGAAAGGGCTTTTTGATATGCGTTTAAGGCCTCATCCGGTTTATTTTCCTGTTCGTACTTGAGTCCAAGCTTCAGGTAATCCTGGCTGCTGCTCGCTTTAGGAGTACGCGTTCCTCCGGTTTTCGAAAGCAGGAGCGCCGCTGTTTTTTCTGAAAAAACCTGTTCCAGTTGCGGTCTTTTGGTGACAGCGCCATTCATTTCGTTTGAACCAATGATCTTTCCTGTTTGTACTTCGACAATGCGGGCATCCAGACGGAGATTCCCAAAAATTTCACTATATTCCCCCATCAACAGATAATGGGCCCCGAGGAGTTTTCCAAGCTCAAGCCGTCCTTCCGATTCGGTGAGACCCTGGCTGGAAAGGGAAAGTTCATTTAATAGTTTTTCAATCGAATCCCGGTCGATGAGGGAAATGCCGTGAGCACCGGCCAGTTGCTCTGAAATGCGTTCAACGACGGTCTGGGCCAACCCGAGGGTTTCCGGGGAGTGACTCATGCTATTGTCTTTAAAAGGCATGACGGCAACCGTATACATTTGGGGGAGGGCGACCTCCGAATTCTTAATGTCTGGTTTTGAAGTACAGGCTTGCACGATACAAAACATTGTCAGACAAGTCAAAGGGAACCTAGAAAGCCTTGGGTGCTTTTTCCACATTTTCCAGAACCTTTTGATCCTTTTGGATGGTTGCGGTCTCTTCGGTCAATTTCGCGTATGAAAGCCCTTCTTCGACGCTCACAATTTCAAGCAGGCCGACCTTCTTTTTTCGATGACCAATGACTTTTCCGTCCATCATAATGGCGTCGCCGTCTGCGATAATTTTCATTTTGACCCCGGCTTGCATGCCATGTTTTCGACCGAGGTTGACGATGACCTGATGGTCTTCTTCAACCAGAGCGATTTTGCCACGAAGCGGGTAAGTCGTCCTGATGCGTTCGCTTAAGGTTCGTCCGGTAGCATCCGCAAGCGCCATCAACCCTTTATTCGGGCCCATCTCGTCCGAGTAGGTCATTTTGATCGCTGAGGTTTCAGGGTCAATGATGCGCAGGCTGAGCCGGATACCGTTTGGCACTTGAATCAGGCTGCCAGTGACAATAAGGCGCGCAGCCAGGATTTTTCCCAGTTTTAATGCAGTTTCGGGATCGGCCAGTTCGGAGGATCCGAGTTTCAACTCCATCAAAAGTTTCTCCAGAATCTCACGTTCAACCATTGAAATGCGTTGGGAAGACATCATTTTTTGAGCGATTTCCTCTTGAAGCACTTGTGTCATGCCTTCACGCAAGAGCCCCCCGCTTCCGATGGACTTTAATCCTAAAAAGGCGACGGTCATGGGTCGCGAAGACCAATGATCTGAAGGGGTATCAGATGCGATTCTCCCTGCCTTGAAGCGGTCTGCCAGTTCGGTTACGAGTTTGTCTACACGCTCCTGACGGGCCATGTCTTCTTTGAATTCGAGGTGCTGGGTGATACGTATGGAGAGAAGCTGGGCCACTTCGTCGGCAGGGTCGGCGGTGAGGGCTTCCTGGTAAAATGCCAGCGCCTTGTGAGGTTGGCCTTGTTTTTCGTAGAGCGCCCCGCTGTTGGTTAAAATTTCGGAGGAATAGGGATTTTGGTTGACCGCCTGCTGGTACATTGATTCCGCCTGGTCATAGTTTCCGCGTTCCGAGTGGATGCGCCCCGCCTGGTTGTAGGCTTCAGCTCGTTGTAAATCTGTGCTCAGCTTTCCATCAATCGCTTCATTGTACTCAGATAATGCCCCATCCTGATCACCCCGGCTTGCAAGGACATTGGCTTTGATGAGGTGAACCAGTCCATTTTCCGGATCGTCTTTTTGAATTTCCTCTGCCACGGCAATCGCCTGAGCTGTTTCTCCTTTTTCAAGATGGAGTGCGGCCAGTCCTTCTTTTCCTAAAATGGCTTCAGGAGCGTTTAATGCCACCACTTTTGAAAATGTCGCCTGGGCCTGGTCGAACTTGCCTTCTTTGAGCAAAATTTCACCCAGGCCCGTTTGGGCTGCAACATCTTTTGGGTCATTCTTTAAAACCTGGGTGTAGAGTGTTTTTGCGAGGGTATTTTGTTTGAGCTGCATACTGCGTTGTGCGACGGTGGTGATAAATTGTTTTGATGAAGGTCCGCCGCCTTCGAGCGTGTCGGTGACCCGCCCGCCGGGGCCAAGGATGATGGTGGTTGGAAAAATAATCTGAACGCCGTAATCCTTAAATATTTTCCCGGTGTCGTTTACAACAGGAAAGGGCAGAGCCGCCTTTTTCAGATATTGATTCAAAGCAGGGGCTGGATCTTTACTGATGGCGATAATTTTGATCCCGGCTTTTTGATACAAAGCATATTGGGTCTTCAGGTTTTCCAGTCCCTCGATCGAAGGGTTGGAGGTATGTTTAAAGAAATAAAGGATGATCATCGGCACTTTTTTGTGGGTTTCGAGGGCGGTAAAAGAGGGCGCGACGGCGCCTTTTGTCAGCGCGGCTTCCCCGATTGCAGGTCTGAGAAAAGGGAGAATGATCAGTCCGAGCATCATCAGGTACTTGATTGTCTTCATGGCGTGTTCTCCTCTAGTAGTTTCAGGGTGACAGGTGTTTTTTCTCCGGAGGGCACATCAATGGTCGCCTCCAGAGCATGATAGCCTTTTTTGGAAACAAGCAAGTCATGTGACCCTGCGGGAAGATCCAGTGTCACAGGACTCTTCCCCTTATTGATGCCATTAATTAAAATATCTGCCCCGCTTGGGCTCGTGGCAAAAATGACTTGCCCGAACAAAACCTGGGGTTTTATGTCGATTTTTTCGCGCATCCTGGGGATCGGTGCGGCTGTTGGTTTTGATTGCGGTTGTCTGTTTTTATCCTGTGGGGCAGACCCCGCCGATTTTGGGTCTGAAGGGCCTTTCAGCGGGGTGTTTGGAGTCAGTTGCAGTGTGTACAAAATGCCAATGACTACAAGCAGGGCAATCGGAAGCAGCATGAGGGGGAGACGTCTTCCGCGAGCCTTCTTTTCAATCCGCGGGATACGGGTTTCGGAAGCCACAGGTCTTTCAGGTGTATCCAGTGTCTCTGGAGAGAGAGGCGCGGCCCGGGTCTCGGCCGTCTCTCCGATATGCTCTATTTTTTCCGTCATTGAGTGAGAGGATGAAATGGAGGGGGTCGACTGGAACGAAGGGTCCGTGTCTACTGCTGTCTCTTCGAGAGAGACCCTTAGCGCATCGGCCATTGCAAACCCGGATGAAAATCGTTTGTCGGCGTCCTTTTCAAGTGCTTGCATCACGACTGCACTTAATGCTTCCGAAGCATCATCGGAAACGAGGTACGGAGGATAGGGCGTATGGGTCAGAATTTTATGCATGATGCCCGTCACCGAGTCCCCCTGAAAGGCTTTTTGATAGGTGAGCATTTCATAAAGCAATGCGCCCACGGCAAAAAGATCAGATCGACCGCTGAGCGTTTCTCCCCGGCATTGTTCGGGGGACATATATTGAGGGGTTCCGGCCAGGTGGTCACTCTGGGTCAGGCCGATACTGTCGAGACGCGCAATCCCAAAATCCGTGATTTTTACGGTGCTCAAGTCTTCCGAGAGCAAGACATTTGCGGGTTTGATGTCCCGGTGAACAACTTCTTTGGAATGGGCAAAATGAAGCCCTTTGCAGATTTCAACGCCAATATAAACCACTTCTTCCGCTGAGAAAGGCGATTTCTCTTTAATGAGTTGGGCCAGTGAAGTGCCTTCAACATACTCCATCACAATGTAAGTGTTGTTTGAAGCAGGATCTTCCCAAACATCAAAAATCGTGACGATGTTGGGATGAATCAATCGGCCGAGGGCCAGGATTTCCTGCTGGAAGCGTTTGCCAGCGCTTTCATGGGCTTCCAGAATATGGGGCCGAAGACATTTTAAGGCGACATCCCGGTTGATTTTGGGATCTTTCCCAAGGTAAACGATTCCCATGGCCCCGCGCCCGATTTCCTCAATGATTTGATATCGCACCGATGTTGTCATTGGAGATCCTATTGGCCTGATTCCGCCGCCGTCAGCCACTGTCCGACTTGCGCGGCATCGGCTGATCTGGGTTTGAGTTCAAGATATTTTCGATAATGCGTGGCGGCCTGTTTTCGTTTGTTTAAATGGTTGTCGTAAAGAATACCCAGATTGTAATGGGCTTCCGCATACCTCGGATTACTTAATAAAGATCTTAAATAAGCGGTCTCTGCCGCATCAAATTGTTGGAGCCTTCGATAGACTTCGCCCAGATTATTCAGGGCTTGTGGCGACTCCGGCCAAAAATTGCTGCTGATCAACAGGGCTTCGGCCGCTTCAGTGTAGCGGTTTACCTCGGCATAGAGGTTTCCGATTTGCAGGAAAGTCTCCCCAAGAAAATGACGGACTTCCCGTGCCGGGAGCGCAAATGCGATGCCTTGGGCCTGTGGAAGCATGCCGACGACAACACCCAGGACTTCTCCTTCCCGACTGAGTAGTGGGCCGCCGCTGCTTCCCGGATTAATCGCGACATCTGTTTGCAATAAGTGTTTTTCGCCTATTTTTCGCTCCGGAGCGCTGATAATCCCTTGCGAAGCCGAGTGGTTGAGCCCAAAAGGGCAGCCCACCGCGAGCACGGGATCTCCCACGCTGGCGGATTTTTCAAGATCAAAGGCTAAGGGGCTCATCCCCTGAAAAGGAATTTGGAGCAGGGATAAATCGAGTGCTTCGCTGACTGAAAGCAGATTGGCCGGATAGGTGCTGCCATCCTGAAATTTTACAGTAAGTCGTGTGGCCCGCTCTACCTGATGCCCGCTGGCAAGAATGTAGCCCTGTTCTCCCACAATAAAACCACTCCCTTCGACCTGTGTTTGCCCCACCATCCCGCTGATACAGACAACCTGAGGAAAGACGCCGCCTCGACCTGGTTTTTCTGAAGAGGGTTTTGAAAAAGGGGGCGGGGAAATCGGCGGCTGCACAAGTTCTCCGGCAAAAGGGGATCCACTTGCAAGTCTGTCCTGTTCTTTTTCCGAGGAGAGAAAGGGGTTTTTATCTCCCGCAACTTTTGTCAGCTTGGCCAGTTTGTCCCGTGCCTTGGGTGCAAGCGGGTGATTCGGAGCCATTTTAAGAAATCGGCGATAGTGAAAGACGGCCTGAACAGCATCTGCTTTTTCAAAGGAATAGAGATTGGCTAGGTTGTAATGGGCTTTAAAGTGCTTCCGGTCGATGCGGACCACTTCCCGATAATTTAAGATTGCGGAGTCAATTTTTTCCATGCGCTGGAAAATAACGCCGCGCTTAAAATAGGCTTCTGTATTTTCAGGATCATTTTGAATGGCTTTGTCTAAATGAGACAGGGCCTTTTCCCATTCCCCCTGGTCGTATGCGATTAACCCTTCTTCCAGGTTTGTCGGGCCGATGCCGTTCGGCGCAATGCGGCGAACGCACCCTGTCACCAGGGTAAGTGAGATAATGAAGATTAAAATATATGGGTTTTTTTTTGTCATTTTTTTATGGTTTCTTTAATCTAAAAGGGTCAACTTATCCTAAACGTACTAGGCGCATTCTAGGACAGACGGCCTATAGGGTCAAGGGTTTCGTCGGTCGTCTTCTTATTCAAGAACCATGTATTCTTTCCCTTTGAGGCTTAGTTTTTGGATGTCCTGTTTGCTTTCAAAGTCCGGCCCTGTGCCAAACTTTGAATGCGTCTGTGCAAAACGAACAATATCTCCTGTTTTGGGAAGCGCGGTCCCGCTCACCATACGTGCTTTTGAGAATTTTTCTTTAGCGGAAATCACCCCCAGTTCCCCAATGGGGTTTTCAATTAAACCGATCACCTGATTCGTTTCCGGGTCGGTCAGTACTTTTTTGATTGAAAAAACCGAGAGACGATCTCCAACTTGTACTTGGGTCTCTGTCCCTGCATTGAGATAGACCACTTGATTTTCGACATGAATCACTTTCCCAAGCCAGCTTGAATAGGATTCCATCCGCTCTTTAACGGCCCCCAAAACAAAACGAAGTGATTCGCCGATGACTTTTCGAGTCGCCTTTCCCAATGGGGTTTTGTGGAAAGCATCTCCGCCAAAGGTAAAAAGCGGAAAACTAAAGTCCAGGGCGAGGGCTTTTTCCCAGGATCGGCCTTCCGCACGGTGGGAACTTAAGATTTCCCCCGTGGATGTATCGATAATTCTCAAATCAATGCCGACATGCGCTGCGGTGAATTCTCCCGAGGCTTTTGGAAAAATGCCGCCAAGCCAGCCCGCCCGTGCGCCGCCGCCGACTGCTTTTTGTTCAAATTCGGTGACTTGACCGACAATTAAATAGTCCACCCCGAGCAGTTGTCCAACTTGTGCGGCCGTTTCTTTGGTTACAAGTTTGGAGTCCGTAAGTTCCTGCTCACGTAAAATCTGGGAAAGGATGGCCCGTTCTACAACAATCACCTGACCTGAGTCGATTAACTCCGTCACGAGTTGGGCTGAAAGTCCGCCTCCAATATCCCAGCCGCCGTAGACCTGAGCAAAACGGTCGGTTGCCCCAAACCGGGCAACCGCCACGCGAACCTTAACCCCCCCGCCCGAGGCAGATGCGGCGCTTGTCCATGCGGGGTGAATTGAACATAAAGTCAGTAAACTGAAGAGGATGACTGAATAGATTTTTTGTGTCTTTCCCATGATACACTCCTCGTCTTTAAATCCTTTTAACATCGTTTTTCGGTTTGGTTGATAATGTTGACGTTTACTTCATTATTGATGCTGCCATCGTTGTTTTCCACATTGGCGTCATTGCTCGAATCGATGACCACATCTCCCAAAATCACAACCCCGCCCTCTCCGGTGACTTTTTCGAGCCGGGAGCGGGCACGGTCCGCTGCCGTGCATTCAACGTCGGGCGGAGTGGAAGGAAAGATATTCGCACGAACTCGGATCTGTTGTTCAACACGTTCCTGACGCTGCCTCACCCCGCGTAATTCCTTTGAAAACGCTTTTGCTTCTTTTTCTTTTTTAAGTTCTTCCGGTGTTTTTTCTTTTTCCTCGTTTTTTTTCGCTTCTGCCGTTTCTTGAACAGCCGCTTCACTGAGAATTGGAGGGGCCGCAAGGCTTTGTCCTATTTGGCCTCCAGAGAATAAGGCAAAAAGGAGAAGTATTCTGGTTGTCGCTGCGTTTTTTATGTGCATGGTTGTTCTCCCTTCAGACTGATCAAATGACCCGTTTTTATTGCTCAACATTATCGATTACTCGTCGTATTCGTATTGTTTGTATTGCTGTGGCTTTTGTTCACGCCCATGATGATGGTGCTTGAAGTGGTGTTGATGTCTCCGGAATTTGAGCCGACGGTCACGTGATTCGACGAATTCATTTCAACGCCGCTGACCACCACGCTGTCTCTTAAGTTTCCAAAATGCTGTGTGCGCTCATCTTTTTGCGCTTCCTCATTGGGAAGTTTTTCTTCGTCTTCCATGTAGGCTTCGGATGTGTCTTCCTCGCAGGACATGAGACATCCCGCTTTAATGGACTGGGTGTTTCCCAAAAAAAACAATATGCCTGTGATAATTGCGATATAGATTTTTTTGTTCATTTTCAAAGTCTCCTTGAAGTTGCATGAATGAATCTAAAGTGAGTGCCGGGAGAAATCCTCCCGACACTCACTTTGTATCGACTATTGATTCACGTTAAACTCGGTGGTTGTTCTAGAAAAGTTGTCATGACTTTTGTCAACGCCCTGCATCAAGGCCGTGGAGTTGGCTTGTACTTGGCTGCCGACCACATCGCCGCGGACATGGGCGTGTGTATCACCGGCTTCAACGGTCACATCTTTAACAACCACGCTGTCTGTTGCAAATTGCCCCATGTTGTCCGTTTGATTGCCACCGATGTTATCGCTGTCGTTGCGGCTGGTGTCGATATTGACCGATTCGTCGTCGCCGCCGCAGCCGAAAAGGCATCCGGCTTCACTCTGAACTGCTGTTCCAAGAATCATGGCCAATCCTAAAAAAGCTGCAATCATTGTCATTTTTTTCATTGTCATTTCTCCTTATTTTAAGTGGGTTTTTAAGCCGGGAGAGGTTATCGTCTGAACCTCTCCCGGAATTGATTTTTTTACCAATTACTGATTTACATTAAAAGTGGTCGTTGTGGTCGAGATATTGTCATGGCTCTTATCCACACCTTGCATCAAAGCCGTGGAGTTGGCCTGCACCTGGCTGCCGATGACGTCGCCGCTGATGTGTGCATGGGTATCACCGGATTCAATGGTGACGTCTTTTGCGACAACGCTGTCGACTGCAAACTGTCCCATGTTGTCAATTTGGTCTCCGCCGATATTGTCACTGTCTTCCCGGCTGGCATCAATGTTGACGGATTCATCATCGCCACCGCAGCCGATGAAACATCCGGCTTCGCTGATACCAGCTGATCCAAGCACTAATCCTAATCCTAAAAACGCTGCAATCATTGTCATTTTTTTCATTGTTATTTCTCCTTATTTTTTTGTTTTATTTTAAGTAATGAGAATGCCCCGCTGCTTTCTCATTCGCCGTCATTGCGTTACGGAATGTACATAAAGCAAGTGGCGTGCCAAAATAATATTTTTAAAAGGAGGCCCTAAAACGGCTCTTTTGTCTGTATATAAGGAAGATTAGTGATAATTTTTTAGTTTCTGGAAAACAGTTTTCGGAATTCAGAAAAACCGGAACGAAATAGACTGAATGTGAATCAAGCAGGACAATAGGCGGGCAAAGCCACGCCGAGGAGGGATTAGGCTACTCCCACTCAATCGTACTGGGGGGTTTGGACGACACGTCATAAACAACGCGGTTGATGCCTTTGACTTCGTTGATGATCCGGTTGGAAATGAGCTTCAGCACATCGTGCGGAAATTCGTACCAGTCGGCGGTCATGCCGTCTTGACTGGTGACGGCCCGAAGGGCAATGGCATTTTCATAGGTCCGCTCGTCTCCCATCACGCCAACGGACTGAATGGGAAGATAGACGGCGAAGGCTTGCCAGATTGCATCATAGAGATTTGCGGCACGAATTTCTTCATCAAAAATCGCATCGGCTTCGCGCAGTCGATCTAATCTGTCCGGCGTGACTTTGCCCACGACACGCACAGCTAAACCTGGCCCGGGAAAAGGATGCCGGTAGAGCAGTTCAGCCGGAATGCCGAGTTCGATCCCCAGCCGCCGAACTTCATCCTTAAAGAGGGTTCGGAGCGGCTCGACGACTTTCATGCGCATGCGTTTAGGCAGTCCGCCCACATTGTGATGCGTTTTGATGGTTGCGGAAGGTCCATTGACCGAGACGCTTTCGATGACATCCGGGTAGAGTGTGCCTTGAACCAGAAAATTGACCTTGCCCACATTTTTGGCCGCTTCATCAAAAACGCTTATAAATGTGCGTCCGATAATTTTCCGTTTTTTTTCAGGCTGGATGGTAAGGGCCAGTTTGCCTAAAAAGAGATCTGATGCGTCGATTTTTTTAATATTGAGCTTGAGCTGTTTTTTAAAGGTACTCATGACTGTTTGCGCTTCATTTTTCCGCAGCAGGCCATTATCCACAAAAATACAGGTCAACCGTTTGCCGATCACCCGCTGTACAAGCACGGCGGCGACGGACGAATCGACCCCGCCGCTCAAAGCGCAAAGGGCCTTGTCTTTTCCGATCGTCTGAGCGATTTCTTCTTCTGCCAAATGGACAAAAGACCCCATGTCCCAAGCCGGTTTGCAGTCGCAAATCGAATAGAGAAAATTCTGAAGCACCTTCAGACCGTTGGGCGTGTGCACGACTTCGGGGTGAAATTGCAAGGCATAAAAATGGCGTTTCGGATCTTGGATTGCGGCTGTGGGGGAGTTCCCTGTTTTTGCGATGGCGCGAAATCCGGCCGGAATTTTTTCGATGCGATCTCCGTGGCTCATCCAAACGGGAACTTCTTTGGGCAAGTCTTTAAATAGAGGCGAACGATGATCCAGGGTTAAATCGGCCCGGCCATATTCCCGTTTTTGTGACTTTGCGACGACCCCTCCGAGGACATGGGTCATCAGCTGCATACCATAACAAATGCCTAAAACCGGCAGTCCTAAATCAAAGACACCGGGGTCGCATAAGGGCGCATTTTTATTGAAAACAGAAGACGGCCCACCGGATAAAATGAGTGCTGTCGGCCGGTGTTTCCTGATCTCTTCAAGCGAGAGATGGAAGGGGACAATCTCGGAATAGACCTTGCTCTCGCGCACACGTCGTGCAATCAGTTGGGTATATTGGGAGCCAAAATCGAGAATAAGTATTTTTTCAGTAGCAGTTTGCATCGAACCTTTTGTGTGTGAATGCTAGGGAAAGCACGGTTCGGTTAAGAAGCGCCACCCATTTCATAATTGGGGGCTTCTTTCGTGATAATGACGTCGTGTGGATGACTTTCGCGAATACCGGAAGAGGTAATCCGGACAAAACGGTCATATTGGCGTAAGGCTTCAATTGAAGGGGTTCCGCAATAGCCCATACCCGCACGCAAGCCACCCAGGAGTTGAAAAATGACGCCAGATAAGTTTCCTTTTGCGGGAACACGGCCTTCAATGCCCTCCGGTACCAATTTCGACACCGGTTCAAATTCCTGAAAGTAACGATCTTTTCCGCCTTGCTCCATCGCCCCAATCGAGCCCATACCACGGTAGACTTTATAGGTTCTACCTTGCAAAAGAATCGTTTCTCCCGGGCTCTCTTCCGTTCCCGCAAAAAGGCCGCCGAGCATCACGGTATGGGCGCCTGCGGCAATGGCTTTAACAATGTCGCCAGAAAATTTAATGCCGCCATCGGCGATAATCGGTATTTTGGATTGTTTTGCGGCTTTTGCACAATCTGAAATAGCGGTCAATTGCGGGACGCCTGCACCGGCAATGATCCGTGTGGTACAGATTGAGCCTGGCCCAACACCCACCTTTACGGCATCAACCCCGCATTTGATCAGGTCAAGCGTTGCGTCTCCGGTTGCTACGTTGCCACCGACCAGTTCAAGCTCTGGATAGGCTTTGCGGATGGCCTTGACCATGTCGAGCACGGCGACCGAGTGTGCATGGGCCGTATCAACAATGATGAGATCCACGCCCACATGCACCAATCGTTCTACCCGTTCTTTGGCATCTCCGCCAATTCCAACTGCCGCGCCCACGCGGAGGCGGCCGAGCTGATCTTTACAGGCATTGGGAAACTTGATCTTTTTTTCAATATCCTTGATCGTGATCAGGCCCTTCAACTCATAATCGTCGTTGATCACCAGCAGTTTCTCGATTCTATTTTTATGCAGGATTTTTTGTGCAGCTTCTAGAGTGGTTCCCTCGGGTGCGGTAATTAGTTTGTCTTTAGTCATGACTTCTGAAACCTTCAAACTCATGCGTGTTTCAAAACGAAGATCCCTGTTGGTCAGAATCCCGACGAGTTTTTTCCCTTCGGTCACGGGTATGCCGGAGATACGGTACTTGGTCATGAGGGCCAGGGCATCCGCAAGCCGCTGATTCGGGGAAATCGTAATCGGATCGACGATCATCCCGCTTTCAGACTTTTTGACTAAATCAATCTGGGTCGCCTGATTCTCAGGCGAAAGGGCGCGATGGACGATGCCGATTCCGCCTTCGCGGGCCATCGCAATCGCAAGGCCGGATTCTGTGACCGTATCCATCGCGGCGCTGATAATCGGGATTTGAAGTTTGATATTACGGGTGAGTTTTGTTTCGAGATTGACATCGCGCGGCATGACCTCGGAACGTGAAGGGGCGAGCAGTACATCATCAAAGGTCAATCCCTCTTGCAGTTTCAGTGGCAGCATCTGCTCTCAATCACAAAAAAAGAATAACGCCATTTCTACCATACAGAAATTCTAAGGTCAACAAATAGCGTCGCATTGTCAGCAGCTAATGCGATTCCCAGTCTTCCTGATTATCCGCATATTGGATCATTTTTTTTACCCAGGGCAAGAGCAGGTAGGCGGGAAAGGCCAGAAAAAAGGTCAACAAAAAATAGGGGGCGTATCCAAGTGTTTCCGCACCGAAGCCCCCCGCCCATCCGGCCACTGAGCGGCTGAGGGCAAAAACAGATGAAAGCAGGGCGTACTCTGTTGCCGAATGGCGTTTGTTCACAATCGCCATTAAAAAAGCCAAAAAAGCCGCCGTCCCCAGACCTCCAGTGAAGGACTCGATCGCGCTGGCCGAATAAATCATCAGTTTGTGTGCAAAGGGAATCATCGTGACTGCCTCCCCCGTCGGCATCACAAAGGCTGCGAAGGCGTAGCCCAGGTTTGAAATGGCCTGAAAAAGACCCAAAAGCCAAAGGGCTTTAAAAATGGAGGTGCGGTCTGTAATCCATCCGCCGAGGATACCGCCCAGTATGGAAAGCACGAGTCCGATATTGACCGAAACCAGACCGATTTCTGTCGCGGTGAATCCGGCATCGACCCAAAAGGGTTTAATCATAAAGCCCATCGAACTGTCGGCCAGTTTGAAAATCAGGATGAATACAATGACTGGCGCGAAATAAGGCCGACGCACCATATCCATTAAAGTGCCGAACATCGGTCCTTGTGTGATGCTGCCGGGTGTTTCCGGTTGTTCATCTTTTTTAAAAGCAGTCTTGGCCGAGACACTCAAGACCAAGAGCAAGGCGGCGACCCCGAAAGCCGAGGGCCAAAAGGCAGTCGTTGTTTTTGACCATTCCGTCGCTTGATTGATCAGCCAGAGCGTACCCAATAAAAAGAGCAGCACGGTGGCAAGAGCCCAGGGGTGAAGGAAGATGGTCCGCATTTCCTTTGTGAAGGCGATGGCGTCTTGTTTTTGAATCACGTGTTCCCTGGGCGCGCGGAGGCAGGCCGTGCCCAGCAGACAGAGAATGATTGCCGCACAAAGATAGGCCCCGGACCAGCCAATATAGTCACTCAAAATTAATACAAAGCCGGAAGCCAGCATGCCGACCCGATAAAAGCCGATGCGAAGCCCGTTGGCCAGACCCAATTCTCCTTTTTGCAACAGTTCAATCGTGTAGCCGTCAATGGCAATGTCGTTTGTCGCGGAAAGCAGCGTAAACGCTCCGATGGCCACCCACACCCAGGGGCCAAAACCTGACTTGATTGCGAAGACGAGAATAACCATGCCCATCAAGACATCGACGGCAAACATCCAGCGCCGATGATGCCGGTAGTGATCAATGGCCGGAGCCCAAAGAAATTTCAAAGTCCACGAAAGCCCCAAAAGCGACATAAATCCGATTTTCCAAAGCGCGACGCCCTGCTGCCTGAAATGCACAGGGAAAAGGTCATAAAAAATGCCGAGCGGAAACCCTTCTGCAAAATAAAGAATCCCGATCCAAAACATCTTTTGTTTAAGGAGTTTGGGTTGTACGGTCAATGTGGTCTTTCAGACGAAATCAGATGTATTGGTCCACTTTGTTTTTGAATGTTATGAAACAGGTTGGGGCGGCTTCCACCAGCGGCGCGATCTTATCTGTATCTAAATCCAGGGCATAGGCGTGGCTAAAAAAATGCCTGAAGGCTAAAAACGGCTTCAGGTCTTCGGCAATCGATTCACTGATCAATTTTTGAGAGACGGCATTGAGCAATAAATCGCGATGCCAAGTCGCGCCTTGTGGGATGTTCATGTTTTTTGATAAAGAAAGCTGTTTTAAAATATTTTCGATACCATTGTAAAAATTGTGGAGAAAGGCCGCTACTCCGGCGAGTTCTAATTGAGAAAGATGAGGCAGGGTTTTTTTTCTGGGCAATCCAGCAAGTACTTTTTCGATCGCTTCATATTCGGCATCAATGCGCTGCCGGTAATCAACCATAGAACGGCATGCCTTCCTTTTTGACTAAATCGGTAAATTTTGACGAGATTGAAAGGTCAATCACATCAACGGGTTTTGATAAGGTCAAGAGGAGTTCACCACAGTATGAATAAAAGTCTTCTGGGGCGATGCCCTCTACGGCGATATCAATGTCGCGGCTTTCTTTCTCAGGCTCCAGACTGGAGCCGAACAGAAGCACCTTTTTGATATGATACTTTCGAGAAATTTCCTGAATTTTGAGGTGATCCGATTTTGTCAGCATTTTTATGTTCGACTTTCAACGTCTCAATTTAAAAAGGCGATATCTTCGGTTTCATAATATCACTTAACGCTGGATAAAACACCCGTGTTGCAAAAAATGTATGCTCGTCACATGTCATCACTTCTCGGGAATCAGTGGTTCTTTTTATCCTGAAAAAATAGTATGATCAATTCTTCGTTTAGACATGGCGAAATATGCGCCTCAGACTGAAGCATACTGCAATAAAAGCTACGGACTTCCGTTGTGAGTGACATTGAAAAGATGATCAGCATAGAGAATCTGACTTTCCTTCTTATTGTCATCACGGCCTTCTACGCATGGGTGACATTTAAAATTCTCAAAGCGAATGAGGGCGTTTTACAACAAATGCATCTCCAGCAAGAAATGCTGTATCGACCCTATATCTCTGTGGCTCCGATCTCTTTTCCGGAGAAGGGAATATTCTACTTGAAGATTGAAAACTCTGGAAAAACTGGGGCAAAGAATTTGACGTTGCAAATTAATAAAGATTTTTATCAATATGCAGAAAAAAAAGAACAGAATAACCTTCGAAACCTCCACGCTTTTTCTTCTAAAACAGCCTCTTTATCCTCAGGTGAAAAAATCTTCTTTGCCCTAGGTTCTGGTTTTCATATTTTAGGCCCAGATGCCAATCAAGATCTAACTCCCAGTGTATTCACAATAGCCGCAGTCTATGAATATGGCGATAAAAAGGTAGAGGAAGAGAGTACAATAGATCTTCGAGCCTACGTTAAAAGTGTCGTTCCTCCTGATTCTACTGTTTCGCAACTGAAGGGGATTAAGGATGCTGTTACGAAAAATATTTCAGAGCTTAATGGAATTAAGTCCGCCATTATAAAGAAAACATCGAACGATTCGTGATGAAACGGTAAGTCAGATAAAAAATGATATGTATATTTGAACGCGATCTTAATGTTCCATTGGTTTTAGAAAAAATTAATATCGAGTAAGCTTCAATTTATTATGCCCACATTCCCAAAATCTCCCATTCTTGTGCCCGATGAAAAAAATCCTGAACGGCTGGATCTTTATCTCATTAAAAAAGGGCTTTCGATAGCGCGGTCTCAAATTCAGCGATTGATTTCGGAAGAACAGATTCTTTTAAATGGCGAACCCGTCCGCGCGAGTTACAAAGTCAAAAAAGGGGATCGTATTGATATCACGATTCCGCCGCCGACCCCTTTGGAGCTTATTCCGGAAGATATTCCGCTGGATATTTTGTTCGAGGATAGTGCCTTGCTTGTGCTGAACAAAGCGGCGGGCATGGTGGTGCACCCCGCGCCGGGGCATTACGAAGGGACGATGGTGCACGCCCTCTTGCACCATTGTCATGACCTCACCGGCATCGGCGGGCGCGAGCGGCCGGGCATTGTGCACCGACTGGACAAAGAAACCTCTGGCGTGATGGTCATTGCCAAAACGGACGAGGCCCACCGCTTTCTTTCAAAACAGTTTAAAGATCACAGCATCGACCGGCTCTATTTGGCGCTGGTGTGTGGCAAGGTAAAAAAAGCGGGCAAAATCAATCTCGCCATCGGGCGCGACCGCATTCACCGCAAAAAGATTTCTGCCCGGACTTCTAGCCCGCGTGAAGCGGAAACGCATTACATGATCAAAGCACGTTTTAAACCCGCGACCCTCTTGGAAGTGTCCCCGCAAACCGGCCGCACACACCAGATCCGTGTGCACATGGCGCACATCGGCCACCCTATTATTGGCGACAAGGAATACGGCGGAAAAATGGAAAAATCGCTCGGCCTCAGCGCAGATCGACACATGCTGCACGCGGCGATGCTGGGTTTTGTGCATCCTTCCACAAAAGAACGATTGTCTTTCACAACACCCCCGCCGCCGGATATGGCGGTGATTTTGGAACGCCTTCAAACAAAGTCTGAATAAGCCAATTGTCACCCTCTCATGCCGCATGATAGTATTTCAGTTTTCCGTATGGATAGGGCTTAGATTATGAAAGAACGCAGCATCCACATTAAAGGCGCCCGCGAGCACAACCTCAAAAACATCGACCTGGAAATCCCGCGTGACAAGCTGGTGGTGATTACGGGGCTTTCCGGCTCCGGCAAGTCTTCGCTCGCTTTTGATACGATTTATGCCGAGGGCCAGCGGCGTTATGTGGAATCGCTCTCCGCCTACGCCCGTCAGTTTTTAGACAAGATGGACAAGCCCGATGTGGATGCGATTGAGGGGTTGTCGCCCGCGATTTCCATTGAGCAAAAAACCACGAGCAAGAATCCACGTTCGACCGTCGCGACGGTGACGGAAATTTATGATTATTTCCGGCTCTTGTTTGCCCGGATCGGCCGTCCCACCTGTTATCAGTGCGGCAAAGAAATTACATCGCAGACCATTCAGCAAATGGTGGATGTGGTCATGCAGTTTCCGGCCGGAGAAAAGATTCATATCCTCGCCCCGATTGTTCGGGGTCGAAAAGGGGAATATAAAAAAGAACTGCGTGTTGTTCGGGAACGCGGTTTTATCCGCGTGCGCATCGACGGAAAGATCATTGATCTCTCTCAGGACGGAGAGATGGTTGATCTGGAAAAAAACAAAAAACACGATATTGAAGTCGTGATTGACCGGCTCATTGTGAAAGCCGGGCTGGAACGGCGGCTGGCCGATTCCTTGGAACTGGCCGCAAAAATGGGAGACGGTCTTGTTCTGATCCTCAAAGGAGAGGAGCTGATCCTTTTTTCGGAGCACTTGGCCTGTATTGACTGCGGTGTGAGTTATCCCAAGATTGAACCGCGTATTTTTTCCTTTAATTCCCCGCAAGGTGCCTGCCCCGCCTGCGACGGGCTCGGCACAACGCTTGATGTGGATCCGCAGCTCATTGTCCCGAACTTATCGCTTTCCCTTCGGGATGGCGCGATCAAACCCTGGGCCAGACGCGGATCGAGCTTTTATGACCAGGTGATGGAGTCGATTTCGGATCATTACAAAATGGACCGGACGAGGCCCTTTAAAAAACTGGCACCCAAACACCAACAGGCCTTACTCTACGGCTCCGGCACGACTTTAATTGAATTCACAGGGATGCGCGAGGGTGAAATGGTGAGCTACCGGCGGCCTTTTGAGGGCGTGATTCCGAATCTGGAGCGGCGTTACAAAGAGACCGATTCCAGCTATATCCGGCAGGAAATAGAGCTGTACATGGCCAAACATCCCTGCGGAACCTGCGGAGGCAAACGCTTAAAACCGGAAAGTCTGGCGATAAAAGTCGGCGGTTTATCGATTGCGGAAGCCACCGCGCTTTCAATCAAGGAGGCGCTTGTTTTTGTGGACAATCTGGCCTTGACGGAACGGGAATCCCTGATTGGCGCACGCATCCTGAAAGAGGTGCGGGAGCGGCTGGGATTTTTGGTCAACGTCGGGGTGGATTATCTGAATTTAAACCGGGCGGCTGGCACGCTTTCCGGCGGGGAAGGCCAGCGCATCCGTCTTGCGACACAAATTGGCTCGTCCCTCGTGGGGGTGCTTTATATATTGGATGAACCCAGTATCGGGCTGCATCAGCGGGACAACCTGCGTCTTTTGGACACCTTGCGGCATTTGCGGGATATCGGGAATACGGTACTGGTCGTCGAGCATGACGAAGAAACCATTCAAAGCGCCGACTGGGTCATTGATATGGGGCCAGCGGCGGGGATTCACGGGGGTTCAGTGATGGCTCAGGGAACCCCTGCGGACATTATCGCGGACCCGAATTCCGGCACCGGGCAATACCTTTCAAAAAAGAAAACGATTTCCCTGCCTCTCAGCAAGCGAAAACCCAAAGGTTTTATTCAAATCAGAAAGGCCGTTGAAAACAATCTCAATGGGATTGATGTCGATTTTCCGCTGGGGCTTTTTACCTGCGTCACGGGCGTATCCGGCTCCGGGAAGTCCACCCTCGTGCTTGAAACCCTCTATAAAAACATCGCGCAAACCCTGAATCACAGTTCGGACAAACCAGGGAGCTGCGAAAAAATTATCGGCCTCAATCAAATCGACAAAGTCATTCACATCGACCAAACCCCGATTGGCCGCACGCCGCGCTCCAATGCCGCGACGTATACGGGGGTCTTTACCTTTATTCGCGATCTTTTTGCGCAACTGCCCGAATCCCGTGTACGGGGATATAAGGCGGGGCGGTACTCCTTCAATGTGAAAGGCGGACGCTGCGAGGCTTGTCAGGGCGACGGGGTGATTAAAATCGAGATGCATTTTTTGCCGGATGTTTACGTCACCTGCGAAGTGTGCACTGGAAAACGCTACAATCGGGAAACCCTCGATATTCATTACCGCAGTAATAATATCGCCGAAATTCTGGACATGACGGTCGAGGATGCCGCGGCCTTTTTCAAGGCCATTCCCTCGATTGCTTCCAAGCTGTTGACGCTTCAGGAAGTCGGTCTGGGTTATATCAAACTGGGCCAGTCCGCCACCACGCTTTCGGGCGGGGAAGCGCAGCGCATCAAACTGTCAAAAGAATTGTCCAAACGACCGACGGGAAAAACCCTGTATATTCTGGATGAACCCACGACGGGTCTGCACTTTGCCGACATTCAAAAACTGCTGGATGTCCTCAACCGCTTCGCGGAATCCGGCAATACCGTGGTGGTGATCGAGCACAATCTGGATGTGATTAAAAACGCCGACTGGATCATCGACCTAGGCCCGGAAGGCGGCACCGGCGGCGGGCACGTGATCGCCACCGGCACACCGGAGCAGGTCTCCAAAGTCGAAAACTCCTACACCGGTCAGTTTTTAAAAAAGCTGCTGGACGAATAGAAAGCGGTCATTTCCGAGCGTCCATAACGATTTGGTGTGTGCACTCAAATTGTGCGGAGGGGAACCGGGCGGCCTTCGTCGAGCTCGATCAAATCGACCCAAGTGGTGACATCGCTGCGCTCCGGAGCGATTTCAGCGCGCATCTTTAAAAATCGTGCTTTTGTTTCGTCGTCTAAAGGCGCGTGGCTTAAAAATGTGGTGTTCCATTCCCGAACTTCTGCTTCAGTCCGCTTTGCCCCTGTTTCTTGAATCCAGTGCGCGAGTTCATCATCATTCTGTTGATTCACGCGCTCAAAGAACGTTTCGGCATCTATTTCTAAAAAGGCAAGTAAGCCCTGATCCAGGGGGCAGGGGTAGATGTATTCCCCGAGCTGCCCGGCCTGTTTGGCTCGGGCCTTATCCGTCATTCTGGGCAGGTGAACCATGCCACCCAATGTTTCATAAGGGCTTCTCGGAAACGTTTTTGTTAAATCAGGGGAATGATTTTTCACGGACAGGTACTCTTTATTTTGATATTTTTTTTAAAATAGCTCTTTTCTCAGACTACCACAAACCCAATGCGCTTCCAATCAAAAGGGGGCCTGCTTTTAAGCCAGGCCCCCTTGATGAATACATTTTAATGCAGGGTTCCCACCACTTCAAAATCACCTTGCAGCACCGGGCCGGTGCCATAGGTCATGCGGTTCACTTGTCCTGTCTCTCATTTCTGATTTGGGTCCTTGTTACAAGGGCCCAAATCCGTGTGTTCTTTTTCTGAAGCTTTACTGCCTCTGCCCTGTTCTGTCGTCGATGATGACGACTCCTGTGGTTTCAACACTGTTCTTGTTTTTGTCTGTCCCGGTCAGAATCACCTTGTGTTCCCCCGAGGACAGGGTTTTTGTGTCTATCTGAAGCACACGTCCTTTTCCAACCCTTTTTCCATCAATGATCCACTGAAGGGATCTCTCGGTGAGGAAGCCATCCTCCGGGTCGTATCCTTGTCCGACCAGGATCAATGGGCTCCCCTGACGAATAGTGACTGGCTTACGCGAAAGGGAAGAAACGGGCTTGAGTATTTGGACCGTTGGTTTTTTCCCGAATACAGAAAGTGTACTCACCTCTGTTGTCGTTGTATTCAGCCCGTCAGTGGCGATGAGCCGAATTAGTCCGTTCTGCTCAAGACTTCCAGGGATATGAGATGGATCAAGCTGAAAGGCCTGTCCCGTTAAATTAACCGCGAGCGGTACGAATGTCTCTCCCCCGTCCGGACTGTATTGCAGGGAAAAGCGGAGCGGATCACCATCTTTATCCGAAGCATCCCAGCGAATAGCGGTCATATCTTTTAAGGTTTCACCCTGCTTGGGAGAAAGCAGTCGAATGACGGGTGAATTCACTGATCGAACTTTTCTGGCAATTTTTTTTCCCTCGGAGATCAGAACAATCTGATGGACGTTCTTGATCTTGGGCGCGAGCAAGGTAAACGGCGCGACATTGGCTGGTTTTTCCGAGTCCGTGGCATGAAATGAAACCTCGAAGTTTTGGCCAAAAAGCAGGTTTCCTTTCACGTCCTGAAGCTCAATGCGTCGTGTTCCTTTCGGGTTTTCACGCGTAAAGGCAACGGGTCCCCTTAACTCGTAAATGTGCGTCAGATAGCCGGGGCCGGGACATCCCGGGCAGCAGTCCACAAGTTCACAGCCTGGACGGACAAACTCGACCGGAATCATGAAAAATTCCTTGATTTTAAGGGGTTTGAAAATGCTGATAGAACACCCTTCGTTTTGAGTTAAGGCATGACCTGCAATATGGTCATAGGTCATAGGATCAATCCAGGCCGCCGGTGTGAGCTGACCTGCGTACATGAAGTCTTTTAAATCTCGACACTTGGTTCCCTGAACACCTGCTGGATCACAGTCGTCTGTCACAGTGACTTCAAGTCCTGGGAAACCGCCGTCAAAACCCACATCAGGATCCAATATTCGGCTGTTGTGGGAAAGGCCCAATAAGTGCCCAATTTCATGGGCAAATGTCCGTTGATAGCGGTTGGGCGAATTTTGGGTGTTGCCAAAAGCCGCGTTGCCAGACCCGATGCCGGCCGCTTGTCCGTTTCCATAAAAGGGATTCCCCGGCAGCCAACCGTAAATATAATCCGGTTGGGGGGCAAGCAGGACACGGGTTGCTTCAAGATCGTTGAGGAGGGTCCCGCTGGTCGTATCCACATCTGTTACGAAATTCAGCGCAGGCACGGGTGCGGCATAATAGTTCGGCGGATCCGGGATGGGATAGGTGTGCCAGATAAAATCATCCCCGATCCCCGGAAGCATCCTGAAAACGGAAGGCAGACCCATGTTCGCTGGGTCTGGTTCGGCGAAGGTATAGTTAATGGGCATATAGGCAATGCTGGGGCTTTGCGGCATTCAAAACTGACATGCTCCAATGTCATTGAATTATTGCCCTCATCGGACTCGGCAATCAGTCCGGCAGGGTCTACGGTGCCGATCAGTTCCACATCGGATGTTGTCGGCCCAAAACCAATGCCCGGAATTTCAAATTCAAAATTCAGGGTGTGCTGGGTTTCTTCCCGGTCTAGCGGAGCAAGTGGTGCCGTAATGGGGCCGTTCTTCGAGCCAAACGGTGAGCCGGTCATGGCCACACCATTGACCAAAACCTCAAGCTGTCCATCGACTCCGGCGACTGGGGCTGGACCGGAAACATCGATATACATGCGAACCGTGGTTCTTCGGCCACGAACAAGGGTCAGGCTATTGTCCGTGTTTGCCGGATTGTCCAGGTATTGAATGGACTGGGTGACCTCCATATTTTCCACACTCAGATCTATTGCGGAGGCCCTTGTGCCGGATAAAAATACGAGTGTCCCTGCGAATAACAAACTACAAATAAACCCTATTTTCTTGAACATATCGTTCCTCCTCTTTTTTCTAGGTGTTTTGATTTAAAACAGGCCTTCCCACCCAGAAGAAAGTCCTATTTTGCCATCCCACTGAACTCTTAGTTCTCCGGGGAATTGTAATGCTCGTGATGGTCGTTCCGGACAGAGACCCCAGCAGAGGGCCTCAAATTTTTCTGTCTGGTAAATGTGTGTTTGTTTGGTCCAAAACCTGTGCCGAATGAGAACCACCGGCACCATGCTGCCCGATGGGCAGCACCCGGAAAACAATAGTCCTCTTGTTTCCGGGTTTTATGTTTCAGTGCAGATGGATGAAACGGCCTTCGGAGGGAACACCAGCGGCACTGAAGATGAATATAATTTCGAGTATAATTTGCTTAAGGTCGTTCTCTGCTGAATGATCACAGCCTTCGTATTTTTCCTGTTTTTTATTTTTTTAGTCATTGTCCATTTTTCGTCCTCATTTTTTGCTTTGTTTGTTGACAGATCACACTGATCTGTCAAGTATCACATCGCCCGCCGAAAACGCTTGCTTTACCTCGTTTTAGGTCAGTTTTCGGCGGGCGATGTGGATGTCACTTCATTCCTTATTTGCCAAAAATGTTTTTGCATTCGCATGGTTGAGTCAGTACGAATGCTCGGACGTCGTCGCGATCGTACTGACTCTGGCGCGACCAACCATCGGTTGCTGTTGCGTCAACACTCAGATTTTCAGAGAAGCCTGCTATACAGCAACCGCCGCCCGGACTGTTGATTGAAAGAAGGTTTGCAACCGTTTCCGTTCTGGAGAAACTCCCTCCTCCAACATTACCGCTTTCACTCAAGACCAAATTAGAACCACGATAGACGGAGAACCCACGTTTCGCGAATCCATTCGGATGGGATGCGAAATAATCCATCTGTACGGAGCCGGGATTGTTCGGATCGTACTCCAATACGCCACAATCGTCGTCTGCAAAAGTACCGCTGAGCGAAGGCGCTGGGATCTCCGCGTTGCACACGTTGTTATCAAGGTGCAGCGTGATAATCATTGAATTCGCGTGAACAAGGTTCAAGCCCGAGGCGTCCGCTTCGATCGTGTTAATGGTGGAAGTGAGATCGGTAGAGGTCGGCACGACGTACTTGATTCCCGTTGTGACGATGTTGACTGGCGAGCCGGTGTTGTCAAACAGGTCAAGTTTTAGTTGATACTTGCCTGCTTGCAGTGCGGGTGCGTGAGTTGTCGTGGGAAACTTCGCGCTTGCGGTATCTTCCACAACGTTTGGCAAACTCCATTGACCGAGCGGCGGCATTGCCGGTGGAATCTCCAAAAGGTTGGAAATCCCGTTTACCGTTTTTGGTCCGAGTTGATATGGATCGATCACCAGCGTCGTTCCGACCATGTGAGCGTAGTGACGGTATACGTCTCCATCGCCCGGCGTCAGCTCCGTCCATTCAGTTGGCAGAATTGGGGGATTTGTGATTTCGGAGTTTGCATTTACTTTGCGCCAAGAGACCTTGTAATACTTCACATTCAAATCCTGGCGTAGCGTGTTGTCGAACTCAATACGCGGTCGCAACAGCCCGGCCCAAGGCGCGCTGCCCTCCGTGAGTCCAATATTGGTCAGGTTCGTCGTCGCAATCAGAGTGCTTCCCGTTCCGCGAATTAAACTCAATGGATGATTGCCGACCGCCATAAAGAGCACCCACTTGTCTGGTGCAATAACCGGCGGACAGGGTGTGCATGTGATTGCCCAGGGACTGTTAGTGTAGAGCATTACTTCCGTTCCGCACTGATAGTTCCAATACGTGTAACATCCAACCGGCGTCGGTGCATAAATCGTGAAGGGTGGAAAATACGGAAGCACTCACTACTGTCCGGTTAAATAGTTGAATAAATTCAATTGGTTAGACATGGAGAAGTCCTCTGGTTTGTATTTTGAATCTGCAACGACTTGATTTAATGGCATTTTATCGAATACGGTGACGCTCAAAATCTGTAGAATTGT
>JAJDBT010000080.1 GCA_029261215.1 Nitrospirota bacterium | reverse complement strand
GAAAAGACCTTTTCACCCTTGGGTGCAAACAAAACATTGCCGTTAAAATCACAGGTACTCGCCTCAACAAATGCCGATCTATTCAAAGCAGTTGAACAAGGACGATTCAGGGCAGATTTATTCTATCGCCTAAACGAAGTGTCCATTGTGCTGCCTCCCTTGAGGGACAGAAAAGAAGATATTCCTTTGCTCGTCCGCTATTTTATCGATCGATATCACTCTGGCTCAAGGTCCACACCGAAGGTGCTTCCAGAAACATTCGAAAAATTAGCAGAATACCATTGGCCGGGAAATATCCGTGAACTCGGAAAAGTGCTGCAAAGGGCCTTGCTGTGTTCTGAAGCGCAATATCTGACCCCCGAACACATCGACCTACCTGAGCCGTACTCAAAAAAAGGGAGTCCGCAAAAAGACACGTGCTCAGAAGGGGTGGGAACTTACAAACAGGAGATGTGCTGGTTTGAGAAAGGCCTCATTACAGCGGCGCTTAGAGAGATGAAAGGGAACCAGACGGCAACGGCTCAAAAACTGGAGATAAGTCGGCAACATCTCATTCGTTTGATGAAAAAACACGGTTTGGGGAATCCTGGTTTAAGAGCGTGAAACGGATTCCGTTGGTCACTTATAGGTCACTCATTTTTTGGAGTATAACTTGAAAGTGTTCTAAGTCATTGAAAAAATGGTGCGCCCAGAGAGATTCGAACTCCCGACCCCTTGATTCGTAGTCAAGTACTCTATCCAGCTGAGCTATGGGCGCGACATTTTATGAGGGGATGACATCCTTCAAGGTAATCGCAAATTGCGCGTGTTCGAAGGAGTGCATCCCTGGAAAGAGTGAGAAAAGCCAGCCTTTAAAAACTTCTTGCCCGTTTTCAACGATGATCACATGCACCGCCGGGTTTTTCAATTCATTGCTGACGGAGGTAAAGACGGTGCCTTGTATCAATAAATCGGGCAGGAAGGTGCCGGTTTTGACTTTAATCTTGGAATTGGGGATGCTCCATTCATCGCCAATATTTACGGTATGTTCGGTGATTTCATGGCTGATTTTGTCTTCAAGCATAAAGACAACGCCCTTCCACTTTCCTTTAACCATGTCGGGCACAATGACCTGTGCGCCGGAAAGATCGGGGATGTCATCGTGCGCCCCGCCCCGTAAGGGAGGGGGTGTGGGCGATTCATCTACTGGTTCGATCTCGACTTGGGCAGAGGAAACAACAGGCTCATTGACTTCTCCCATATAGTTTGTTTCCGTTTTGTTACAGGAAACAAAGAACATCAGGCTGACTGCAAGCATGAAATGCGGTATGTGTTTCATAAGTCTCCCTAACAATGTGCTGAAATTTTGGCGGAGAGACAGGGATTCGAACCCTGGGTAGAGGTCAACCCCCTACGACGGTTTAGCAAACCGTTGCCTTCAGCCGCTCGGCCATCTCTCCTGAATATTTAAAAAATTGTAATCGTCACCCAATGCAAACTGCGCGAACGGCTCTATGCCTATTATTTAGAACAGCTTTATACCACAAAGTACCCTCGGAATCTAGATGCTTGAAGCGAGGATACGTCAAGAGATGTGAATGTCATCAATTCACGAGGTTTATGTGGACCTTAGATGATTACCGCCGGTTTTTCTTTCGAGACTGTTTGGCCGTTTTATTCTTTTTTTTCTTTTTTGATTTTGTGGCGGGGCTTGTTTTGGGTTTTGTGGGTTGGGAGGCGTCTTCCTCTTCTTTTTCTCCGTACCCGCCGGATGAAGGGTCTTGATTTGAAAATTTTGAAAAAATGCTTTCTTCTTTTTCTTTTTCGCTCATATCAACTCCAGGTGAGTGTTGCGTTGTGTCTTCTTAAAAGTAAAGAGGCAGGCTGGTTTTTCATCAATGGGATGTTAATTGGATATTCTCTCCGGATTGCTCCGAAGAATGGGCGCTGAGTACTTCGAATAACTCTGCCTTTGTTTTGTCGTCAAGCCACTTTTTCCGACCTGCATCGTATTCGAAATGCAAGGCGCCTTTTGGCGTGGCCAGCCAAAGCTGGGTGACGGGTGTTTGGCGGCTAAGGATGAGCTTGACGCCATTTTCGTATTCAAAAGTGAAGAGGCCGTCGGCATTTTGATAGTCGAAATCGACATTTGAGCGATCAAGTGCGTCTTCGATTTGCTCTAAGGTTTGGTCAACGAGGTGATTAAATTCGGATTCAGTCATAGTGGGTTCATCTTAATTGGCGGAGAGGCAGGGATTCGAACCCTGGGAACCTTTCAGTTCAACGGTTTTCAAGACCGCCGCTTTCGACCGCTCAGCCACCTCTCCTTTCGGGTTTGCGATTTATGAGATTTTTTCGACGCCTCCCATGTAGGGTCGTAAAATTTTCGGGATGACGATAGAGCCATCAGCCTGCTGCATGTTTTCCAATATGGCCACGACAGTTCGTCCGACGGCAAGACCGGAGCCGTTGATTGTGTGAAGGTGCTGGACTTTTCCCGCTTCTGTCCGGTAGCGGATTTTGGCGCGGCGTGCCTGAAAATCTTCAAAATTGCTACAGGAAGAGATTTCTCTGTATTTTTTTTGTGAAGGAACCCAAACTTCGATATCGTAGGTTTTCGCTGAGCTAAAACCCAAATCTCCGGTGCAGAGGGAAACGATGCGATAGGGCAAATTTAGTTTTTGAAGCACGGTTTCGGCGTTGTTCAGCAATTGTTCGAGCTGTGCATAGGATTGTGCCGGCGTGCAAAATTTGACCATCTCGACTTTATTAAACTGATGCTGCCGGACAAGGCCGCGCGTGTCTTGCCCATAAGATCCAGCCTCTCGCCGAAAACAGGGCGTGTGGGCGACATAGGAAATCGGGAGATCAGACTCGTCAAGAATTTCGTCCGCATGAATATTGGTTAAGGGCACCTCGCCGGTCGGGATGAGCAGGTAGTCGTTATCTTTGAGGTGAAACAGGTCGTCTTCAAATTTGGGCAGTTGCCCTGTGCCGGTCATGCTGTTTCGGTTGACAATAAAAGGGGGCAGTGTTTCGGTGTATCCGTGCGCACCTGTGTGCAGATCCAGCATGAAATTAATGAGTGCGCGTTCGAGTCTTGCGCCCAAACCCCGATAAAGGACAAATCGTGCGCCACAGATTTTTGCCCCGCGTTCAAAATCAAGAATGCCAAGGGTTTCCCCAATTTCCCAATGGCTTTTGGCTTCAAAGGGGAAGTCCGCAGGTTTCCCCCAGCGGCGGATTTCGAGGTTGTCTGCTTCACTTTTTCCGAGGGGTACGCTGGTATGGGGCAGGTTAGGAATTCGAAGGAGAAAGTCTTCCTGTTCGGTTTCGATTTGTTTGAGTTCTGTTTCGAAGGCTGTAATTTCTTTTGAGACGATTTTCATTTCATTGAGCAGGGTATCAACAGGTTGTTTTTCCTTTTTAAGCTTTGGAATTTCCTGCGAGGCTTGATTGCGTCTGAATTTAAGGGTTTCGACTTCTTGTTTCAGCTGGCGCTGCCGCTGGTCAGCTTTGGCCCATTGCTCAAAAGAGAGATCGGAATTTCTGAGGGCAAGGCCCTTTTTAACGGAGTCCAGGTTATCCCGGAGTGTCTTGACTGGCAGCATAAAAGTGGAGACAATCTAGCATTTTGCCTATGGAGAGTCAACAAAATCACTGGCACTTGCGTGGGCAAAGGTGCTTTGAATTATGTTCAAAGGCAAGGGTTTATTGCGCAGTGAATCCTAAAAAGCCGCAGGTATTGGCACCCAAAGGGGTAAGTCCGGTAACGCTAGTCTGTTGATCCTGAAGTCGGTTTTGGGGTGCTCGCCGCTTTCTCGGATTTTTCTTTTGAAGCAGGTGCTTTTGTTGCAGTCGGCTCCCCGCTTTTTTTTGCGTAATCGGTGACGTACCAACCCGTGCCTTTAAAATGAAGCCCAGGTGGAGAGACGATTTTATGGACGGGACTTTTACACTCGGGACAGGACTCAAGGGGCGGGTCGGATAGTTTTTGCAAAAGTTCTGTTCGTTTATGACATTTTTCACATTCGTATTCGTAAATCGGCAAAGCTGTTTCCCCCTTACATTGTTCAGGATAGTCTGGAAATTGCGATTTTAATCTTTTCCAGTCCGGCTGACAAGACCGATTTGGATGAGGCAAAAGAAAGTCTTAAATAGCCGGGTGCGCCAAAGGCTTCTCCTGGTATCGTGGTGACCCCACCTTCCTCCAGAAGAAAAGAAGCCAGATCGGAAGTGTTTTGGATTATACCACGGGAATGCTGTTTTCCAATAAGTCCTTTTACATTTGGAAAAAGGTAAAAGCTTCCTGGCGGGGAAGAACAGGAGACGCCTTCGATTTGTTTGAGTTGTTCGACCATCATGTCTCGTCGTTCTGCAAAGGCTGAGACCATTTCTGTAATAAAGTGCTCCCCTTTAGCGAGAGCGACCTCTGATGCCTTTTGGGAAATGGATGTCGGGTTAGAGGTGCTTTGGCTTTGCAGGGTGGTCATGGCTTGCACAACTTCGACGGGTCCTGCAGCGTATCCGATGCGCCAGCCGGTCATAGAGTAGGCTTTGGAGACGCCGTTGACCACGATGGTTTTTTTCTTGATTGCCGGATCAAGGGCGGCGATGCTGAAATGGGCTGCGTCGCCATAGAGAAACTTTTCGTAAATTTCGTCGGAGATAATGGTCAGGTCGGTCGAAAGCAGAAGATCTGAGAAGGCTTCATAGTCTTTTTTTTTGTAGATTGCGCCCGTCGGGTTGGATGGGGAGTTTAGGATAATCCCTTTGGTCCGGGGGGTGATGGCTGTTTTTAATTGAGCGGGTGTCATGAGAAAGCCATCTGTTTCTGTTGTTTCCACAAAAACCGGAGTGGCCCCGCTCAAGCGGACCTGATCCGGGTAGGTGACCCAATAGGGGGCTGGAATGATGACTTCATCGCCTTCTTCAAAAAGTACCTGTGAGACATTGTACAGGGTATGTTTTGCCCCGCAAGAAACAATGATTTCTTTTTTTTCGTACTCAAGATGGTTATCTTTTTTGAGCTTTTGAATGATCGCTTCTTTTAAGCGATCTGTCCCGGCGGGCGGGGTATAGCGGGTTTCTCCGTCGCGGATTGCTGCAATTCCTGCTTCGGCCGCCACGGGCGCGGTGGGAAAGTCAGGCTCGCCGAGCCCGAAGCTGATGATGTCGATTCCCTGGGCTTTCAATGTTTTTTCCCGCGCAGCCATTTCCATCGTTGCGGAGGTTTTGATTTGTTGCATCCGTCTTGAAAGCTTCATGGTTTCCTCGTCGTAGATTGAGATTTTTTCAACGCAGCCTTTTCAGCCATTTTGGCAGAAACAATCTCAGGAACCAAGTCGGAGATTTCTCCACCGTAACTGGCGACTTCCTTAATCAGGCTGGAAGACAAGTAGGTATATTTTTCGCTGGGCATGAGGAATACGGTTTCTACATGCCGGTCTAGTTTTCGGTTCATAAGGGCCATCTGAAACTCGTATTCAAAGTCAGAAATAGCTCGGATGCCGCGAATAATGGCCACGGCTTTTCTTTTCCGCATATAGTGAATTAAAAGCCCTGGGAACGTTTCTACGCTGACATTTGAAAATTCTTGAGTGGCTTGGCGAATCATGTCGATACGCTCATCAATATCAAAAAGAGGTACTTTACTTGGGTTGGGAGCTACAGCAACAACGACGTTTTGGAAGAGACGAAGGGCGCGGCCAATTATATCGATATGGCCCTTGGTAATGGGATCAAAAGTCCCTGGGTAGACCGCGACTTGGGCTTGCTCATGATTTTCCATAAAAAGAGAGGATGGTTTCTCCGTAACGATATTTTTTTAAAAAACAGATCTCCCCAGCCACCTCCGGGAGTGTCTGTTTGTGGAAGTGCTCAATGACCAAAAAGCCATTTTTCGCAATAATATCACCCTCTTGTAGCCTTGGCAACACCTTTTCAATCTCATCGCCTGCATAGGGCGGATCAAGAAATACAATGTCAAATGATTGGTCTGTCGCTTTTAGATAGTCGTTTACGCTAATGCCGAGAACCGTACTCTTGTCGTTTATTGCGGTTGTCGTAATGTTTTTTCTGAGATATTGTAAGTGACGATGATCATGCTCAATAAAGGTTGTAGATTGTGCGCCGCGGCTTAAAGCCTCTATGCCGATTGCTCCTGTTCCGGCATAGAGATCCAGAAAAGAGGTATTTGAAATTGTGTTTGCCAGAATATTAAACAAGGCCCCTCTGACTTTACTGGGAGTGGGGCGCAAGGCAAGGCCTGCGGGGGCGAAAATTCTGCGGCCTTTTAAAAACCCCGAAATAATTCTCATGTTCTAATTCCAGTTCAGTTAAACAGGGAAATCATCCTGAAAATGCGGTTTCAAGGGCAGATCCATTTTTGACTTTAAAGAGGTGAGTGAATATAATTACTCTCCTTTGGAGGCATTATGTCTAAACTAACATTCGTTTCTTTGTTTTACGTCGTACTCGCGGGTTGTACGACAACGGCCCCTCTTTTAATACCCACTGCCGCAGGGAAAAATACCCCGAATCATGAAGCAATTCAAGTGATTGTGAAGCCGATCACCACGCAAGGCATTGGCTCTGAGGATGAAAAACGTTTGGGAATTAATCTTTCCGATTATTTTACGGCCTTTGATGTTGCACTTGTCAATCGAACCAAAGAAGCCATTACGTTTTCATTGTCGGATATTTCGCTGATGATTGATGCAGAAACAGAGCAACGTCCTTTAGATGAGAACCGAAGCATCCAATATTACAAGAAAGGGGATGATCCTTCCCGGCTTGTCTTGATTCCTAAATCCAAAAAGACCGTTGAAGAAGAAATTGCGCTCATTAAGGCTTCCCGATTGAAAGATGGGGATCTTTCTTCTGGAGCCCAGAAGAAAGGACTTATCCTTTTTAAAAAGGTTCGCCAAAAAGATTGCCGGGATGTCGCGCTCGCTTTTGAGCGGATTACTGTCATCCGAACAGGCGAAGAAAAACGTTTCTCCTTCTCATTTTCATGTGCCGAGAAGAAGTAGGTTTTTGAATAAAGGAACTATTGAGAGATGCTCTCGACTGCATCAAGGGCGGCGAGACTTTTTCTTCGATTATCCAGAATGGTCTTATCCATGACTGCCCCACAGTTGATGCATTTCCAGACATTGAAGATCACAAAAAAGTCAGAAAGACGCTCTAGGTACATTAGGCCGCTACATTTAGGACATTTCATATTTTTTCTCCTTAAAAATTGAGTGAAAGCAAGACGCTTAGTTTTAGATGCAAATGGTATGCCTGATTTTAATAGCGGATTAACGGGGGTTTCGACGGAATTAAGACGGATATGTCGTCTATGGGCGACAATTTTTTGACGAAAGTGACAAAATTTTGTTCTAGACAGATCCCGGTTTTTAAAAAGTGATTCCGGATTTAAGAAAATGATTAAACTGAAAGACTGGCCAAAAGAGGAGCGGCCGAGAGAGCGGCTGCTTAGAAATGGCTCTGCGTCTCTTTCGGACGCTCAGCTTCTGGCCATTTTATTAAGAACGGGCTCTGATGAGGGAGACGCGCTTCAGTTAGCGATATACCTCTTAAAGAAGTTCTCTTCATTGTCTCAATTGGTTCATGCGAGTGTCACAGAGCTTTGTGCTATAAAAGGAGTCGGTCCGGCCAAGGCGGCTCAGATCAAAGCTGCGATTGAGCTGGGCCGACGCTCTCTTGCTGTTTCTACTTTTGAAGGAGCGATTGTTTCCAAAAGCCAGGATGTCTTCCAGCACTATGCGCACCTTTTAAGAAGTGCGAAGAAAGAGTATTTTAAAATCATCTTACTCGACCAGAAAAATAGAATTATTCGGGATGTGATGATTTCTGAAGGGAGCTTAACGGCGACCATTGTACACCCGAGGGAAGTTTTTCAACCCGCTGTCCGGGATTCTGCCGCCGCAGTGATCTTTTTGCATAACCATCCGAGTGGTGATCCGACCCCGAGTGAGGAAGATAAAATGATTACCACGCGCCTCATTTCCGCAGGGGAACTCATGGGAATTCCTGTTTTGGATCATGTCATTATTGGGAGTAAAGATTATTTTAGTTTTGCCGACGCTGGATACACGAATAATCACAGGAAAAACCTGTCGGTCGCAAGTCAAGGCCCTGTGGCCTATGGGGAGGATTTGTAATACAATGCTCCTCACTATTGAATATAGAACCGAAAGGAGCTTTATGTGCGTCCACTAATTAATTTATGGCTAATGGTTTTGGCGACCTCAGTCATTTTGTCCGGGTTTTTTTTCCTTGCCGAGAACTACTCACACATCATCGGAAATTTCTATTTTATGAGTGGAACGGCTCTCGGTGTTTATCTCATCATGATTTTTTCGAAATGGATGTCGCACAAAAACAAGAAAAAAGGGATGAACCCAAAATGAACGCGGGTTTCAATTGTCTGTAGGACCACTCGATAAAGAAGCCTTGATTCCGCTTTTGGAAGAATTGTCTGTTTTGCTGGCGCTTAAAGGGGAAAGCCCTTTTAAATCGAGAGCCTATGCGAATGCGGCCAGGGTTTTGGAAGATTTGGAAGGCGATCTCTCAGAAGCCATCGCAAGTCGTTCTCTTTTAAAAGAGAAGGGTATTGGGCCAGGGATTTTTGAAACGATAGCTGAGTGGGCAGGTTCTGGTCAGTCGCAATATTATGAAGAGACCAAAGCGTCGGTTCCGATCGGCCTTCTTGAAATGTTGGCGCTGCGGGGTTTGGGTGTCCAAAAAATACGTCAAATCCATGAGTCCTTAGGGGTCTCAAACCTGGTGGATTTGGAGTATGCCTGTGTTGAAAACCGGCTCGTGAGTTTACCGGGGTTTGGAAAAAAAACACAGGAAAAAATACAGAACGCCATCGTCTTTCATAAAAAGCACCAGGGATATCTTCATGCACACACGGCTCAAAGGCTCTGCGAGTCCCTGTTGTCTGAACTCCAAAAAATCAAGGGCGTCATGCGTGCAAGTTCTGTGGGTGAACTAAGGTGTCGAAATGAAATCGTGAGCGGGATTGATCTGATCGTCTCCTGCGAATCACCGCCAGATCTGAAAGCGGAAGTGTATGCCATTGATGGCATTGTCGCAACGCAATGCCAATCTCAAATCCAATCTGGATTTGAGATTTTAAATTGCACAATGAATGATGGGATTGCCCTCCGGATATATCTTGTTCCCGATGACCGCTTTTCTTTTCTATTGCACCATTTAACAGGGAATGACGCATATCAGCAGTCATTTGCTGCGCGGGCGAAACAGTTTGGGATTAAAGTGAGTGAGTATGGTCTTTTTTTAGAAGACCATCTTTTGCCTTGCAAGGATGAATATGATCTGTTTTCGACGCTGGATGTTGACTACATCCCACCGGAACTACGTGAAGGACGGGGTGAAATGAATGCCGCTGTTCATCACCGTCTTCCAAAGCTGGTTACGGAGAACGATATCCGCGGTATCTTTCATGTGCATACTACCTATAGTGATGGTTCCGCCTCGCTTTCCGAAATGGTGGCGGCTGCCGCAAAAGCGGGTTATGAATACATTGGAATATCAGACCATAGTCAATCTGCTGTTTATGCCCATGGACTGAAAGCCGATCGTATTCGAAAGCAACATAAAGAAATTGATGGACTTCGAAAAAAGTTTCAAGGGATTGAGATTTTAAAGGGGATTGAGTCGGATATTCTGCCGGACGGTAGCCTGGATTATGATGAGGAAACGCTTTCTGAATTTGATTTTGTGATTGCCTCGGTTCATTCCAATTTTAGTATGAATGAAGCGGAGATGACGGAGCGGGTGATCCGGGCGGTCTCGCATCCATCGGTCACCATGCTTGGGCATCCGACGGGGCGACTTTTGTTGTCCCGTGAAGCGTATCCTTTAAATATGCCCGCTGTGATTGAAGCTGCACGGAAAAACGAAGTGGTCATCGAGCTGAATGCAAGTCCTTTTCGGCTTGACCTGGACTGGCGGTATTGCATCTTAGCCAAAGAGGCGGGTGTTCGTATGAGTTTAAACCCGGATGCTCATCAGATTGCAAGCATGACCGATCTTTCCGCAGGCATCGGGATTGCCCGAAAAGGATGGCTCTCTTCTGATGATCTCATTAACACCCTGCCTAAAGAAGGGATCCTTGCTTATTTAAATCAAAAATAAGCTGACCTCTTTCATTTTTTCGATCTCTCGCAAAGCCAAAATCAAATCTCATCCTTAATTAAATTTTATAAAATTTAATACTAAATTAAAATAAAACTTCCCGCCAAAACCCCGGCAGATTTCTTGACAGTGCAGGGGTTCTATGGTACCCATTTGATAGGACTGTAAGGAGGGGACTGCCTTGTCTATCAGCAAGAGCACGATCATTGAGAAAGCTCAAAAGCTTGTTTTAAAAGGAAAGTTTAAGGAGGCCATTGAGGAGTGGGAGAAACTTGCTGCGGAGGCTCCGAATGATGGCAATACCCACAACGCGATTGGAGATCTCTACCTTAAGGCAAACAATAAAAAGGGGGCGACGACGGCCTACATTAAAGCGGGAGAGGCATTTCAATTTGCAGCATTTGAACTAAAAAGTATTGCTCTCTACAAAAAAGCCCTCAAAGTTGATCCTTCCAGATATGAAGTCTATGAAAAACTGGCTGCTGTGTATGAAGAACGCGGCCTTATCGGCAATGCCATTGATGATTATTTAAAGGCGGCCAAACACTATGCCAAGGAAAAAAACTTTATTGCAGCCCTGACGGTGTATCGCAAGCTCTCCAGCCTTGATGCAAACAATGTCAAAATAAGAATTGAAATTGCGGAAATGTGCCTTAAAGGTGAGATGAATGATGAGGCTATAGAAGAATATAAAAAAATAATTGCTATTTATGAATCAAAAAATAAAACAGTTGAAGCAGACGAGATTCGAAATATCGTGATGGCATTGGACCCCACATTTGGGGAAAAGGAATTTCCGGAACCCGTCCTTGAAGAAGGCATCGCGGAAGAGGGGGCTTCTTTAGACGATGTGCCTTTCGATTCGCTTATTCCTCCGGATCCCGTTTCAGAGATTGCTTCTGAGGATGCAATTTCTGAGCAATCGGGCACTTCAGAAGAAGCCATGGAAGGTTTTATCACACCAGAGTCAGAGCCGATGGCGGAAGAACAGACGCTTTATCAGACAGGCCATTCGATGATGGATTTCCAGGATGTTGGGGACCTGGCCTCCGCTGCTGAAGATGAAAATGCATTGGAAAATGGATTGACTGAGGTCGAGGTTTTTATCCAGTATGGCTTGTTTGAAAAAGCAATCGACCAGCTTCAAATTATTTCGAAAGCGTTTCCCTCAGAATTAAAGCCCCACCTAAAGTTAAAAGAAATCTACACACAGCAGGGCATGAGGGAACAAGCGATTGAAACATGCCAACTTTTGATTGCGCGTTACGAAGCGCTGGGTGACGAAAAAACCAGCAGTCGTCTTCAGAATGAATTAAAAGAAGCATTTCCCGAATGGGAAAAACAGGAAGGGTTCTCTGCTTCGCCGCTTTCTGAAGCAGAAGCGCTTTCTAGCGATACCCCTCTTTTGGCTGAAACCACGTTGTCATCAACAGAATCCACGGAGCGGAATGCTTTTGGTGAAGCGATATCGCTCGGGGATTCCTTTTCGGGTGATCTTTCTGAACCCACCATTGTTGCTCTTGATGATGTTTCATCGACTAAAAAGGCTCCAAGGGATGACGAGCCTTCAGCCATCTCATTCGATGAAGAAGCCGATCTGCTTTCGGCCTTTGAAGTGGAGCCGTCTAATGAAGACTTTGTGGATTTGAATGATGTTCTTTCAGGCAATTTTAGTGGCGATGACGAGGGGCCTGAGCATGCATTGGAGCAATCCTTTAGAGGGCAGGAGTCCGCTTTAGGGGACAGAAAAGAGGAAGAGGCGGAAACACAGTATGACCTTGGAATGGCCTATAAGGAGATGAGTATGATCTCCGAAGCCATGGAGGCCTTTGAACTCGCTGCCGTCGGAGATCGTTTCGAAGGCGCGATGATGATGCTTGCGCTTTGTCATCGCGATGAAGGGTCCATTTCTTCAGCTATAGAAGTGCTTCAAAAAGCCCTTGTCAATTCAAAACACAAAGGTGAGCAGATGATCGCCCTAAAATACGAATTGGCGCTCCTTTACGAAGAAACGGGGGATGCAGAAGCGGCCGCCCTTTTTCAGGAAATTTATCATATTGACCCAACCTTCAGAAAGGTTGCTGAAAAATGTCAGCATTCAACTTTCTCGAAAAAGAACGATAGCCCTGATTCAGAGATCAGCGATGGATCCATCGCTTCTGAAAAAGGCAGTTCGAGAGATCAGGTCTCATTCCTATAAATGCGGGGTAGGTTCGTATCGGGGTTCCCTCCCCTTCTTTTCAATCTCTCCCTTTATTTTCCTGGGCATTCCCTCCAAAAAAATCAATCAATATATGATATGATTCATCAAATTGTTAGAGTGACGAGATGATTTTAGTCGGCTTAACTGGAGGCATTGCCTCCGGAAAGAGTACCGTCTCCGACTTCTTGAGAGAAGAAGGAGCTGTGATCGTTGATGCAGACGAGATTGCTCACGAAGTCATTCTCAAGGGAAATCGCGCATATCAACCCGTCATTGATTTCTTTGGGCAGGAAATAGTGAGTGTATCCGGTGAAATTGATCGTAAAAAATTGGGGGAGATTGTCTTTCATCATCCACTCCAATTGGCGCAATTGAATGAAATCATCCACCCGCTGGTTTTTGAGCAGCTGGAATCGGAGAAAAAAAGAATCGAACAAAAGCAGCCTCAGAGCGTGATGGTTTTTGACGCCCCCTTGCTGATCGAGGTTAATGCCCATCAGAGAATGGACTGGGTATTGCTGGTTTATGTTGACCAGAAGACACAGTTGGCGCGTTTAACCCAAAGAGATGGTCTAACGAAAGAAGCGGCGAAATTAAGGATAGACACCCAAATGCCTCTGGATGAAAAGAGAGTATTTGCAGATGAAATCATTGATAATCAAAAGCCGCGCGAAGTCGTCAAAAAAGAAGTGCGCGATATTTATCAGAGACTCATAAAAAAACGTTAACCCCCAAATTCTGATGTATGGTCTGTATCACTGACATTTAACCGGAGAGGAAAATGCGTAAAGAGAAGATTACAAAGGCGGTTATTCCCGCAGCGGGTCTGGGTACACGGTTTTTGCCCGTGACCAAGGCATCCCCGAAAGAAATGTTACCCCTTGTGGATAAACCACTGATTCAGTATGTCGTTGAAGAAGCGGTCGCTGCCGGGATTAGCCAGATTATTATTATCACCGGTCGCGGAAAAAGGGCGATTGAGGATCATTTTGATATCTCTTTCGAGTTAGAAGAGATCTTGAAACAGACGGGAAAGGAACATTATATCCCGGGTTTGAGGCGCATTTCCGATATGGCGGATTTTTGTTATATCCGTCAAAGCCAGCCTCAAGGATTGGGGCATGCGATTCTTTGTGCGAAACATTTGATTGGAGATGAGCCCTTTGCTGTGTTACTCGGAGATGATATCGTAGACCACAGCACCCCTGCACTCAAACAGATGATTGATGTCTATGAGCGAACGCCTGCGCCTATTATTGGTATTCAGCGTGTGGATAAATCAGAAGTACATCAATACGGAATACTGGATGCCACCCCGGCCATCGACGACCTCTATAAAATTAATCATTTAGTCGAAAAGCCCGCTGTGGAAGATGCTCCTTCGGATCTTGCGGTGATCGGACGTTATATTCTGATCCCTGAAATATTCGACTTGCTCGAAAAAACCAAACCCGGGAAAAACAATGAGATCCAGCTTACCGATGCCCTGAATGACCTAACCACCTTGAGAACGATGTATGGTTATGTCATCAAGGGAGATCGCTATGATGCCGGAGATAAACTGGGCTTTTTGCAGGCCACCGTTAAGATGGGTCTTAAAAATCCAAAATTGGGAGGGGCCTTCAAACAATATCTTAAAAAACTGGCCTTATAGTCCGAATTTCGCAGCAATGCCTGAAAGAAGGATCTGCGTTGCTTTCACTTTCTCTAATTGCATATACTCTCATATCATCTTACGATCATTTTTTTAGGAGTTGTTTGTGGCCAAGTCATCTGAAAAGAAATCAGAAAAAGAAAAAATTCCCTCAAAGTTACCCTTGCTTCCGGTTCGGGACATCGTTGTCTTTCCTCATATGGTTTTGCCACTTTTTGTTGGAAGAGAAGTTTCCGTGAAAGCGATTGAAAAAGCCATTTCAGGCAAAAAACTGGTCTTGTTAGCGGCCCAGAAATCCCTTGATGTTGAAGTGCCAAAACCGGAAGATATTTATGCTGTCGGGACGGTTGGCACCATCATGAGGATGCTCAAACTTTCTGATGGGCGTATCAAGATCCTGGTTCAAGGTCTTTCAAAAGCCAAAATTACGTCATTCACGAAGACCACGCCCTATTACGAAGTCGCGATTGAAAAGATCGAAGAGCCGTTGCTTTCTGAAGTGACCCCAGAGGTTGAAGCCACAGTACGTGCCGTGAAAGAGCAAATGGAAAAAGCCATTGCTTTCGGGAAGTTTTTAATGCCGGATGTGGTGGCCTTGATCGAAAATCTTGAAGACCCCAGCCGTTTATCAGACCTTGTGGTCTCTAACCTGGGTCTTAAGGTTGAGGTGGCCCAGGACGTTTTGGAAACCCTTGATCCGGTCGAGCGTCTTAAAAAAGCCAGTGAAATTTTGGGGAAAGAGCTGCATGTTTTGATCATGCAGCAAAAAATACAGTCCGAAGCCAAAGGAGAAATGGACAAGGTCCAACGGGAATATTTTTTAAGAGAACAGTTGAAAGCCATCCAGAAAGAGTTGGGCGAAACGGATGACCGTTCGGAGGAAATTCAGGAATTTCGTGAAAAGCTTGTCAAAGCGAAAATGCCGAAAAAGGTGGAAAAAGAGGCAAGCAAACAACTGAGACGACTTGAGCGCATGCACCCGGATTCTGCAGAAGCCGCGACAGTTCGCACTTATCTCGAATGGATGGTCGAAATTCCCTGGAGCAAACAGACCAAAGATCGCCTTGATATTGTTGCGGCAAAGAAAATTCTGGATGAGGATCATTATGACCTTGAGCGTGTCAAAGAACGGATTCTGGAATTCCTCGCAGTTCGAAAAATGAAGTCGAACCTGAAAGGGCCGATCCTGTGTTTTGTGGGGCCGCCGGGAGTTGGAAAGACCTCCCTCGGGAAATCGATTGCCCGTTCACTCGGACGAAAGTTTGTCCGAATGTCACTGGGTGGCGTTCGGGACGAAGCTGAAATCCGTGGGCACCGCAGAACCTATGTCGGAGCGCTTCCAGGCCGCCTGATTCAGGGCGTGAAACAGGCGGAGACCTCTAATCCGGTGTTTATGCTGGACGAGATAGATAAAATTGGTACGGACTTTCGGGGGGACCCTTCCTCGGCTTTACTGGAAGTCCTGGATCCGGAACAAAATAACTCTTTTTCCGATCACTATCTTGGGGTGCCTTTTAATCTTTCGAATGTCATGTTCATTACCACTGCGAATCAGGTTGACCCTATTCCACTGCCTTTGCGAGATCGGATGGAAATGATAGAGCTTTCCGGCTACACCGTTGAAGAAAAGGTTGGAATCGCCAAAAACTTTTTATTGCCAAGACAACTCGAAGGACACGGTACAACGCCTGAGGCCGTCCAGATGACCGATGCGGCTTTAGAAAATATTGTGACGCATTATACCCGTGAAGCGGGCGTTCGAAATCTGGAGCGGGAGATTGGTCACGTGCTTCGGAAGATTGCGCGTAAACTGGCCGAGGGCAAAAACAAGAAAACACGCGTGACACCGGAGAACCTGTCTCGGTTTCTGGGCATTCCAAAATACATGCCCGAAACGGAGCGGGAGGGCGATCAGATTGGTGTCGCGACGGGTCTAGCGTGGACGCCGACCGGCGGCGATGTGCTTCAAATCGAAGCCACTTTGATGGCAGGAAAAGGGGCCTTGATTTTAACCGGCTCCCTCGGAGAAGTGATGAAAGAATCCGCGCAAACGGCGCTTTCGTATATTCGATCGCAGGGAAAGGCCCTGAATATCAATCCGACGCTTTTTTCAAAGAACGATATTCATATTCATGTGCCTGCCGGGGCGATTCCAAAAGATGGGCCTTCTGCGGGCATTACCATGGCATCGGCGCTGGCTTCGGCATTAACAGGGAAGCCTTTGCGTGGGGATGTGGCGATGACCGGAGAAATCACGCTTCGTGGTCGCGTGCTGCCGATTGGTGGATTAAAGGAAAAAATTCTGGCGGCAAAGCGGGCCGGGGTGAAGACCATTATTTTACCCAAGCGAAATGAAAAGGATCTTGAAGAAGTGCCAAAACATATGCAAAAAGGCCTGGAACTGATTTTTGCGGATGGCATTGAAACCGTTTTAAAAACGGTTTTTGCCAAGAAAACAAAAACAAGAAAAAAGGCTGCTCCAAAGTCTCCCCGGCGTTCCCCGAAAGGATCAACTCGTTCGGCAGTGGTCTAATGAATTTAAAGGAAATCGGCGAGTTTGGATTTATTGAGCAAATCCAGAAACAATTTAAATCCTCGCACGCGAAAATACCGCTCGGCATCGGAGACGATGCCGCAGCGCTGCTTCCCTCCCCTCAAACCTACAGCTTACTTACCACAGACACCCTGATTGAAGGGACACATTTTAATCGCGCCTATTCCTCCTTTGAACAGGTCGGCTTGAAGGCGGTCGCGAGCAATGTAAGTGATATCGCCGCAATGGGCGGGTGTCCTCGTGCAATACTGGTTTCACTGGGGGTCCCCGGCCAAATGGTTTTGGACGACTTAAACAATCTCTATCGCGGTATTGCAAAAGGCTGCAAGAAAACCCGGATCGACTTAATTGGAGGCAACACCACCCGGACAAATGGCCCTTTTTTTATTTCCATTACGCTTTTTGGAGAAGTGCCCAAAAAGGAGATGCTTACCCGCGCGGGAGCACAGGTGGGAGACAAGCTTTATGTGACCGGCACCCTGGGAGATGCGGCTGCCGGTCTCGAGGGCTTGAACAATGAGGTGGATCGCAGGTCTTTTGCGCGTCTTGTTCGGCGTCATCAAATCCCAGAGGCCCGATGTGATGCCGGACGTCTTTTAGGTCAGTCAAAAATTCCCTCCGCCATGATTGATCTTTCGGATGGACTGACTGCGGATCTCAATCATGTTCTCAAGCAGAGTCATGTGGGCGCAGCGCTTATTTTGGAGCAGATTCCGCTTTCTCCCGCTTTGAAGCGCTATGCCAAGCAAGTTCAAAAAGAAGCCCTGGACTTTGCGCTGTACGGCGGAGAAGATTACGAACTCCTCTTTACCGTGCCTCAAAAAAAAGAAAAAAAGTTGATAGAGTTGTTGGCAAAGAACCTGATTCAGGCCACTTGCATCGGACAAATTTTGCCTGAAAAAGAGGGTCTTGTGCTCAAGAACCTTGACGGGGTGGTTCGAAAAATTGTCCCCAAAGGCTACGATCATTTTTTGTAATCTATTTTTTAATGCCGGGATCGGGTGATGGAAAAGTGCTTCGAGCAGTTTAAAGCATCACTATTGTATTGCAACACCTGCAAACAGGCGATGCCGGTAGATGAACGGCTCTTGTTGGTGTTATCGCATGGCGAGATTTACGAATATCTCTGTCAGGGCTGTGGCTGTTCCCTGGGCTCAAAACGTGAAAGACGCCTAGGCAAAAGCGGCTCTGACCCCGCTTCTATCAAAAAATAAAAAACTTAGCCAGAGATCGTGATGGTCTCTGCGGGGTTCCCTTCACTCTCATCCAGCTCTTTTTTAAGATTGACTGAGACCAGTTTGGAAATGCCAGTTTCTTCCATCGTGACCCCATACAGAATATCCGCAATCTCCATTGTAAGCTTGTTATGGGTGACGACGATGAACTGGGTCTGATCGGACATGCTTTCAAGGGTTTGCGCAAAACGACGGGTGTTTTCTTCATCCAGCGGCGCGTCGATTTCATCCAAAAGACAGAAGGGGGTCGGATGAATTAAGAAGGTGGCAAAGAGCAGTGAAATGGCAGTGAGTGCCTTTTCTCCTCCGGATAAAAGCAGGATATTCCGTTTCCCTTTTCCCGGCGGCTGCGCAAGCATTTCGATGCCGGACTCGAGCGGATGGGCTTCGTCGAGCAGCACCAGTTCAGCGGAACCGCCCCCAAAAAAGGAGGCGTAGACCTCTCCAAATTTTTGATTCAAGGTGTGGAAGGTTTCAACAAAAAGACCCCGTGTGGTTTTGTTGATTTTAGTAATGGCTTCATGCAGACTTTGAATGGATTGGTTCAGATCTTCTTCCTGTTCACTTAAAAATTGAAAACGAGTGTCGAGTTCTTTGTATTCCTCTATGGCGGCCAGATTCACAGGCCCCATGGTTTCAAGTTGTTGTCGGAGTGTTTCGGCCTGCGCCTTTGCGGCTTCGAGCGGTAATTCATCAGAGACCTCAAGGCCGCCTGTAATGTCGATTTGGTATCGGGAGGCAATGGCTTCTTCAATTTTTTGCTGATTCATTTCGACGGCGACTTTTCGAAGCGCATTTTTCTGCTGCGCTTCGTGCGCCAAATTCAACCCTGACCGAATAGAAGAAATACCTTTTTGGGCATCGTCCAGAAGGGTTAAGAGATCTGCATGTGACTCTTGCGCATTTCGCAGGGTTTCCATTCGCGTGGAGAGTTCCGAGGCAAGGGTTTCAATTGAGGCGGCGGCTTCTTCTTCTTCGCCCTGGCCCAGACGTAACTTTTCCTGGAGTTTTGTCTTGAGTGCGGTCATTTCATTCAGCCGTGTTGTGCGGTTTTCTTTTTCACGATGGATACGGGCCTGTTTTTCGAGTGCGTGCCGTTGTTGTTCTTTGATGGTATTGGTTTGCATGCGAAGCTGCATCACGGCTTCATTGAGGCTCCCCAGTGTCTCACGGTTTGTACTTAGGCCCTCGTTGAGCATGTCAAGGGAACCCTCTTTCTCTTGTTTGAGTTCATTTGTTTCAGTGATGAGGCGATGTTCCGCTTCAATGGATTCGATCAGGGTTTCTTCTTCCCTGTTGCCCTCTTCCTGCTCAAAAAGGATCGTTTCCAGCTCACCCTCTAGCCGTGTCAGTTCGTAATCCAGGGTTTTTTGCTCATTTTGCCCTTTGACCAGCTCAACATCCAAAGCACGGATTTGCTCCTCCAGCCCTGCAAGTGCGATGCGTGTTGTCTTGAGCGTTTCTTGCTGTTCGTTGATTTGACCTTGCAGTCCCTCTGTTTCTTTTTGAAGGCGACTGGCTTCGTTGGTGAGCAGTTGGAGCTCCCGTTTTTGGCCGAGCAAGCCTTTTTTTCCCTGCTCACCGCCGGAGACGACACCAAATCGATCTATGATTTCTCCGTCTAAAGTGACCCATAGGGAAATCTCTGGATGATGGCCCCAGGCCTGCAACGCCGCTTCGAGATGAGTGGTGAGCACGATGTCCTCCAGCAAGGCTTCGGCGATGGATTCATATCCAGGTTTGATGGTGACCAGATCAAGGGCTGCGCCAAAAATACCTTCGGTTTCATGGGTGACTGAAAATTTTTGCCGGGGTTTTCCTGTGCGGGGGTGGCGGGGAAAGAAGGTGCCTCGGCCCATTTCTGTTTCTCTGAGGTGTTTAATGCCCTTTTGGATTTCGTCGTGGTCTTCGACAACAATCCCCCGCAGTCTGCTTTCGAGTGCGGCTTCAAGGGCTTGTTCATATTTCGGGGGCACTTCGATTAAATCAGCCACCATCCCCTGCAATCCTTCGAGTTGGAGTAGGAGATTTTCACTGCCTTCCCGTTTGTTTAAGAAACCCCGGTAAAATCCTTCATGGGAGGCGACCTGGGATTTGACCTCTCCCCACTGCTCTTTCACCTGAAACAGCTGTTTTTCTTTGACTTGAATCGAGGCTTCGACTTGATTGAGAAGGCTGGTTTTTTCCTCCCGCTCGTGACGAAACTCAGTCAAGGCGCCTTGATTTTTCTTAAGCGTCGTGCTGGTTTTTTCTGATGCGATTGCCGCATTCCTCTGTTTTTCTTCGAGTATTTCCCGCTCATGACGAAGGCGCTCTTTTTGTTTAAAGAGCATGTCTTTGCGGTTTTGAAAATGAAGAAGATTGTTTTTTGAAGTTGTTAACTGGGCACTGAGGTCAAAGATCTCGACCTTGGCCCGCTCAAGTGCTGCATTTTCAGAAAGCACGGCGGCTTCGAGGTCGGCTCTTTGTTCCTCATGTTCTGCTAACGATCGCTCTGCAACGGGCAGGGTTTCTGTAATGATGTGTAATTCTCCCTCAAGCGTGGCCGACTCTGAGTCAAGCGTACTCATCTCTTGCTGCACTTCACTGAGCGTTTGTTCGGTTCTTAAGTCTGTTTCATGCCATTCCTGGCGTTGTGCGCGAATTGTTTCGATCTTTCCTTCCCATCGCTGGATATTTTTTTCTACCTCGGAGATTTCTCGGCTTAATTCTCCCAAGGCGTCTTCTTTTTCGGTCAATGTGAGTTTATGCTGTGTTTGCGCTGTTTCTACGGCGGCCAGGCGGGCTGAAAGTTCTGATGTTTGGACTTGAAGATGCTTTTCCTCTTCCTGGAGGTCTCTTTCTTCCGATTGCCAGCTCAGCCATTCATGACGCGCAATCTGTAACTCCAGCACTTTGAGGGCTTCTGTCGCCTCCTGGCATTTTTCTGCCTTTTTTGCCTGACGATCAAGTGCATTTCGCTGGCGTTTTATTTCCCCGATTATGTCTGAAACACGCGTGAGGTTTCGTTCCGTCGCCTCAAGTTTTCGTAAGGCTTCTACTTTTCTTAATCGGTACTTTGCTATTCCGGCCGCTTCTTCAACAATTTCCCTGCGCTGCATTGGCGTAGCGGTGATGATGTCATCCACTTTTCCCTGTTCGATAATGGTATGCGCGTGATAGCCGGCACCCATATCAATCAGCAAATCCCGGATATCCTTAAGACGGCAAGGCGTTTTATTGATGAGATATTCACTTTCACCCGAACGGTAAAGCCGACGGCTGAAGGTCAACTCGGAATACACCGTATAGGGCGGGGGCAATTCATTCGCGATATCGCCAATGGTTAGGGAGACCTCCGCGAGCGAAAGCGGTTTTCTGTGCTCGGTTCCGCTGAAAATGACATCTTCCATCCGTTCTCCACGGAGGCTTTTTGGACTTTGTTCGCCGAGCACCCAAAGGATCGCGTCTGAAAAGTTGCTTTTTCCGCAGCCATTCGGCCCGACAATTCCCGTAATCCCTTTTCTAAAAGTGACGACTGTTTTATCAAAAAAAGATTTAAATCCAAAAACTTCTAAACGTTTGAGACGCATGTCCGACCTGAATAGTGAAAAGCAAAATAAAAGAAAAGCTGAGCCTCCTCAGCCTGAAAGTGTAATAGCATATCCCAAATCACTTGTAAAGCGTAAGATCCATTATGCAGTATAGTTAGAAATAAATAACACTATATATAGTGTTATTTATTGATCATTCATTCAATAGGCCTAAATACTCAAAGAATCTGAATTTTATCTTGGGATTCCAGTTTTCGGAAGGGCCTTCCATCTATATTCCAGAAACCGGAATGATTGTGCAATCGTTTTAGAAAACAAAGAGGAATATATTGAGAGTTATTCAATATATTGGATAATAAATGCTTTAAATGGTGTAAGGCATATGGATTGCTTTGTTTCCGTGTCATCACGTTGAGGCGGGTATCACTGGATATCGTATTGTCAGTTCAGGGGGAAATCAATGACTGGAAGCAAGACGAAATATCGCAATGGGCTTGAATACAAATTTGAAGACATCTCTGATTTATTTGGGGAAAACACACCGAAACCACGAAAAAATGTTGAGTATGAAACGCAATGTCTCAGGGCATTACGAGAAAATAAAACAAAGTTATTGAAAGAAATAGAGGCCTGTCGCATTTGCCCAGAACGGTATCGACGAAAAATATACAAACAATTGCATTATATCGATATTTCAAAAAAAGAAGCAGGAGCGAAACTGGAAGACATGGGCAAAGAAATTGCGATGGTCGCCTTTAACTTGCTCTTAAACCCGGTATGGGTGCGTGGTCTTTTGAAATTGACGGATGAAATTATCGACCAGACTTTGCCGGATGACAGGAAGCGGTTGTCTCAGGCTTTGGACTCATTGAATTCAAGACTGGGGTTGTTAAAAAAGGAATGCAATATTTTTCAATTGGAACTGTAAACATTTAAACATAGGGGGGAAATCATGTCGCTTTTGGAATCAAACGGGCAAAACCTGGTTTTAGAATCTGGAATGAAAGGCTATTCTGGTTTTATTGGCGTATCGGAATCCTATCCATCGGAGTTGAAACGAGAGGCTCTTGCAAGTGTTGATGTGATTCGGCAGCGGAGTACCCCTGATGTTCTGATTATCGGACATCGAGACGAAATCCTTTTTTTAAGCAGGACGAAAGGCTCCCCATTGGCCCTTTTAAATAACGATCAAGTGACATCAAAAGACTTTGAAACGGCAAGACGCCTGAAAGTATTGTTGAGTGGATTACGGGAATTGGTGTTGTCGCGTGAGCGACTTCCAGTGATAGAACGGCCGATAGCATCTCCAACCGTATTATTTCCGTATTGTGGCTCAGTTGTTTCTTTTCGGGGGCTTCTCTTAAACGGTACTGGCGAAACGCAGCACCTGGTCATGGTATTAGTCGAAAAAGTGAAGCATAGTCAACGTGTTCCAGCGACTTCGACGTCGTCCCCCTATTTTACCCCTAGAGAGAAGTCAGTGCTTTTTTATATTAGGAAAGGATACACCAATAAGGAGATTGCCTGCGCATTGGACATTGGTGTCCATACTGTAAAAGATCATCTCAAGCGGATCATGAGTAAAGTGGGTGTTCACACCCGTGCAGGTATTGTTGGAAAACTGGATGCAGAATAAGGTTCTGTGATCGTTTTCAGGATGTTACGTCAGAGAACAGGGTGTCCGCTTCACTAATGCCCTAATCCCTAACGCCTACCTTTCACCGCCAATGGAGTGCGCTTGAACACCTGAAGCAGCTATATTGAATCGGGATTGTCCCTTTTTCGCGTTCTGAGGGTCCAAATACAGAAGCTTCAAGAGACGGTTCTGATTGAGAAAATTGTCTTGAAAATCAAAACCATTTTCTTCTTTGCTCATTCCTTAATAAAATCTAAGTCAATCCCCTTGGCCTAAGTGACACAAAATATTGAACGCCCTCCTCTTTGTTGTTGTGTTTAAGTTTTAGAAAAGGGAGGGGAACAACGAGTTGTTTCTTTAATGAGTCTGGAAAGATCGGGGTTGACCTTGAAAATTAAGACAGTTTGTATATTTTCTTTGATTTTTATTGAAAATAAATTATAATAAACGCATTATGTCGTAAACCCAGGAGCGCTAGTCCGCTCTATATTCCCATTTTTTTACTACAAAAGTCTGTATCGTGGCAGACAATTAAAGATGTGTTTTCATTAAGCTGTAAAGGCAATGGCCGTTCTTTATGGTATTGAGGTATGGCGCTCTTTTAGCTGATTTCGAAAAAAATCGGGTGTCTAAAACACGTATTGATAATACGGTGACGAAGGGGAATTATGATGCCGTTAACAGTAGTAGATCATCTGCCTGGTCTGGTTTATCGTTGCCAAAATGATGAGCATTGGACATTTTTGTTTGCGAATGCGGGCTGCTTGCATTTGACAGGATATCCCATTAATGACCTGACCTCTGGGAATTTTCATTATGCTCACTTAATTGACCCGGAAGATCGGGAGAGGGTTCGAGAAAGGGTTCAACGTGGAATCAGTAAAAAAGAACCCTACACCCTGGAATTCCGATTGGTTACTGCCACTGGCGAAAAAAAATGGGTTTGGGGAGAAGGACAGGGTGTCTATTCTGAGAAAGGGGTTCTTCTTTTTTTAGAAGGGTTTGTCATTGATGTAACGCACCAGTACAAGATTGAACAGCGCAACAAAATCTTAAAGCATGTCAGTTACATCGCCTTGAAAGCGGGTCATCAGGAGGAAATGCTGGAGGAGGTGCTTGGGGTTGTTCTCAAAACCTTTGCCTGTGACCGGGCTTGGCTCATTTACCCTTGCGATCCCGATGCGGAAACATTCAAAGCCATCAAAGAGGTCACTCGGAGTGAGTGGCCAGGCGCGGACAGACAAAATCTGGCCGTCCCGATTGTCCCCGCCATTGCAGAAGTATTTCGTCGAGCGCTCTTCTCGGAGCACCCAAATGCCTACGATTCTGAGACAGGGTGGCCCGAAGACCATTTGCCGATCAATGTTGAATTTCACATCCAGTCGATGTTGGTGATGTGCATTAAACCTAAAGTTGGGAAACCCTGGTTATTTGGAATTCATCATTGCGCCAAACCATATGTTTTTTTGGAAGAGGATAGGCAGTTATTTTACGAGATCACACAGCAGTTGACAGAGGCATTGAGCATATTTTTAAGTATCCAGGAGCTTCATAAAAAAGAATCTGCACTGGCGGAAGCCCAACGAATTGCCCACATTGGGAACTGGGAACTCAATTTTGACGAAAATACCTTAACATGGTCAGATGAAGTGTATCGCATTTTTGGGCAGTCTCAGGAATTTCTACCCACACTTGAGGGATTTTTCCAGATGGTGCACCCGGATGACCGGGAGCAAGTTGAGCAGACTTTTCGGGCATCGATTCAGCAAAAAAAAACCTATAATATTTCTCATCGCCTCTTATTAAAAGACGGCTCCATTAAATACGTGAATGAACGTTGTGAAACATATTATGGGCCATCCGGAAATGCTGTGCGTTCTTTCGGGATTGTCCAGGATATTACAGAACAAAAAGTCATTGAGGAAAAACTGCGGCAATCTGCTGTCATTGTAGATAACACTGCAGATGCAATTGAGGTGACAGATCAACACAATAAAATTATTGAGGTGAACCGGGCCTATTCTAGAATTACAGGGTATGAACGGGAAGAAGTCCTGGGCAATGACCCTGGGTTTTCAAAATCGGGAAAACATGGGGAAAAATTCTATAAAAGCATGTGGCAAGATATTCGTAACAAAGGCATGTGGCAAGGCGAGATTTGGAATAAACGCAAGAATGGCGAGATCTACCCTGTCTGGCAGACGATATCGACTGTGCGTGATCAAGATCAAGCGGTTCTTAATTATGTTTCTGTTTTTTCAGATATTTCAATGATCAAAAAGTCGCAGGAAAAGATTGATTTTTTGGCTCATCATGACCCTTTAACGGGATTACCCAACCGCATCCTGTTTAATGATCGTCTTGATCATGCTCTAAGGCGGGCGCAGCGTGATAAACAACAGGTGGGTCTCATTTTTCTTGATTTAGATCATTTCAAGAATATTAACGACAGCCTTGGTCATCCGATGGGAGATGTCATTTTACAAAAAGTGGCTAAACGGATTAAAGAAAATATTCGAGATGTGGACACGGTGGCCCGTCACGGTGGAGATGAGTTTGTTATTATTATGGAGGAAAGTCAGCAGGCGCTTGATGTGGTTGTTTTGGCACATAAACTCATTATGGCTTTTGCTAATCCTTTTAAAGTCGAGGAACACTGCCTGCATCTGAGTATTAGTATGGGCATTAGTCTGTACCCCAAGGATGCTCGTAACAGTGAAACGCTCATCAGTAATGCAGATGCTGCGATGTATCGTGCAAAAGAAGAAGGTCGAAATAATTTCCAATTCTATACCAGAGAAATGACGCAGGCTGCTTTTAAGCGCTTGACCCTGGAAAGCGAACTTCATTATGCCCTTAAAGAAAATGAATTGGTGCTCCATTATCAGCCGCAGTATTCCCTAGCAAGCGGTGAAGTCACAAATCTCGAAGCACTGATCCGATGGAACCACCCGAAGCTGGGTCTGATTTTGCCCGATAAGTTTATTCCTTTTTCAGAAGAGTCGAATCTTATTTTACTGATTGGTGAATGGGTGCTTGAAACGGCCTGTGAACAAATGCAGCGATGGATTAAAGGGGGTTTAAAATTACAGCGTGTTGCCGTGAATATGTCGGGAGTTCAGTTCCAGCGTGGGAATATTGTTGACACCATTGTTCGTATTTTAGAAAAAACAAAACTCGCCCCTGAGCGTTTGGAAATTGAAATCACTGAAAGTGCCATCATGCAACGGATGGATCAGGTGGTTCGTATACTCGATGAACTCTCTCAAATGGGTGTGACAATTGCGATTGACGATTTTGGAACCGGGTATTCTTCTTTGAGTTATTTGAAACGGCTCCCCATCAATCGCTTAAAGATTGATAAATCATTTGTAAGGGATATTCCTCAAGATCTTAATGACGTCGCCATCACACGTGCGGTCAATGCGCTGGGAAAAAGTCTGCAGGTCGGGGTGGTTGCAGAAGGGGTTGAAACAAAAGAGCAGTGGGCTTTTTTAAAAGCCATCGACTGCAATGAGGCGCAAGGTTACTATTTTAGTCAACCTGTTGTTGTGGAAGATGTTCCGTCCTTTTTAAGACGGGAATAATGTGTTGTTTATCCTAAAAACCAAATTGGCCCATATTATTTTCAGCTTTATCCGTGCAAGAGAAAATCAAAGTCTGATTTGCTCAGTGTTTGTCCGGTGATGGCTTGCTCGGTTCCACCCATGACTGCTTCATAAAGTGCGCTTTTTTTCTGCTTAAGCAACATCATCTTTTCTTCAATCGTATGCCGCATCAAAATCCGTGTGATGGAGACATTTCTTTTTTGCCCGATACGATGGGCTCGGTCTGAGGCCTGGTTTTCAACGGCCGGGTTCCACCAGGGGTCGAGATGGAAGACATAAGAGGCTTTTGTTAGATTTAACCCCTGTCCTCCCGCTTTTAGGCTGAGCAAAAAGACGGAAGGCGTTTCTGAATTTTGAAAGGCCTTCACGAGGGTTTTTCGCTTCTGGGTGGGTGTTGAACCATCCAAGCGGTAAAAAGGAAGTTTCATCGCCTGAATGTCCGCTTCAAGAAGATCCAGGCCGCGGGTAAATTGAGAAAAAACAAGCGCGCTGTGTCCCTCATCATAAAGTGCCTGGAGTTGATCTATCAGAAAACTCATCTTTGGGGAGTGGTCTTTCCCTGTTTTAAAATCAGCGGTAATCAGCCGGGGTGAAACACACAATTGCCGAAGCTTCATAATTGCGGTTAATGCGATGATTTTAGCCTGACCCGACGTTTTATCACGATAGGCGCTGTTGATTTGTGAGGAAACAGAGGCAACGGTTTGTTGATAAAGCGTTTTTTGTTTGTCAGTCAGGTCAAGATAAATGTCTGTTTCAATTTTTGAAGGCAGATCTTTTAAAACCGATTCTTTCATTCTTCTCAAAACAAAGGGGCGTGTCCGTGCGATAAGGATCTGCAGCATGGGTGAGTCATCCAGCTTGATTTGTGATTTAAACCGATCATACTCCTCAAGCAAGCCTGGCAGGGCAAGGTCTATCAGGGAATAATATTCACCCAGATGATTTTCCAAAGGCGTTCCGGTCATGACGAGTTTAAACACGCCTTGAAGCTGACGAACGGCTCCGGTTGTGTCTGCATACACATTTTTGACGGCCTGTGCCTCATCAAAAATAATAACATGGAAGGGGGTTTCTTTTAAAAATCGGATATCACGGCGCACAAGAGAATAGGTCGTCAGCACGACATCATAGCCCTTAAATTGCGTCGTTCTGTTTTTTCCGAAATACTGATAGACCTTCAGTTTTGGATAAAATCGTTGAAGTTCCTGTTCCCAGTTAAACAGAAGGGTCGGTGGAACGACAATCAGATGCGGTTTATCGGAGGCGGATGCCGAGGGAATAATTTTTTCATGAATGGCGGCCAGTAAAGAGATGGATTGCAGGGTTTTTCCAAGGCCCATGTCATCGGCCAAAATGGCCCCAAAGCGGTGTTGATAGAGAAAGGCCAGCCAATCAAGTCCTTCTTTTTGGTAGGGTCGGAGTTTTGCGATTAAATTTCTGGGGGTGGTGATCGTCTCAATTTTTTCAAGCTGCGTGAGATGTTCAATCAAGCGTTCATCTTCTTCAGGGAGCTTGATCGTCACCCCTTCCTTGCGAAGGGCAACCCAGTCGAGAATCTGCATTCTGGGAACCTGAACAATCTCTCTTTTTTCGCGTTTCTCTGATTTTTGTGAGCTATAAATCAGAGAAAGCGCGTTGATGATTTTTTGGGCGTTTGAATCGACAATCTGAATTACGCCATCTTTTTCGACCACGCCTTTTCTTTCCAGTAATTTTTGCCAGATTGAGTCTCCAACGACCACCCCGTCCGACCTGATTTCCGGGCGGATTTCAAACCAGTCGATGCCTGGTCGTCGCCGGGCATCAAAGGAAAAATCCCACTTGACTGTTTTCACAGGTTGACCTTTGTGAAAAAGGGCAACGCCTGCTGCCTTGCATTCCGCATGCAATAGAGAAATCTGGGCATAGAGCTGTTTTGCGGGCAGGGTCATTTCGTGGTAGGTGTTCATTTCTTTAAAAATCTTTGGACCGAAAAGGTCAAAGGGCAGTTGATACAGCAGAGCTTCTTTTTCCTTTTCATTCGGGACAATAAACCATTGCTGTGTATGAAAATGAAGCCGAACATCTTCATCTTTGATGATCGCCGCATAGCGTTTGAGCAGATCCCGGGCTTCTTTTTTCAGCGTATATTGAGTGAAATCACCATTGGAAAGGGCCTTTCGAATGACCTGATTTTCATCCATATCCTTTTTGAGGCGAAAGAGGTGAAAAAAAGTTTGGTAGAGGACGGTCAGCCTTTTCAAGGCTTTTAATGCGCTCGGAAAGGTGCGGGAATTTAAATCCGTAAAAAAACGAAAGGTGTGTGCTGTCGTCTGCCCCTGTGCGTCTTCAAGGCAACATTCTGTTCTAAGGATGGCCATTTCACCATCTCCGGGGTCGATGGTGAGGCGATGCTGGTGTTTTGCCTCTTGCGGTTGGACTTGCTTTCCATCTACTTTTAAAAAAAGATCTCCGAGGGTTTGATCAAGCGAAGACTTTGAAATATTAAATTGTATAGATTGAAAAGTGTCGAGCGGGACTTTGAAGTGGATGTTTTGCACAAGCCATTCTCGCTCTGAAAGTCGTCGGTCCTGCAGATCATCAAAGTTGGCGAAGGATGGAGCCGGAGGACGGAAAAGGCGGTCAAGGTTGTCAAAGAGGTGCCAGCCCGTTGTGTCTGTGACCCGGCCAAATTGCCCTGTTTCCGGGTTTACCACAAAATCCCAAAATCGCTCTGCATTTTTGGAAATCACATTGTCTAAAAGAGTGAGTGCATGAATTTCAACATGCGCGCCCGAAGCATTCAATTCTGTTTTGCTTTTATAGGTCAGCTTCGGATTCCATTCAAGCGGGATTCGGCCGCTGTTGCATTCGAGCACCAGCGGATATTTATTTCCAAAATGGGTCAGGTGTTCGAAAAAACGATCTCGCAGCGATTGGTCTGTGTAATAGCGATAGGTAAAGGGCGACAAACCTTCAGGCAGACCAAAGGGTGAATCAACCACGATTTTCCCTCTTCTGAGAAAAATGGCTGGATAGTCTCCTTTTGACTCAATCACAATTTCGACTTCATCTTCTGATGGATGTTTCTCCACGCGAGGCTTTGTGTTTTTAAGTTTTGTCGGATGTGTCTGGGGGGGCGTTTTTCTTTCTGTGATCACTTGATTTCTGAGAAGGACGGCCTTGAGCGCCTGCAGTCGGTTTTCGTCTTGCTCAATCTGGTAAAACAATTTGGACGAAAAGAGGTTCAGGATCGTGAGCAGGCCGCAGATGACGTGTTTACACTGTGTCTCGGCACGCCATGCCGGGCAGGTACATTCATATTTAAGCCGCGCATTTTTTGAAGAAAATGTGATGGTATAGAATGATTTTCCCAGGACGGCGGCATCAAGCCGCATTTGCTCGTTGTGCCACGCAAAGGATTTCAGTCGCTCTTCTTTATAATATTGAAAGCCCCGCAGAAAGATTGTTTTCGAGGTAATGAGATAAAGGCTGTTGGGCTGGAGTTCTTTTAAAAGTGTTAAAACATCTGTCTGGTCAGGTACCTGTGGTTCTTTTTGCATAAATCGGTTGTTTTCCGAACGGCTTATTTATTTTTTTGAATGTACTTGAAGAATTCTGACTCAGGGGTGAGGACAAGCTTTGTCTTGCTGGTGAGCACTTTTTTATAGGCTTCCATCGACAAGAGAAATTCAAAGAAAGCGGCATCTTGCCCGTAGGCTTGTGCATAAATCTTGAATGCTTTTGCATCGCCAGCACCCATCAATTGCTGCTCTTTGTTGTAGGCTTCCGCCAACAGGATTTCCCGTTCTTTTTCGGCTGTGGATCGAATTTTTTGGGCCTCTTCTTCCCCCTCAGAGCGATAGCGTTTTGCCTCACGTCCACGTTCCGCCTGCATCCGGGTAAAGACCGCTTTTTCGTTTTGCTCCGGAAGGTCGGCCCGTTTAAGCCGAACATCCTTGATTTCGATCCCATACTCCAGGGCTTTTTCATTGGCGATACGGGTGACGGTCGCCATAATGTCCGAGCGGTTTTGAGAGATAATTTCAGAGAGATCATGTTGACCCAAGTCCACACGCAGTTCTGAATAGATGATGTCATCGAGACGTGCGCGAGCGGCCTCTTCGGTTCGGAAGGCTTCGTAGAAACGTAAAGGTGCGACGATCCGCCACTTTGCAAAGTTGTCAATCACGAGGGTTTTTTTGTCTCGGGTGACGACATCCTGTGGTTCGGAATCATAATCGAGCAGACGTTTATCAAACTTGATCACGTCCTGTATGAAAGGGATTTTGAATTTCAGCCCCGGTTCTGTGATGGTTCGCACGGGCTTTCCAAGCTGAACCACGATGGCGGTTTGAATGATATCCACAATAAAGAAGGGGGAGCCACCGACCATAATCAAAATCAGAAAGCCCAGAATTCCGATTACGAAGAACTGTGTTTTTTTCATTGTCCACCCCTTTTCAGTGCTTCATCAAGGTTGGATTGACCCAGTGGTAACAAGGGAAGCACTTTCCCGCTAATGGCTTTATCGATAATAATTTTTTCGACATTTGGCATAATTTCTGCCATCGTTTCAATGTAGATGCGTTTTCGAATAATGGTTTCAGATTCCTTGTATTCTTTAAGTGTCGCCAAAAACCGGTTGGCTTCCCCTGTTGCGCGCAGCACACGGGCTTCGGAATAGGCTTGTGCTTCATTGATGATTTGAGCCGCCTGCCCCTTTGCTTTGGGAATAATATCATTCCGGTAACCGTGGGATTCGTTAATCAATTTTTCCTTGTCTTCTTTTGCACTGGCCACATCTTTAAAAGCGGCGGCGACGTCTGTTGGCGGATTGACATCCTGGAGTTGAACGGCGGTGATCTGAACCCCTGCCGCATAATCATCCAGAATACTTTGAAGTAAAACCTGGGTTTCCTGCTGTATCCTGGCTTTACCGACAGTCAGCGCTTCGTCAATTTTGCTTTGCCCGATGATTTGCCGAACCGAAGCTTCAGCGCTCGACTTGATGGTGGCGGTGGTGTCGGCCACATTAAACAGAAACTCCCGTGCGTCTTTGATCCGAAACTGGACAATCACTTGGATGCCGACAATGTTTTCATCCCCGGTCACCATCAAGGCCTCTTCGGGAACGACCTGAGTCGATCCGCCTCTTGTTGTAAAAAACCCGATTTCGATGCGGTGCAGCTTGGTAATTTTGGGGAGTAGCACGTTTTCAATCATGGGAATCTTAAGGTGGGGGCCCGGCCCTGCAGTGCGAACCATGTCTCCAAAACGAAGCACAATCCCCTGTTCATCCGGGGCAACGATGTAAAACCCTTTCCAGAGCAGGAACAAGGCCAGCGCAATGACGGCAATAACTTTCCACCCCTTAAAAAGAGGTCCACCTGGACGCTGCTTTAACATGTTTTGAAATTCCTGGATGATCTTTGCGATTGGATCTTCCATATTACCGGGGCCGCGGGGTTCCCAAGACATATAATGAATCCTCATGAAAGGTAGAAAAAAATAGCCCGAAAGATTACCTTAGCACCTGAGGGTACGGAGGTCAATAGCGCGTTATCCCTTATTGGGAAAATGGATTGTGAACATTCAAGACAAAGCCCTTGACATGGCAGGGGCTTCTGCTTATAAGACGAGGGCGATATATCTGATGCAGATCATCCTTTTTTTAAGTTAAAACAAGAGAAAGCGATTCGGATGTTTTTACAGCAATTGATCAATGGATTAACGCTGGGAAGTGTATATGCCCTAGTTGCCTTGGGCTATACCATGGTCTACGGCATTCTGGGTTTGATTAATTTTGCCCACGGGGAAATCTACATGATCGGGGCCTATCTGGGGATTATTTATATGGGCCTCTTTACCCTCGCAGGTCTGACTGAATCACATTTACTGCTTTCCCTTTTTCTTGTGTTTGTCCTTTCTGCACTCACCTGCGCGGGCTATGGCATGACTTTAGAGCGGATCGCCTATCGCCCCTTAAGATCTGCTCACCGGCTTTCGCCCCTCATTTCGGCCATTGGCATGTCCATTTTTTTGCAGAATTACGTCATGCTGGCGCAAGGGTCGTCCGACAAGGTTTTTCCTCATATCCTTCCAGCAGACCCGATTACCCCGGGCGGCTTCCCGATGAGTAAAATTCAGGCCTTCATCATCGCCGCTTCCTTTTTGCTTATGGCGGGCCTTCATTTTTTTATCCGGAAAACCCGTTTAGGCAAGGCGATGCGGGCAACCTCTCAGGATAAGACGATGGCCACGCTCTGCGGGATTCCGATTGACCGGATTATTGCCATCACCTTTATCATCGGGTCGATGTTGGCCGCCGCCGCCGGGGTGATGGTGTCGATTTATTACGGCGTCGTTAATTTTTCGATCGGATATGTTGCAGGTCTCAAGGCCTTTACGGCAGCCGTTTTGGGCGGGATTGGCAATTTGCCCGGAGCCATGCTCGGCGGCCTGATTCTGGGATTGTTTGAAAGCATGGGCTCCGCATATATTTCGACAGAATTTAAAGATGGCTTCGCTTTTTTGATTCTCATTTTAGTGCTTATTTTTCGGCCAACCGGGTTATTAGGGGAAAAGGGAGTCGACCGGGTCTAATGACAAAGTCCCTTGTTTCAAAAAAGCGGCTCAAGGTTTTTTTGCTCTTGCCGCTTTGGTTCGGATTACTCGCATGGCCTTTGATGGGCTGGGCGGATGCCGGAAGCTTGACTCTGGTACTGATGGTGTCCGGTATCACTGGCGGATTTATTTATCGGTTTTTTCCCTATGGGTGGTTTGGTTCCCTTTTTGGAACACTCCCCTTTTATTCAGACCTTTGGCGGAAGCGTTTTGAAGGTCGTATTGCCAAATCTCTCCTGTTTAGCGCTTGCGGGCTCCTCTTTACCATCTTGCCGTTCTTTTTGAATAACTATTATCTGGATATCCTAAACCTTGCCGTGCTTTACGCCCTGCTGGCAATAGGGCTGAACATTACCGTGGGTTACGCCGGGCTCTTGGATTTGGGTTACGCGGCCTTTTACGGCATCGGTGCATACACCTATGCCCTGCTCTCGACCGGACTGGGTCTTTCCTTTTGGCTGGGCATTCCCCTGGGCGGGGTCGTGGCCGCATTTTTTGGTCTGATCCTGGGGGTGGTGACGCTGCGGCTTCGGGGAGATTACCTCGCGATTATTACCTTGGGTTTTGTTCAAATTATGTATCTTTGTCTGAATAATTGGGATTCGGTGACACAAGGCCCGAATGGCATTATGCAGATTGGGCGGCCTGCGCTCGGCGGTTTTGTCTTTCGTACACCGATGGATTTTTATTATTTAATGTTGGTTTTTGTCGTGTTGACCGCGGTGGCCATTCACCGTTTAATGAAATCCCAGATCGGACGTGCGTGGATTGCCATTCGTGAAGATGAAACAGCGGCCGAGGCGATGGGAATCGATACCACACGGATTAAGATCCTGGCTTTTGTCCTTGGCGCGGGCATTGCGGGGGTCGCAGGCGTTTTTTTCGCAGCGCGATACACGTTTATATCCCCAGAAAGCTTTACCTTTTTGGAATCCGTCCGCATTCTTTCGATGGTGGTATTGGGCGGCATGGGGAGTTTGCCCGGCGCGATTTTAGGGGCCTTCCTGCTGACCATCCTGCCTGAAATGCTAAGGGGCCTGGCCAACTACCGCATGCTGATTTTTGGCATCGCCCTCGTCGTAATGATGATCTTCCGTCCGCAAGGACTTTTGGGGAAAAAAACATGAGGACTTTTTTGTCGGGGAACGCAGGGGTACCCCTGCGGCGATCATCGAAAAAATGACGACCTGAGTGAGGGAGGAATTGTAGTTATAGCCCCTTTTCTAAAATGGAATGTTAAGCAAGGATCTTTAGAGGTTCTTCGAGTGGTTCTTGTAAAGGGGCGCGATTGGCTTTGTTTAAGATTCTTTTAAATCGATAAAATAACAGCAGAAATTGACTGAATTTTCGGAGGGTCTCGAATAGATAGCGTGGATAGAAAACGAGGGGATTTTCAATGGGCATGCCATAGCGGCGATCCAGTCGGTATTTAAGCCGCAATAAACCCCCTTCGAGGGGATGCACTTTTTCTATTTTGGGACAGGCATAAAAATGGAGTAACTTTGTCATCATATTTTCTGCGGGGTAGCCCCATTCCCGCGCGCGATGAATGACTTTTTCAACATGCTCCGGCGTGTAATAGGCATCCCAGGCTTTTTCGTAAATGCCCAGCCATTCTGAATCGGTCATCAGGGGGTGTGCTGTTGTGATGTGCACGATATCGTACTCATTCATGTCCGTGGACATCTTTACGCCTTTTTGATGTAAGACTTTGTGGTCTTCCGAGCCCGGAAGGGGTGTGAGAATAAAAAATTCGAGCAAGTCAATTGGAAGCTCTTCCTGAATGGTTTTAATATCCATCAAAATACTCTCAGGCGTATCTGTCGGAAAGCCAAGGATGTATCCTGCATAGGTCAATGCCCCCGCTTGGTGCCATGCGTCGAGCATTACCTTGTATTCTGAAATTTTATTTTGTTTTTTCTTTGCGCCTGCCAACGCTTCAGGGTTGATACTTTCGAGGCCGATAAAAACCCGTGTGACGCCAGCCTGTCCGGCCTTTTGGATGAATCGGGGGATCTTGTGGCACATGGTATCGACCTGAATAATGATCCAGACCTCAAGTCCCTCATTTTCCCTGAGTGCGATAATCCGGTCAAAGATGGCTTCCCATTGCCGGTTACGCGCAAAGTCATCGTCGCTGATAAAAAAATTCTTAATGCCCTCTTCGTAATTTGTTCGTATAATTTTCTCAATGTCATCCGCCGTGCGAAAACGAGACTTATGTCCTTGCACATTAATAATTGTGCAGAAACTACAGAGAAAAGGGCATCCTCTGCCGGCATCAAAGCTTGCTCTTGTTCCCGAGGTCTTTTTCAGCATCGAAATGGGGAGGTATGGAATTGCCACGCCGTCGATATTGGGCAGGTCGTCCATATAGTTATAGATCGGCTTCATTTTTTTTGAAAAGGCATCTTTTAAGAGCAAGTCGAAGCGGCCTTCGATTTCTCCGGCAAACAGAGAGATGCCCATATTACTCGCCTCCTGAATTTCAGTGGGTAGTTTGGGCAGCATCGCTAAACAACCGCTCACATGGAACCCCCCGATAGCAACCTGAATCCCTTTTGCAATAAATTGACGGGCGATGTCTACGGCGCGAGGAAATTGATTGGATTGCACGCCGACCAGGGCGATCAGGCTGTTATTTCCAGAATTTAAAATGAGCTTGGAGAGTGTATGGATATCAATTCGAGTGTTGGTTTCGTCGAATGTTTGCAGTTCAATGGAGGTGTTCTCCCCTAATACCTTGCGTTCGGCACACTCCAGGGCAAGGCCATTTAATACCGCAAGCGTGTTGGAGGGAATTGAAGAACGCAGCCACTGAATCACATACCCCTCATCATCATAATGTGAGGGCTTGATCATAATCAGGTGAAACTGTTTTTTTTCTTCTTGAATCAGAGCCGCTTGCACGTAAGACACACCCATCCTAAGTTTTAGTAAATATCCTATGTCAACCTATCATGTGTGTTATGCGATAAGCAATTGAAGTGCTCTGCCCAGGGTCGAGCGCACTTGAATTGCTTTGTTTGAGGGAACAAACGCATCTTGAGCAATGGGTATTTCAGTTTATAATTTGATCTCCGCCGTGTCGGCGATTATTTTTCTCCGGGGCAGGCTCTTGGCCAATTGATCCATCACTTGTTGTGCGGTGGCACGGTAGGTGGTGAGTTTTCCGCCGTAAATGCTGAGTAGGCGGGGTTGTTGCCCATCATCAACAACAAAGCGCGTTTCGCGGGGTCGTTGACCCAGGCCACTTTCTGCTTTGGGCAGAACGCGTAATCCCGCAAAGGCGGATTGAATGTCTGATGTTTGAAGGGATCGAAACCGTGGGAAATAGGTCGCGAGGGTTTCGATCAGATATGTTTTTTCACTTTCGAGCGGCCTTACTTCTGAGGGATCGCCTTTAAAAATGGTTTCGGTCGTCCCGACCATTAACCGTCCTTTCCAGGGCATCACAAACACAGGCCGACGATCCTGCGGTGCTTCCAAATAATAAATGCCCTGCTGAACGGTGTCGTCGATAATGATATGCGTGCCTTGCACCCATTCGGTTTCAATTTTTTGAAGGGGGGGCGAGACGCAATCCGCGACGGCATTGACCCAGGGCCCGGCCGCATTCACGAGGGTGTCGGTTGTGCATTGTTGCCGCTCAGCATTTTCTAAAAAATGGATGCGGTATCGAGCCTCTTCTTTCACGGCGGATGTGAGCGTTGCGGAGAGGGCCAGTTTTGCGCCAAGGGTTTGGGCGGAGCGCATGACAGCTTGTGTCAGGGCCTGATCGTCTGTTTGTGCATCCCAATATTGAAATACGGCGGAAAGTCCTTTTGTTTCCAATCCATCCAATGCAGCCCATTCGGTTTTTGGCACTTTCCGAAAAGAGACCGCTTTCCCAAGGCCGCCGAGCAAGGCATACAGGGAAAGCCCCATACGGATTTTGAGGGGGCCGCGTTTTGAGTGCTGATACACCGGGAGATAAAAGGGAATGCGGTGAACCAGATTCGGCGCGTTTTTGATGAGTCTTTCCCGCTCATGCAGGGATTGATAAACGAGGGGAAGCTGTCCCGTTTCGAGGTAGCGCAGCCCGCCGTGGATGAGTTTGCTGGAGCGGCTGGAGGTGCCGCTTCCAATGTCGTGTTGTTCTAAAACGAGTACGGCGTGTCCGCGTGCGGCCGCTGCTTGTGCGACGCCCGCCCCGTGAATTCCGCCCCCGACCACAACCATGTCAAAATGCGGGACGGTCAAAAGTAGCCTCCTTTACGCAGGCGCGGGTCGGCCAGCATTTTTCCGATGTCCATTGTTTCGATCAAGCCCGCGCCACGCGCATGGAGCGCAAGCGCCAGATCTGGCTCGACGACTTCATAAAAACACCAGGTCCAGGGCCCGGCCCAAAGCGGCGTTAAATCTGAAGGGATTTTTTTGTGATTGCAAATGAGAACGTCTGGAGACAAGGCCCTTGCTTCCTGATGACTGGCCTCTGACCAAGTCTTGAGTACCCAGCCGCTTTGAGGCGCGCCTCTTTTTTTAACAGAACGAATGACTGCGGCATCGTAGGCAATCATGCAGCATTGCTTTAAAACAGGCTGAAGGATTGCCAAGACAATGTCGATCATGTGTTCGACGCCGTGTCTTTGCAGGCTTTCATCTTTCAGTTCCACAAAGGCGGTCACCTGCGGGGCCTTTTTTAGGATTTGGACCAGCGTCTCAAGATGTGGAATCTCTACCCCTTGGCCCACGAACTGGTCTCCAAATTTTGCTGTTTCGCAGGCTTCTATCGATTGAAGCGTTTCATATGCACAATCCAAAAGCGTGTGTTCCAGTCCTGTTGTGCGTTCGAGCGCGGCATCGTGGAACAGAACAGGGATGCCGTCGGCAGAGAGCTGAACATCACACTCGATAAAACAGGCGCCGTGTTCGATCGCCTTGGTCAATGAAAGTACTGTATTTTCCGGGTAACGGGCGGCATAGCCCCGGTGCGCGACAAGCTGCGGAATACTCATAGTCGTGGTTTCCGATTCATTTTTACTTTTAGTGTACCTCGGTTTTCTTTTTATTGCAGGTGTTCAGCATGATGTTCTGCCAGGAGCGGTATCTTTTTTTTAATTCCTGGTTTTTTTTGGGAGAAAAATGTTTGGAGGGGCGGGTTGAAGGCCAGGGCGTGTGGGTTTTTGACAGCAAAAAAGCAAGCCCACGGGCTGTGGCCTCATGCGCTTCAGGCCGAATGACGGATAAATCTGAAAGGTCGGCCAAGCGTTGGCAGAGACCATCCAGCCTTGCGATGCCGCCGCTGATGATGATTCTTTTGGGTGCTTTTCTGATCTGGTTCATTTCCTGCAAATTGGCTTGAATGAGAAAAATGATGCTTTCGATCACTGCTGTGAATCGCTCAGAGTGCTCGCCTTCTCCGATGAAACGAGATTTTATCCCAGGTTTCCAGAAAGGTGAGCCGATGCCGCCTACGGCATTTAGAAAAATGGGCGGATGTTTGGCTGTTTCTAGCCAGGGCTCGGCTTTTTTAAAAAGGTCATCTAATTGATCGTGATCTTTAAACCAGTCGAGTGCCGCCCCTGCGCCATTCACTGTGCCTTCGAGTGCCGTGTATTTCACTTCGGCATCTTCAAAAACAATACTGGATAAGAGTCGGTCCGTGTGTTCCATTGGTGTTGTTTGTATCTGTTGCAGAAATGCGCCGGTGCCGATATTGAGGTAGACGGTTTCTTTCTGAGGGATCCCCTCCTGAAAAAGAGCGGCGGATTGATCTCCTGTAACGAGGGACAAGGGAATGCGCTGGCCGGAAACGGAGATATGGCCGAAAGCATGGCGTGAAAGCACGGTTTTTGGCAAAGCCTGTTTTGGAATGCCAAAGAGCTGAAGAAGGTGAGGATCCCAGTCTCCGGTGTTGATATTCCAAAGCAATGTCCGTGAGGCATTTGCGGGGTCAACCCATGCCTGGCCTTCCTGGGTCAGTCTGGCGATGATAAAACTTGAGAGTGGGCCAAAAACGAGTTCGCCTGATTGTAATGCGGTTTTGACTTTTGGCAGATGCTCAAGACACCAGCGTAGTTTGCTGGCCCCGTAATGGGGAGAGGGAAAGAGGCCGGTGCGCTTTCGGATATCGGCCGCGTTGTTTTGAAACGGAGTCATCCATTCCGCCGCCCGCCGGTCCTGCCAGCTGATGACTTTTGAGAGGGCTGTTTTTGTGGTGCCGTTCCAGGAGACGATGCTGGATCGCTGCGTGGCCAAAGCGGCGGCGGCGATTTGTGTGCGATCTTTGCCCAATTTTGAAAGGGCTTGTGAGATGGCTTCGTGAACCGAGGCTGTGAGTGCATCGGGATCGTGTTCGACCCAGTTGTTTTGAGGCCGGTGGGTTTGAAGTGCACAATGCCCTTCGGAAAGTACCGCGCCCTGCGTGTCAAATACCATCGCGCGGCTGGCATGTCCGCCCTGATCTATTGCAAGGTATAGGGGTGAACTTGGGGCGATGTGTGATTCAGGCCGTTTTGCTTGAATCGCTTTCTGAAGCATGTGTGATATCCACTACACAGGGTCAGTGTTTTGCGGGTGGGTGGTTTTGCTCGTCGTGAAGATGGCTTTTATGTATTTTAAAACTATGGAGACTCCAGCCGATCACAATGCCGATGGCGATGAGGAAAAACATCATCAGGGCGCGGGACATCGACATCGTCCACAAAAGAAACTGAATTTCGACCACGGCGACATTTTGAATGACAAAAACCACAAGCAAACCAATGAGGACTAAGCCGACGATCAATTTAGGATTCATCGGGCCATCTCCTTTTTTTTCTTTTTCCATAGAACCCTTTCTGAATAAGACCTTGTAAGGTTTTTGTTGAATATCTGAAAGGCAGCAATTGAACGCGCTGGTAATATACATAGCATGAATAAGTTTGGATGAGCAATGTTTAAGGTCTCTGGTCTACGCGGCTTTTTGTCCTGTTGTAGCTTCGGGGCGTTTTTTGGCCGGGGAAATGCCGGTTTTGATTCAAGATAAAAAAACGGGGGTGATCACTGAAAAATAGGGGCAGAAATGAGAAGGGAAATGTGGATTAAAAGAGGACGATTTCTCCAGAATTTTGACTGTTCTGCGTATCTCCCTCGTCCAGATCTTCATGATGTTGGTATTCGGGCAAGCAGCCAAGTTGTGTCTGTTTTATTTGGTCTGGTGTGTCATTGATATTGAGGCCCTGGTTTAGCTCCTCGTGCAGGTCTTTCATCAGGTAGTCGATCTTTTGTAAATTTTGAATCATGGGATCTTGATACTGAAGATGGGAAAGTGCGGCATAGGCTAAACTCATGATCATCTCAAGATGGGTGTTTCCGGCGTCATTTGAAGTGGATAAATCGTCGCCCATGTTTTTTTTCAGTTGATCCATGACGCCCATGAATGTTTCCAGTTTTTCGATTTGGGCAGTCGTTTGTTTCATGATGCTCGGCAGGCTTTCCTGGACAGCCTTGATGGTGTCCCCGATCATGCCGTTGGTAGTCGCTATTTGATTGCTCAGATGATTCATTTCCTCAGAAATGACGCCAAAGGCTTTTCCTGAGCTGCCGCCCAGACGTGCCGCCTCAATCGTGGCATTGAGCGCCAGTAATTTGGCTTCGCCTGCGAGTCTATCCACGGCTTCTCCTGCCTCGGAGATCTGATTTGAAAGAGAAAGGGCGTTTTTCACTGTATTGCTTTGTGTTTCAATCGTCTGTCTAGAATAGTTGAGATAGTCTTCCATCGCGGTGCTTTGCTCCGAAAAACTGTGATCCATCGTGTTCTTGGACTGGTCGATGTACTCGCGGGCATGGTTGACGATTTTGTTGACGCAGTCTCCGATGCATAAGATTTCTTTTTCGCTGATCTCCTTTGCCGTTTGTATTTGCCCGTTGACATGCTTTCGAAAATCGGAAAGCATGTTGTGCAAGATTGAAGGGTCTTCACAGATCGGAATCTTCTCTGCGGCGGGTGTTTCCTGCATTGCGATGGTTTCCATGTCAGCTTTCATCTGTTTTCCCGGATTTTCAGTGTCTTTCGACGGCATCGAAAACGACTCTTCTGAAGGGGGCATCGCTTTCCCGTTTGAAGTCTGTTGAGACTGCGCTTCGAGAGACAGCCGCCCCTGCAGGTCTTCACAGTCCGGCGATAGTGTTTCTTTTTTCCACCAGAAAAAGTTCATGCGGTCAGTTTTTGCACCGTCGCCACCAATTGTCCGGCGTTGAAGGGTTTTACGATCCAGCCCACTGCACCCGCGGCCTTGGCTTGTTTGATGAGCGAAGGCTGACCTTCAGTGGTGAGCATGAGTATGGGCAGCGCTTTGTTTGCTGGTTTCTTTTTGATTGCAGAAACCATTTCAAGTCCATTCATATTGGGCATGTTGACATCGCTAATGACCATGGCAATACTCGGATGTTGATCGACGGCAGACACCCCTTCGTTTCCGTCAGCGGCTTCAATAATTTCAAAACCCGCCTGAGCCAGGGCCAGCCCGACTTGTTGTCTGATTGCAGCAGAATCATCTACGACTAATATCTGTTTTCCCATCGTTGTTCTCCCTTTTTATAAAAACCCCTCTTATCCCTGGTGACATTGTCTCTCATATCTCAAAAGGCAAGCCCTTTCCTTTATGCGGCATTGGCGATCGAATCATGGTCCGGAGTGTAGATGGTATTGTTCATGGGGAAACGGAAGAAAAACTTTGTCCCTTTCCCTATTTGGCTGTCGAGTTCTATTTTACCCCCGCGTTTTGTGCATTCCTCGCGAACTGCGCCCATACCAACGCCTCTGCCTGAAAATTGTGTGGCGGTTTGTTTTGTTGTGATACCGTCATGAAAAATGGCCATGAAAAGATCTTCCTGATTTTCATGTGGGAGTTCGGCTTTTGTCGCGATTTCCTGAATCGCGCTCCAGTTTATCCCTCGACCATCATCCTCAATCGAAATGACAAATTCGTTATTCTCGACCACTACTGTCCGGTTAAATGAGCCCTAAGCTATACAACATCATGTAATTAAAGGGAAATATTATCATTTTGTCTGTTACCGACTTGAACCACGGTCATTTTTTCTGCCATGCTCCCGGGATAATTTTGCAACGGGAGGCA
>JAJDBT010000079.1 GCA_029261215.1 Nitrospirota bacterium | reverse complement strand
TGCCTCCGGCGGTATCGGCGGGACAGGCATCAGCCAGGGCACCATCGAAGGTTTTGGCAGTGTGATTCGGGGCGGGGTCAAATTCAACACAGATGCGGCCACATTTATCATCGACGATAAGCAAACGGGAACGACTCAAGATGATCTTCGGGTCGGACAAGTGGTCACCATCCGGGGAACCATTAATGAGGACGGGACGACTGGGATCGCCACAGAGGTCGAATTTGAAAACGAGGTGGAAGGACCCATCGACAAAATAGATGCCCCTACAGAGACCCTCATTACTCTGGGGCGAACGATTATTGTCGATGATGCCACCAAAATTGAGGACAGCATGGGCAACCCCCTTCCCTTCTCCAATTTAGTGAATAACGACATGCTTCAAGTCAGCGGTCTGGTTTTTGGAGACGACAAAGTCCAGGCAACCTATATTAAAAGAGACAACAGCGCGACAGAATTGGAGCTGAAAGGAAGAGTGTCGGGGCTTTCCGGTACGACATTTTCCATCGGTATCCAGGCAGTGAATTTCAGCGACTCAACTGTCTTTGAAAGAATGACAGAAGCCGATCTCGCAGACGGTTTACTGGTTGAGGTCAAAGGCACCCGCAGTGGCGGCACCGGCACGGCGATGACCGCCACCCGCATCCAACAAGAAGACAGTATCCCTGGTCTGAGCATAAATCAGGTCGCTGAAATCGAGGGTTTGGTCACGACATTTGTCTCCAGCTCAGCGTTTTCGATCAATGGGCAGGCCGTTGATGCCTCATCGGCCATTTTTGAGGATGGTTCACGCGAAGATGTCGCCGACAATGTGCGCCTGGAAGTAGAAGGTCGCATGAATGCATCTGGCGTATTGGTTGCCCGTAAAGTGAAGTTTCACGAAAACCAGATCAGGATCGAAGCCAATGTTGAAACTAAAAGCACTTCAGGTCTCAACACCGTCACCCTGCTGGAAAATGTGGTGGTTATTAACGGCGGAACCCGGCTTGAAGATAAAGACGATGACACCATGACTTTCTCCGAGATTACAGCCGGAGACCGTTTGGAGATCCGGGGTTATCTGTCCAAAAACGGTGTGGTGACAGCAACGCGGGTCGAGCGAGACAACGATAACCAAAGTGATCCGGTTCGGCTTCAAGCACCTGTCGAAGCGATTAACAATCCCAACCTCACCCTCCTCGGGGTGACAGTGAATACGAACAGCGTTCAGGATCAGGACTTTAAGAATACGAACGATCAAACAATCGGAAGAATTGCCTTCTTCAACCAGGTCAAGGTCGGGGATCTGGTGAAGACCAAAGGGAGCTTTTCCGGCGGAGTGATCACGGCCGAAGAAGTGGAATTAGAAGATTGATATTGAACTTTTTGGCCGATCATTTCGGTCGGCAAAAAAACAATAAAAAGGAGGAACCATGTATACCCATCGATTTTCTACAACCATAATTCTACTTGCCATGGCGGCCGCATTGACGGCCTGCGGTGGCGACGGATCGACTTCCACCTCGACCGATTCGTCCGTCGGGGCCATTACCGGCTTCGGAAGCATAATCGTCAACGGCGTGCGCTACGAGACCGAGAATTCGCGCATTGTCTCAGCAGACGACGGGTCGCTCATTGTGGATCGACCGAGCGACGATCAGGTGCGCCAATATCTGGGCTTGGGCCAGATCGTCACGGTTCGCGGCACCAGATCAAATAGCAGCAATGGCGTAGCCAACAGCATCAGCGTTGATAATGAGCTGGTCGGGGCCATCACCGACGTTTCCGTGGCGGAGAGCTCCTTCGTGGCGCTCGGCCAGACGGTAACGCTCACGCGTAACACCATCATAGACGACTCCATTATCGAACGCGTGCGCGGCGGCGAAATCGACAACGACCGGCCTTTCGGCGACCTAAGCGAGACACTCGACCAATTGCTGATCAGGGGTATGGTTGTGGAAGTCAACGGCTTCCCCACCGCCAACGGGCTGGAGGCGACTCGCATCGAAGACGTCGACAACCGCGACCGTATCGGCGTTGAAAATCGCGGTGCAGGCGAGGTCGAGGTCAAAGGATTTGTCCGCAACTTTAATGGCGGCCAGTTCGAAATCAATGGCCTGACGGTTCTCTTCGATGCAAGCGCCCTCGATGACGATTTCGGCAGCGCCGGCCTGGTCGAAGGGCAATTTGTCGAAGTAAAGGGAACCGCCATTTCAGAAACGACAATCGAGGCCACGCGCATCGAACGCGAAGACGATTTTTCCAGCAGCAGCCGAAGCAACGACAACGAAATCGTAGGCGCGGCTAGCAATGTAACGGCGGACTCCTTCGTCATTAACGGGCGCACGGTGAGGGTGAACGCCAACACCCTGATCGACGATTCCATGATTGAACGGGTGCGCGGCGTTGAAATCGACAACGACCGGCCTTTCGGCAGCTTGCCGGAAACCTTGCAGCAGCTACTCTCGACGACCCCGAATGTCGAGGTACATCTATTCGGGGATTTAGCAATCAGAATCGAGGATCTTTAAACAAACGGCGAGCCCTGTATAGCATAACCGTAGGAGAGAAGCTTCTGCAAGATCGCTGAAAATGGACAGTTCAAGGGCTCGCCGTTGTTTTTAATCGCAGGTAAAACGGGACCCGATACAGGGTCTGGATATCCATTCATGATCGGACTATTTGGAGAGACAATATGAAATTAACAACTTGGATTATCGTATTATCACTGAGCGTGTTTGTTACGGCAGCACCTGCTATGGCTAAAGGGGGGCGTGATGGCCGTCACGGTCGAGGGCATGAAATGAGGCACCTTTTCAGGTTTGGGCACCATTCACATCATGTCATCGAAGGGATTGTTCTCGGCACCATTGTCGGCTCTATAATTGTCAACCGCTCCCGGAACGTGAACTAGACATAACGGCTCCCAGCACCACTCACAGAATCTTTCACCTTGAATCAAATGGAGAATGTTTTCTCGTCAACCAGAATGCTACA
>JAJDBT010000078.1 GCA_029261215.1 Nitrospirota bacterium | reverse complement strand
CTATGCCGATGTCACGGCAACCGGTTTTGGAGATGGGAGTTTCGCGGCTCTAGAAACCTGTGCCACGCCACAGAATCATTCCCAGACCCTGGCCTGCGATATTATCAAGAATATCGATCTTTTTGACGATGACGATAATGATGATATTGCCGAGGTCGAGGAGCACCGAGGAGACGATCATAATGGCGATGGTGGAAACGGGCTTTTTGATGATTCCGGAAATCGAGACTAAATAGACTTATTAAATACGATCCCCATAAGAAGGTCCATCCGATTTTGGGTGGATCTTCTTATGGCTCTGTTGCAAAAAGGTACAATGCAGAATTTGACCTATAGGGGTAGTTACCTCATAGCGGCCAAAAGTGCCATCTTTGCTGGAGAGAATAAATTAGTCCCATAGAATCAATAAGTTAATGTATTCGCGTTTAGCCAATACTCTATAAACCCCGTTGCTTCACCCACACCGACTTGGCTTGCAATCTTGGCCTTGCTTAGACCCTCAGCAGCCAAACGGATTATTGTGGCCTGTCGCGTCGGATCAATCGGTTTTCGCCCGGTATATTTGCCTTCTGCTTTTGCCTTAGCAACACCCTCGCGTTACCGCTCAAGCATCAGTTCTCGTTCAAATTGCGCGATCCCCCCCAAAACAGTCACCCACCACTGTCTCCAAGACCACGGCATCAAACATATTTTGATTCCAAAAAAACAGCAAGTTCCAAGTATCGTGAAAATCACGATACTTTAGAAAGCGGGCCAAAAGCATAGTTATTCCCACCGGCCGCTTTTACTTGGTACATCAATCTGTCGGCAACTTCAATCAACTCACTCGCTTCTTTGACATCTTCAGGATAAATCGCAATGCCTATACTCGTACCAAGAAACACTTCTTCGCCATTGCAATGAAAGGGTTGTGAAAATTTTCCAAGAATTCTATCGGCCAAAATCACGCAGAGTTCTGTCTTTGTGATATCGGGAAGAACAATGAGAAACTCATCTCCGCCGACACGGGCAAGCGTGTCATTTCCACGAATACAGGAGGCTAGGCGATCAGCGGCCATTTTGAGTATTTCATCCCCAACTGCATGACCGAGGTTGTCGTTCACTTCTTTAAAATGGTCGAGATCAATATAAAAAACAGCCACTATCCCTTTTCTATTCGCTGCACGTTCTAGGGATTCGCTTAAACGTTTACGAAAGAGTTCTCGATTGGCCAAACCGGTTAGAAGATCATGGTTCGCCCGAAAGTAGATCGATTCATCTTCTTTTTTACGCCGGGTAATATCAGAAAATAGGCCAATGTAGTGAAGCAGGTTTCCGCAATCATCTTTGACCGATGTAATCGAAAGCCATTTTGGATAAATTTCCCCATTTTTTTTTCGATCCCATATCTCGCCTTGCCACTCCCCTGTTGTCAAAATCGCTTCCCACATTGCAACATAAAAAGGTTTCGGGTGACGGCCAGACCCCAAAAGTTTGGGGTTTTCCCCGACAACCTCTTGGGCCGTATACCCCGTGATCTTTGTAAAGGCACGGTTAGTTGAGATGATCTTATTATTGGGATCCGTAATCATTATGGCCTCGCTGGAGGCATCGAATACCGTAGAAGACACACGGAGTTTTCTTTCCGCCTCTCTTCTTTTGGAGATGTCATGTAAAAGGACGTTGTGCTGAAATAAGGTTTTCTTTTTTTGAATTGATATCCTTGCGTCTACCGGAAATTCATGTCCGTCACGACTGATGGCGTGGAGTTCAATATGATGGAATGGAACCCTACTCCCGTCTATGCTGAGTTGTCCCAGAATCTTCAGATATTTGTGATGATCACGGGGACTAATAATGGTCTCCAGAAAGGAGCTTCCGGACACTTCTTTTTTTGACCACCCGAAAAGATGTTCCGCCATGACGTTCCATTCGATCATCATCCCGTTGGAATCACATTGAATCAACGCATCCGAGATCGTATCGAGAACGACCTGTCTAGATAGTAGGATCTCCATACGCAACTCTTCTTCATGCCCTAAAACTTTCTGCACATATGCACTTAGGATGAATATGAGGGTACAAACAGAAATGCGCATCCAGAGTTCGTTTGAATCGGGGGATACTAAACGCGACCAGTAGGTGTCCTCATATACAAGGAGATCCAGACCCGATTCGATCACCCAGTACAATATCGAACCCACAAATCCTAAACGGAAGATCACATTTTTAGTTTTTATTTTACTTGGCTGCATGAATAATCAATGGCCTTTCTGTTTACTCAAGCCAAAACCTAGAAAGAGCGACTTCTTTTTACCTAACAGGATTGTCGCTTCACCGGCAGGCAGCGGCTTGCTAAATAGGTATCCTTGGATTTCGTCGCAATCTTGTGCGCGAAGGAATTCACACTGTGCTTCTGTTTCTACCCCTTCGGCAATTACCTCCAGCTTGAGGGTGTGGGCCAAAGTTATAATGGCCCTCACAATGGCCGCATCGTCCGGATTGCTTGAACTCTCCCGAACGAACGACTGATCGATTTTCAATTTGTTAATCGGAAAGCGTTTGAGATAACTCAGTGACGAATATCCAGTGCCAAAATCATCAATCGATACCTTGACTCCCATCGCTCGAAATTTATTCAGAATCTCAATGGTTTTCTCTGTGTTCTGCATAATGCTTTCCGTAAGTTCCAGCTCCACGAAACAAGGATCAATGCCCGTTTCAACAATCGCCTGCTCCACTGTCTCCACCAAACCTTTTTCCTGAAATTGACGGGCGGAAAGGTTTACCGCCATTGTGATAAGCGGGAGGCCCGCATTTTGCCAAGCCTTGTTTTGTGCGAAGGCTGTTTGAAGTACCCATTTTCCAATCGGAACGATGAGTCCGGTTTCCTCCGCCAAGGGAATAAACTGGGCGGGTGAAACCATCCCTCTCTCCGGATGTTGCCAGCGTATAAGTGCTTCCACACCTGTAATCTGCCCAGTCTTAAGATCCACCTGGGGTTGGTAATATAGTCGGAATTGACTCTGTTCCAGTGCTTGGTGTAGGTGGGTTGCCATTGTGAGTCGCTCAAGGGTCTTCGCATTGATGTCTGCTGAATAGAATCGAAAGTTATTGCCGCCCTCTTCCTTGATTCGGTACATAGCCGCACCGGCATTTCTCACGAGCGCCTCCGGGGAATCACCATCCGCCGGATAGACACTAACACCAATACTGCTGGAGATAAGCAGGTCCTGATTTTCAGCGGGGAGGGGTTGTGACATCATGTCGAGGATTCTTCTTGCGATGATGGCGGCATCTTCTGCTTTTTCGATTCTAGGCAAGAGCACGATAAATTCATCCCCACCAAAACGCGCCACGGTTTCGGACGGTGCTTCCTTCCCCCAATGAACCACGCTGTCGCTCTCACGCAGATGATGTGTTAGCCGCTCGCCTACCGCTCTGAGCAAGAGGTCCCCAATATGGCGTCCCAACGAGTCATTTATGAGTTTGAGGCGATCCAGATTGAAAAATAAGACCGCAATCTGGTGTCCGTCTCGTTTTGCAAGCGACAATGCTTGACTCAGACGATCATGGAAGAGCGTGCTGTTGGGCAGCCCGGTCAAATCGTCGTAATAGGCTAAATAGTTCAAGCGGTCTTCAACACACTGCCGCTCGATGTCGCGGCGCACGAAGGGGCGGAATACATACAGGTAGAGTGCGGGAGAGATCAATCCGACCAACAATGTAGAATCGATCAATCCTTCGATAAGAGGAGACGACTGCGGGAAGACCCAGAGAAAAATCATCACAAGGGATTCGGCAAGAACTATCGTCACCGCGATAGTGATAATCAGCCGAAGGGGCGATGGGTAATTTTTTGAAAGCATGACTTACAGAACCTTTTCAATACCCAACGTATCTGTCCATGAAATTGGCCTCGAAAAATGAGGGAGTGGTGACAGAGAGAACAATGACTTTTCTGTTTTGTCTTTCAGTCACGAATGCCTTTATTTTAAGTTAATGTAAGGAGCTCCCTCTTTAAATTGTACTCGCTAAAATCATTTTGTAAATGCCGCTAAAGCTTCTATGTTTTAAGGAAATTTCGATGTGACAATCTTGGGAAGAAATAGAAGCAGAGCATTTCACAGAATAGAGCTGCAATTTCACGCAATTTTCTTTCCTTTTAATCTTCATGGCCCTTTTACCCTATTATTGCTTTTATCATCGGGAATTGCTAAAAGGGGCACCCTTGTCTAAACTCATTTAAGTCCGTTTTGAAATGAGTTTGATGAACCAGTAAAATCAAGTCCTGTTGGCGCTTTAAGCTCAATTAGAGAGAACCGATATGATTCACCTCCTGCCATTCGATAATCTCTCCGACTCAATCATCGGAGATCTTGGCCCTTCCCTGGAACCGCTCTTTAATGTTCCCATCATGCAACATGATCCTGTAGGCCGTCCTGCTTCCGGCTATGATCCTGAACGGGCGCAGTATTCCTCCACTCAGATGTTAAAAAACTTGACAGAGTTTAAGAACACACTCACCAACGTGGAACGTGTACTGGGGATCGTATCGGTTGACCTTTATGCCGATGATATCGATTTTGTCTTTGGTGAGGCGGACCCACATGAACGGGTTGCGGTGATTTCAATCGTCCGGCTGCGACAAGAATTTTACAATCTTCCGGCGGATGAAATGCTTTTTAAAGAACGGATTCTCAAAGAAGCGGCTCATGGGTTAGGACATACGTATGGCCTGGGACATTGCTCTGACCCGACCTGTGTGATGCATTATTCTAGTCACATTGAAGAGATTGACCAAAAAGGCAGGTCTTTTTGCTC
>JAJDBT010000077.1 GCA_029261215.1 Nitrospirota bacterium | reverse complement strand
AGGCAAGATCATTGGCGCACTGAATGACAAAAAGTTAAAAGGCAAAAAAGCCGCAGAAACCCTGAAAATATCGGAGGCCGACATCTCCCGTATTCGAAATGCCGATTTAACGCGGTTTACCATTGACCGGCTTATCGAAGTTTTAAACTGTCTTTCTCTGAAAGTCGAACTCAGTGTCAGTAAGGCCGCCTAAAGCCAAAGCAGTGCATTGTTTGTTTTGAATGCCAACTTATACCTATAAGTTGGCAGGCTATCTACGAGATAAGATTCCAGCAATATTTATTCCATACCCCCCATTTGAGGGGCTTGACTCCCTCAACAAAGTCCTATAAATAATCGGTATATCCTAAAAACATCACACAACGAAATGCCCTGACCTCGGATCGCGTTGTCCAACATTCTGTATATAGGACAGAATTAGATAGAATTAATTCTTTCTTATATTGATATTAGGGTGGTTATGCAGAAAAAAATCTGCATAACCAAATGTTAAGTCGGCCTACGGCGGCCGACTTAACGGGACGGAGTTCAAGCAACGCAGTGGACGCCCGCCTGCGGCGGCCTAACCTCTGCGTTGGAGCGGAAATAACTTGATTTCCGAATCCCCACAAGCGGGGCCCCGTAAATCAGAACATTCCGCTCAACTCCGTCCCGTTAGCCAGATATAAATATGACATGGCCACTATGCGTACTATCAATCAGATAGGTAATACAAATGCTTTTTAAGAATATAGAGATTGATAATGTAGGTCCGATATCAAGAATAAATATTGAGTTCCCGAAAAGTGAAGATGGCCCTAAACCACTCGTAATAGTTGGCGAGAATGGGTCAGGTAAAAGTATTCTCCTAGCGCATTTGGTAAATGCTCTTATCGTTGGGAAACAAATGGTGTTTGAAGATGTAGAAGTCGAAAAAGGAAAAGTATTTAAATACAGAAGCCCGAAATATGTTAAATCGGGTGAGCATTTTTCATACTCTAAGGTCGAATTTGGAACAGGGGAAGTAGTTCAAGAATGGCAGCTTATTTTAACGCGGAAAGATTTTGAAGAAAATCTAGGATATACACCGCCTAGAAAAGATTGGGCCAAAATAGATATGTCGCAATCCTCTCATTTTGAGTCGACGTTTAACGCCAACTTAGAAAATACTCAATCAATATTTAAAAAACAGTGTTGTTTGTATTTCCCTGTAAATAGATTTGAAGAGCCTGCATGGCTAAATATTCATAATCTAAAAGCCCAGGCGAACTACACTGATTTAAAGAAGATTACTGGTATTTCGAACAGAGAGCTTATTTGCACATCACCTTTAAAGAATAATAATAATTGGCTACTTGATCTGCTGTTTGATAGGCAGCTCTATGATTTAAATATTCAAAATGCTCCGCTACAACTAGCCCCAGGTCAACCACAACAAATGATCCCAATATTTGCTGGATTTTCTGGTCAAAGTGCAAATATCTACGAGGCGGTTTTAAAAGTAATTAGAGTCGTCCTAAGAGAGTCAGGAAATCTTAGGTTGGGTGCTGGAGCAAGAAAAGATAGACAAATATCAGTTATAAAGGATGAAAAAATATGGGTTCCAAATTTATTTCAACTATCCACTGGTGAAGTTCAGCTGATTAACTTGTTTTTGTCTATTGTAAGAGATTATGACTTATCAGATGGAGAACTTAACAATTTAAGCGATATTAGAGGCATAGTAATAATCGATGAAATTGACTCACACCTCCATACCATTCACCAAAAGGAAGTTCTTCCTAAGCTAATTAAGTCTTTTCCTAATGTTCAATTCATTATAACGACACATGCTCCTCTGTTCCTGCTAGGAATGGATGAAGAGTTCGGGAGCAATGGATTTGAAATTATTAGCATGCCATATGGTGATGAAGTCGCAGCGAATGATTTTTCTGAGTTTGTGGCTGCCTATGAGGCCTTTAGACAAACTGCGAAACATAGGGCTGAAATAAAGGCAGAAATTGAACAGCACTCAAAACCAGTTGTCTTTGTAGAGGGTGATTATGATATTCGTTATTTAAATAAAGCAGCAGATTTTCTTGGAGCGAGAAAGCTTCTTGATAAGGTACAGTTAAAAGATGGAAGTGGTTTTGGCAATTTAGATAAAATATGGAAAAGCTATAACAACTCAATATCTGAAGTTTTACCAAATAAAATAATACTTCTTTATGACTGTGATACCAACAAGCAAGATAGCGATAAGAATCTCGTATTCAAACGAGTAATCCACAGTGTTCCGGACAATCCTATAACTATTGGTATTGAAAACTTATTTTCAAGCGAAGTCATAGATAAGATTGAGGCAGAAAAACCTCAATTCATTGATGTGCAAGAACAAAGAAAAGCTAGAACACGAGGCAATGAGATCACGCTGCCATCGACCAAATCTGTGAATAAAGATGAAAAGGGCAATATGTGTAACTGGCTGTGTGAGAATGGAGAGGCCGTAGACTTTAAGTGCTTTGAGTCAGTTTTTCAAATAATCGAGCAAGTAATTAATGGCTAACAAAGCGCTCGTTCGGACGCAAACTACGCTGCGCTTCATTTGCGCCGCACAGCTTGGTCGTTGTGCTAGAAGAAGGAGATCATGAAGTGAACGAGGAAGACTTGGCAATTATTCGTAATTATTTCACTTCAGATGAGCCTTTTGGACCGATAGACGCGAGTGAAATTGATGAACCTCGCGCAATTGATATCTTGTTTGAACGTCACAATGAAATTTATAAGAATTTACATCAGGGTCCGTCAATTGTGGTCGGGAGAAAAGGTTCAGGGAAGACTTCGTATATGAACTCTGCTTACTTTGCCAATGGATACAAATATGTGGCCGAAGTCGATGCTTCAGAGGCATTCACGAATGTGATAAGAGTTGTTAGCAAAATTTCAAGTGGCCCAGTATTTGCGGAATCGGTTGCTAAGGTCTGGGATAACACCCTGCATGTTGGTCTTTTTACTGACATTAGGTTGAAACTTCCCCGCGATAGTAAATCGCGAAAGCTTATCAACGATTACCTTCCAAAAATCGGAATAAGAGAAGGTGACACTATTGATGATGCGCTGTGGCATGTGGCAGATATCATCGCGAAAAAGACCAAAGACAAGCCATTAGGCCTTGTTGCTGATATCCTACGTCAACTTGACAACGTGACATTCAGCAAGACAAAAGACGCTCTAATCAAGGAGCTTAAGAACACACAATCTAAGGCAGCGATACTCCTAGACTCTTTAGATGATTTTCAGCTTCATATGGACTCTGTCGGGCGTGCTTTACAAGGACTTCTGAAATTTGCCGGGGAATCAAACAAGCCTTCCTCTCCGATTGATATCCGATTATGTCTTCCAGCTGAGTTGTACCATCGATTCAACGCGATATCATCCAATCCAAACAAAGATTTCAGGCGAAAACTTCTTCTTCACTGGGTTGCATCTGAATTGGTGTTTGTCGCAGCTCACAGAATAACTCTCTATTGTAATGCACACGGATTGGATAAACCTATTGCAGATAAGACTACCATACAGAATAAGCAAGACGCGAGAAGGGTTCTTGAAGCGATGCTTCCAACCTCTCTTAAATGTAAACTTGAAGTGGAGGAAGATCCTCTGGCCTATATCCTCCGCCACACGCAACTCCTCCCTAGGCATCTTCTGATTATTCTTAATTCAATTAGCGGGAAGAACAAGGCGAGTTCTGAGACATCTGAACTCCTTTTTTCTGCAGAGTCCGTTCGCAAGGGAATTTCGGCAGTCGAGGAAACCATTGTTCATGAGATACTCATAGCATACAGACCCGTATATCCACATGCCAAGGCCGTTTGCGAACAGTGTATTCCAGAGCTGTTTATGAAATTTTCGATTGGTGACCTTGAACGTGTGTTTCGCACACACGGGAAAAAGGCGATGGAAAATGATGATTTTTTTGACTTCAAACGAATGATGATCGAGATCGGTGCTGTTGGTAGGGTTCTTGATGACAAGGGACGGTACATTCAAGCAGAGTTTGAATACACTGTCCCGCACAAGCTTGTTACTGGTACTGATGACATGCTTTGTTTTCACCCCCTTTTCGCGGAGGTGTTTTCCTCCAAAATAAGAGAAAAGAAACCTGTTTATCCTTATGGGGCACGGATTGAGGACAAGGACTATAGGCAGTATTAACACCGCACAACCCATCGACAGACTGTGTGAAAACGGTTATTTTCAGAAATTCGACTCTCAAATGGTCTAACTGACGCTTCAAAAACTCGCCAACTTATGGATAAAAGTTAGCAAGATAGGTTTAGCCTCTTTCTCTTTTAAAATCAACTATTTATAACGTTTTTTGGCCCATTTCAGAAAAGTCTTGTTTTTTACCTCGCTAAGTATTATATGTATGGCTGTAAATAATAGCGAGATAAGGGCGACCGAAAAACAATGAAAAATCCAAACCATCCCAAAAAAGGTTCGACCATTAAAGTCGAACCGATTCGATCAAAAACCGCCATTGAGAACATCAAAAAAATTCTCGCAGGGAGACCCCGCGATCTTTGCCTTTTTACATTAGGGATTAACACGGCCTTTCGGGCCAATGAACTTTTATCGATCCGTTTGGCTCAGGTCAAAAATCTTTCAGCAGGAGATCCCCTCGAACTGAAAGAATCCAAGACACAAAAACACCGCAGGGTCATGATCAACAAAACATCCGCAGCGATCTTAAAAATGTATCTCAGTGGTGACGATCATTTAAACGTTTCAAGTTTGAATGGAAACACGCCTATTTTTTATTCTCAGCGCGGAAATGTGCTCATTGTGTCGAGCGTCACACGACTGCTCAAGGAATGGTGTGCCGCCGTGGGCCTCAAAGGCAATTATGGCAGCCACACGCTCAGAAAAACGTGGGGCTATTGGCAGTACAAACGTGGAACACCTATCCCACTGCTTATGGTGGCCTTCGGCCACGCCACCCAACAACAGACCTTGACCTACTTAGGGATTCAAACCAAAGACGTTCAACAAATTTACGACATGGAGTTGTGAGAAGTTGGCGGGTATCGCAGCTACCCGGTCACTACCCCATGTAGGATGACCACTGGCTTTGTCTTCTGGGCAAGTACAGCACATGCACGAACTTCTGACCCAAGGGAAAACCCAAGGAACCGTAGCGGAGATTTTGGGGGTTTCGGCAAATACCATTGGGCGAGCGCTTAGAAGATAAAAGAGATCTTGTAATTAATGGTGTTCCGGACGAGGGCGAACGGATTATTTTGGAATAACTCAGTCCTTTTTGATCACCTTCCCCGTCATAAAAACCTGCTGAAAAGGATTGCCATTGCTCACTCTATATAATAGAGGAAGACATCTACTATCCTTCATGTTCGATATTTTTCAATTTGCCCAAACTGTTTCCTGTATCAATGATATTTGCATTACTTCTATTCTCCCAACCTTTCCAATGAGAATCTTCCTGCGATTTAATTGCTACCCCCCTCATTTGAGGGGATTGACTCGCTCAACAAAATCCTATAAAAAATTGGTATATTCTAAATCCACATAACGAAACACCCTGACCTCGGATCGCGATGTCCATCATTCTGTATATAAGACAGAATTAATTCTTTATAACATTAAGATTAGAGTGGTTATGCGGAAAAATAAGAAAAATGACTAACAGACGACCTACCTGTTTCCTGTCTTATTGCAGAGAGGAGGCAGACAATGACTCTATCGCGCACCTCGTGCAGCACCTTAAAGAGACTTCTCGCCACCAAATTAATTTTCTTTTCGATGAAGATCTCGAAGCTGGAACCGACTTAACCACTTTCATGGATCGTCTTGATACCACTGATGGGGTGATCATTCTGTTGACCCCAGAGTACAAGAAACGAGTTAATGAAAGAAAAGGTGGGGTATACAAAGAGTTCTCTGCAATACTCAAGAGATATCATGAAAAAATAAATAAGGCGAACCGGATTGCCTCTGAGCCTAGCGACCGATACAATTTGATAAAAGGACCTTTTTGTCTAATACCCCTTATTTTCTCCGGATCTTATGCCTCTTCTTGCCCTGAAGAACTTAGTGAAAAAAAATGTATCGATTTTTCCACATATCGAGCGCACCGTCGGAAAACATCGAAACAGCTTTATATCACGAAACAAACAAAATCACGTTATAACAATGAAATAGAAAAATTCGTTTCACAAATCTTCACTTACCATTCCTATCAATTACCAAGTTTTGAAACCTCGTTTGAGGAGCTATTAATGCGATTTTTTGAGGAAACAAAACATGAACATCTCAGAGGAGACCCTCTTTTTGAAAATGTTTTAGAGAAAGTGTTCGTAAAAACACACGCATATAAGAAAGTCAAACGACAGACTTCCTATCTTCTTGTTGGACGAAAAGGCAGCGGGAAATCTACTATTTCACATTACTTAGCACAGGAATCAGAGAATAAATATAAGGACTGTGTAGAAATATATGTCAATAATTTCTCCTTGGAGTATCTCTATACATTTCTTAGTTCTCGACAAATGCACGCCGACTTAGATTCGGTTGTCAGCCGCGTACAAGTTCTAGAGGTAGTGTGGGAGGCATTTTTATACATATGTTGCATGAATGCCGTAATTGAAGAATATCGGGGTGGAAAACTCAAGAAAGCTCAGGTTGAAAATCTGCCACCAATCAGTAATTACTTAAGTAATATTGTTGGGGACCCCATTTTAGAAACAGAACTAAACCAACGCGCATCTTTCCAATGGTGTTACTCGCGGGCTCTTGAAATACTTGATGATGCGATACGAGTATCTCGAGAAGGTCTAGCAAATTTCAACTATGATCTAGCAAAAAGATTAGAACCAAGTGTGTTGTTAAGAGAAATCTTAACTGATGAATGCTATGAAGCATTCGAATGTATTCTAGCAATGTGTACGCGCCGTTTTCTTGTATCCCTTGATGGATTCGATACCCTTTTTGAAGAGTTTCGTATAAAAAGCCAAGAAGTGGAGAAAAGGGATGATGAACGTAGAGAACGTACACGTTATGAAATCGACTGGCTTCGGGCCTTCTTACATGTGGTAATTGAGATGAAATCTGCACGAAATAGATCGGCATTTAGTAATTTGGTGGACTTTTGCACAACTATTCCTAAAGAGCGATTTATAGAAATACGCAGGTCGGAGAGGGATTCTTATATTTATATCGGGAAATGCCATGAAATTCGTTGGTCAGGAATCGAACTAGTTGTTCTCTTGAGGAAACGACTGGAATTACTGGGAAGTACTATGTCGGATTCCCGCCTTAGGCCTCACAAGAGACTAGAGCAAGTATTGGCTGACAAATTTTCATTTGTACCCAGAGAAACCATTACCACAGTCGCTGGAGTTGATTATCCGCAATCAGTATTTATAGATGTGCTACGGCACACCTTTTGGCGCCCGAGGGAGATATTGATCTACTTTGCAAAAATTATTTCCGTATTGCGAGATTTAAAAAGACGAAATATGGAGGCTAGTCAGTTTGCGATAGGTAAATGTATCGCTGACACAACTCGGGAGGTAATTAAGACGGAATTTATGAGCGAGTTTCAGCGCCACTGCACTAATTTGAGCGAAATAATTGAGAAATTTAGAGGGGCCAAACAGGTACTGAGCAAAAAAGAGATTGAGGATAGGCTCTCTGGTATTGGTTTCCATTTTGTAGATAGAGGCGAACCGATTCGTGACTTTGCAACTCAGACGACTTTTCTTTATGAGATAGGATTTATTGGAATTGAAGCAGACAAACAAACTCGTGAAAGGTTAAAACTACTCCACACAGACGCTTTTTGGTTCAACGCGGGCGATGAGCCATTTGAGTTAATTCAGAGGGAGGGGTTTGTGAACTGTAAATTCATTATTCACCCAATATTTTTCGAGTACTTGGATTTGGACTCTAGGGAACAAAGACTTACGCTTGATTACACATGGGAATACTTGGAGCAGCAAGAGGCTCATATAGTTGCTCCATCATAGCAACGACTCAAAATCTGGTAACCGGGAGTCTCTAACCCCCAGCTCCAATAACACCCTGTATGCGGCTCCGCACAGGGGTTTATTGATATGGACTTGAAAAACGAACGGATCACAACTGGTTTATTATATACCGATTCAAGGATGTTTTCTAAATGGGAGAGCGTTCTTAAAAAGATTTTGGGTTAAATCCTATAAAGGTACGTAATGTTACGTAGGAAGATGTGTAAAGCTCCCCAAATATGAGACAGAATTACCAATTCTGTAGCAGGAAGACTTTCTACTGTACTCCCATAGCGTTTACCAAAATGAAAATAAAATTCCACAACTAGTATTTCAATGTGCTAAGAATAGAGAATGTCTGAATACAGCCCAAATCGAGTTATTAATCCCACTCAAATCCTCACTGGAAAGTAATCTTTAAAAATGCAGGTTACAAAGATACTAGTAAAAAATTTCCGGGTTTTAAAAGATATATCGATCGACCTTGAGGATAAGCTATCCGTAATTGTTGGAAAGAATAACTCTGGGAAAACTTCGCTTTTGTTGATTCTCGACACATTTATTGGAAGTGGTTTTCCTCGAAAAAACCTATCTTTCGATGATTTTAATGTCGATTTCAAGGAAGAACTGAAGGCCAGAATCGAAGACACTAAAACGTCAACCGAAGACTTTCCATTCTTGGGAATTTCATTAAAGTTATTCATCGAATACGACGAAAGTGATGACCTCTCCAATATTGGTAATAAAGTCATCATGGATTTAGACCCAAACAACAGAGTTGTCGTTCTTGCATTTGAATATTATCTTCCAAAAGACCGATTTGGGGCTCTTAAGAGAGACTATAAGACGTATTGCGATAAAAAAACGGATGATCGGAAACAACCCAAGGATATTTTTTCTTTCCTTAAAGAACAGCATGCTAATTATTTCCAACCTTCAAGGAAAAGCCTTCAATACAATATTGAGTTACAAAAAGAAGATGAGACCGTCTTTACTGATCTGTTCAAAGAAAAAATTCAGATAGACAAAATAATTAACTTCAAGTGGATTAGCGCAAGAAGAAGTGTGTCCAACAAAGATTCTGAAAAATCCCTCTCATCCCAATCATCCAGAATGTATAAAAAACTAGAGGCTAATAATAACAATCCTGCTGCTATTGAAGATTTTAAAGATGCTTTGAGCGAAACAGATGCTAACTTGGATAAAATATACAAAGGTCTATTCCAAGAAGTCATTAACGATATCAGGCGATTTGGCGGCATTAAGCAAGACGATTCCGTAATCAAGATCGTTTCATCGCTTCGGCATAAGGAGCTATTAGAAGAAAACACCACTGTGATGTATGACCTCACATCTACTGACCATTCCTTGCCGGAGGCTTACAACGGATTGGGTTACATGAACCTGATAAGTATAATTTTCGAGATTAAGATTCTGCTTCATGAGTTTCAGAAAGAGAAAAATGAAAAACCTTCCGATATTAACCTCCTTTTCATTGAAGAGCCGGAAGCTCATACACACCCTCAAATGCAGTGTATCTTTATTAAAAATATTAAGTCGCTATTAGGTGATGGGATTAAACGTGAAGACGGCGAAAGGCGTGGGCTTCAAACCATACTAAGCACTCATTCTTCACATATTGTCTCAGAAAGCGATTTTGAAGATATAAAATATTTCAAGAGAGAGAATGCAGGTATAATTTCAAGGAATCTAAAAGATTTAAAAGAAGAGTATGACGGAAATGATGATTACTACAAATTCCTAAAACAATACCTGACATTAAACAGATCGGACCTTTTCTTTGCAGACAAGGTAATATTCATAGAAGGCGATACAGAAAGAGTCTTGCTACCAGCGATGATAAAAAAACTGGATCAGGAAGACATGCTACGTGAACTTCAAGAGGGCTTGGATGTTTCCCTGCCATTGCTTTCTCAAAACGTGTCAGTCATTGAAGTTGGCGCATATTCTCATATTTTTGAAAATTTTATCAATTTTATAGGAATTAAATCACTGATTATTACAGATATTGACTCTGTTAAAAGTGTTATACAAACAATTGATGGGAGAGGAATTAAGAAGGATACAGAGGGAAGAGATAAAGTGAATGATGAATCATGCCCTGTCTCTGAGGGAACCAAGATTAGTAACCATTCTCTAAAATTCTTTTACGGGAATAAAAGTTTGGCTGATTTTGTAGCTTTGACTTTAAATGAAAGAATATTGAAGAAAAATTCAAGTACTAAAACATGGGAATATGATTCAAAGGGCCATTTGTTGTGTGTTTATCAAACGAAAGAGACTAGTGATGATGGAAATGAATATCATGCACGAAGCTTTGAAGATTCTTTTCTGAATATCAACATGCCGTTTATCAAGAGCAAAGCTCTCGACGATCAAGAAAACTTCATAAACGACAATCCATTTGGCAGTCTAACAAATAAATACCTTAGGTCTTTTATTTCATCTGGCGATGTCTATGACCTGGCCACAAAAGGCGTAGGTAGCAAACCGTCCTTTGCTATGGAGATCCTGTTGAGCAGCGTGGACAAAAAAACTTCAGTCATAATTAAAAATACCAACCAAGAAGTGCCAATGACGATTGAATTTTCAAACTGGAATGTGCCTTCCTATATCTGGGAGGGCTTGCAGTGGTTGAAGCAAGATTAATGCTGGAACCTGAAGTCCAGAAAATATTTGAATATATCGATAGTGGTAAAAATTTTCTGCTTAGTGGAGGTGCCGGGAGTGGAAAAACCTATTCCCTGATTCAAGTAATTGGTCAAGTAATAGCAGAGAACCCAACCGCTCAAATCGCCTGTATGACATACACAAATGCGGCAGTGAGGGAAATTGATTCGCGTTTTAATAACAAAAATTTACATGTAAGTACTATTCATGATTTTCTCTGGGACAACATTAAATCGTTTCAAAATGAGTTGAAGAAATCCTTGGTGGGATTGTTGAATGTAGAAGAAGTTCCTAACATTAAAAGCCCTGACGGAGAGGTAGATACTGACTATTTCTCTGAGAAAGAGATCAGGTATAAGGAATACACCTCAATTCGAGAAGGAATTATTTCACATGATGAGCTCCTAGTATTAGCCAATCATATGTTCAAAACATATCCAAAACTTTGTGACATTTTGAAAGATAAGTTCAAGTTTATATTGATAGATGAATATCAGGATACAAGCCCTTCTGTCGTAGAAATAATGTTGAATCATCTCAAGCAGAGTAAAAGAAATAATATTGTAGGTTTTTTTGGAGACGCAATGCAGTCGATTTACGATGATGCCATTGGAGATTTAAATGATTACATTGGCTCTAACGACGTAACTGAAGTAAAGAAAGGGCAAAATAGAAGGAACCCTCGCCTAGTTTTTGAATTGGCTAATAAGCTTAGAACCGATGGCATTGTTCAGGTACCTTCAACTGATGAAACCGCGCCGAACATGCAATATGGAGTTGTAAAAAAAGGAAACATCAAATTTTATTATTCAACTGATGAGGAAAGATTAGATGACCTCAAGCAAATCTTGGGGTGGGATTTTAACCCTCAAAAAACCAAACTGTTAAACCTTACTCATAATCTTATTGCCCCTAAAGCGGGTTTTACTCAGTTGATGGCCATTTATGATGGCGATAAGATTCTAGATTATAAAAAAAGAGTCACGAATTACATTAAACATCACAATATTGTTGATGATTACTCAGGACTTACATTTGGGCAGACTATTGAAAGGCTGTTGCAAGAAATACCAACGCAAGCTGAGCGTAGGCTTATTCTTCCCACTGATGGCATGAAAAATTTCATAAATGAACATACTGAACTCTACGACTTAGCCAAAAACTACCCCTTCGACGAATTCAGAAAAATATATGTAGCTAAGGAAGCCTTGCTTGATGATAAAAAAGAAGATGAAGAAGATGAATCAAAAGCTGGTTCAAAACGAGACAACTTAATAAAACATCTTTTTAAGATTCAGACGAATGTAAATCTCTATAACAAAGGAAAATACAACGAATTTTTAAGGAAAACCGAGTTTAAAATAAAATCCATTGATGATAAAAAGCATTTGAAGGAGGTTGTCATCCGACTTCAAGAAATGTCCAAAAACACAATTGAGGAAGTTATTGAATATGCAGATGAGCAAGGAATCTGCAAAAAGGATGATAAATTTTCAGATTTCATTGATACAAAACGGTATATTTATGATCGGGTAAAACAGGTTAAATTTCAGGAATTCCAGAATTTGTTCGATTACCTTGAAGGATATACCCCATTTTCCACACAACATAAAATCAAGGGTGCTGAATTTGATAATGTTTTGGTTGTCTTGGATAATGGCAACTGGAATAACTATAATTTTGAATATCTAATGCACCAAGAAATTTTTAATTCCTTAACTCCCGCAAAGAAAAAGTCTTTTTCTACAATTTTAGATCGCACCCAAAAACTATTTTATGTTTGCTGCACACGCACTAAAGAAAATTTAGTGGTTTATTATCAGAACCCAAGCACAGCTGCTCTAGAGACATCCAGGCAATGGTTCGGGAGAGCGGACGTGCATGAAATATAATAAGAAACTTTGTTCAGTCGTAGAGGCGGTTTCCAGAAAAACGAAGACCACTCTGTGAAACAAAATCACTCATTTTGTTTCAGGTGGTTCAGAGGCGCTAGAGAGCCAATAATTTTTGACAAAAAAAGTACCCCCTAGTTTTCAGCTTGTCAGTAGATATTTCAACTGGAAATATCTACTTGGTTCCTTCCAAAATGCGTATTTCGGACCAAATTTACCACCCGTTTCGCTCCAACCTTACCAGTGATTTCGGTTTAAACTTACCACCCGTTTCGGGGTAAAATTACCACCCATTGCAAGGGTGGGTCGGCGAAGCTAGACGCTGGATAACCAACAGAAGTAGCATGCCTTCTTTTTCTTAAAAAGGAGGCTGTTACATGCCAATGACGAGGTTATCCATGCGTAAAATTAAAGAAGTACTCCGCCTGTCCTATGAGCTGGGTCTCACTGCTCGGGAAGTCGGTCGTAGAGAGGTGGACCCCAAGCCTGACACAGTGAATCGCTTTTTATAAGTGAAATCCTGGGGCATTGTCATGCGGCCTCTGGAAGCCCCGAAGGCAGCTTATAATAAACCTGGTCTGGGGTCATCCTTTTTAGGTTGGCATGCCGCCTGTCTTGATTATAAAACGCCAACCAAATACCAATATTCTTGTTTGCTTCTGCGACCGTATCATAGGCCTTCAGGTAAACCTCCTCATATTTCAGGCTACGCCATAGGCGTTCGATGAAGACGTTG
>JAJDBT010000076.1 GCA_029261215.1 Nitrospirota bacterium | reverse complement strand
TTCTGCAAGCTCCGCTAAGGTCTTGTCGCCTTTAATGGCGGCCAACGCAACTTTGGCTTTGAATGCGGGCAAATGATTTCTTCGTTTTCGACTCATTTTCTTTCTCCTGGGGTTGTCTAAAATACCTCAGGATTTTCACTTACGCCACTGTCTCTTTTTTGGGGTCCACTTCTTAGTTTGTCGATTTCTCATCCCTCAGTTTTAAGTTATCTCTCCCGAGCCAGCAAGCTTAAGCTTGCCTGGCCGCTTCCTGATCATCTGGACGAGGCGGCCCTTGAGAAGCTTTTGTGCGGCCCGTTACCGGGGGCTTCTCCTTCCTCTCGGCCACAGCCGGATTGTGCCGCCATTCATATGGAACTGTCAAAAAAGGGGGTCACACTTCAACTGCTCTGGCAGGAATACAAAGAGATTCATCCGACGGGTTATCAATACACCCAGTTCTGTGACTACTATCGAAGATTCGCTGGCAAACTGGATCTTTCTTTGCGACAGCGACACAAGGCAGGCGATCGGCTTTTTGTCGATTACGCCGGGACAACGATCCCTGTGACGGATCCAGACACGGGAGAGATCCGGGAAGCCGAGATATTCGTCGCGGTCTTAGGTGCGAGCAATTACACCTATGTGGAGGCCGCTTATTCCCAGGACCTGCCGTCCTGGATCTCTGCCCATACCCGCGCCTTTGAGTTTTTTGGAGGGGTGCCGGCTGTGATTGTTCCGGACAACCTGAAGTCCGCTGTTATCCGGGCCTGTCGTTATGAGCCCGACCTCAATCCGACTTATCAAGAGATGGCGGCCCATTATGGTGCTGCGGTCCTTCCTGCACGGGTGCGAAAACCCAAGGACAAAGCCAAGGTCGAGGCGGGGGTTTTGATTGTGACGCGGTGGATTCTGGCCCGACTTAGAAACCGTACTTTTCTCGGCTTGGATTCACTCAACGTGGCCATATCAGATTTGCTCCAAAGCTTGAATGAGCGCCCGTTTAAAAAGATGGACGGCTGCCGCCTCAGTGTTTTTAAGGCCCTCGATCTTCCTGCCCTGAAGTCCCTGCCTTCTGAGCGTTATGTCTACGCCGACTGGAAAAAGGTTAGGGTCAATATTGACTACCACGTCGAATTTGAGGGGCACTACTACAGCGTGCCCTATCAGCTGGCCCGTGAGCAGATTGAGCTTCGCATCACGGCAAGCACCGTAGAATGTCTGTCCCGCGGAAAACGCGTGGCCAGTCATCTTAGATCTAACAAAAAAGGCCAACACACGACAGAGGCGGCCCATATGCCGAAATCCCATCAGCAGTATCTTCAATGGACACCCATCCGCATGATCGCTTGGGCTGAAAAAATGGGGCCCGCCTGCACGAAAGTCATCAAAAAAATACTGTTAGAGCGGCGCTACCCAGAGCAGGGCTTTCGCTCTTGTCTTGGCATTTTACGCCTGGGAAAAAGCTATACAAATGATCGACTTGAAGCGGCCTGTCATCGGGCTTTGGCCATTGACGGCTGCTCTTATCGCAGCATTGCATCCATCTTGAAACATGGTCTTGATTCAAAAGCAATCCAAGTAGAAACAGAAGCCCCTCAAACCATTGAGCATCCCAACATCCGGGGCGCTCGCTATTATCAAAGCTAACTTTCAAACAAGGAGGAGCATACAAATGTTGATTCATCCGACACTAGATAAACTACAAGTACTTAAACTTTTCGGCATGTTAAACGCCTTTCAGGAGATGGCCGAATTGCCTGAAAGCAATCACCTCAGTTTTGAAGAACGTCTGGGTTTATTGGTCGATCGGGAGATGACCGAAAGAGAAAACCGGAAGTTTAAAACCCGCCTAAAAAATGCAAGACTCAAACACTCAGCCTGCATGGAAGATATCGATTACCGGCATCCAAGAGGACTTGATAAATCTCTGATGCTGCAACTTTCAAGCTGTCAGTGGATACAGTCACACCAGAATGTGCTCATCGTCGGCCCCACGGGTACAGGCAAGAGCTACCTCTCTTCTGCGCTGGGACACCAGGCCTGCCGTACGGGTCATTCGTCCCTGAATATCAGATTTCCCAGGCTTTTTGAACAATTGGCCCTGGCCAAAGGCATCGGCCGCTATGCCAAACTACTGAGCGCAATGGCAAAGTGCAACCTTCTGATTCTAGACGACTGGGGATTCACAGTCTTGAATGATGAGCAACGAAGAGATTTATTAGAAATTCTTGAAGACCGACATGGAAGCCGATCCACAATCATTACCAGCCAGCTACCGATTGAACATTGGCATGAAAGAATCGGTGATCCCACCATAGCCGACGCGATTTTAGATCGGCTCGTTCATAATGCCTACAAAATAAATTTGAAAGGAGAATCCATGAGAAAAAAACAAGCGGGATTGACTCAGGAAAACATTTCGGAGTAAGTTTCGAAAATCCAGCGTCGCTTCGCTCCGATCCCCTGGTAGTTTTTACCGGAACAGATGGTAAGTTTGCCCCGGAATGACTGGTAAGTTTCACTGAAATACGCATTCCAAAACCACCCGCCACCCTATTTGTCAGTGAATAGGGAGTAGAAATATGCCGGAAGAGCTAGGAACATGAAAATCCAAATCCTTCAAATAATCACAAGACATCGTCGCACACAGGAGCCTGGAATCCCCCCACCCAAAAAAACAACATTGACCCCCTCAAAAAAAGGACGGGGACAATGTCATCATCAAGCCGCCTGAAACAACAAAACCGTCCGGTCTGTCAATGGCCGTGAACGCGCATCATGAGGGCGTGGCCATTGCACACACCGGCTTCCACTCCCTTCAGGCCACCACTTCCCTACAAAGCCCATTTCACTCCCCTTTAAGCTGATCCAATAAGCCTTGAACCTTCTCAATCATTTGTGGATTTCCCAATTGCCTAAATAAACCCAGGGATTTTTCATACATCTCGACTGCGCGATCCAGCTCCCCGCGAATCTGATAGACGTTCCCCAGGTTGCCGTAATTGTTGGCCAAACCTGCTTGGCGTCCGAGGACGGTGTGGATTTCAAGGGCTTTTTCATACATCTCGCCCGCGCGATCCAGCTCTCCGTGTGTCTGGTAGACGATGCCCAGGTTGCCGTAATTGTTGGCTAAACCTTCTTGGCGTCCGAGGACGGTGTCAATTTCAAGGGCTTTTTCATGCATCTCGACCGCGCGATCCAGCTCCCCGCGTTTCTGATAGACGATGCCCAGGTTGGTGTAATTGTTGGCTAAACCTTCTTGGCGTCCGAGGACGGTGTCAATTTCAAGGGCTTTTTCATGCATCTCGACCGCGCGATCCAGCTCCCCGCGTTTCTGATAGACGACCCCCAGGTTGGTGTAATTGTTGGCCAAACCTGCTTGGCGTCCGAGGGCGGTGTGGATTTCAAGGGCTTTTTCAAACATCTCGACGGCGCGATCCAGCTCTCCGTGTGTCTGATAGACGATGCCCAGGTTGCCGTAATTGTTGGCTAAACCTTCTTGGTGTCCGAGGGCGGTGTGGATTTCAAGGGCTTTTTCATACATCTCGACCGCGCGATCCAGCTCTCCGAGTGTCTGATAGACGTTCCCTAGGTTGCCATAGGCAACCGACTCCCAACCACGATCGTTTGTACTCAGGCCGATCACCAATATCTTTTGATAGACGGCCTCCGATCCGCTTAAGTCTCCCAATCGCCCCCGCAAGTGACCGAGTTCATTCCAGCCGTCTGGATTTTCAGGATCAAGGGCCACGGCTTGTTCATAGGCTTTGAGGGCTTTTTTTGTGTCATGCAGAAAAGCCAAGGCCCCAAGATGTCGGGCCGCCTCTGCCGCTTCCCGATTAGCGGACAACCCTTGGGCAGATTTTTGATCAATGACCTCCTGAAAAATGGCCTCGGCCTCAGCGGTGTCTTTGTTTCCAATGGCTTTTAAGGCTTCTTCAATGCGCACTTTTGCATTGGGAATCTGCGTTTGTTTCGGAATGGCGGTAATGGCTTCGGTCAGGGCTTTGATCTGGTCTTGATAAAAGGTTTCTCTTTCTTCGGCCGAATTGAGTTGTTTTTTATAGTCTTCAACAAGTTCCTTCGCCGATTCGTCCGCATTGAATATGATGGTCTCGGCGTTGTATTGCGTATCGACTTTCTGGTTGCGCTGATCAAAGTCCGTCATGACATGCCTTCGATTTCCTAGAAGAATTGACCGACCGTTTTGATCGCTTCGCTAAAGGCCCCGGCCAGTCCGGAGATCCCACTGACAAGCCCTGCCGCTTTGCTGAGATGTTCAAGCAAGGTGCTTTTTACAGTTGCGGGGTTTTCAGCCTGTGCCAAGGCTTTTTTCATGGCATCGTCCGCATCGATTGCGGCCACCCCTACCAAGACTTTTTGATCAATGGCCCGGTGTAATTCCTTCTGTAGCTGTTTAAGCGCTTCAACAACATCTGTCGTGTTTTGAACCGAGCCAAAATGAATGGTCTCTGCATTGTATTGATACCTCACATGCTGTCCACGCTGGTCAAACGTCGCCATCACCAAGCCCCCTCAAGTCGCATAGAAATAAAAAGATCACTTTTAAATAACATTCCCAGCCGGAATACGCAATCCCCTCATCTGAGGGGTGAAAACAACATGCTTTAAACAAAGTCCTCTCCCCGACCCCTCAAGATCAAAGACCAAAGGTGGCCGAAATTTAAAGGAAGCCGGTCAAGCGGCCGCAGTGCCTTGGTTGATGCATTCAGTCACAGACCCCCGCAAGGCCCCGGACGATTCGATGTCATTTCGTCGTTTGAACATCTCAAGCAATTTTTTCCCCCTAGCTCTTTTGAAGGCGGAAAAAATTGTTTTTAAGGCCATTCACGTACAGGAGCAATCATCATGTCACTCGATACCGTCCGGTTTTTCGCATCCATCTTTTCAGGCTTTAAAGGGTTTCGGATCGTGCCTTATCCCCATCGTTTAGGCGTGATTACTCACGACGGGAAACGCCCCCTTTTTACAGAAGAAAAAGCATTTCGAAAGTTCGCCGGGGATCTGGTCATGAATCAGATGCTTTCAAAACAGAGCAACAACCCACCCACCACAAAGGAGAAATAAAACATGAATATGAATCGCGCATACGGTTTTAAAGGTTTACAGGTTTTAGACGATGATCAATTAAAAAGGGTCAGCCCGTCGATCTTTGCGGATCAAGCCTCAAGTCAGACCAGCAGCCGCTATGAA
>JAJDBT010000075.1 GCA_029261215.1 Nitrospirota bacterium | reverse complement strand
TCTTTAACTGTTGTTGCTCTTCCAATGACAATGAAATCTTGGCTGCGACTTTCATCCCGACTCTCTCATTTATAATAGTTGTTCGGTATAATAACATCAACCACCATAATAGTCTATCAGTTTAGGACACTACACTAGTTTAGGGAACCAGTATCGTATCGCCTCGTTTTAGCATAATATTACCATCCGGATTGTCACCACTGACGATATCTTTGTAGTTAATCCTGATCCGCTGCTCCTGGCCGTTTTCTCTTCTTAATAAAACAATTTTCTTAACACTGGCAAATTCTGTAAATCCGCCCACCAGAGTCATCGCCTGAAGAAAACTGGTCTCACTCTTTAGTAAAATCTTTCCAGGCTTAACCACTTCTCCCACAAAGAAAATCGAGAAACTATTGATCTCCCGAACAATCACTGAAACTTCAGGGGTCTTTTTATATCTCCTTAAAAGAACCTTAATGGAGTCTCTCAGCTCAATCGTTGTGAGTCCGGCCGCCTGTAAATCGCCAATGAGAGGCAATGAAATTTTACCGTCGGGACGAACAAACACAGTGCTGGACAGATCAGGATTCTTCCACACCGAGACCTCAATCAGATCTTCCGCCCCGAGGACATAGTCCGATGGATCAATATCAAGTGAGTCCGAGGGGAGGGAAGGGGATATGGAAGCCACCATATTCTCGCTTGATTTTTCGGATTGACCCAAAGTACGTCCACTCTGTGTATTGGGCAAAACGCGAACCACTCCACAAGCGCTCAACAAGAAAGACCCTGCTAAAAAAATTAAGAGAATAAACCGCCCTGTCTTCATCATGCCTCCCAAAAAACCACCATTGCTTCTAAAAAAGTTATGTTTATAAACCGCCTTTTCTCTTGCGAAAAGAATCATTATTTTCGAGTCATATAAAATAATGATTCTTTGAAAAATTCTGACTCTTACTTTAGGGGAAGAGGACGAGAACGTCAAGCCCCTCGAAAGAGGGGGGTAGGCAAAACATCCGAATTAACAATCACTTAACATTTACTTAACATGAAAGATAAACTTCTGAATTTTAGGATGGAAAATGATGTTGTAACACTTTTGCAACAATGCCTGCCCGAGTCGAGACTTCAAGCTTCTTCATAATTCGTTTTATGTGGTCCTTGACCGTATACTCACCAATATCGATACAAACAGCGACTTCCTTGTTTGTTTTTCCTTCGAGCAACAATTGAACCACTTCACTTTCCCTCGGGGTCAATTTGATACTCCAGTCAATCTGATCCATACGTACCCCTTGCGAGACCTTCTCAATCAAAATCATAAAATGGGACTGCTCCTGGGCATTTTGCGGTTGTTGTAACAAGAGTGCCCTAAGGAGATACACCATCCCATCATGAATACAAATTCGGTTCACAGTTGGCATTGCGGTCCCTGACTCTTCTCCTCGAAGTCGAATCATCTTGGAAAAATGCGTATAGAGTTGACTCACAATTTCAGGCAACACGACACCCTTAGCCTTTTTATGTTCATCGTGATCATTATCTCTGCTCCCTTTGCCATCTCCACTCAAGCCGAATGAGCGTGACTTTGCTGTTAAACCTTTCAAAAAAACCTTCCCATCATGATTCAAGTACAGTACATTACCGACATGATCCAAAATAAGGATACCTGGCTGGGCACGCCGCCTGATCAAAGAATAGAGTTCTTCTTCTCCGATGCCTGAAACCTTTTCAAGCGGACCCAGTAATCGTGGCTCCATCCCGCTAGACAGCCCTCCCGCTTGAGTCACTTTTTTAGAAAGATGGTCCTTTAATGCAAGACCTATTGCAGGAAGCACCCCAGAAATCAAGATCATCTCTTTATCAGAAAATCGCCGTTTACTTCTTTTTTTCCAGAGAACAAAGTACCCAAGGCATTTTTTTTCGGCATCGAATACAAGTGCAATTAAAGAAAAAAAGAGTTTTTCCGGTTTCAGGGTTTTTTGATATAACGCATGATGGCTAAACTGAGCATTGCTCCACCACTCTTCCCCTCGAAGTAACACAATCCCTTGTTGATCAAAATCATGGACACTCGGGAATAAGCCGTCATCCAGAAAAAGTGGACCTGTTTCCGTCTCAGAAGAAGAATCGGCCCAAAACTGGAGACTATTTTCCACTCGCTTCAGAGTGGCTGAATCAACTAAAAAAAACCATCCCACATGAAAAGCGACCTCTTCCTGAAGAACAGAAAAAATTCCGCCGACAAACTCACTCAGCCCTTTACTGAACGAATCAATTCCCAGGATTTTCTGAATCAACTTTTCTTTTCGCAACTGAGATAGATTCTTCACGCGTTCGACTTATACAACTTTGGTGATTTAAGATAAATTAGGATAAGGATTTGAGTGTCGCTTCCGCTTCCTCAGCGCCGGGAAACTTCGGGTCCAGTTTCAACGCGTCAGTCAATGCGACCCGGGCCTGTTCTGTCTTTCCCTCTTTGGCATACGCCATTCCCAGGTGATAATGAATCACGGCGTTTTTCGGCAATTTTTCGGCACTTTCCTCCAAAAGAGAAATCGCCTTCAAAAAGGCATTCTTTTTATAATAAATCCATCCGAGCGTATCCGATATACTCGGATCGTCAGGAAATTGTTCCTTAGCGATTCGGGCCAGAGAAAGCGCTTGATCAATGTTTCCGCCTCGTTCTGCATAAATCCACGCCAAGTTATTTGCCGCAGGTGCAAATTTAGGGTTAAGTTCCAGCACCTTTTCATACTGTGCCTGCGCTTTTTCATACTGCGCCTGCGCTTCGTAAATAACCCCCTTTAGCATATACGGTTGCGGAAGGTTCGGATTTTTCTGAATCCCATCGTCTAGCTCCTTGATGGCTTGTGTATACTTTTTTTGACGACCGTAGAGGTTGCCAAGATCCAGATACGCCGCAAGATCATCCGGATTCAAGGTAATCGCCTTTTTATAATCAATCACGGCAAGATCATCGGCGTTATTTCCCGAATAAAGTCTGCCTCTCAATCGATAAAAAAGACCATTTTCTGGCACACGCTTGATCTGCTGACTTACCCTGAGAATTGCGCCTTTAAGATCTTTATCCCTTAATTTGATCCCAATAATTCTGGAAAGCGGATCAAGTAAATTGGGGTTTAAAGAAAGTGTTTTTTCAAAAAAAGCCATCGCGTCCGCACTTCTATTCTGCGATAGTCGCAAAAGACCCATCCGAAAATGACCCGTGGGATCTTCCGGATGAGACCTGATTGCATTCAGATAATGGGTTTCGCCTTGCTCTCCTTGACCCAGGCCCATTGCAGCGTCCCCCTTTAGAATATGAGCTTTCATATTTTCCGGATCGACTTTAAGTACGGGATTAACTTCCTCCATCACCAACTCAAATGAACGGGAGCGCAGGTAGATTTCCGCAAGAGACAAGCGGGCAGGCACATGATTCGGTTCACGCTTTACCGCTTCAATCAGTTCGGTTCTCGCTTGCTGAATCTCGTTTTGAAGTACATGAATTTGGGCCAGGTAAAAATGGATCGTTGGATAGTCCGGATTGATTTGTATAACTTCACGGAAAAGATCTCCGGCGGGAGACACATCACCCCTCGAAAGCAAAAGACGCCCCTTGAAATACAAGCCGTCAGGATCTTTTGGCGATTTTTCGAGAATCCCCTCAATCGAAGCGCTTAATTCTTCCTTTTTCCCCTGCATCAGATACAACTGCACAAGTCGTTTCTGGCTTTCATTTCCATCTGCCTCAAGCGCCTTGGCTTTTAAAAGGGCCGTTTCAGCCTGGCCCAGACGTTTTTGAATTGCATAAAATTCGCCCAAGACCATGTAGGGTTTGGGATCTTTCCCATCAACCTTTGTGGCTTCGACCAGAATACGTTCTGCATCATCAACACGTTTTTCATTCTGATAAAAGTTTGCCAAGGGCAAATACAGGCTTGCATTATCCGGGGCCAGTGAAATGGCTTTTTGGTAAAAATCCTCCGCTTTTTGAAGATCTCCCCTCATATGATAAAACCGGCCAAGCCCTGAATAGGTCACTGCATTATCCGGTTCTTTGTCCAATGCTTTTTTGAGAAGCGATTCCGCAGCCACAAAATCTTTTCTCACGACATGGAGATCTGCAAATTCGTAGTAAAATGCAAGCACATCGGGATCAAGGGACAACAGTTTTTCAAAACCCTTCACTGCCGAATCATACTGCGCTTCCCTGACATCAATTCGGGTACGAATCAGCAGCGCATCTTTGTTATTGGGTTCTTTGGAAAGGACAAGATCCGACTTTTCTTTTGCATGTTTATAGTCATTGGACATAAAGTAAAAAAGCCCCAGCCACACCTGTGCATCAATAAGGTCCGGCTTGACTGCAACTACCTCATTTAACAATTTGAAGGCATTCCTCAGGTTGGCGGTTTCCCCTTTTTCCATATAAATTTTTGCAAGCTCGTATTTTGCGTCCGCATAATCCGGGGAAAGCTGAATGGCGTTTCGAAACTCAATAGAAGCCTCATCCAACTTCTCTTCTTTTGAATACTGAAGGCCACGCTCATAATGCCCCTTGATCTTATCCTCCTTGGACGTACAGGATTGCAGAAAAAGGCTCGCAACAAATACGAGCACAAGAGGAAGCAGTAATGGGGAGAATCGCCTGAGAATCTTCATTTTTTAGACTCGTTCAAAGAGGGATGTGAAACAGGACGCCCCACACTCACATACTGAAACCCCAAATCGATCATCTGCTGCGGGTGATAGATATTTCGAAGATCAATCATAATCGGAGCGTTAAGCCCCTTTTTTATACGTTGAAGGTCAAGATTTCGATACGGGTTCCACTCCGTCATCAAAATCATCGCATCCGAGCCCTCAATCGCTTCATACGGATCCTCCACAAAAGTCACCCCGGACAAGACCTTCTTTGCTTCATGAATCGCGGCGGGGTCACACGCCACAATCTGGGCCCCCATTTTTTGAAGCGCTTGAATAATCTCTATTGAGGGTGCATCACGCATATCATCCGTATTGGGTTTAAATGAGAGACCAATCACAGCCAGACGTTTTCCTTTCAAATTCCCCACGGCCTGTTTAATTTTATCAACCATTCGTTTTCTCTGGTTTTGATTCACAGCCATCACCGCATCAATGATATTAAAGTCATACCCATTATTTTTTGCGATCTTGGACAAGGCCGATACATCCTTAGGAAAACAAGATCCCCCATATCCCGGGCCTGGGTGTAAAAACTTCGGGCCGATACGACGATCCAGCCCCATACCCTTCGCCACATCCTGAACATTGGCCCCCACGGCATCACAGAGATTCGCGACTTCATTAATAAAGGATATTTTTGTCGCTAAAAAGGCATTTGAAGCGTACTTGACCATTTCTGCCGTTTTGACATCCGTAATCAGCATCGGGGTTTCGATGAGATAAAGCGGACGATAGAGATCTTTCATGATCGCAGCCGCCTGCTGACCACTGGTTCCGATCACCACGCGATTCGGATGAAGGAAATCCTCAATGGCTGATCCTTCCCTCAAAAACTCTGGATTGGACACAATGTCAAAATCGAAATGTTCCTTAAGACCACTTCCGATAATTTCCCGAAGTCGTTCTCCGGTTCCCACCGGAACAGTGCTTTTTGTCACAATCACCTTGTAACCATTCATCGTTTCCGCAATCGTCTCGGCAACCTTCTCCACATGAGAAAGGTCGGCAAAACCATCCCCTCGCGGCGGCGTACCCACCGCAATAAAAATAACCAGAGATTCCCGAATCGCCTCGCCTAAGTCTGTCGTAAAAGAAAGCCGCCCGGCAGCAACATTGTTTTTCACAAGCTCCTCTAAGCCCGGCTCGTAGATCGGAATTACGCCCTTTTTTAAGTTCTCAATCTTTTCTTTTTCTTTATCAACACAAACGACATTCACACCTAATTCAGCAAAACAGGCACCCGTGACCAAACCGACATATCCACTTCCGATGATTGCAATATTCATAAACGCCTCCAAGACATCATTTCAAGAACTATAGGTAAATTGGATAAACTTATCAATAAATGGTGAGTCCATCCAGTCAGATTTTTTACAGGCAGACCGCACTCAAGCGATCTATCAGGTTAAAGGGACTGACATCAATCCCCGCAACCGTTTTTAACAATTTATCATGTAAATGCGGTTTCCGCTCGACCTTTTTAAAAACGCGGTCTCTCAGCCAAAGCAGGACGGGCGAAGTACTGTTCCAAAAAAAGACCATTTCGTCCCCAAGCGACTGAAGCTTCTCAATCTCGACCCGGCGGGCCTGTTCATATCGTCTCAGCTTGTTTTGTGAAAAATCACCTTGCTGAAAACAGTCTTCCAAGACATCGGCAAGCAATACAGCATCCGCCATCGCGGAATTTCTACCCTGGGCGACATGCGGATTCATGGCATGTGCGGCGTCACCCAATAATACGCCCCCATCCACCGCCCATTGGTCACATCTCACCCGAAAACACCGCATATAGGCCGTTTGCTCCCAGCCAGACACAGCCTGAAGCGGGCCCCCAAACATGATTTCAATCTCCGGGTTTAGCGAAAATATCGCTAATTTAAGATCATCAATCCCGCGGTTTTTGACTGCTGCGATCTGATGCGTCGGAATCATATAAAAAAGGTACACCTTTGTATCTGAAACCGGGAAAGCTCCAAAAATCGTCCCTTTTCCGAGATAATACCGCGAATCTTCCTGAAAGCCTGGCGGGCGATCCACAACCATCGTAATATATCCATCCTCATAGGCGTGAGTCCGATGCGCAACCTGAAAAGCAGCACGGACGCGAGAACCCGCACCATCTGCACCCGCTACGATAGAACACTCAAATGTAACAGGAGATTCCGCTTGCATGGCTTCAAGCCCGACAATGCAATTATCCTTTTTTATAAGGCCCTTAAAGGAAGTCCCCCAAAAAGTTTCTATCCTCGGCGAAGCAGCGAGGGCGTCGAGCAAAATCTCTTGAAGTATCGCCGGAAGCAGAACCACCGAATATGGGTACGGTAACGGCAGTCTCATATAGTCTATTGTGCAAAGATGTGCACCGGACGACTGATGAAAATGCACCTTTTTGTTGAAATGAACATCTGACTTTAAGAGCGCTTCCAGCAAACCCAGTTGAGCAAGAATGTTCAAGCCGTTGGGTTGAAGAATCTCCCCACGCGGCAAAGGCATAGGGTGTGCCTGTTGATCCAGGACAGCAACCCGGAAGCCTTTCCGGGCCATAAGCAACGAGAGAATCAAGCCCCCGACGCCGGCACCGACAACAATCAGATCAAATTTTTTGGACAAGGCATTCGGCATCAATAATAGCGCTTACTTTAGCTTCAGAAAAACAATAGGTCAAGCGCTCGGCCTACATTTCTAAAAACGAACATTCGCTCATGCTCAGGGGGTTTGACTTCAGCTTCATTTTTCAGTAGTAAAGGGGATCTTGAAATCATCCATTTAAACCACCGGACAGCATTTTTATTCGGAAAAAGGAGATCCATGTCAAAACAGGAACCCGTTCAAATTCAGATAGAAATCGATGAAGCCACCTCACAGGGCATCTACAGCAACCTGACCCTCATGGCCCATAATGAAACCGAATTTATTCTGGATTTTGTTTTTATACAGCCACAAGCCCCAAAAGCCAAGGTTCGGGCACGGATTCTCTCCAACCCGATACAGACCAAAAGACTTCTCGCCGCCTTGCAGGAAAATATTCGTCGTTATGAAGAAAAATTCGGCCCGATCAAAATCATGACAGAAAGCGAAAAAGAACCCTCACAATATCAAGGGCACTATCTTTAAAACAAATAGAAACAAAACAAAAAGCCCCGGGCCATGCCCCTTGTCGTCCAGTGTTCCGGGTTTTTCAAATGCCCCGAAAACAGGCGTTATTTTAAGTAGAGGCAAACCCTCGGAATCCCCCTTTATCCGCGCAATACGGAATACATTTTCATAGTCACTCTGTAGTGCGCTACCTAAACCGCCTCAAGACACCTGAAGAAACTGCCCACGATTAACTTGTAATAAATAAATATAATTTAAATTTATTCAATACATCTTCTCATTTTAGGTTCGTCTAGCAAGCCCTTTTCTAAAACGTGAGACCGCTCATAAAAGGTTGGCACCGCCCTTGCGTTAATCCCCCTCAATACGAACATCGCATCAAAACCTTTGCTAAGAGCAAACCCAGTGAAAACTGGGGACGCAGAGCAGCGGGGCTAAAGGAGGCGATCAAAAAAGCGCATCTCGAATCGATATTCTACGCTTTGATCTCCATGCCGGCCGGGCCGCCAAAGGACTTTGGCGGTCTCTATTCAACATGGAGGGTCTTGAATGAATTCAATTTTATCTTATGCCATTAAGTCTTCTTCAATGGTTTTATCTCACATACGCCTGTGGCCTTCTAAAAAAATCAAACCCGGATGGACTCTCGCGCTCATCATCCTCTCCACTCTGAATACACTGGCCTTTGCCGAAAATGCAACTTTGACATGGAATCCAAATACAGAGTCCGACCTTTCCGGCTATAAAGTCTATTATGGGACTTCATCAGGAAGTTACGGCTTACCCATTGATGTTGGAGATACCACCACGCATAGCCTTTCCGGGCTAGGGAGCGGCACAACATACTATTTTGCCGTGACGGCGTACGATACATCAGGAAACGAAAGCGGATTTTCTTCCGAAGTTAATAAAAGCTTTCCAAGCACGGATACGACAGCCCCCGTCATTTCAGGAACCGCTGCAGGCAGCATCACAACCAGTAGCGCGAATATCTCCTGGACAACGGATGAAGCCTCAGACACACAAATTCAATATGGCACAAGCACTTCTTACGACTCTTCCACCACAGCAGATTCAACACTGCTGACATCACACAACGGCACTCTCAGCGGACTTTCAGCTTCAACCCTTTATCATTACCGTGTTTTAAGTCGTGATGCGGCGGGAAACCTCGCAACATCCGGAGATAACACCTTCACAACATTGACCCCGCCCGATACCACTCCGCCGGCTATTTCAGGTATTACCAGTACCAGCGTGAGCGCCACAGGCGCAACCATCAGCTGGACAACGGATGAGGCCTCAGACACCCGGATCGAGTATGGAACGACAACATCCTATGGCGCACTTTCAAGCTTAGACAGCAACCTTCTTACATCGCACAGCCAAAACCTGAACGGGCTTTTAGCTTCCACGACATATCATTACAGAGTGCTCAGCCGGGATGCCGCAAACAACCTGGCAAGCTCTGGAGACAATACTTTTACAACACAAAGCCCTGCGGATACGACCGAGCCTGTTATCTCCGGCATCGCCGTCAGCAATATCAATGCATCGTCTGCGGTCGTGACCTGGACAACGAACGAAGGTGCCACATCAACCGTTGAATACGGCACAACAACGGCTTATGGATCATCTTCTTCCATTGGCACAACCTATGTCGGCAGCCATAGCCGCACCCTCAGTGGGTTAAGCGATGCCACCACATATCAATACCGTGTGGTCAGTACAGATGCGGCAGGCAATACTGCCATATCGGGCAACAACAGCTTTACCACAACTTCAAATCCCGATAGCACAGCCCCCGTCATTTCAACGGTCACTGCCAGCAACATCAGCAGCACCGGTGCGATCATCACCTGGACAACCGACGAAGCCGCCACATCAAAGGTTGAATACGGCATCACAAACGCCTACGGCTCGACGACAACAATCAGCAACACATTGGTCACGAGTCATAGCCAGACCTTATCCGGCTTAAGCCCGGCGACCACGATCCATTATCGTGTCACCAGTCAGGACGGAACCGGCAACACCGCCATGTCAGGAGACAAGACGTTCACCACGGGTGTGGCTTCCGACAACACCGGACCCGTTATTTCAAGCGTCACCGTTCAGAATATTTCGGCAAGCAATGCAACGCTGACCTGGACAACAGATGAACCGGCCACCTCTCAGATAGAATTTGGGCCAAGCGCTTCCTACGGCGCAAGTACAACAAAGAATGAAACCTTGCAGATGAGCCACAACCAAATCATCACCGGACTTACTGAGAACACGTCTTACCACTTCAGGGTAAAGAGTACGGATGGCAGCGGCAATCTCTCGACAACAAGTGATGCAAGCTTTCAAACCGCCGCAGCGGAAACAGGAGATACCACACCTCCGGGCGATATCCAATCCTTTACAGCAGTCGGAGGAAGTCGGCAGGTCGCACTCTCGTGGATCAATCCAGAAGACAGCGATTTTGTCGGTGTCCGCATTCGATATCGAACGGATCGTTTCCCCACGGATATCAATGATGGGCAGCTTTTAGGGGATATTAGCGGAGCTCCTTCAGCAGGCATCAGCACGACACACACCGGACTTGCCGATGGATCCACTTATTTTTATCTGGCCGCATCCTATGACGACAGCGGCAATTTCCAGAGCACGGTCTTTGTCTCGGCCATCACAAAGAATGCTGCAAGCAATACCACATCAGGCGCGGCCACTTCAGGTGGTGGCGGATGCGGGATGATTCGTCCGGGGGGGGGAGACCCTCCCACGCCGGGTGATGCGGCAGCCATGCTGTCCTTGATCGGAGTCCTCATTTTTGTATGGCTAAAAAAAGGAGTATGCAGATTAAACGCATCCATTTTTAAAACATAAATAACGCGTATCCGATTGGTGATAGAACGGCGCTCACTTCCGTTTCTCCCGACTCCCTACCCCTGGAAGCGGGCGTCGTTCTACCCAGGCGTGATACCCCGCTGTTCCGGTTTCAGCATCGTCTTTTTCCGTTTCTCCCACCCCCTACCCCCCCCCAGGGAAAAGCGATGCTGAGACCGGACAAATCAAAACAGTCCTCGCTTCACTTTTCAAGACATCCATTCATGGACATTCCACTTTCAAGAACAAGTATGTTAAAACAGGGCATCCAATTCCAGGAATACCTGAATGCCCACACCATCAAACCCAGATTCATCTCATTCACATCGCCGCGAACAAAGGGGCTGGTATTTTTATGACTGGGCCAACTCCGCCTTTGCAACAACCGTCGTCACGGTATTTTTAGGCCCTTACCTTACCTCTGTCACAAAAGCGGCCGCCGATGCCTATGGCTTTGTGCATCCCTTTGGTTTTGAAATTAAAGCAGGCGCTTTTTTCCCTTACGTCGTCTCACTTTCAGTGCTCCTGCAAGTCTTTACCCTGCCCATACTGGGCGCGATTGCGGACTACTCGCATCGTAAAAAAATGATGCTCGGCGTTTTTGCCTATCTCGGCGCATTTTCAACAATGGCCCTGTTTTTTCTCGACGGCACCCGCTACCTCTTCGGGGGCTCACTTTTCCTCATTGCGAACCTCAGTTTTGGAGCCTCCATCGTTTTTTACAATGCCTTTTTGCCAGAAATTTCAAGCGCTGAAGAACGAAATGCCGTCTCCTCAAAAGGCTGGGCCCTGGGCTATCTCGGTGGCGGACTGCTGCTCGCCATGAACCTGCTGATCTTCTCGCGAGCGGAAAGCCTTGGGCTCACCACGGGAGAGGCCGTCCGGATCTGCCTCGGCTCCGCCGGGCTTTGGTGGGCCGTCTTCACGCTCATTCCACTCGCCAGCCTGCGCACCCGGCAGCCCATTAAACACTTAAAGCCGGGAGAACATATTTTCACTGCGGGCTTTAAACAGCTCCGACACACCCTGAGCAATACCCGAAAATACCCACAAACCTTTCTCTTTCTCGCGGCCTACCTGCTCTACAACGACGGCATCCAGACAGTCATCGCCCTCTCTTCTCAATTCGGGCAAGAGGAACTGGGCCTTCCCATCGCCACGCTCACCACCGTTATTTTAATGGTGCAATTTGTTGCCTTTTTCGGGGCGATTTTATTCAACACCCTCGCGCGGATCATCACCACAAAGCGGGCCATTATGCTCAGTCTCGTGATCTGGAGCGGGACACTCATTTACGCCTATGCCTTTTTAAAAACAGAACAGCAGTTTTTTATATTGGCCGCTGTCATTGCGATTGTGCTGGGCGGCAGCCAGGCGCTTAGCCGCTCGCTTTATTCCTTGATGATCCCCAAAGGGCAGGAAGCGGAATACTTCGGTCTGTATGAAATCAGCGAACGCGGCACAAGCTGGATTGGCCCACTGCTTTTTGGTCTTGCGCTGCAATTCACGGAGAGTTATCGAATCGCCCTCTTTTCCCTGATCATCTTTTTTGTGCTCGGACTTATCCTGTTTTCCAGGGTGAAGATCAAAAAAGGTGTGAGAGATGCGGGCAACGAAATCCCCTCAGGACTCACACTCTAAAGAGAAGACCGTGTTTATATGGAAGATTTCGTGTTGCTTTCGTGTTATAAAACAAAACTTCAATCACCTATTCATCTTAATAAAGGAGAGTTCATGAAAGTCGCTTATATCTTTACGACACAAGGCCACACGGTCTCTTACAAACTCGGGAAAATGATTCTGCCACAACTCGAACAGAACGCGCATGGCGTGGACGTTGTCGGCATGTTTTTTTTCGAGGATAACAATTATGTACTCGTCAAGGGCGACCCCATCGGCGAACGCCTGGCAAAACTCGCCAAAGAAAAAGGGATGTTACTCATGGGCTGCGACCAGTGTTGTTACGAACGCAATATCGACGGCAAACTGGTCGAAGGCGCGGTCATCGGCTGTTTCCCAAACCTGTATGAAGCCTTGTCAGGAAATATGCCCGATCAGGTGATTACGTTATAAATTCGGTTTTCACAGTGAAAAGGGCACGATAAAGTCAAAAACGAGTAACAAAAATGGAGAACAACTCATTTTTAAATAATCAGTTTGACGAATGAGAATCACGCAGATTATGATCAATGCACTTGATTGATTTCATTTTAAACAGTTTAAGGAGGAACGTGTGAGAGAGGATCAAATTTCACCGATCGAAGTAAAGCAAAATAGAGACGCGGGAGAATCGTTTATCATTTTAGATGTACGAGAGCCCGTGGAATATCAAACCGCTAAAATCCCGGACTCTATCCTCATTCCGCTTGGCGAACTTCAGGCACGAATCGGCGAGCTGGATTCGGAAAAATCCTATGTCACTTTGTGCCACCATGGAATGAGAAGCCAGGCCGCACTCGGCATTCTTGTCCAAAACGGCTTTAAAGATGTGAAGAATTTGAGCGGCGGCATCGACGCCTATTCACAGATGGTCGATCCCAGTATTCCTAGATATCGGTAGATAAGACAAACTCGATCGTATCGTAGAATTAAATCAGAAAAAAGCGCCGATTTCCCGCTGCCGGAGTAGAATCAGCCTAAGTCCGACAGACTCCTAAGCGGCAAGAATCTTGGCGCTTTTTTCGTGGACCATCTGGATAACCGCTTCGACACTTTCGAGCGGTGTTTCCGGCAAAATACCGTGACCGAGATTAAAAATATGACCGGGGCGTTTTCCGACGCGTGTCACAATATCGTCCACGCGTTTTTCAATCTCTGAAATCGGGGCAAAAAGAGTCAGGGGGTCGAGATTGCCCTGCACTGCCACATCATGTCCCAAAAGTGCCCAAGCTTCATCAAGATTCACCCGCCAATCCAGACCAATCACATCGCCGCCCGCTTCCTTTTGCATTTGAAGTAACGTGGCCGTGCCTGTACCAAAATGAATGACCGGTACGCCAAAGGTGTGCAGTTCGGATAAAAGCCGCTTCATGTGGGGAAAGACATATCGCCGGTAATCGCCCGGCGATAGTGCGCCAATCCAGCTGTCAAAAATCTGAAGCACCTGCGCACCTGCATCCACCTGAGCCGAAAGATAATCTGCCAGCACACGGGTGAGTTTTTTCATGAGACGATCCCAGACATCGGGGGCACCATACATCATTTTTTTGGTATCGAGATAATTTCGGGACGATCCGCCTTCAATCATATAACTTGCCAGAGTAAAAGGCGCACCTGCAAAACCGATCAAGGGTACATTCAATTCGGCGCGCACCAGTTTGATGGCTTCCATTACATACGCCAGAGATTCCTGTGGTACGACCGGCTTCAGCGCATCCACATCCTTTTCAGAACGGATTGGGTTATGAATGCAGGGGCCTTCCCCTTTGACAAATTCGAGATTCAGCCCCATCGGTTCCAGGGGAAGTAAAATATCTGCGAAAATAATAGACGCGTCAAAGTCGAAACGGTTGATCGGCTGCAAGGTGACTTCGCAAGCCAGTTCCGGCGTTTTGCAAACAGTCAAAAGAGAATGTTTCGCCCGGATATCGCGAAAAGCCTTCATATAGCGTCCCGCCTGCCGCATGAACCACACCGGGGTGGCATCCACCGGCTGCCGAAGGCAGGCTTTCAAAAATCGATCATTCATCAAAAAGTGCTCCTCTAAAATAAGGGGTCAAAGGTGGCGGATTTTAGCACCCCACAAAAAGGGAGTCAAATCCTATCGACTGTAGATTGTGTCTCAGTTTGCTTTAGATAGAATCATCATTTAAAGGGCTCATTCTCACATAAACGGGAACCCAGACATCCAAACTCCTTGATGCCCGTTTTCACGGATATGAAGCACTCAGGGATTTTCACACTAAGGCACAACCTGATTCCGCAATTCCTTTGTGTGTTTCGCCTCTGTTCCAAACTTTCTCGCATCTTCTTTTTTCATCCACGTAGCATACAAATGTAATAGCAATTTTTTCTATACCTCCTTCCAAAACTAATCAATGAGGTAACGCAAACCCAAATAGGCCCGGACTCCTGGCGCTGAAAAACCCACAGCTTCTTCATAATCGGTATCGAGCACATTATCGAATACCAACGAAGCTCGCCATCTTCGTGACATCGTCCATACGGCGGCCAGATCGACACGCACATAGTCCCCTAACATGCGGTCGCCTGTGGGAATCGACGAATCATGAACCCGGGCGACGTACAATAAATCCAGTTCGGTCGAAAATGTTTCTGTCGGTTTTAAGCGGGTTTTAAGTCCGCCGCGCCACTTTGGCCGGTTGCGCAGCACTTCATCTGATCCCACGATTTCTGATGTTGTATAGGTCACATGCCCGCCTATCAAAAGAACATCGTGGGGCTCAAAAGAAAATCCGATTTCAAATCCCCGCGTTTTCACTTCAGATCGATTAACCAGCCTGGGCGGTGGACCTTCATCAAAATCAATCAAATTAAAAAACCGGTTCTGAAAATAAGTCCCGCGCACCTGCAGGTTTTCTGAAAAACGCTGTGTCAAACCGACTTCAGTGCTCCGGCTTGTCTCTGGCACGAGTTCCGTATTGCCGACAATCGGGTGGCCTAAGGCAAAAAAACTGGGCAGTTTAAAGCCTTCACCCCAATTCGCCCTCAAAACTGTTTTTGTCGCATCAATGCGATATAAGATCCCGACACGAGGCGAGACTTCAGCATCGAAACCTTCCCCAGCATCCACGCGAAGTCCGCCTTCTAAAATCACCCCGCCCGAGGTCGTATATTCGACCTCAAAAAACGGCCCCACAATTGTCCGTTCGTCTTCAAATTGGCTTGAAAGCTGAGTGACTCCTAAATCTAATCGACCTTCGCTTTTCCCTTTTTCAAGCTGAGCATTCACTCCCAAGTTCAACCGTGTAGACGCCAAGGGAGTAAAAATGGAATGCCATACGACATCTAATCGTTCAAAACGATTGTCCGTTCGGTTTGCGGGAATGCCAAAAAAATCCCGCACGCCTGGCGCAACGCCGGGAGAAATAACCGCTTCTTTTCGGTAATAAAAACTGCTGTTCAGCTCATGTGCCCAGAGCCGGGAGAGATCCTGTCTGAAGCTTAATCCAATGGCACTTTCTGAAATATCTCGCTCATCAACAGTTCTCAGTACGGAAAATTCAGGCCCGCCACTGTCATCAGGAAAACTTTTCGCGCGGCTTTCGCTGTAACGCGACACCAGTTTAAGCCATGTCGTCTTCGAGGGAGAAAACCTGAGTTTTCCATTGAAAGACTTCCCCACAAAGTCACTGCCTGCCACGGGGGAACCATCGTCATCATAGCTAAATTGCAAGGCATAATCGACCTTACCCAGCGGTCCGCGTGTTTCAATGTCGGCATGCATCTCGTCGTGGGTGCCACCGCTCAGCGACACAGTCGATTCAGGCGCAGCCGTTCCTTCTCTCGTAATGATATGAATCACCCCGCCGATTGCATCAGAACCATAAACCGAAGAGAGCAGCCCGCGCACAATTTCAATCCGTTCAATACTGGCTGGGTCCACGCTAGAAAAATCAAAAGAACCGCCCCGGCTGTTGGTCGGGTCATTCATCTTAATTCCGTCGATAAAAACCACCGTGAAATTCGGATCACTTCCGCGAAGATACACAGAACTTGTGCCTCCGCGTCCGCCCGGCTGATCCACATGAAGCCCTGAAACCTGTGTCAGCAAATCCATTGTCGTCCGAGGCTGCCGCGCTTCAATATCCTCACGGGTGATAATCGTTGTATTTGCTGGGGTTTTGGATAAAGGGGTGGGTAAACGCGATGCCGTGACGACAATCGGATCCATCAGAGTGGGAAGTGCTTCTTCCGCAAGAAGTTTTTCCTCTGCTTGTGATGAAAGAACCCCTGTAAAATAGAGAACCAACAAGACAGGAATTGCTCGTTTGCCCATCAGTCTACCCTTAATTTAGCACTCAAATTAAAAAGTTATACCCCAAACTAAAGATAGGATAAAACTTTTCCTTGATAAAGAACGCCACCCCAATCTTTCAAACATACACCTTTCATAAAATCTAACAAAAAAGCACATCCAGGAGCCGGGAATAAGGGCTTGTCAAAAAACCGGATTGGGTGCTATAATCCGGAAATTTTTCTCGACATGCAGTGTTGATTTAGAGGCAAATGATATAAAAGGGGGAGTTTAATCTAATGTATAAATCAATCTATATTCCGGTGGACAACTCGGATTTTTCGAACACGGCCATCGAAATTGGCATCGCTTTGGCCCAGCAGTTTGGTTCGAAGGTCATTGGCAGCCATGCTTACGCAGCCAAGTTACATGATAAACGTTTTAAACAGATGGAAGCGGGGCTTCCTGAAGAATATCATGACGAAAACGAACTGGAACGTCAACGAAAGATACATGACTCTTTGATCACACGCGGTTTAGAAATTATTACAGATTCCTATCTTGATATCATTGATCAAAAAGCGAGTGAGAGCAATGTCCCCATGGAGCGTGTTTCCCTGGAGGGAAAAAACTACAAGGTGCTGGTCGAAGATATCATTAAAAATGGTTATGATCTCGTCATTTTAGGCGCTCTCGGTGTCGGCGCGGTCAAAGAAAGCATGATCGGCAGTGTCACCGAACGTACAATCCGTCGAGTACGAAAATCAGATATTTTTGTGGTAAAAGAGCCCACCTCGGATGTCCCTAAAAGCTTGAGAAAAATTGTCGTTGCCGTTGATGGCAGCCATCATTCTTTTGGCGGTTTTAAGACTGCTCTCGCGCTGGCCAAGGCCTACGAGCTTCCGCTTGATATCGTTTCTGCCTTTGATCCTTATTACCATTATGCGGTGTTTAACTCCATTTCCGGTGTGTTAAATGAAGAAGCCGGGAAAGTCTTCCGTTTTAAAGAGCAGGAAAAACTGCATGAAGACGTGATCGACTCCGGCTTGGCCAAAATTTATCAGTCTCATCTTGAAGTGTGTACCAAGCTCGCCGAAGACGAAGGCGTCAAAATCAGCACTTCGCTTCTCGACGGAAAACCCTTTGAAAAAGTCCTTCAATACATTAAAAAAGAAAAACCCTGGCTCTTGGTTGTCGGTCGCATCGGCGTTCACTCCGACAGCGATATGGATATCGGCAGCAATTCGGAAAACCTCGTCCGAATGGCGCCCTGTAATGTCTTGATTTCCAATAAAACCTACATGCCACCCATTGATGCCATCGCCGAATACACCGTTGCTTGGACAGAAGAAGCGTCCAAACGCATGGAAAAAGTGCCGATTTTTGCACGCGGTGTAGCCAAAACAGCCGTTTACCGTTATGCCGTCGAAAAAGGCTACTCCATCATCACCAACTCGGTCGTGGATGGGGCCATGGGCGAGATTCTGCCACAGTCCTCCATTGATATGATGAAGAACATGGGAAAAGTACTGGATGAAAAAGGCATTGACAGAAATAAAATGAAAGCCGATGACGCAGTGGCAGAAAGTCTGCGAAGTGGCGGCATTGCAGGCATGATGACCGACATCGTGAAAGACCGCGATACGGAACGTGCCGAAAGCTACGAAGAAAAATCGAAAGCAGACTTCCATGTTTGCAGCAATTGCGGGTACACAGCCAAAGGATCAAAACCGGTCACCTGTCCGATCTGCAGCGCGGACGGCGAAGCCTTTCAATTTCTGGACAAGTCCCTTTTTGAATCCGCAGCCAAAGCCGAAGGCGGACTTTCTCAGGAGATGGGCTATGATGGCGTACCGCTCAACTGGACTGAAGATGCCAAAAACACCCTTCGGGCCATCCCCGCTGGCTTTGAACGGCGACGCGGAAAAGCAAAGGTAGAAAAAACAGCTCGAAAAATGGGATTTACGACCATTACAAATGAGTTTGCAATCCGGATGCTTAAAGGGCTGGATGAAGATGCTGAAGAAGGACTGGAAATCGCAGCCAAAGCGATTTCGAGAGCAGCCAATCAAGACCAACCTAAAAAAGAAGAAATTCAAACAGCTGTTGGAAAGTCCGAACCTGCGACACCCCAATTTACCTGGAGTGATGAGGGCAAAGCCCGTTTAGAGCGAGTCCCCGTAGGATTTATGCGGGATGCGACACGACAACACATCGAGAATTATGCCTACTCGAATACCATCAAACACATTACATTGGAAGTGGCCGAAGCCGGGATCTCCAAGGCCACACAGGAGATGGAGGATGTGCTTTCCGGTGCAACCAGTCTGGCAGACATTAAAAAGAAAATGGCGTTAATGGCAGGAGATGAAGCACCCATTACCGTAGAAAAAGAACGCCTCCACTTCTGCGGCATGTGCGGACATGTGACCAGCCAGATTCCGGAGCACTGCCCTGTTTGTGATGCTAAAAAGAGCCGCTTCATGTTAATGCAGGAAACAATCGATTATTTTATCTGCATGGTTTGCAGCCTTGTCACGGAACAAGTTTCGCCGGAACATTGCTCTCTTTGTGGCGCAGGAGGAGAATATTCATTAAAGCTACAACGCAAAGAAAGTCATTTAAAAGACGATTCCCCCATGGTTTGGACGGAAACAGCGAAGGCTATTTTGGAAGAAATTCCGGAAGGATTCATGCGAGAAATGACCCGTTGGCGCATTGAAGCCGATGCCCGAAAAAAAGGCATTCGAGAAATCGACCCTTCAGTCGTGAACAACAAGTATACCCAATGGGCTCAGGTCTCTAAAAAAGTGGAACGTCGCCTGACTTGGGATGATGCCGCTGTCTCTCGAATTTCCATCATTCCCTCCTTTGTGAGAGGAACGGTTGTTCAGGAAATAGAGGCCTCCGCCGAGGAAAAAGGAATTACGCGTATTTCACTCGAAGTCTTAAATGAAATGACCGAGCGCTGGGTTGAAACCATGCGCAGTCAGGGATTTTAATGTCTTATCAAGCCTATTCCGTTTCATGGAATTTGACCCAAAGGTGCAACCTTTTTTGCACGCACTGTTATATCAGCGGTTTTCCGAATGCCGATATCTCCAGCGACCTGACGACGGAAGAGTGTTTCAAGGTGATGGATGACATTGAAAAGGTCAATCCCAATGTCTTCCTGATTCTCACCGGCGGCGAGCCCCTGGTAAGAAAAGATATCTTTGATATTGCTGCATATGGTTCAGATAAAGGTTTTACCTGCGTGCTCGGAACCAACGGCGTACTCTTAGGAAAAACCGAAGCCCGCAAAATGCGCGAAAGTGGACTGCAAGGAGCATCCATCAGCCTTGACTCGGTCGATCCGGTAAAACATGACCGTTTTCGTCAGCTTCCCAATGCCTGGGAAAATGCCGTCCGAGGGATGCGTCATCTGAAGGAGCAGGGGCTGGATTTCTCAATCCATATGAGTGTAATGGAATGGAATGTTTCTGAAATCCCCAAGATGATCGATCTTTCGAGAGAGTTAGGGGCCAAGGTTCTCAACTTTTTCTTTCTTGTTCAGACCGGCCGAGGGGAAGGCATTGTAGATATCACCCCCAATCAATATCGTGAAATTCTGACCTATCTGGCCCGTGCTCAAGGAGTCGGAACCCAAACGACAGCCACAGAAAACGCGCTTTTTACCTCCTATGACGACCCCTGGACCACTCCAGCGGGAGAGAGTCACGGATTAATTCTCCGGGCAAAATGCGCACCGCATTTCCGACGAGTGATCTACGAACTGGACCCAAATTCTCCACTACTCAAAAATTACGCACAGGGAAGCTGTCCGGCGGGAAAATACTATTGCCGAATTACCCCATCGGGCGACATCACCCCTTGTCCTTATATGCCCGTCACCGCAGGCAACCTGAGAGAGAAGTCCTTTGATGAAATCTGGGAGACATCGCCCGTATTGAATGATCTCAGAGATCCTGTGCTCGGCGGACGTTGCGGCGACTGTGAATTTTCAGAAATGTGTGGCGGGTGTCGTTGCAGAGCCTATGCCGCACACGATGATTATTTAGCAGAAGATCCGGCCTGTGATTATCAACCCGGCCAATATGGCGGAGAAAAAATTACCTTGGGGACAGATCAAACTTTTGGCTTGGAAGTAAAGATGACCCTGGAGTGGGATGCGGCCTCCATAGAACGACTGAATGGACTCCCATCCTTTGCAAGGGGCATGGTCTCAAGCGGCGTTGAGCGATACGCAAAAGAGAACAACATTCATTTCATTACAATAGAGGTGATGCAAACGGTTCGAGAGCAGGCAGAGATACGCCTGGGTCGGCGTTTCAATTTTACAGAATTTGAACGCGGCGTGCCTGAATCCACGGCACCCGACAAAAAATAAGAGGGTTAAAATGTTTGGATCAAAAAAAGAGGAATCATTGATTACGTGGACGCCTGAGGCCGAAGCGCGCTTAAAAAAAGCCCCTTTTTTCTTGCGGAAAATGGTCCGCAACCTCTCTGAAAAAAAGGCAACAGAGCTGGGCATCACACTCATCACAGAGGATGTTCTTGCCCAATTCAAAGATAAAATGATGACCCCAATGGCCGCAGAAGGCACAGGCGCTGCCCATATGGCCGCAGGGGTTGAAACAAAATCACTCGCCTGGACGCGCGAAGCGCAGGAACGACTTGAAACCGTCCCTGAGTTTATGCGGGGTATGATCAAAAAAATTGCGGAAGAAGTCGCCCTTGAACGAGGCCACCTCGAAGTCGATATGGCACTGCTTAAAAAGGCTGAAGCCTTGGGTGACGTTCAGGAAGACAAGGCTCCGTCTGGCATTGAATGGACCGATGCCGCGACAGTTCGGCTTGAGCAAAAGATAGAAGAATCCCCTGAAATGGCGCGAGACTTCGTCCGGGACATGCTGAAAAATGATGCGGAAGATTTGGCACGTGACCTTGGCATTACTCGAATCGATCTGGCCGCCGCCACACAAATATGGGACTCCCCAAAAAGTGACATTACCTGGAGTGTCGAGGCAGAAAAGCGCTTGATGACTTCACCTGACTTTGTCCGGAGCGGCATCAAAAAAGCGGCTGAGCGACGTGCCCGAAAAATGGGACTGACAACCATTGGGTCAGAACATCTCACCACTTTTAGAAACGAAGCCATGATGAAGGCCATGAAACGGTTACGAACCTTTGGTTATAACGAGATGACCTTCGATGGTTTTGAGGATGCAAAAGAAAAGATCCGTCGGCTTCAAAATAATCCAGAAGCGGCAAAACGCCTGGATGACATCAAAGATTATATGGAAACCAAGGGGACCATTGGTCTCATGGATGAAGAGATGCTTGAACGGATGAAAGACTATTTAAAGGATCCGACTTCTAAAAAAATGTAAAAACCGCTTGAGTGATACAATTATTACTCGCGTCCACCCTGATTTTCCTGTGAGGACTCATGAACTCTTTTGCCGTCGTTAACCATTGGTTACATCTTATCTCAGTCATCTTTTGGATCGGCGGAAATGCCTTTCAAGTTTTTGTCTTAAGCCCATTTATCAAACCAGGGGACCCTTCAAACGAAACACTTTTAAAAATTTCAAAGAGATTTACCAAGATATCCCTTTTCTTCCTCATTGTTCTCGTCGTGACCGGAGGCATGAACTTTGGCGTTAGACGCGCCGGGCACGAGGTCATTCCACCCGGTTATATCTCGGCGCTTGCAGTCAAAATTTTTTTGGTTGTTGGCATGGCGGCATTTCCAGTATTTAGCCTTATCCGCCCGGTAGACGAAGAAAATCCCTCAAAAGCCTTCAACTTACCTCAGGCTAAAATGAACCTCGCCATAGGCATGATTATCGTTTTTATCGCAGCAATGCTGAGGCAGTGGCAGTTTTAATCACAATAAGGGCCACTTTTCGGGGGATTTTTTTTCTCGTTTTCCCTATTTTTCTATGCTTTCTGCCCACCGATCTTTTTGCCATTCACGCGATTTTTCAAGGGGCCGCACCCATCCCAAGAGCACATGGCCCCATTCAGCTCAATATGCCACACGAATCCTTTATGCAATCGACTAAAGCCAAGGCCTCCGAAAAAGCCATTGGTCAATTTTCAGATGAGTATCGATATGAAATGGATCTGTCCACTTACCCTGAAACCCTGACAAAAGTCCTTGCTGATTTTTACAATCACAGGCTTTTTCGTATTGAAATGAACTATCTCCCCATCGCCAAATCCAGTCAGGTTCTGCACGTTTTAATTGATGAAAATACAGAACTTTATGGACCGCCTCGTGTGAATTCCTTCACGGGAGTCCGCCTTTTGTTCTGGGATGACGGTGCGACGCGAATGATTCTTCAAATTGACGAAACAGATACAGTTCAAACCTACTCAGTCACCTATATCGACGATGACCTGTTTCACGCAGCAAGTCGGGATCGAGTTCAAAGAGAGACTTCAGGACGTTCAAATTATGGAAAATAGGCCTTTCAAACGTTTTCCACAGAAATTGTGTATAACATGAGGATATCTTTAGTCATTACCTCTAAATCCCCTGATTTTATTAGGACTTCATGAAAATGCATAAGAATAAGGCACAACATTTTACTAAATAAAATCAACTACTTAGATAAGAGCCACCAATTTCACTTCATTAAACCCGCTTCAAGGATTAAAGATATCCGAGTCAAGATACTACATGTGGACAATATCAAATAATGCCCCCAATATATCGTCATTCGAAACATTATCACAGCGGACATTTGTTTCTTGAAAAAAGATATGATATAAGGTCACGCTATGGTTGATAAAAGGCAACATATTCGTGTTCCATTTTCTGCGAAGGCAAAGCTTTCTACGGAAGATACAATCCCAGTTGATGTCACAGTGAGCAATATGAGTTTTGGCGGCCTTCTTTTTCATACCACAGCTGTCTTTGAACTTGGCAAAATGGTCACGATCAATATCTCCGGAAAATTTAAAGAGAAAGCATTTAAAGAACGTACTATCGGAAGAATTGTAGCCGTTCATCGTGGTCCTGCTGGTAATTCATTTGGAGTCCGCTTTATCGGATATTTAAGTCCCGAAAAAGAACCCGCCTTATATAACTGGGTCGATGGCCATGAAGGAAAAACAACACCTTCATTCCTAAGAAATAGTGCTGAAGAAGCGTGAGAATACAGCGATGCGAAGTAAAGTCATCTCGATAAACCACCGTCCATTTCGACAATGGTTTCACTTGGGAATCTTTTCTATCCTCTTTTTAAGTCAGCTCGCCTGCGTGCAGCAACGCGCACTCCGCCTGGCCCTTCCAGAGTCCCCAGTCCCTTACGATCAAGCCTGGAAGTCTTCTTTGGAAGCCAGCCTCTTGTATTATGACCATATCGTCATTGAAGACAAACAAATAGGCTTCTTTCAAACCAACTGGCAAATACACAAAGTCGGGATATTGATTGGAACGCCAGTCAGAAGAAGTCGATTAATCGGGCGTGTCGCCAATAAAGATCCCTTTCGTTTAAACTTGGATATGGAACAAGAAGCCTTTTCCCTGGAACTTGGACGCTGGCTGAGTGATCCCCCGGATAAAAGCCGATTACTCGAACTTAAGGACCGCTTACGCGCCAGGCTCCGGTTTTAGTATTTTTATCTCCCCCAAAACATAGGGTGCTTCGTGCTTGCCAGAATCAACAGTGCCGCTTTATTTGGTGTGGAAGCCCACCTGATTGATGTCGAAATTGACCTCTCGCAAGGGCTTCCCCTGCTTTCTATTGTCGGACTTCCGGACTTGGCCGTCAAAGAAAGCAAGGATCGACTCCGTTCTGCGATAAAGAACACCGGATTTCATTTCCCCGTAAAAAAAATTACCATCAATTTAGCCCCTGCTGACTTAAAAAAAGAAGGTGCTGCTTTTGATCTTCCCATGGCACTTGGTATTTTAAGTGCGGAAGGGGTCATCCTAAAAGAAGCCCTGGACCAATATTTAATTGTAGGGGAACTCTCTTTAGATGGTCGAATAAAACCCGTTAAGGGCGCATTGTCTATCGGCATTCTGGCCAAACATTTAGGCAAAAAAGGCGTCATTTTACCCGCCGCAAATGGCGCTGAAGCGGCCGTAGTTGCAGGGATTCATGTGTTGGGCATGGAGACCCTGCCCCAGGTCATTGAGTTCGCGAGTGGCAGGCTCGACCTTCCTCCGGTTGCGGTCAATATCCCTCACCTTTTATCAGAGCCTCTCAGTTACAGCGAGGATTATTCAGAGGTAAAAGGGCAGGCTCACGCAAAGCGGGCTTTGGAAATTGCGGCAGCGGGTGGACACAATATCCTCATGGTCGGGCCGCCGGGCTCAGGAAAAACAATGCTTGCCAAGCGCTTCCCCTCAATTTTACCTCGCATGCACTTTGAAGAATCCCTTGAGGTCACACAAGTCCACAGTGTCGTCGGACTGCTGCCAGAGAGTGAACCCCTGTTACGCACACGCCCCTTCCGATCGCCCCATCATACGATTTCCGATGCCGGTTTAATCGGAGGAGGACAAGTCCCCCGCCCCGGAGAGGTGAGTTTGGCACACAACGGAGTCCTTTTTTTAGATGAGCTGCCCGAATTTAAACGCAACGTACTCGAAGTCCTCCGGCAACCACTAGAAGAAGGCAAGGTCACAATTTCTCGCGCAAGCGCCTCATTGACCTATCCTTCACGGATCATGCTTGTGGCCGCCATGAATCCTTGCCCCTGCGGCTACTTTACGGATCCGCAACGTAATTGCGTTTGCACTCCCACAACAATTCAACGATATCGCTCCAAAGTATCCGGCCCTTTGCTTGACCGCATCGACCTTCATATCGAGGTTCCCGCCGTGCCATTTCGAGATCTCACAATTGAAACAAAAGACGAAACATCAGAATCAATTCAAACACGTGTGCAAAAAGCGAGGGCTCTTCAATTAACACGATATCAGGAAGATGGCATTCGATCCAATGCCCAGCTTCGGCCAAAACATCTCAAAAAATACTGCCAAATTGATGAGCCGTCAAAACGACTTCTTGAAATGGCGATGGAGAAACTAGGGCTTTCCGCCAGGGCCTACAATCGTATTTTAAAGGTTGCCCGCTCCATCGCTGACCTTGATCAACGAAAAGACATTTCCACGCCGGACATTTCAGAAGCAATCCAATACCGCAGCCTGGATCGAAAAATACTTGCCTGATGCAATTGGCTCTCTTATTTATTTTTTGGGAAACCTGTATCTAAACCAAAGCGAACGCCTTCATACACAAGATTTCCCCCTTCGTTTTAGACACACCCATCTAAAAATATCTATACATCGGCTTTGATTTTTAATTGTTTGATTTCTACCTGCTGTTGTGGTATAAAATGACAGGTCCATAGTACGAAAGTGAACAGAAAAAGCAATTTGCTGTAGCTCTTTCCAATTTGCTACAGCTTTTTTTTTGGTAATTTGAGCTAACTTTGGACGTTTCGTCAGCGGATTGCTGATAACATAACAGGAGAAATACACAGTGAGCAAAGGAACAGTAAAATGGTTTAACGGCAGCAAGGGTTTTGGTTTTATCACACCTGAAGAAGGGGATGATGTTTTTGTCCACTTTTCAGCGATTGCCGGTGATGGCTACAAATCCCTTGATGAGGGCGACGAAGTCGAGTTTGAAATCACCCAAGGCCAAAAAGGCCCACAAGCCGTCAACGTCAGTAAAATTTCCTAACATAATTTTATTGTAATAAAAAACCCGTCGACTTCATTGGTCGGCGGGTTTTTTTATTCAAACCCATGAAACCCCTCAATAGACATTCACATTACTATCCAATAGTCCCCCATTCATAGTTGTTTTTCATCATTAAAAATAAGCAACCTACAATATTTCCCTGCTTTTCTAAAAAACCCATTATCCCCTATCGTATGGATCAAAACCCGTACCGCACCCCTGCGTATACATTACTGTTTTCCTTGAACTGCCCGAAGAAGGTGTGCTGTTCTTTCCCAAAAAATATGTTTCCGCCAACGGCCACTGACCAGAAATCGTCGAGTTTGTACTCGGCCTTGGGGCGGAGATAGACGTCCTCGTCCGAGGGAGAATAAAAGGTGAAGAGCGAGAGCATGAGATCTTGATTCATCAGGAGCTGTGTCAAACGAAGAGTGACAACATGCCGGTTCTCGTCAGCCTTTGGGCTGACGACTGGGAGAGTGCGCACATACGCGGCATGGTCAAGCATGTGCTCCAGATAATATTGAAACCCGGCGGTAAGATTTTGCACGATTTCCTGTTCGTAGCCCGCTAAAAACCGGAATTCGCTGTTCCGGACGAGAGGGTCATCCCCATCCGAGTCGTCTTCGGAATTGTAATAACCGACTTCAAGATTTCCGATGCCATCCCAAACGGCGCTTCTGGCTGAGCCGCCATAGACGGACAATGCAGGAAAAATCGCTTGTCCGGTATTGAGATCGAAACCGCCGGGGGATTTCCAGTATCCGCGATATCCATAAAAGGCCACTTCAATGCCCCTGATGTTTTGATAAAGCCGCCATGCGATTTCATCATCGTCGAACCATTCATCCGGCGTGTCTGCCTGAACCACTGCGTTTCGCCCGGCGCGGCGGCCGGATTGTGCGTTGAAATAGGAAATTCGCTGCCCATCGATGAAACGGTCCGGATCAAAACGGGGCGTGTACACGATATCAAGGTTTGCCAAGGCGCTAAACAATGAAGCCTTGACCGCGTCGGACGGCGCTTTAAGATATTCGGTGTCGCGGCCGATAAAGAAGGCGTTCCAATCCTTCGGGAAGAGGTCATTGATAAAAATCAAATCGCCGGTACCCCAGGTCAGAATCTGCCGTCCGATGTTAAGATCAATGACCTCTCCTGGTCTTAAAAGCACACGGGCTTCCCTGAGATCGATCATTCCTTCCCCTTTTTCGAGGTCGATGTCATGCCGATCCAGCACCGGATCGTAGAGAAAATCGGCCGTCAGATGAAACGTGGTTTGCTGGATGCTCTGCTCCAACTGTACTTGCAGCCGGGTTTCCGCGATGGAAACCTCTTTTTCATTCGGATCGTTTTGGATACGCCCTCCGCCCAGAGCTTCCCAAAATCCAGAAAATCCCAGAGGAACAACGGTGGAGGGTTGATTACTTTCTTTCGTCGGGGAAAGCCCATCATTCAAACCCGAGGGAAGTGTCGGCATATCTGGAGTCAGTTCACTGCCCAAGCCTTCCGGCAAGGCCGGGCCGCCGTTTTGCGTCTCCGGTTTTTTGGGTCGGGGTTCCTCAATACCGGGCGGAAGCGTCGGGGCCTCCTGTGCGAGGAGTGGAACCGAGGCGATAAAAAACGCAGAAAAAACCACCACGAAGCCGAGTAAATGTCCGCTCCATTGAGCCGTCGATTTTTTCACCGAAGAAACCTCTTGGGCGGATTTCTCAGATAGCGTTCTGAAAAAATCTCTTCGGGCAGATTCAGGTTGTATTCGACCTTGCTGTATTGCACGGTCGTTTCGCTCTTTGCGCGCAGGTCTTTCATCCGCGATGTGACGACCGTTTGAAATCCCTGAATATTTTCAACTTTGAGCGCTTCATAGGTTCGGTAATTTTCTTTGTTTTTGTTGTAATAGGCAATCTTGATCGGAACAAAGCTCGTGCGGTGAATCCACGCCTTGTAGGAGGAAAATTCCACAGCGTTCGGATCTTTTGGACGGCTTTCGATCACAAAAAAATTGGCATGGGTTTCAAGCAGGGTGTGATGGTCTTCATTTGTCCCTCGGCCCGAAACATCTTCATAAAAAAAGTCGGAGCCGACAAAACTGCTGCGCTCATCCGTTGCGGCGATGCGTTTCACCAAATCCAGCGCAGGCAGATAAAGCCAGCGATCATCGTCTTTCCCGACCTTTTTCCAAACCATGAACACCGTTTTGTTCACATCGGCCGGGCGGTGAAAATAGACATAAAACTGTTGATCCCCGATCACACCCGCCTCTGAAACATTGCGGCGCAAAAGCGTGAAGCGTCTTTCCCTTTCCCTGCCTTGGCTGTCGGTAATACTCATCGAGACCTGCGCGCGCCCGTCCTTCCCCTGGTAATAGGCCGCTTGAACCGCTTTTTCGACAATCGCTTCGGCGCTTAAATCGGTATCCGCCGAAAAACCTGGGCGGGAAAGAACCATCAACAAGAATAGGGACAAAATCAACTGAACATAACGATTTTTCAAAAAGCACCTCCTTTCAAATCAGGACTTGCCGGAGTCACAGCGTGTTTTTGTGGGAAAAGCCAGGGCTCCATTAACGTGATGAGCGCCGGAAGAATGACAACTGTTGTCGCACCCGCAGACAATAAAATGGCCGCGATGAAGAAGCCAACCGTTTGATAGGGCACCAGCGGTGCAGCCAGTAAGGGGAGAAAACCCACACCAACGACAATCGCGTTCCTCACAATAGCTCGAACCGGCTCTCCAAAAGCATGTCTGTGGGCCTTCGCCCAAGTCCCATATTTTTCATGAAGCGTTCGGGAACGTACCAGAAAATGAATCGCATAATCGATCGAAAGCCCCAGACTCAAAGAAGAAAGCACGGCCACCGGCATATCGTAATCCTTCCCGATAAGACCAATCATGCCATAAATGAGCGCAATGGTGAGGGTCAGCGGGATCATTGAAAGCACACCCCAAAGCACCGAACGAAAAAGAACGATCATCATAAGAAGCACAATCACAAAGCTGCCAATAAAGGCTTCCAGCATACCGCTGACCATTTTTTCCTGCCAGATGACATTGATATAGGTTAATCCAAACCACTGATGTTTCAACGGCATGGGCGGTGGCGTGCTTTGAATAAACTGATCAACGCTTTGAACGACCTGGGCCATGTCGATATTGTCGCCGCTTTTTAGTTGCACCCAAATGGACGTTGTCCGGTAGTCCGGCGTCACGAAATGCCAGAGATCTTGAGGCCTGTGGCTGTTTTGATAAGTGATCAAGGTTTGTGCCACGGCATTGGCCGTACCCGGAATGCGATAGGCCGCATCTTCCCCTAACAAGAGTTCACGATGCACGGTTTTGACCACATCGGCCAATGAATTGGATTTTCCAACGATGCCAGTATTCAGCAAGTGCATTTGCAGCTGCGCCATATACTGCAAAACCTCAGGTTGTTTGAATGTTTGGTCTTTCTGGCCTTGCTGATCGATCACGAGAAGCATTTCTTCCCAGGCCTCCATTGTTTCAAGGGAGGCCGTGTCCAGTTTATTGTTGATAAAACTTTCAAGTCGATCAAGAAAAACTCCCCCCAAAAGTCCCTCGTCTCGCAAATGCTCTGCTTCGATATTCGTCTGTACCGCAACATCCCCAATCATCGGGATGAGACCCTCCTGTTTTTTGACATGGGCCGACAGGTCCTTCGTGAAACCCTCAACATACTGGCCTGGCTCACCCGCTATGACCTCCGGTTCGAGGCTTAAATATGCCATGTAGGTTCCGCCAAAATGTTCGTTCAAAATCCGATCCGCAATGCGAATCGGGTGGGAAGCATTAAACCAAAGAATCGGGTTGTCGTTGATCCGAATTTGTAAAATCCCATATACCGCAACAAATGCAAGTAGAACAGTCACTCCGATCACCCGCTTTGGCTGTTGATATGTCACTTCTCCCATCGATTCAAGAAAACGGAGCATTTTGGAGGGGTTTTTATTGACGCGTTTTTCCTGTTTCAATCCAAAGTTTTGCAACATCCTTTTTGGAATAAACATGATCGAAGCCGGGATAAAAATCATCGTCCAAAACCAAGCAACAAAGACCCCGAAAGCGATAAACAAACCAAAGGTTTTTACCGGAGGGATCGGCGTAAAAGCGAGCGAGGCGAATCCGGCCATTGTCGTAAGCGTGGTGTAAAGCATCGGCTTAAAAAGGGTTTTCATCACTTCTAGTACAATTTCCTTCCGTTTTTTTTTTCATCGTAAACATCAAAAAAATCGGAAAGGATATGAATGGCGTCGAGCACGGCAATGGGCATGATAAAAATCGGGATCATCGAACTCATGATATGGATCGTGTTTCCGCTGGCAATCAGAAAACCCATCGTCCAAATCACTGAAACGACTGCAACAATCATTGGCGAAACAATCAGCACAATCCGCCGAAAAAAGTAATACATCAGTAGAAAAATTACGATCATGGCAATGGGGGCCGAAATCGCCATTTGAATAAACATTTCTACGCCAAAAGTGTCTTCCGCGACCGGGAGGCCGGTAATGTGAAAATCCTCGTCGCCACTGAAGGTGGCGATCTTTTCTTCCAGAGCCATGGCGACACGATGACTGACTTCCTTAGAGGTAATGGGAATATAAATCGCCACGGCCTGACCATCCTCGGAAATGAGCGTGCCGTTTAAAAAGGGAATCCGCGCCGCCTTTTGCCGAATGGCGAGGGCCTCCGCATCATTAAGGGGCGGGCGGGGCATGAGCCACTCAAAGGTCACGACGCCCAGTCCGCCCTGCGCCATATTGTCCACCGTCGAAAGCGCCAAGAGATCCATCTCCACCACCCCGATCTTCTCCTCCGGGTTTTTGGGGTCGGGCCAGCGCAGGGTCTTGGCGTATTCCGTCAGCTCAAAGATTTTTTCAAGGGAGGCGCGATTAAAAACACCTTCCGGATGGTTTTCGTTGACGACGCCCAGTACCACCATGTCGTGGAGCGACATCTTCTTTTTCATGTCGTTGTGAAAGACACGGGCGGGCTCGTCCGAGGGCAGCATGTTTTCCGGGTCGGTATCGACATGGATCGAATGCAGCGCTGGAAATCGATCAGGCCACAGGCTCGGCAGTGCCGCCACCAGGATGAATCCAAGGGTGGTCAGCGCCATCAAAACCGTGATGAGCTTCGGGTAATTAAGTATGCGTTTCATCGGACACCTTTATAGATTAGCCGACGTGATGTCCGGTAAATGCACTGTCATCGTGTATTTCTTTCTTATTCGCACAGCTGGAAAGGCCGAATAATTGATAGGCCGGGCAGCGCGCGGCCAAGCCGGTCAAAAGCGGAACAAGCCCGATGGCCCCCCACCAACTGCCGACTGAAACCCCGATGCCCATGACCATAATTCCTAGTAAAATTCGTAAAATACGGTCTGTTTTACCCACATTGCATTTCATGATTTTCCCTCCTATTTATGATACGCTTTCAGCATGCTTGAGACCCAGTTTTTTTAAAAACCACATCATCGGACACCAGTTGGTGATCCCCGATTGAAACAGGTTGAGTCCCACAAAACCCGTAAAGAAAAGCCAATAGGGGCTGTGCATAGTGGACAAAACCAGACTTAAAATAATGAATGCCCCAGCAATTAAACGAAGGGCCCGTTCAATGTTCATCCCTCTACCTCCTTTAACAAGGACTTCTTTCTTAAATCCATATTCCTTTGTCCTAATGGGATAGACCCATCAAACACAAAAAAGTTACACTTTTTTAGGACATTTTAAATCGGCAATGGCTTTTTATGTTTTAAAACAAACAAATGAGATCTGCAGAGAAAGAGCATCCCATCAGCAGGTGAGCAAAAAAGAACAGTGGATCATCAATACAAACGGTCACAACACCCTTAAACCGGGTCACAGACTATTGACACCACTCATTTCCAAGATATCATTAAAAATAAGTCCGAACTAAAATACAAAGGGATCTTGGGGAGAACCGACAGGATTGAAGAGTGCTTTCCACTGTTTGTTTTTAAAGGAAAATGTATCTCCATAAAATGTACGGCCGATCAAGATAAAATACCCAGGAAACAAAATATGGATATCGTTCTGACAGGGAGACGATCATTAAGAACCTAAAATTTAAATACAAAATATTTATTCTTCCCATCATTGCTGCAGGCGCGATGATTACGCTTCTGGTCATTATGGGAGAAGGGCATCGCAAAAATACGACACTTCTGGCCAACATTGAAGAAGGTTACTTCCCCGCACTGCAAATGAGCCAAGAACTTCAAGAAATTTTAACTTTGACGCAACGGGGCTTTGAAGACGCCGTTTCCTTTGCCGATGAAATCATACTGAAAATAAATGATAAGCAAAGAGACGCCTTTTTAAGCAGAATCACACGGGAAAATAATAATCCCGTCGTAGATCGCGACGTATTGAATGCCATTTCTGAGGAATTTCAGGAATATTACACCTTAACCCGAGATACAACACAGAAAATGATTACGGGAAGCACAGAAGAACAGCTATTTGAAGATCTCAGAAGAATGGCGACAGCGCGGACAATGATTTCTGAACGCTTGAAAGAAGGTGTAAAAATCCGGCAGGAAAAAATGGCCGATGTATTGAGTAAAACACGAAAGGAATATCAAACGGGATTGGCCATTTTTCTATTTGCAACCTGTGTTGCACTCGCCATTATGGGCATTGTTTCAATCTGGATGGTTAAAACCTTAAGCAAACCGCTCGACAAGTTGACGGCCGCAGCGAGACAGATTGCAAAAGGAGATTTGACGCTCAATGTCCCGGTAGAATCCGACGATGAACTGGGCCAACTTGCAACCTCCTTCAACCTGATGATGGGCAGTTTTCGCGGAATCATGCAGGGCATTCGCGATGCGGGCCTTCAGATTAATATTTCAGCCTCCGAGATTAATCTGGGCGCCAATCAACAAGCCGAGGGCGCAGCAGAACAATCCTCAACCGTAACAGAAGTCTCCACAACGATTGAAGAGCTTTCTCAAACAGCAGGCCGCATTGCCGAAAACGCACAAGATGTGGCGCAATCCGCAGAGGAAACCCTGAAAGGCATGAAGGGCATCAAGACGAATGTAGACCTCGTTACAAAAAAAATCCTGGCCTTAGGGGAAAAATCGCAATCGATCGGAAACATCACCAAATTGATTGACGAAATGTCTGACCGCATCAACCTGCTCGCACTCAACGCAGCCATTGAAGCCGCCAGAGCGGGAGAAGCCGGAAGAGGATTTGCCGTCGTCGCGGCAGAAGTCGGAAAGCTTGCTGAGCGCTCCGTTGAATCAACAAGCGATATTCGACAATTGATTCATGAGATTCAATCTGAAATGAATGCCACGATTATGAGTGTTGAGGAAACGACCAAGTGGAGCGACAAGGGCTTGGAAATGGTCTCAGACACCGCTCAAGTGGTTAAGGAAATTTCAGTCGCAACACAACAACAAAAATCGGCGGCCGAACAAGTGGTTGAAGCCATGTCCGATATCGACCGGGTCACGCGGTCTTTTGCCACGACCACAAAACAAACCGCGCTCAACGCGAAAAGGCTCACAGAATTATCCACCCAACTCAAGTCAGATATCAGCGATTTTAACCTGGGCGCTACCTCGTAAAACGATCTGCAATAAAACCAGGCTAAAAATCCGGCTCTGACGCGGTCTTCTTTCAGGATCATAAAGTGTGCTTCTCTTCTGTGTTGCCCCGGTATCCCCTTGCGTTGCTGACAAGTCCTGATTTTTTCTTTTACACAGCCCGGCTTTTTTCGAGAAGGGCCGTCATTGCTTCTGTAGAAAGCGGCGGATTAAAGAAAAACCCCTGAATTTTCTGGCAATGCTGATCCTCTAAAAAGCGAAGCTGCTCCCTTGTTTCCACACCCTCGGCCACGACTTCCATTTTAAGGCTCGTCGCCAGCGCAATAATGGCCTGGACAATCGCCGCATCATCCTGATTCGTCGTAATATCCCGAATAAAAGAGCCATCAATCTTGAGCGTATCAATTGGAAAACGCTTGAGATAGGCAAGTGAAGAATAACCTGTTCCAAAATCATCTATAGACAGCCGAATCCCTGCGCCACTAAGCTTTTTTAAAATGCCCAGGGTCAGGGGTTTGTTTTCCATCAAAAGGCTTTCTGTCATCTCAAGTTCCAGGATACCTGGATCAAGTTTTGATGATTTTAACAAGCTGAAAATCTTCTCGACCAAGCGAGAACCATTGATTTGCCGACTGGAGAGATTGACTGCCACACGAGCGGGCACAATTCCGGCAAGCTGCCAAGCCCTGGCCTGCATCACAGCTGTCTTCAAAACCCACTCCCCCACGGGAATAATCAGCCCGGTTTCTTCTAACATGGGGACAAACTCTTTTGGGTAAATCATCCCCATTTCTGGATGATGCCATCGTAACAAGGCTTCGACCCCTGTAATCTGATGATACCCGCCCGAAACCTGCGGCTGATAATAAAGAGCAAACTCTCCCCGTTCCAGGGCACCACGCAATTGGGTCTCCAGATTCAGCTGACTGGCAGACATCACACTCATTTCAGCATCATAAAACTGATAGTCATTCCGACCCAGTTCTTTTGCGCGATACATCGCGATATCCGCATTTTTCATCAGAGTAAAGCCATCGCGGCCATCCTGAGGATAAAGACTAATGCCGATACTGGTCGTGATAAATAACTCCCGACCCTCAATCAAAAATGCCTGGGCTGTAGCTTCAAGAATTTTACGGCAAATCATGACGGCGTCTTCACGAGAGGTCATGCCTTCGAGCAAGACCACAAATTCATCTCCCGAAAGTCGCGCCACCGTATCTACTTCCCGAAGGCACTTCCGTATTCGAATCGAGAACGCCTGCAGCAACTTATCGCCCACATCGTGCCCCAGGCTGTCATTGATGTTTTTAAATCGGTCCAGATCCATAAATAAAATACCGAGCAAGGTGTCTTTCGAATGAACGCCCTGCATGGCATGATTGAGCCGTTCCATAAAAAAGGCCCGGTTAGGCAGCTTGGTGAGCAGATCGTGATAGGCCAAATGGTAAAGCCGTTCCTGGGTTTTGATCCGCTCTGAAATGTCCCGGCCTGTGGAAATATAGTGTGTAATGTTGCCCGCATTGTCTTCCAGAGGCGTAATGACCATCTCTTCATAAAACAGGGAGCCGTCCTTTTTTCGATTAATCAGGACATCCTGAAACGCCTGGCCCGCCTGGAGCGTCTTCCATAAGTTTTCGAAAAATGCTTTATCGTGCTTTCCGGATTTTATAAGACTGACGTTTTTTCCCAGAAGTTCCGCTTTAGAATACCCGCTCAAGTGTTCAACAGCCGGGTTAAGATATTCAATCGTCCCATCGGGGTCCGTAATCATGATCGCATCCCCGGTTTGTTCGATCGCACTCGATAACTTTCGAGTCTCTTCCTCATGTTGTTTTCGCGCTGTAATATCAAATACAACACCATCCAGAAAAAGAGGCCGCCCCTGCTCATCAAGAATACATTGCCCCAAATCCGAAACCCAGAGGACGGTGCCGTTTTGGTGATGAAAGCGATATTCAATAGAATAGGGTCTACCTTCCTGAATACTGTCCAAAATAGCCTGCCGCACCCGAGCCTGGTCTTCAGAATAAATCAGGGTCATATAATCAAGCGATTGATTCATGAAACCTTCGGCGGGATAACCGGACAGACGGCGACTACTACTGCTGACATATTGCACCCGCCACACCTGCTGGTCATGAGCCATACGATACACTACGGCAGGCAGATTACCCACCAGGGTCCGGAATTGTGCTTCTTTTTCTTTCACCGCGTGGATACGCCGCCCGATTTCCTCTGCCATCACATTGAATGCCTGCCCCACTTCGGCCACTTCATCGCTTCCCTTTAAGTCGAAGCGGGTTTCAAAACGGCCCTCCGTAATCTGCCGCGCAGTATTTTTTAAAATGTCCAAACGCCGGGTGAGCACTCGCCCCATAATCATTCCCGCCAGCGCAATAATGCCCATGCCCGCCACGGCCACAGCAATCGCATGATTTCGCGCATTATAAAATGCCTGAGCCACCGCCTCGTTTGAAAATTCAACAGACAAACGGCCGATTTTCCCGGAAAGACTGAGCACATCCTCAGAAATCCAAAAGTGGTTCTCCTGTTCACTGAAGGAAGATAAAAAACTTCCGATTTCGGACGGGATGTTGCTGGAGACGATACGACCCCGCTCATCGGAAAGCACCACATGCGAAGCGTTTGATAACCTGATGACATTTTCAACTTCTGCCTGAAGGTCAACAAATTCTTGAGTCAAGAGCGCTGTTCGACTCAAATCTGCCGTGAGATTAAAAATAAGCTGGTGCATCTCGTCAAGATGGGCCCTGCTGGTGGACAATGAATAGGACAAGGTGACCCACAGGAGGCAGAGCACCATCACCATTTCCAAGAGGAAAATGGTGACAGCAATGCGATATTTCAGCCGGAGACGGCTCATGACGCGTTATTCTCCAAGCAACATCTTCCGGACAATATCAAAATCAGCATCGTGAGCAGATACAAAAGGGCTTTCGGTACGCATCTCGGCCCAAAAGCTTCCTGCCCTTTCAGTCGATAATGCAATCAGCATTTTCTGGATCCTCTTTCTTTCAACTTCCGGCACCCGGGGATGCACCACAAAAAGTGCTCCCGGAATCGCTTCCGACCGTCCTAAAGGCCTAAAGACAACGTTCATTTTTTTTTCAAACAATGCCAATGGATTAGGCGCTGTGCCGCAGGCACTGATCGCATGGATCAAGACCTGCTGAAGACAGGAATCGTGTGTTTTAAAATATCTGAGTGTGAGGTCCCGTTCAGGATCAATCCCGTTTTGTTTGAGTATGCGCAGAACCAGTCGGCTCACTGCCGCAGATTGCGGAGGCAGCCCGATCGCATGGTGTTTTAGGTCTTGTACTGTTTTAATTTCGCTTCTGTTCGCAGTCACAAGAACCGCCGAAAGCGCTTGGCTGACTTTGGCGACCGGTTCATAGCCCTGCAAGACTGCCACTTCAACGTAATCAAAGGGCTGGATAAAGGCAATATCGTAGGCCGCGTGAGAAAGGCGGTCTTGAAATCGCTCAAAACTCGACGCACTTTGAAACTGAATCCTCCGACCTAAGACCCGTTCCAGATCTAAAACAACAGGCAAAAAAACAGCTTCAACCCGCTGGATAGAGATAAACGGGAAAACCCCGAAAACATAGGGGTTTTTCTCAGAAATGATCTTTTGAGAAATTCCTGGAGATGCGACACTGGACGACAGCAGCACAAAGACCGTCATAAGCACGCAGATCATCACGAGAGAACCCGTTAAATGGCCAAAGGGTTTTCGGCTGTCGAGGGCTAAAACAAATCTCCATTTTTTAGAAATGAACACAGTATTTTCAATGATTTAAAACAGTGCGTCCGCTTTTGCAAGCATCAAATACGCAGCAAACAAGCGTGTTCTTCGTTCAAAACAGAAAGGAGAAAGAGAACCAAAAGTGTACGGTCATGTCAGTGTAGACTCAATATACCAAAATCAATCGGCCTATTAAAAGCTTTTTTCAAAATGAAAGAAAAAAGGGAAAACTTACACCTCGTGATGGCATAAACTAAACGGGATCTATATAAAAAGTAATTCAGTACAGCTTGATTTTTTCCTGAATTTCCATCACTGTCGATGGCTCAAGACCTGAGTCACACCAGACCTCTTTTCCCTGTCGATGCCCGACATATTTTCCATCAAGATACACGACCACATTCGAGGCTGTGGAAGGAAGCTTCGCGCCAGGGGTCAAAATCCCGACCAGATTCATCGGGTCTGAAGCCGAAACCATCGTCAATGCCTTTTTAGGCGAACCTTGACTTGCCATTCTCAGAAGCGGAACCACCGCAGGCAGCGCAAATTGCTCTCCGGCCACACCCCTAATAAAACGTCCTCCCCGAATCTCTCCGCGTGCCTCCATCCTTCTAAAAATCGGCAACAGCGCCCGCCAGGGCGGAGCGGCCGATTCTCTGGCCAGCAGATCCCAAAAGAAAACGCCGTACCGCGCAAGCAGCTGCAAGGCCCAGAGACGAAGCGCATCCTCCGCTGTATCGATTGCAAGATCCCCTGAGGGATCAGGCAGCCGCCACCAGCGGCCGTTTCCCGGCTGTTTTAAAATAGGCACCCGTCCGCCCCAAAACCGCTTTGCGCGCCGTTTCATGTCGTCTGTGCTTTTCCGTTTTTTTTGGGTCAGGGATCTCACCGCACTGAAGCCATCTCCGCTAATCCGTCCGGCAGCCACCAGCTCCCAAAGGGCTTTTTCCACTTGCACCGGCAATAGCTTCGTTTTTATTTGAATCTCATTGAAAAAGAGGGCGCCTTCTTCAATCAAAAGCTGAACAACAGTCTCTGCATCACCCCCCAAGGGCTTCAGGCCATTCTCCGCTAAAGATCGGGGACAAGACCGAAGCCAGATTAAATCCTCCCGCAACATCAGAGAAAGTGGCAACACCTTGCTGGCGTTCCGGGTCAAACCCGCTGTCACTCTGCCCCAGCACAACTCACCAGAAAGACACAGTTCATCCAGCCATCGCTCCTCATAAGATGAAACTCTGGAGGAAAGAATCTGCTTTTCCCAGACCTTGGCGGGCATTTCAAAACCCTGCAACTGGGCAATGACCGTAAGCACGCCTTCCTTCCCGTAAAGCCACTTGCTTTCAGAAAGATGGCTCCAGTCGAGCAAGAAACGAAGAAGTGCCGCAGGCGTAATCGGAGCCATCTGGCGACGAAGACCATTGAGCGTCAAACGATGGATACGGGCCAGTAGATGCCGGGCACAATATTCCAATGAGTCTGTTTCGTGAGCGCTCTGGGTAAAACGTCCGCGCAAAACAAGACCCTCCCCTTCCAGCGCCGCAAGTGCAGCTTCGACCTGATGGATAGAAAGGCCAAGGGAGACCGATAATCCCCCCGCCCCCACCGGCCCCATCAGGCCCATACGACCTCGAACCAGCGCTACCCAGGCTTCGGAAGCCTCCCAATCCTGCCGCACTCCTTCCGACACACTCACGGCTTCCGGCTCAACCCAGTCTCGACGGGCCGCCTGAACCATCGGCCATTTTTCACTGGCCATCCAGAAACAGTTTCCCTGCGCATCAATTCGCCGTACGGCGCGGCCATCTTTCAACAAAAGCTGAAACCAGGCATCCCATTTCATCCCGCTCCCATCCTGCTTCAGCAGGGGATGAACAGAGTGCGCCTCGCTCTCCGGAAGTAATCCGAGCGAAAGCAAGAGGTCATGCAACTCATCGGCATCCCGAATCAGGGGCCAGGCTTCTTTTTGAACCTGGGCAATGGCTTCCGGATCGAGTCGGCCGAGATCACGCAGGGATTCCACTGAAAGCGTTCGTCGGGTTGCCACAGCGCGCGCACGACGCTCTTCGAGCGGCGCATCATCCAGAAAAGCATACGGTTGTGCATTTAACAGTTGATAGGAAAATGGAGAAGGCTCCCGCGTATCAACGCAAGTCACTGAAATTTCCCGGGCTTCAATCTTTTCCAAAAGCCTCATCCAGGCCTCGACATCCATGGCTTCGTGCAGTACGTCATCGACTGTTTGCCTCAACAGGGGGTGATCCGGAATGTCCAGATTTCCGGCATAGTTCCCGTTGTCGGGGCAGGCCGTGAGCGCCGGGAACACATGGGTCAAAAGATCATCTGCTCGAAAACGCTGCAGCGGCGGCGGCACCCGTTTCCCGCCCCCATGCCGGAGCACAACCAGGGCCCGGGTGGTATTCCATCGCCAGCGGTTTGTAAAAAAAGGGGAAGGCAGGAGCGCCTGCTCCAGCATGTCCCGAGCACCCTCCGGCCGGATCATCTTGACCACCTCTTCGAGGGCAAAACCTTGCTGAGGCCCCAGCGAGATCACCAAACCATTGTCGTCGGCGCTGGCTTGCAGTTCAAAATCAAAACGACGGCAAAACCGTTTCCGCAACGCAAGCCCATAGGCGCGGTTCACCCGTCCGCCGAACGGGGCGTGGATGACCAGCTGCATGCCCCCAGACTCGTCAAAAAAGCGTTCAAACAACAGGTGTTTTTCGCTCGGGATCATGCCCACGGCGGCTTTTTGCGTCCTCAGGTATTCAATCGCATCCCTGGCATTTTTTTCAGAAAGTGCGGCCTCTGCCATGAGCCATGCGGCCGCCCCAGCCGGATCATCCAGCCGCGCTTCAAGGTCTTCCCGTAAGGCTGAAAGCGCTTGAGAAAGCTCCAGTGTTCGCGAGGGCGCCTCCCCGCGCCAAAAAGGGATGGTTGGGGCCGCACCGTGGGCATCCACAACGACGACTTCACCGGATCGGACCTGCTGAATCCGCCAGGAGGTATTCCCCAGCAAAAACACATCCCCCGCCAGACTCTCGACAGCAAAGTCTTCATCGACGGAGCCGACCGTAACGCCTTCCGGCTCGACAACGACCTTGTAATCGGCCAAATCAGGAATGGCCCCGCCCGAGGTCAAAGCCGCAAGCCGCGCTCCTCTGCGGGCTTTAAGCCGGCCTTGTGTCCGGTCTCGATAGAGGTGAGCGCCCTTCGGCCCGTTGCTGCTGGGTATGCCCTCACTCAGCATCGTCAGCAGGGCCTCGAACCGCTCTTTTGAAAGATTTCGATAAGGATCGGCTTTACACACAAGTTCAAACAAGGCCCCTTCGTCCCATTCTTCAGCTGCGCACATGGCGACGACCTGTTGGGCGAGAATGTCGAGCGGCCCTTTGGGGATCACGATTTGATCCAGTCGTCCCGCACGGATGGCCCGGATGAGGGCGGCCGCCTCTAATAATTCGTCGCGTGTGAGGGCAAACAAACGGCCCTTTGGAATCATGCCGAGGGCGTGGCCGGAACGGCCGATACGCTGCAAAAATGTGGCGATGGCGCGGGGACTTCCGATTTGTATCACCAAATCGATCGTACCAATATCGATGCCCAGCTCAAGCGATGCCGTCGCAACGACAGCCTTCAAGTCCCCTGATTTGAGACGCTTTTCCGCAGAGAGGCGGCTCTTTTTTGAGAGGCTGCCATGATGCGAGGTGATGTGCTCGGCCCCGATCAACTCCGAAAGGTGATGGGTCACCCGCTCCGAAAGCCTGCGGGTATTGACAAAAATAAGCGTACTCCGGTGCAATTGCACCATCTCGCCAATCTGCTCATACACTTCCTTCCATTGTGCGTTGGAGCAAACGGCAGAAAGCGGCGTCAAGGGGCTTTCGATGGCGAGATCAAGTTCTCTAAGATGTCCGGTGTCTACAATATGACACTGTGTTTGCCCGGCGGCATCGACCCCCATCGCCCCAACAAGAAACTGGGCCATGCGTTCTATCGGGTTTTGTGTGGCGGACAAACCGATCCGCACCGGTCGTTTTTCGCAAAGATGTGAGAGTCGCTCTAAAGAAAGACTGAGGTGAGATCCGCGTTTGTCGCGGGCAAGGGCGTGAATTTCATCGACAATAATGGTTTCAATGCCTGTGAGCAAGACCCGGCTTGATTCGGCCGTCAGAAGCAGATACAGGGATTCCGGGGTGGTAATGATAATATGGGGCGGCCGTTTCAACATGCTGCGCCGCTCGCTCTGCGGCGTGTCTCCCGTGCGAACCCATGCCCTTATTTCAGGGAGAACGATCCCTTCTTTGGCTGCAAGCGCACGGATTTCCTGAAGCGGCGTTTCGAGGTTGCGTTGCACGTCATTGCTTAAAGCCTTAAGCGGAGACACATAGAGTACGCTGGGTCTGTCAGACAAGGTGCCGGCCAAAGCGGCGCAAACAAGCTGATCCAAACAGGCCATGAAGGCTGCAAGTGTTTTTCCCGATCCTGTAGGGGCAGCAATGAGGGTGTCCTGATGTTTTAAAATGGCAGGCCAGCCTTCGGCTTGTGCCGAAGTCGGCGCGCCAAAGCGCTTTTTAAACCAGGTTGAAATCAGCGGATGAAAGGCCGATAGAGACATGTGATGATTATAATGAAAAAAGAACCCGCTGGGAAATGGCTTTGACACTTCCCTTGCCCTTCCTTGTCAGAAGACAGGCCTTCGGTTACATTATAAATAAACACACTCAGGAATCGTCAACGCATCGCAGAGACTTCGGATGGATGTTTGAGTATGCTTTTAACCTTTGTTCATATCATTCCCCATCAAGTGACATCTTATGAAAAATAAAAAAACCATCAATCTTGACGCACATCTTTTCATTGAAATACTGGATACGGCCCAGGTCGCTTATTCCCTATCCCATATTCTAACGGGAGCGCAGCGCTGGTCTGAAACGTTCTATCGCATCTTGGGACTTTCCCCTGAAAAAACACTCCCTTCAACAGACCTTCTGCTCAGCACAGTACACCCGGAAGACCGGGCACATCTTCTTTCCGCCCGTCAAGAGGCCATTGCGGATCAAAACCATTATGAAATTGAATTTCGTATGATTCAAAAAAATGGACAGGAATGCCTTTTAAAAGCACAAGGCACTGTTTGTTCAGATCAAACAGGTCAGAAAGCCTGCTTGATCGAGATCCTGCAAGCGCACACCGAAAACCCCTTAGATAAAAAGAACAACGACACACTGAAAGAAGAAGTCGAGAACAGTGCCTACAAAGACCCCCTGACGGGCCTGCCAAACAGGCAGCTTTTTTATGATCGTTTGGAGCAAACGATTCAACACGTCAAGCGCAATCACACTATCTGTGCCTTGCTCTATATTGATCTCGACAATTTTAAAACCATCAACGACACCAGAGGACACTGGGTCGGAGACCTCTATCTTCAGGAAATCGCCCGCCGTTTAAAGGAGTGTGCCCGCGCAGGAGATACGGTCTCCAGACTGGGTGGTGACGAATTCGCCCTGATTTTAGAAACATTGACCGAAGAAAAAGAAGCCGCCATCGTGGCAGAACGGATTGTCAAGTTGATCTCCATACCCTTTTATCACCTTGATGAAAGTATTTACGCCAGTGTGAGCATTGGGATTTCTGTCTGTCCCCGAAATGGCACATCCTCTGAATCCCTGCTCAAAAATGCCGACGTCGCCATGTATCACGCCAAAAAAACCGGAAAAAATCGCTTTCATTTTTTTACAAAAACCCTCAATGAAAAGATTATTAAACAGGCGGCCATCGAAACTGCATTACGAAAGTCAATGAAACGAAAAGAACTGGAAACCTATTTTCAACCCATCATCAGCTTAAAAGACCATCAGATTATCTCGATGGAAGCGCTGATCCGCTGGCCTCAAGCAGACGGCACATTCATCCCGCCAGATGAATTTATTCCGCTCGCAGAAAAAAGAGGCCTGATTTCCGATATTGATAAATTTATGATCCACAAAGCCTGTGGCTTTGTACAAGAGATCATCTCGAATACGTCAAACACATTGGCGCAAAAGACGCACGTTTCCGTCAACCTCTCAAGCGTGGATTTTGAACGTATCGATCTATGCAAACACCTTTTGGATGTGGTGCAGTGGTTTGGACTCGAACCTCATCATATCGGGATCGAAATCACGGAAACGATGTTGATAAAAAACATGAAGCTCGCCATTGAACACCTTAGCGTTCTGCGAGAGCAGGGCTTCAGTGTTTCAATTGATGATTTTGGGACGGGTTATTCTTCCCTCAACTACCTCGCTCAGCTTCCCATAGACATCCTCAAGATGGACGGCTCGTTTGTTCTGGATTTACCCGATAATCGAAGAAACAGCGCCATCGCAAAAGCCATTGTTCTGATGGCGCACGAAATGGGAATCCAAGTCATTGCTGAAGGGGTTGAAACGGAAGCCCAGCTTGATTTCCTGCGCGACATTGACTGCGACCAGATTCAGGGTCACATCTTCAGCCCCGCACTCCCGCGCAATAAAATGGAAAACCTATTAACGCAAGCGGCGCCCTTTATAGAAACAGGAGTGGCTGTTTTGACTTCTTCCGATACGTCTTATAAATCAAGCAATCAACTCAAGTAATCTGCCAATCGCTTCAAACTGCTGAAGCGCCCATTCAAGCGCAGCTTTTGTGTGCAGGGCGGAGATTTGAATTCGAATGCGCTCCCCGCCTTCCGGCACAACAGGAGGGCTTATTGCGGCGGCATAAATGCCTGCTTCAAACAAGGCCTGAGACATTTGCTGTGCCTGCTGCGGTTCTGTAAATAAAATCGGAATAATCGGATGCGTCCCGCGTTTGACCATAAACCCCATTCGCTCCAGGCCTTCCCGGAAAAAGAAGGTGTTTTCACGGAGTCTCGCACGTAAATCATCGGCAGCCTCTACCAGCTCAAAAGCTTTAATGGCAGCCGCCACAATCACCGGAGGCAGTGCGTTTGAAAAGAGATAGGGTCTCGAACCCTGACGAAGCAGGTCGATCAACACCTTTCGGCCCGAGGTCAATCCTCCCGTGGCGCCGCCCATCGTCTTGCCCAAGGTACTGGTCACGAGGTCAATCCGGCCCATGACACCACAATGGCTGAGGCTGCCCCGCCCCTGATCGCCCATAATGCCAGTGGCATGAGAATCGTCCACCATCACCATTGCCTCGTACTGCTCTGCCAAATCACAGATTTCTGCCAAGTGGGCCATGTCACCATCCATCGAAAAAACACCATTCGTTGCGATCAGGCGAAGCATGTTTTCGCTGCTCGCTTTCAGAAGACATTCCAGGTCACTCATGTCGTTATGACGGTAGCGGTACGCTTTGGCCTTGCAGAGACGTACGCCGTCAATAATGGAGGCGTGATTCATCGTATCGTAGAGCACGACGTCTTCCTCTCCCAACAAGGGTTCAAAAAGACCTGTATTGGCTTCGAAACAGGAGGAATACAGAAGCGTTTCATCCGTTTCAAAAAACGCACTGATTCTGTTTTCCAGATCTTGATGCACATCTTGTGTGCCACAGATGGACCGCACAGAGGCCACGCCGTATCCCCGTTCGTACAGTCCCGAAATGGCGGCCTTCACAATGTCTGGATGATTTGCAAGACCGAGGTAATTGCTGGCGCAGAGATTCAGCACCTTCCGTCCACCGATGTCGATATATCCGGCCTGCGGGGACTGCATCACATGTGTTTCTTTTTTTAAGCCGGACTGAGTCATTTGCTGCAATTGTTTTTCAAAAACAGACCTGCTTTTTTTGTCCATCACTTCACCTCAATCTGTCCGGGTCGATCACATGCCTATATTCAGCGCTGATGAAGCCTGCCCTTTTTTCGGGCTTCACACGGGCTTGCTCAAGCACTGAACAGTTTTGGTTTTGCCCCGAAGCTTCCCCTTATGGAAGGGTTCTTCACAGACCTCAAAGCATAATCCGATTGACTTCGTTTTTAAATGTTTTTTGAAAATTGAAGGAGAAAAAAATGGAAACACCCTTTGAAGATGAACTCTGATGCTCTGAAAAATCTGCCTCTGGAGGGCTTTACCTTTTACCAGAGGGGATGAATGCGGAGGAACATTAGTTCCGGTTTGCTTGATTCTTGATCAAATCATGGGTCAGCCCTTCGAGGTCTTTGGCCAAATCAGAAAGATTTTTGGAGGCCATCAAAACGTGCTCTGCTTCTTTCGCTGTATCGTTTGTCGCGGATGAAATCTCCTCAATGGTGAGAAGAACCTCATTGGCCCCTTTTGCCGCTTCTCCCGCATTATTACTGATTTCATTTGTCGTGACCGACTGCTCTTCTATTGCGCCTGCGATGGACGTTGAAATTTCACTGTTTTTACTAATGATCATGCTGATTTGTTCGATGGCGATCACCGCTTCTTCTGTGCTTTCCTGAATCGCCAGGATTTTTTGTTGAATCTCAGCCGTCGCAGTAGCAGTCTGCTTGGCAAGACTTTTCACCTCGTTGGCGACCACTGAGAACCCTTTGCCCGCCTCACCCGACCGTGCCGCCTCTATCGTCGCATTTAAGGCCAGTTGATTGGTTTGTGCCGCAATCGAACTGATCACCCGAATCACCTTCCCGATTTCAAGCGAAGATTCCCCCAGTTTCGTAATCGTGAAATTGGCCTGTTTTGCCTTTTCAACCGCTTCGGCGCTAATCTGACTGGCTTGCTGAACATTTCTCGAAATTTCCTTGACCGTCACCGCCATTTCCTCAGAGGAAGACGCCACCACTTCAATACTGCCTGTCGTCTCTTCGCTCGTACTGCTGGCACAGCTGGCTTTTTTCACGACATTTTCCAAATTCTGACTCATCTGCTGACTGGAATCCGAGAGATGTGTCGACTCAAAGGTCAGCGAGGCGGCTGTTTCTCTCAAGGTATCTAAAATGCGGGACTCTGTGGTCACAAACTGCCATGACGCAAAGGTGCCAATACGATTTTTTTGATCATCAAAAACAGCGGTGGCCATCAACTCAATCACTTCGTCTCCAAATTTTATTTCTGTCACATAGGGCAGATTTTCCGGATCTGAAAGAAGTTTCCTCACCCCTTCCGGATTGGCGTGAAAGGTATCGATCGATTTTCCCACAATTTCATCTGCGCGGCAGGGGAGCAGATGTTCAAGTTTTTTAAACATCCGCACAGAGACCGGGTTCATATAGGTAATTCTGAACGTATTGTCGGCAAACATCATGCCATTTGTGGCGTTTTCAACCATTGCAGAGAGCTGAACCATTTTAAGCCGTTGGCCATCCGTCTTTCTGAGTCCTTCCACCATTTTATTAAAACTTGCGGACAGGGTTCCGACTTCATCAGTGCCTTTGACTTCCAGGGTATGAGAGAGATCGCCCTCGGAGATTTTTTTTGCAACCTCCGACATTTCACGTAGCGGGTTGGCAATGGCACGGCTCAAAACAAGGGCCGTCACAACCCCACAAATGCCTGAAACGCCTGCAATCAAGACCACAACCCATTGAATATGCTCTCCCCGTTCACTGATAAGGCCAATCTCTTGTTTTAAAACCAATTCCCTGGATAATTTAAAATCTGACAATTGCTGATTCAGCAAGGTGGCGGTTTCGCCGAACGCCCTCATCTGATCATTCAGGCCTGGATATTCCTGGCCGGAAATCATTGCTTTGGCGATTGTTTCCCCACTCGTGCGGTATCGTTCAAAACCTGATGCGATTTCTAGCAGGATCGCCCGATCATCGACAGAAGCATCTTTAAGGGTTTCCAGTCTGCGGCTAAAGACCTGGCTCAACTCATGCGCTTTATCCAATCGGTCTTCATCACCAAAAGAGACCGCAGAGGCAAATAGATTTGCGATGTCCATAAAATCGCCTTCTAACTGCCTCGCATCCTGAAGAATGGGCAGGGTATGCGCATCCAAACGGGTACTGAGTGAAAGGATTTTTGCACTATCCCAGTAAGCAAAACTGCCTATGGCCAAGAAAATCCCGACAAGCAAAAGGAAGCCACCGATAAGTTTCCCTCGAATATTGACCCTGACCATCTTATTCCCCTTTAATCATGAGCAATACCTTGATCCCTTCTTCACCCTTGAAGTCATCCGATGAAACATAGGCGATCGCACCATCGTTTTTACGGAGCGCATTAATGAGCGCCATATGGTCTTTGAGAATGGCGGGAGGAACGGTTCCCTCCTGAAAAACCTGCTTTAACCAGAACGCGTTGCAAGCATTTTCCTCATCATTCCCTTCTCCACAGTTTCATTCAGATACGCTGTTTAGAAACACTCCCTACGGTATTAAAGCTAGCAGATCTTTTTACTTCCGCAATGAAAGAGGGAGATTTAGAGAGAGCTTACGCAAAGAACCATGAATTTATATGGTCATTATTGAATTATTATGAGATGTGCGGTGAATGCAGTGGAGCAGAGGAAAAGCTAGAGGGTAAACTTTCCTTCTTGTGAGGCAATGATATCCGAGACGCAAAACCGACGGCGGAGTTCTTCGACCACAGCGGTAAAATCGTGGAGTACGGCTTTGTTTGTCCAAAGGTCATTGGGGTTTTTCGGGTCGGGATTCGCTTCCGCTAAAATATAGCCACCTGATGCTTTCTCTATCAATATTTTTTCAGTCATCTCTTTTTGCCCTCGATTAAACAAATCTTATTGTTCAGAATAACACGACTTGCAGTAAAATGCCTTTATCATCATTCTAGTGCACAAGCCGCGTCTCGCCAAAAATACAGGAAGACCTGGTTATAACCTGCCATTTGAAACAAATTTCACTTTCACGTAAACTGTCGCGAATGTCATCATCCAACAAAAAAATTGTGATTATCGGTGGAGGCATTACCGGTCTCTCCACGGCCTACTTCCTGCGAGAAGCCATCAAAAAGGAAGAGCTTCCACTTGATCTTTGCCTCATCGAATCCAGTCAACGCCTTGGCGGAAAAATCACCTCTGAACAGGTGGATGGTTTTGTCATTGAAGGCGGGCCGGACTCCTTTATCACACAAAAAAAATGGGGGATGGCATTAATCCAGCAACTGGGCTTAGCCGACCGACTGGTGCAAACGCATCCGGTCGAAAAGTCTGTTTTTATTCTTTCAAAAGGCAGGCTCGTGCCCATGCCCCAGGGCTTTAATTTAATGGTTCCAGGAAAACTCCTGCCCTTTGCGCTAAGCCCACTCATCTCTTTTGCGGGTAAGGCACGGATGGGGATGGAGCTGTTTATCCCCAAAAGGGCCTCCACAGAAGACGAAAGTATCGCCTCTTTTGTGAGACGACGCCTGGGAGAAGAAGCCGTACAGCTCTTTGCCGAACCCATACTGGGCGGGATCTTTGCCGGAGACGCCGAAAAACTGAGCATGAAAGCCACTTTCCCCCAGTTTGCCCAGCTTGAGCAAGCGCATGGCAGTCTGATCAAAGGAATGCTGAAACGTCAAGCAGAGGCATCAACAAAAGGCGGCCCGCCTCCGCAATGGTCTCTTTTTGTCACCCTTGAAGAAGGGCTTTCCAGTATCATTTCAGAACTGAGGAAAAGACTGGATCAGGTCGAAATTAAAATTGGCACTCCCGTTAAATCTGTTTTGCCTCTTGAATCCGGATATGAAGTCCTCACTGACAATGAGAGGATAACGGCAGATGCGCTTGTGATCACCACACCGACCTACAAAGCCGCCGACTGGATACAGAAATGGGACAATCTGCTTTCAAAATCCCTTCAGGAAATGACCTACGTTTCAACGGCAACGGTGTCTCTGGGCTTCCATAAAAAAGAGGTGCCCCATCCTCTAAACGGCTTTGGCTTTGTCATTCCCCGGAGAGAGGGGTCGTCGATGATGGCCTCCACATGGAGTTCGACAAAATTTCCAGGCCGCGCGCCCGAAAATCATGTCCTCATCCGTGTTTTTCTCGGAGGGGCCTATCATCAGGATATTCTGAAACAAGATGACGCCGCACTTATTTCGATTGTCAAAAAAGAACTGCATACAATTTTAGGAATAAAGGGCAATCCGGTGATTGCACGCGTTTTTCGATGGGACAGGGCCAACCCTCAATATCATGTGGGCCACCTCGACTGGGTTTCTAAAATTGAGCAGCAAGTGCAACAACATCCCGGACTTTTTTTGGCGGGTGCCGCCTATCGCGGCGTCGGCATACCCGACTGCATTCAACAAGGCAAGGACACCTCTGAAAAGATCTTGAAGCGCTTTTCTTCCCATCAATAACACACCTGTTTTCTCCCTCTCACCTCCCCATAAGATCAATTGTCTTGAGTCCTAAAACACATGGCCCCTCGTCACTCCTGATTTGGATGAATAGCCCCTTTTTTCTTGATTGGGGTGAAGCCTGAAGGTTAGACTGAAATCAGGGATTCAAGTCAACTGAACAAAACCCACTTTTAAATAAGGAGGCGGCCGAAATGAAAAAGCTGAGTCTAAAAAACCAGATCAAAAAAACCATAATCCCGATGCAGCCGACATCTCGTCGTGTGTTCTTCGTTTTCTTTTTTGCATTTTCCATTTCAGCAGGGTACACACAAATCGTCTCAGCGGAAGAGATGACACTGAACGTGCCATTGGGCTTAAATGCCTCTGCCTTGCAGATTCCTGCGGATAATCCCATGACTGTGGAAAAGGTCGCCTTGGGCCGGTTTCTCTTTTTTGATAAACGCCCTCCAGAGACAACAGCATTGCCTGTTCAACCTGCCACATGCCCGCGCTTGCGTTTACGGACGGACAGCCCGTTTCCACCGGAATTAACCGGCAGCAGGGTGGAAGAGGTCCCCAACCGCCTTAAATCGTGCCTTTACGAAAACCCAGTTCTGGGATGGGCGGGCCCCTTCACTGGAAGCCCAGGCCATCGGTCCTCTGAATAATCCGATCGAACACGGGTTTATCAACTATGATCAGATGATTGAAAAGTTGAATTAAATTGAAGGCTATAAAAAGGAATTTAAAAAAGTATTTGGAACAGGCATCACCGTGGATGGTGTCGGGAAGGCCATCGCAGCCTTTGAGCGCACGTTTTTTTCAGGCAACAGCCCCTTTGACCGTTTTGAAACCGGAAAAGACCCCAATGCCATCTCGGAATCGGCCCAGCGTGGATTGAAACTGTTCAGAGGAAAGGCCCGATGCGGCATTTGCCACTCAGGATTTAATTTTGCCGATGAAGGCTTTCACAATATCGGTGATGGATGGAATCAGTCATCGGTCGATCTCGGACGTTACAATGTGACTAAAAAAAATCCAGATATCGGCGCCTTTAAAACACCGACCGTGAGAGAAATTGAGCACACCGCGCCCTATATGCACAGCGGCAGCCTACACACCCTGGAAGAAGTCGTTGATTTCTACAACCAAGGCGGAATCAAAAACCCGTTTCTCTCGGCATTTATCGTGCCGCTTAATCTGACAGACATGGAAAAAAAGGATTTAGTCGCCTTTATGAGATCCCTCAGCGGCGAAGGCTGGCAACAGATTAAAGCGCCAGACACATTTCCTCAATAAACACAAACCGATAGCCGCCCACAACAAGCATGATTGTGGGCGGCTATAATCAATCATTCAAAGCCACTCAGGCTTTGCCTTTCACCCCCGCCCTGTGCTAGATTTGACGAAATTTTGATGATCCACATTTCAGGATAGAAAATGAAAACTTTTTTTTATATCGCGAAAGGCGTGCAGGCTTCCGGGCTTTTTTTGATTTTTTATGTATTGGTGACTTCGGCCATGTTTGATGGTGACATGGGTTTCATGTTCACCTTTACCGTAGTCGGCATGGCCATTTTTATGATCGGCTGGATGTTACAAAAAATTGCGTAAATAAAAAGCTTGAATCCCTGACTGAGGCACGCGCAACAGACCTTATCCCCCTACTCCAATGGCAGCGCACGCACGGTCACATCCATTTTCATTGGCCTTCCTTCTCGAACCAGATCCATTACAACTGTTTTCCCTACAGGCGTTAGAGCAACCAATGTAGGCAAATCATGCATTTTTTTCACCACACTCCCATCAAAGCGAATAATGACATCCCCCCGCTGAATTCCGGCCTCTTCTGCGGGACTCCGTCGCATCACCTCTGAAACAAGTGCACCGTGATCATCTTCAAGCTCGAAGACCTTTGCCAAATCGCGCGTCAGGGGTTGAATCATAACACCTAACCACCCTCGTGTTACCCGACCGTCGTTTTCAAGCATGGACAACATATTTTTAACCACGTTAATCGGAATCGCAAAACCAATACCATAACCCGTCACATTGACCGTCGTATTCATTCCAATGACTTCCCCTCGAATATTATACAAAGGCCCTCCGGTGTTTCCGGCATGGATCACTGCATCAGTTTGAATAAATTGATCATAAGGTCCCGCACCCAGGACACGGCCTTTTCCACTGACCACACCGACCGAAATCGATTCTTCGAGGCCAAATGCGTTCCCGATCGCCATTACCCATTCCCCAATATCAATCCCTTTGGAATCCCCCAGGGTGACCGGGGAAAATCCGTCGCCCCCTTCAATCTGAAGAAGTGCTACATCTGTTTTTTGATCACGACCGATGATTTTTGCGAGGTACTCTTTCTGATCGAAAAGACGGACGCGGATTTCTTTTGCCTCATTATATGAGGGCGGCGGAGCGATCACATGGTAGTTGGTCAGCACCAGACCGCTTGAACTCACAATAAATCCCGTGCCCAGACTGCCCTCTTTCACTTCGGGCTTGAGGTAATTTCCAAGTTTAAAATAGTCTTTTAAAGGCCCACCGCCGTTTCTGGCGATGTCTTCCGAGCGAATATTCACAACGGAACGGCGTTCTTTCCGAACCAATTCTCTGAATGAATAAGATTGAGGAACACTCTCCGCCCAAAGGAGATTCACAAAAAAAGATAGGAAAGAAACAGAAAGGAGAAGCGTGATAAAAATAAAAGATGATTTTATTTTCATTGTATTTTAAAGACAAGCTAAGCGGTGTTCGCAGTATTACTGCCCGATCGTCCAGCCAAAACCAATTTGTGTAAAAAATGAGGTCAGTCGCGTTAAAGAATTTGTAAAAATCATAACGCCGACTGCAATGAGAAATGCCCCGCTCGCACCGTTAATCAAGCCCATATAGCGCGCGGTCTTTTTAAATGTCAGCAAAAAAGACTGGACTCCGAGAGAAGACAAAAAGAGTGGGAGACCCAAACCGAGAGAATAAACCGCCAAAAGCTGGATGCCAACGGACACGGAACCGGCTGTGCTCGCGTACAACAAAATAGAACCCAAAATCGGCCCGACACAAGGCGTCCAGCCTGCCCCGAATGCGACGCCAACAAAGTAAGACCCCAGATAACCCGCCGGTTTGGATTTAAAGTGGAAACGCTTGTCCCGTGCAAGAAAGGGCAGCTTGAAAAGCCCCATGATATAGAGACCGAAAAAGATAATAAAAAGACCGCCAATTTTACGAATGATATTCTGATTTGAGAGAAAAAACTGGCCCATAAAGGTGGCCGAGGCCCCAAAAAAGATAAAAATCGTTGAAAACCCCAGGATAAACAACAAGGAGTTTTTCATTGCCTTATCTCTCGCCTGCGCTTTTCCTTCCTGAGAAGTCAACTCCTCAAGTGAAAGACCTGTAATATACGAAATATAAGAAGGGACGACGGGTAATACACAAGGAGAAATGAAGGAAAGAAAGCCTGCCGAAAAGGCGATAAAAAAAGACATGTTCCCAGATGGTTGCATCTTAAACCCTTAAAAAAGACGTTGAAACATCGTTCAACTCGCTGCAATCAATTTATCAAGAAACAATTTTGAATCCGGTGCATTCCAATCTTTTGCACCGAGCAATCGATGCGTAATCACGCCTTTTCGATCCACAACGATACTGGTCGGCACGACACGAACCTGATAACGGTCATTCACTTCAAACATTTCGTCCAGCAAAACGGGAAAGGTAAAACCAAAATCTGAAATAAAAGCTTGAATCGGGGCATTCGCCTCAAGGTCGATGGAAACCGCAAGAATCTCAAAATCCTCCCTCGGATAACTGCCATAAAGGGCCTGCATTGAAGGCATTTCCGCTTTACAGGGCCCGCACCATGTCGCCCAAAAATTCACCAATACCACTTTCCCCCGGTAATCTGAGAGAGAGGATTCGCCGCCTTTTAAATTGGCAATACGAAAATCCGGTGCGAGATTTCCAACCTCTACGCCCAGTTTTTGTCCTGTATTCCCTTTTTCAGATGCACTGTTTGGATTTTGGGAACACCCGGTTTCCAATAACGCGACAAATAAAAAAAAGACTAAAAGCCCCATGAATTTATAACAGACAGATGGTTTATTGTCTGGGGTTTCATTCATCATACCTACTCCGGTGCTCCCGGCATCCTCCCCGCTCGAAGATCTTGCAATGCTTTTTTAACCATTTCCGACTCTGGTGATCCTCTGGGAATATATTGATAGGCTTCGGTCCAGACTTCATCCGCCTCATTGGGACGTCCCAACTGAAGCAAGACAATTCCTCGTGCCCAGAGCACACTCGCATCCTGAGGAACAAATACAAGCGCCTGATCAAAATAAGCAAGCGCAGCTTCCGCCTCTTCGCGCGTCCCGGTTTTGGGATTACTTAAAATCAGCTCACCCAGTCGGTAATAGGCTGTAAAATTTCGCGGATCCAATTCAATGACCTTTTTCCAGGCACGCTCAGCATCATCCCATCTCTCCATCGCCATATAGGATCGACCGATCATGAGTTGCCCTTGAAGGTCATCGGGATTCTCTTTTAATTTTTTTTCTAGTCGCTCGACCATGACTTTAGGGTCGATGGGCGCGGCATTACTCATCCCAGCATTATCTGGTGAAAATGCTGCCCGTTCTAATTTCCATTGAACCAATTGGTACGATCCCGTCGCTCCTCCGCCAACAATAAGTCCCACCAAGATCATCGAAAACCACGTTTTCCCGGTAAACTTTTTCTCTACTTGTTTTGTTTTTGATTTGTCCAATGCCTTGTTTCTATAACGACCGACACCATCCAATACCGTAAGCAGGCGATGCTCTAAATCCAGCTTGATCCGGCGATGATCTTCGGAAGACACTTTCCCGTATTCAAAATCAAGCTCAAGCTCTGAAAGCGAAGAGGCAATCGATTGCCTCTCGATCTCCAGATCGACCTGCTCTTCGTCCATTGCGGCCGCTTGCGCATCAATTAAAACCATGTCTGTCTTACGAAAAAATGGAAAAAGCAAGGAAGAGATCACGAGAAAAAGCAACGTCGTAATTAAAAAAGGAAACATTATTTTCTCCAAGCCATAAATGAATTCATCGTATTCTGCATCGTATAATCATATCCTCGAATTCATCAATTATGAGTAGCCTATCGTACAAAAGAGTGTTCTTCTAAACGATCCTTATTTGAAAGAACGTAGTTCGGCTTCTATTCTTTCACGTTGTTTTTCATCAATAGGCGCAAGAGGTTCCGGCGCATCTTCTACTTTTTGAGTCGTCCATCTCCGCAAGGCCCGCGACAAAAAGATGCCTCCAATCAGCAACAGAATAAATGGCCCGCCCCACAAGAGCATGTTGATCCCCCTAAAACGCGGTTTAAACACGATATAGTCCCCATAACGGCTGACAAAATAGGCCCGAATTTCATCGGCATTCTCCCCGGCAATCAAGCGCTCCCTGATAATGTCACGCATTTGAATTGCAAGCGTTGCGTTTGATTCCCAAATCGATTCGGACTGACAAACCGCACAGCGAAGGGTCCGGCTGATCTCTTTCGTTTTTTGCTGTAAAAGATCTTCATCCATCGATAAAGCAGGAGGCAAGGGCTCGGTTTGGGCAAAAAGGGATGAGACCCCTAAAAAAGAGGATGTCATTACAAAAAGGAGTATAAGGAGAGAACGCAAGTTCATGATAAAGGCGCCGATTGATTTAAAAGCGGTTCGATCTTGTTTTGGACAAGATCGGAAAAGGTATCCCCCAACACTGGACCAATGATCTTGTGGCGAATGACCCCCTCCTGATCAATCACAAAGGTCTCAGGTACACCGTAGACCCCATAGTCGATGGAAATCTTTCCCTTTAAATCCACTATATGCTCAAAATTGTTGCCATGTTGGTCAAGATAGGCTTTCGCAAGATTATCTTTATCCTGATAATTTACCCCGTACATCACAAAATTAGGATTATCTTCAAAACGTTTCTGAATCGCCAAAAGAAACTTGTGCTCCAATTTACATTCCTGGCACCAGGAGGCCCAGAAATTAAGCACAACCACTTTCCCACGATGTTCGCTAAGCACCATCTGTTTTTCACCGTAGAGTGAGGGAGCTATAATTTCGGGTGCAGGTTCTGCAATAATGACGGTAGGCAAGGCCGTCGGGTCACCCCAAAGACCTTGATAGAATAGGAAAAAGAGTCCAAAAAGGCCCATTAATAGCAGGCCATGCCACGTGCGAAACCCTTTCATGACTTACCTCGTCGGCTGTGCGACATTGGGCGATACCTCGGGGATGACCCCTTTGCTATCCGCCACCGGCACGCTTCTCCGCCGATCTCGCCTGAAGATATTCATGAAGGCTCCGATCGCCATAATACCGCCGCCATACCAGACCCAAAGCACCAGAGGATTGTGCAAAATCCGGACACGCGCCCAAGTGCCATCGGGGGCAACTTCCGGAATTGTGACAAAAAGATGTCCCATCCGAAGCTGATAGATGGCCGTTTCAGTTGTTGGCGTTTGGGAAACGGTGTAAAAACGTTTTTGGGGACGCATTTGGGTAATAATTTTTCCATCCTGGTAGACATCAAAAAGGGCTTCTTGTCCTCCCCAATTCACCCCCTTGACTCCATAAAGATTGGCCATACGAAAACGGAAAGATTTGATATTGACCTCTTCACCCGGTTTCATAATCAATATTTTTTCTGCTTGATACATGGATGAGAAAATAATGCCAACCACCATGACCAGCACACCCAAGTGAATGATAATTCCTGTAATTCGTCTTGGGTTTCCCTTAAACGCCGAAACAAATCCTTGCGCCTTGTTAACCTTTTCACGTTTCGCAAAAAAGGTGGAGACCTTATTAAAATCAATGACGATCGCCGTGAGCACAAAAAAGACGACCGCCAAACCTGCCAGGGCGTAAGGTTTGCGCACACCCAGAATGAAAAAGAGGATGGTCGACGTCAACGCCACAAGCAAGGGGACTGTCAGTAACTTTTTCATGTTTTCAGGTTTTGACTTTCTCCAGGGGATATAGGGACCGACGCCCATCAAAAAGACAAGACCTAAAGCAACCGGCATGAACACCGCATTGTAATAAGGGGCACCCACCGAAACCTTTTGCAGCTCCATGACCTCCATCAGCAGAGGATACAAGGTACCGACAAAAACCGTTGCCAAGGCCACAAGAAAAAAGAGGTTGTTGAACAAAAAAGCGGATTCCCGTGAAACCATCGATTCCATACGCACCGTACTCTTCAGTTTCGCGGATCGAATCATCAGTGTTCCGAACGAAAGCATCAACATAAAGATCACGAATCCGAGAATAAAAACGCCTCGACCCGGATCTGCTGCAAAAGAATGGACGGACGAAAGAATCCCGCTCCGTACGAGAAAGGTACCAATCAAGGAGAGCGAAAAGGCGAGGATGATCAGAAAGAGATTCCAGACCTTAAACATCTTTCGTTTTTCCTGCACCATCGTGGAATGAAGGAAAGCTGTCGCCACCAGCCAAGGCATAAAAGCTGCGTTTTCGACAGGATCCCAGCCCCAATAACCACCCCAACCGAGTTCATAATAAGCCCAATAGCCGCCCATCAAAATTCCGCAGGATAAACACAGCCAGGCAAAAACAGTCCAGCGCTGTGTCGCCTTCACCCATTCTTCACCCAGCCGCCCTGAAAAAAGTGCCGCCATGGCAAATGAAAAGGGCACCGAAAGTCCGACATATCCTAAATACAACAGAGGCGGATGGACCACCATCGCCGGGTCTTGAAGCAGCGGGTTCAAATCCTTCCCATCGGCCGGTACCGGAAAAATACGCTCAAATGGGTTCGACAGAAAAAGAATCAACAACAAAAAACCGCACAATACAATCGATTCGATCAAAATAAGATAGGGCATCACCACGGGTTGAGATTTCCAATGGATCAAGGTCGCCAGCATAGAATAGAGCGCAAGAATCCAGGCCCACAACAACAAAGAGCCTTCATGGCCGCCCCAAAGCCCAGCAATCTTATAAAATATCGGCAACTTACTGTTGGAGGTGGCATAGATATATTTGACGGAATAATCTTCGGTCAAATATCCGTAAAACATAGCGGCCATCCCGATGGTAATGAGTACAAACATCGAAATCATCGCTCGACGGCCAACAACCACCCAGGTCGCATCGCGGGTCTTAAGTCCAATGAGTGGCGTCACAATGCCAACAAAAGACAAAACCAGCGCCGTGACAACTGCAAAATGTCCAATTTCTATCATCATTGTTTCGTTTCCTCAGTCTGGATAAAAACGGTGAAATCAAAAAACGGGAACCGCCAAGGATATTGCCGCCCCCTCAGGCACATCAAAATCATGCTGCTAATTCACTTTCAGCGTTTTGATGAGCCCCTTCGTTTCAAATGCGACACCTGCTTTTTTCATTTCAAGTGGCATATAGTCTTCTTCATGTTTTGCCATAATCATGTGAGAGTGAAAAATACCATCGTTGTCCCAATACCCTTCAACGACTGCCCCTTTGCCCTCCTTAAAGAGATCAGGCGGAATGCCCTCAAAAGCAACCGGAATCGTCTCAGCGCCATCCGTCAAATCAAACCGGATTTTCAGGGTTTCTGGAATAACTTCCATACTGGATTCCACCACCATGCCCGCAACACGCATCTTCTTTCCATAACGGTCAGACTCCAGCACCACCACCTCTGATGGAGTAACAAAATAAACCAGATTTTCCCCAAAATTTCCAAGGGCAAGATAGCCGAGCCCCAGCACTACAACTGCAATGCTTCCTGCAATACCCATTGTTTTTTTAGAAATCATTGTCCTGTCTCCGCTTGGTAGGCTTTTTCTTCCTTGATCATAACATAGAGCAAAGCGACACGTCTTTCCATATAAAAGAGGAAAAACCCTAAAGGAACAAGAGAAAAAACATAGGCCGAGGTGATGAACCCATAGTTAGGAACAAGGGCAATTTCCGAGGCATGAAATACCCCGGCTTCGCGATCCCACCGTCCAACGACCACAATCGTTTTGAGTTCCCGCAACAAGGAATCGGTATCTTCACCGCTAAAAACGACCGCCACTTTTTCTCCTTTTTCAGACAAATTAAACCGAAAGGGTTCACCTGCCAAAGCCTTTATAAAACTTCCGGCCTCAATCATCCCCATCAGCCGAACACCTGCGACAGACGACTGTGCCATAACGTCCTTTGGTGAAATCGTTTTCACTTCGCGAATGTATCGCAATCCGCCCAAACCTGCAATGCCGCCAAATATCGCCAACAGAATGACCCATCGAATATAGAAAGCTCTCACGGGCGGCCTGCCTCATCACACAGGATGCCACTCATGCGCCTCACCCCTGGCCTTCGTTGAGCAGGCGGCCTTGTTTTGCCTCAAGCAGATGCTCCAAATAGAGCATCTGAGTGCGAACCATCAACATATAAGTAAACAACAGTCCCACACCAAAAGACATTAACGTAAAAGGGATCAACATGTCCGGGGCGATACTGACTCCACGGGTCGAGACGGAAAGAGGCTGGTGAAGCGAGCGCCACCATTCGACCGAAAAATGGATAATGGGCAGGTCAATAAAACCAATGATCGCCAAAATCGCTGAAAACGTCGCCCGTTTTTCCTTGTCATCCAAAAAAGTCCGCAACATCAAATAACCCACCAAGGTCAAAAACATGATCGCAAATGAAGTCAAACGGGGATCCCACACCCACCAGGCATTCCACGTGGGCTTTCCCCAAATGGAGCCGGTGAGCAACCCACCCGCAGTAAAAAACAAAGAAAGTCCGGCAGCGGCGTGACAGGCATTGTCTACCACTGATTCGCGCTTCCAAAGATACCAAATACTGCAAAGAAAGAGGGAAGAGTATGCGAGCATCGCGGTCTGTGCAAAAGGAACATGAATATACATGATCCGCACGACCTCTCCTTGATAGTAGTCGGGAGAAGAGGTCACCAGGCCCGTATATAGACCCACCGCGATGAGTACCCCCGCGACGATGCCAAACCACTTTTCAAATTTTCGAAGTTTACCTATGAAATGGGTTGCAACCACTTTAACTCACCTATCTGCTCAATAATCTAAAATAAATTCAAAAATCCAGAATGACACAATGACAAATATTACATCGAAAACAAGTAACAGTTCAATCCAGTGGCTGTACATCGAAAAAGCGTCACCACTCAGCGCCCCCCGTGTTGCCTCAACCGCACCGATAAAAATGGGAACCGACAAGGGCAGCAACAAAATCGGGAACATGACTTCCCGCGCACGGACTTGAACCGTCAGCGCCGAAAAAAGCGTTCCCAACGCGGACAACCCGATTGTCGCAACCGCAGAGATTAACAGAAGTGGTAGCAGTTGATCAAGGATATCCAGATTAAAAAAAAGAACAAATAGTGGAAACAGGATCACTTCCACAGTCAGCATAAAAAGTAGGTTGCCCAGAAACTTGCCTAGATAGATGGCTCCTTTGGGAACCGGAAGGGTCTGAAAATACTCCATACAATCATTATTGACTTCGATCAAAAACGATTTCCCCAAACCAATAATCGCTGTAAACCCGAACGCCACCCAGATAATGCCGGGCATGATCTCTTTAATCGTTACCGGATCAAGCGAGAAACTAAAGCTGAAAATTAAAATGACATTCAGAGCAAAGAAAAACATCGAAGAGATATTTTCCCGATTCCGGTACTCACTCAGGAGATCTTTCCAGGCAATCCACCGGATCACACTAAAAAAGTGCATCAGCCGCCACCATTTCTTTTACAGTCATTTCCGTCAGCGCGGAGCGATTCAAAACACCCACCCGGTGCGCCACCTCAGCCGTGGGGCCCCGATCATGGGTTGTCATGAGTACTGCCGTCCCCGCTTTTGTAAAAGTCCGAATACATTCATTCATCATATCCACACCCCGTTCATCCAGCGAGGCATAGCCCTCATCTAGAAACAAGACTTTGGGGCGAATCAAAAGTGCTTTTGCGATGGACAGCCTTTTTTTCATCCCCGCCGATAAATAACGGCTCCTCAAACGGGAAAAACGACCAATCCCCACCTGATCCAATGCCTTTTTAATCTCGCCATCTGTCGGATTCCAGCCTCGAATGCCAATCGCAAACTGAATATTTTCTTTCACACTTAAATCGTCATAAAGGTAAGAACCGTGCCCGATCAGGTAAATCGTGTTTCGCACCTTGACCCGGTCGCGACTGCCATCCATTCCCATGATTTCAAATCGTCCCGAAGTCGGGCGGTGCAGTGTCGCAAAAATCCGAAGCAGGGTTGTTTTACCCGCGCCATTTGGGCCGAAAAGGGCGTAACACTCCCCTTGTTGAATTTCAACCGAAACCTCTTTTAAGACCTGATAATGCTGGAAAGATTTGGAAAGGGATGAGCCAAGAATCGCATTCATGTCAGATAACTGAGAAAACCTCATGTTCGAATCTAAGGAAAGCTGGAGATGTTATCATGCTCTTCAGAGAGGGTCAAGCCGACCTACAAGCCGATGTTAAGAGTTAATAATGTGTCCGGTATTTAGCACATAGACTGTCCGGATTATTCTGTCCTAGAAAGAGGGGGTGGGATGAGACGGACAAAACTGCTAGAGGAGACACGAATAATGAGATTTGAAGAGATCTATAGGCGCTGGGAAAAGACGCGTCT
>JAJDBT010000074.1 GCA_029261215.1 Nitrospirota bacterium | reverse complement strand
GTCAGTCCGATTCGGCTAGGTCGTTTCAACACGACTTCAAAAAACCGCCGGAATCGCACTGAAATCAGGTGCCGACTTCGAGTGAAATCGGGTGTCGGCTTCGTGTGAAATCACATGCCGACTTCCGGTGAAATATGCATCTGCGATCTTACATGATCTAACTGGATCATGGAGTGAAGTTATAGGTGATCGAAACATCGGTACTGCACGCATAGAGCAGGATGGTCCGTTCCTGAAATTTTGGAACTCCGACTCTCCTTCTAAATTTTCAAATGGAAATTTAGGGTCCTCAAATAATCTGTTTGCTAACGAATGGAGATTAACTGCAAAAATTTCAGAAGATAAGAACACTATCCATTGGAGCAATGAGATCGTTTGGATTCGTCAGACGAAGACACCAGAGACTCCTCTCTCAAATGCAAATATAGACCCCTTAATAGAACAAACACATTCGTCTTTAACCCCCAACCTTGTCGACACGTACTGGTACGGACACTTCCTTCCGGTCAATGACAGTGTTCCCATACATCCCACCGTTAAAGCACTATGGGGAAATGGGTTCCACATGCATTTCAGAGCAGATGGAATATGGGGTTTTAACTTCTTTGCTCCAGGTCCATACGAATATCTGCCCGTCAATCGGTGGGAAAAACAATTGTCTTCACTGATAATCCAAGGCGGAGACATGAAATATACCTTTGACCTTGAAAGAATGTCTGGAGAGCAAGAAGCGCTAACACAACCCAGTGGACATATGAAAATGATATTAAAAAATAAGAAGAAATAGTTGTGTAGTTGAGCGGCTAGTTATCGTTATCGTCTTCACACGGTTCGGGGGAATATTGAGGCCTTGAATGGAAAGTGGGGGATGGGGGGTGAGAGAGAATGAGTTTCTTTGCTTCATTTTCTCCCCCAGCACTTCTGGCCTATTTCTACTCCCTATTCACTGACAAATAGGGTGGCGTGTGTTTTTGGGAGGGAACAGGCTGATATTCCCAGTTGAAATATCTCCTGACAGGCTGAAATATAGGGTGTAGGTTAATCGTCATAAATACAAGTGGTTGCTTTGGGACAGGAGTCTATTCGGGGGCTAATCATCGACTCTGTTGCAAGCCGAAAGTGAAGGGCAAATCACGGCCTCTTCCCCAACCCAAGTTCTTCCACTATCAATGATATTTGAATCACCGTAAAACATCCAACCCTTCAATTAGACTTCGATAAAATCAATGACAATTTTTTAATTATCTGAAATCTCTCACAGCCTTTTAGGGAAATAGAATCCCTGCTCCCAAAATCGTGGCCATCATGAGAAATAACCCGGCCATGGTTGTAAGCGTCGCGACCTTTTTTTCTTGGCTCATATCCGCCACCATGAATTGTACCAGCCGATTTTTATAATATCCAAGACCTCTCCAGGCCTTGGCCTGAGGGACGACCTCCACACCCAAATGAATGAAGATCTCACTTTGAACACGTTCCAGGGCCTCCGCTTCATTGAACCCGCTGCTTATGCAGCCGGGAAGGCTCGGAACAGTCACCTGATATCCCCCATGATCTTTTTTCTCGAGTTTAATTTTAAATTTCATTGGTCTACCCTCCCCTATAGTGTTGATTCGAAATCCCTTTTATGACTATTTAATAAAGCATATTCTGTGCCAATGGTGATGAGTTTTTCAGGCTGCAAAGTGCGGCATTCTGTAGCCTGATTTGAAAATCAAAACCTGCCCCGGATGAATAGTTCCAGATTCCGGAAAACATCCGTTCAAATTCTGTAATATGGGGGGCTCTGTTGCAAAAATTCAAAAACAATATTTTTGATGTCTGTAACTCTTTGAAATTGCAAGACACCGCTTTTGTCAAAATCCCTAAGATCAGGTTTTTGCAACAGGGACGAATAAACAGGTATTGACATGATATTTTTCTCATTTTTAGTGTCCTCATCCCCTATATTTGGGATTATATTCCCAAATATAGGGGATGTCAAGTCCAAGAGAATATTTTTTTCCCCAAGCTTGGGGAAAAATGATCAAATAATACGAAATCGCTTATGGCACTTACCCGATAGAACAGATTTATTTCCCTGGTTTCGAAATAGTAAAAGTAAGCTGGATGCCAAATAGGCAAACATGTTACATCATTGGTTTAATTAGGGTTCTTCGATAAGTACCCCCCAGCTTATCAAGATCCTGGTCTGGAGCAGGGAAATAACCAAAAAGTGGGGGATTTCCCGTCTTGATCAGCGAAGGGATATTAGGAATAATATTCTCGACTCTGTTGCAAAAATTCAAAAACAATATTTTTGATGTCTGTAACTCTTTGAAATTACAAGACACCGTTTTCGTCAAAATCCCTAAAATCAGGTTCTTGCAACAGGGACAATATATTCATTAGAATAGGAAAGGGGGAAAGAGACCTCAAGACTTGAGATCGTTGCTCCTGGGCGATTCTGTGAAGCCGAAAAAAGACCGTAGGCCAATACAGGGTAATTTTTGTACCATTTTTCAGACTTCGGCTAGAACTTTCTCTCTCTCGCGTTGCTTTATTTTCCGTTTTCTGAGGCGACCCCTTTTTCATCTCTCTTTTTTCTTTTCTTTCTTGCAAAAATAGCTTACCTTTCATTCTCAATATGAAAGAGATTTATGCAAGACAAAAAGCCTTAAAATACGCTAGCCCTTCGAGGGTTGCATAAACGACCGTTTATGCACGGGGGACAAAGCGGGTCGCCACGATAAGCGCCAATATTTTTTATATTCCATGTGTGTTCCGGCTAACAATTTATTCTCACAATTTCAGATCGTATATAGGGACAAGACACGTATTTATATCTTGCTATTATGGCGTATTTTAAGTATAATATCTTTGAATTCTAAGCAGGACTAGCATGAGGATCAGCATGGATATGGGGATAAAACACGCGGTTAAAGCGGATGTCGATTACCAATTGGTGATCAGTACAATCCGGGAAACCTTAAAGCTTTCTCAAGAAAAACTGGCGCGGGTGCTGGATGTTTCTGTGAGAACGATTGTACGATGGGAGCGGGAAGGAGAAGTGCCGCCGCCATTGGAAGGGGAGCGGCTGGATTTTATTCTTCAGGTGTCCGGTCTGGCAAAAGGATTGATGGCCCCTGAAGACATTCCCTCCTGGTTCACCTCTCCGAAATCGGCCTTGTCCGGTAGTCGTCCCATTGATTTGCTGTCCACCTATCGCGGGATCCAGCAGGTGCAGGATTTACTCGAAAAAATTCGTTGGGGCATTATTTAAGCGGTGCCCAAGCCTTCTTTTCTGTCCGATCTTCAAAAAATTCAGGCCAAACCCCTTCGCATCAAGGCCTATCGTGTCATTGCCCTGAATCTTCCTCCGCTTTCTTTAGAGGGGAGTCTGAGGTTTGGCGGCCGCTACAATCCACCGTATCAATTCGGGGCGATCTATTGTGGAGAATGTGAAGCCACGTGTTGGGCGGAAATAGAAAAAAAGGCGGAAGGGCCGATTCTCCAGAAACGCTTTTCCGTTGTTGCTCTCCGGCTTCATCTTCAAAAGGTGCTGGATTTATGCGATCCCGAGGTGCTCTCGCGCCTGAAGCTCAAACAAACGGATTTGGTTCATCCAACGGATCATGCTATGACACGCCTGATCGCGGAAAATGCGCGAGACGCGGGTTTTGAGGCGATTCTGGCTCCGGCTTCGACGGGATCGGGTCAGATTCTTGCAGTTTTTTCTGACCGTCTGAATGAAAAATCCAGCATGACTCTTGTCAAGCCAAGGCGGTCGCGCACTGCTTAATGTCTGCCACGCTCTCTTGACGCAGGCGAGGAAGGGAAGAGACAGGTCATTGAAGGAAGGCTGGCCGAAGGCTTCCTTCAGAAGTGCTATTACGTCTCGGTTTTTTCCTAAAATAGCCCCATGTCTTCCTCATGTTATATAGCGACCATAATTGCCGTTTCTGGTGAGGTTCAATTTTTTGATCCTCACCCCCAAGTTCCGGCCGCTGTATTTACCTTGTGAACGCCTTTCTCTTAGTGGGACAGGAACTTAAGCCCTGGGAAAATGAGGTTGTTATTCTAAAATAATCCGTTCAACCTCATCCAGGCTCGCTTCTTGGGAGCGTCGGTCATAGAGCCGGGTTGTTCGGGGGGAGGCGTGACCTGCCATGTACTGTGCATGTTCAAGTTGACCATCGTTTTTCAAATAGGCGGTGATGCCGGTCGCTCTAAAGGTGTGGTTGGTAAATTGGCTGCCAAGGCCAGCGGCCTTGCATCTTCGTTTGACCATCGCAAGCGCTTCATGCCGATGAAGTCGTTTGTCGTTGAATCCTGTTCGATCTTTTTTGATGGATCGAAAGAGCGGGCCTTTTTCCTGATTCGTTATTCGTAGATAAGCCTCCAGGTATTCAATCAGAGTGTGGTGGGCGGGCATCTCTTGGTGCCGTCCGCCTTTTTCTTTAAATCGAAACATCATTTTTTTTCCGACTTGATAATAGTCCGGCACATCCAGGGCGCAGACGGCGGAAATGCGGGCGAAGGTGTAGACCATTACACCGATAATGGCCCGATCACGCAAACCCGCTGGACGGCTGATGTCGATTGAGGCAAAGAGTTGTTTTGCTTCGTCTCCGGCAAGTACCGGGGTTTTTCCAGTGGTCACGACATGTTTTGGGCCTCGGACATCGGAGGCTGGATTTGAGGGCAAGATTTGCCGCACGACTAAAAAGGATCCAAAGACACGCAAGGTGGCCAAGTGCTGTTTGACGGTGGCGATTGAAAACCCGGATCCGCCGTCTTCGCGCGGTGTGCCTAAACGCTCAATGTAAAGGGCGATATGCATGGCTTGAATTTCAGGTAAGGCGATGCCTTTTTTTTCGGACCAATTGAGGAAGCGGTTGATGTTGTGAAAGTATGCGGCGCGGGTGTTGGCATTTCGGATCTGTGCGGTGAAAAAATCGATGAAGGCTTTTTGTGCGGGCTTTCCGAGGATGGCCAGGGATTGCGGTAAGTTTAGGCGCGGGTCTAAGACCGAAATGCTTTGGCTTGGGTTCATGGCATACAATATAACATAAACGACGTTATGATAGAGTGTCTAAGCGCTAGGGGAGAGGGTCTTTTTTGCCAGGATCTGGTGAAATCAGGATCTTAGATTCATCTTAAAAGTCAATGAAATTTCAAATTTTTGAAATTAACGAATTCCAGGAGTTATAACTAACCATGACATCAGTTCAGTGTATGGAATATAACTCTAATGCGGGTCGTAGGTTCCATCCTTACTCGGCCCACCATTATGCATGCCGCCGAAGCATCGGGCTTGCCGCTGCTATATTCCCTTTAGAATAGATGGTCATATCTCTAAGTGATTGTCGAACTGGGTCTCCCTACATGAAAGCCTTGGGCATAATCTATGGAATATTGCTGAAGTAGCATCAGTGTATCGACATTTTCTACCCCTTCCGCAACGGTTTTTTTACCCAGACTCCTCGTAATCTCACTCAAGGCCTTCACAAAGATTTGATCGTCAGGATGTAAGAGAAGCTCTCTAATAAATATTTCGCTGATCTTTATATAATCGACGGGAAGCTGCTTCATGTAGTTAAAGGAAGAGAAGCCTGTTCCGAAGTCGTCCAAGGCAAAACGGTATCCCATTCCCTTGATTTCGTGCATGAGATTACAGGCTGAGACAAGATCGGAGACCGCCGCCGTTTCCGTAATTTCAAATATAATAGAATTTGGATTTACGTCGGTGCTCTTGAACAATTCATGAAGAAGCGGGAGAAGTTCTCTGTCATTGAATGCGTGTCCTGACAGGTTGATGGAAAAGGTTGCGTCGATTCCCTGTCGGGCCATCGACACCTGACGCGCGACGACCTTTTCCAACACCATATGGTCGATCGAATGGATCAGTCCACACTCTTCTGCAATCGGAATAAAACCTCCCGGCGCAACAAGAGTTCCATCCTCGGCCCGCATACGTAACAGCGCTTCATGGAAATAGATTGAGTTATTTGCCAGGTCTTGTACCGGTTGGAAGTGCAGGACAAACCCGTCGCTGTCGAGGGCCTTTTTAATCTTGTCCTTCCAGTAGACCCATTTTTGCATCCGTTCTTTTATCGGCTCCTGTCCAGAGAAGAGATGCCAGCTTCCGCGCGATTTATCCTTTGCTTGATACATAGCGAGGTCGGCGTTGGAGAGCAGTTTTTGGGCCGTCTCACCATGTTTCGGGAACAGGGCAATACCGATGCTCGCCGACACCTTTTGATTGAGGGTTGGCACCTCGACTTCGTTCAGATATTCGATGATCTTATCCGCGACCTGGATGGCTCCTCGCTCACCGGACTCAAAGACCACCAGGCCGAATTCGTCGCCTCCCAACCTGCCGAGAAAGTCCGTGGACCTGACGAGCCGAGATAACTGTCCTGCTACCACCTTTAGAAGCGCATCGCCTGCAAGATGGCCTCGGGTATCGTTAACATATTTAAACTGATCGAGATCAAAGAAAAGGAGTGCGCCCGTTCGGTTATAGCGGCTAGCTTCGGCGAGAATCCGTTTGAGATCATTCTGAAAACGACGACGATTTATTAGGCCTGTAAGCGGATCATGATCGGCCAGCCAGGAGAGCCGCAGTTCCAATTTCTTTCGTTCTGTGAAATCGAGACCAACGGAGAGGACTGCGGCGTCGCTTTCCTCTTTCTTGGAGAGCCTGGAATGAAACCACACAATATGCCGTCTAGACTGATCTTTGCATATCAAGATGGCCTCATGAGAGAAGTTGTCCTGATATCCTGTCGCGATCTCAACAAGTCCCATTGCCGCCTCTTGAGAGAGATCTTCTTTAGACAGGAGGTCTAGAAAGGATTTTGACATAAGCTCTGAGGGAGGGTACCCAGTCAAATAACTTCCGTGTTGGTTAAGCGTCAAGATCTCTCCCACCTTATTTTGAGTCAGAATAATCACTTGGGCGGTATCGAGCAGGTTTGATATAAAGGCCTTTTCCCTTGCCAATTCAGCCATCCTGTCTGAAAGCGCCTTTGTGCGTTGGTTGACTTTTTCCTCAAGTTCTTCCAATTGAAAAGAAAGGGAAACGGCCGTCTCACCGAGGACATCAATCTCGTCTTTGGCCCAACCCGATTTTCGTGTGCCGATCACGGACCGAAGGTCCCGATACGCGCTCTGTGCGAGGAGGGGGAGGGTCTTGGCAATCCGTTCCAATCGCAACAT
>JAJDBT010000073.1 GCA_029261215.1 Nitrospirota bacterium | reverse complement strand
ATTAAAGTACGAAGTCGAGGCTTCAGGAACAAAGAGCGATTCTCAAATGCCATTTACTTTCATCTGGGGGGACTTGATCTCTACCCCAAGGAGGTACTCCGATGATGTTTACCCACTCGATCAGGGGAAGAGCCATTTTTTTAAAAGCAGGTGTGGGTTCAGCGCACTGGTCCTCATTTGCTTTGGCGATGCTTGAGCATACCGGTTTTAATCAAAACCTGAAAACACTTTCCGAGGACTCAGGGAAAAAGCAGAACCCCTCACCCTATACCTGGGTCGGAGAGCATTTTCTGCTGACGGCCTTTTCTGGCCCCCCGAACTATTTTAATCAGGTCTCCTACGTAGATGTGGTGAATGGTCGAATCGCGCCAGAAGTTTTTCAGGATAAGTTTGTTTTTATCGGAGTCACCGCCAGAGGATTGACCCCGACCTTTCCGACCCCTTTCCCAGGCTTAAGCCGTCAAATGCCCGGTGTAGAAATCAACGCAAATCTACTTGAAGCCATTAGAACAGGCCATACTTTTCAGCTTCTTGATTCTTTTTGGTTTTTTATCGTCACCAGCCTCTTGGTCTTATTGCCCTTTTTTTTGTACTTCAAACTTTCTCCAAAAATGTCTTTGGTTGCCACAGGATTGATGTTGGTTGTTACTGGTGTTTTCAGCGCAACCTTGTTGTTCAAGGGGCATTACTGGTTTCCGCCTTCGTCGGCCTTACTTGTGATCGCTTTGAACGCGCCCTTATGGAGCTGGTTTCGATTAGAAGAGGCCGGGCAGGCGCTGTTCAAGGAAAAAGAACGCGCTCAAGTGACGCTGCATTCGATCGGAGACGCGGTGATCACCACCGATGCGACAGGGATTGTGGAATATCTCAATCCGGTTGCAGAAATTTTGACGGGCTATGCGGTCTCCGAAGCCAAAGGCCGTTCCTTCGATACGATCTTTCACGCGAGGGATGAAGTTTCGGGTGAGCGCACGCTTTATCCTCTTACCGGGTGTATTTCAGATGATCATGCGGTCAGTTTACCCAAGTCCGTCATTTTGTTCAGTCGGGCAGGTGAAGAATATGCCCTGCATATCTCGGTTACGCCCATTCGGGACCGACTTGGAATCGTGGAGGGGATTGCCGTTGCATTTAGTAATTTGACGCAAGTCCGGGATGCAGCCCGCCGGATGGAATTTCAGGCCACACACGATGCCCTCACGACACTGCCGAACCGCTATTTATTGGTTGATCGTCTCGAACACGCGATCGATCAGGCCTCCCGGAATAAAAAGAGGATCGCTGTGCTTTTTCTGGATTTGGATGATTTTAAAAAAGTAAACGACGGATATGGTCATTCCACAGGCGATTTATTATTGGTCAAAGTGGTTGAGCGTTTGAAAGTGATTGGCCGCGCCGAGGATACCATCGCCCGTTTGGGCGGTGACGAATTTGTTATGGTCCTCGAAAGTATGGAGGATGATGCGGCCGCCGGTCTCGTCGCTCAGAAAATACTGGACGGACTGAGACCTTGTTTCGAACTAAACGGGCATGAGTTGTTTATTAGCGGAAGCATTGGCATCAGTTTGTATCCAAAAGATGGCGAAAATTCGGAGTCGTTATTAAAAAATGCCGATACGGCGATGTATCGGGCAAAAGATACAGGCCGCAACAAATTCCGGTTTTTTACAGATGATATGAATCTCCGTGTGCTCAAACGTCTCGTAATGGAAGAAGATTTAAGACGGGCGATTGACAACAATGAACTTGAGCTTTATTACCAATTGTTGGTCGGCGTTGTTGAAAAACAAATTACAGGGGTAGAATGTCTGGTTCGTTGGCGGCACCCGGAGCGTGGATTAATTCTTCCCTCGGAATTTATCCCCCTGGCCGAAGAAACAGGTTTGATTCTTCCCATCGGTGAATGGGTGCTGCGCACCGCATGCAAACAAGCGCGGTATTGGATGCAGCTTGGTTTTCCGATGTTCCGTGTGGCGGTCAATTTATCTCCTCGACAGTTTATGCAGCCAGGGATGACCACCATGGTCGCCCGTATATTGAGGGAAACGGGACTGGATGCCCACTTTCTGGGTTTGGAGATCACGGAAGGCATGATCATGAAAAATGTCAAGGGTGCAGTCGAGACATTGAACATATTGAAATTGATGGGTGTCCATCTTGCCATTGATGATTTTGGTACGGGTTACTCCTCACTCAGTTATTTGAAACGTTTTCCGATCGACCAGCTCAAAATTGATCGATCTTTCGTCAATGACATTACAACAGAACACAGCAATGCGGCGATTTCAAAGGCTATTATCGTCATGGCACACAGCATGAAATTGCATGTCACTGCCGAAGGTGTCGAGACTGAGGCTCAGGCTGCATTTCTAAAACTCAATGGCTGTGATGAGATGCAAGGGTTTTATTTTTGTAAGCCGCTTTCAGAAAGGGAAATTACCGAAAAACTGATTGCCGGGGGCGCTCCCAGTATTATGTAGTTTTTTTTTGAGACTTGAAATCCAGACCGGGATTTTAAAATAGACACTTTATCTTGACAAAAAAATCTCGATCAGTTAGGCATAGGCCCATGTTTTTTAAAACAAAAGATAGAACACGTCTCCTGGCTTTGCTGGTCCGGGATGCCTTTAGATACAGCCCGGAAAAGGCTTTTCAGCTCACATCCGGAAAAAAGACCGCATATTATATTGATTGTAAAAAAGTATCGCTAGATGCTGAAGGTGCAACGCTGATCGGTTATGCCATTTTTGATCGGATTAAAGATCTCTCTGCGAAAGGGGTGGGCGGTATGACACTCGGCGCAGACCCGATTGCCACCGCTGTTTCAGTCGTGAGTTTTTTGGAAAAACATCCAATTTCGGCTTTTATCGTTCGAAAAGAAGCCAAATCTCATGGCAGTAAACAGCAGATAGAGGGCAATCTCGTCGAAGGGGCGCACGTTGTGGTAGTCGAAGATGTGGTGACGACAGGGGGATCGACCATCCGTACCCTGGAAGCGCTCAGAAAAGCGGGTCATCCTGTATTGAAAGTCATCGCCCTGGTTGACCGAAAAGAAGGCGGAGCCGAAGCGATTACCGAAACAGGCGCGTCATTTGAAAGCCTCTTTACGATCGATGATTTTACCCATCAGCTCCCCTGAAGCAAGTCGGGTTTCGACCCGTTTCAACGCGGCTTGAAACTCAAGAAAGTTTTTCGATTTCCCGGCGGCCTTGTAAGGATTTCACGAGGCTTACTTCATCCGCATATTCCAAATCGATTCCGACAGGAATACCAAAGGCGATTCGGCTGACGGTTACACCCAAAGGCTGGATAAGCCGGGTCAGATAAATGGCGGTCGCTTCTCCTTCTATCGTGGGATTGGTCGCTATAATGACTTCTGTCACGCCGCCTTTTTTTAATCGATCCACAAGGTTTTGAATTGAAGGGGCCGCAGTTTTTGAGCCGGGCAGGGGAGCCAAAGCCCCAAGCAGAATGTGGTAAAGCCCTTTGTATTCCCCAGTGCGTTCAATCACGTGAAGTGTGCTGGGTTCTTCGATAACCAGTATTTTATGGGTTTCCCTTTTCGGGCTTGCACAGATGTCGCAGATCTCATGTTCGGTGATGTTGTTGCACTGCTTGCAGAAAGCGAGCCGGTCTTTAACATCAATAATGGCCTGCCCAATTTTTTTTGCGGCATGCGACTCCATTTTAAGTATGAAAAAAGCAAGACGCTGGGCCGACTTTCTGCCCACGCCTGGCAGGGCCATCAGTTGTTCGATGAGATGATTAAAGATACCTTGTTGTTGACTCATGAGCCAAAGAGACCGGGAATATTCATACCGCCGGTCATTCCTTTCATTTCTTCCGTCATGGATTCCTGTGTTTTTCTGATGCCGTCATTGATGGCCGCCATGATGAGATCCTGAAGCATGTCGATGTCGTCCGGGTTGACGACTTCGGGATCTATTTTAATCGACAGGACTTGTTGGCGTCCATTGATCACAACAGTGACCATCCCGCCCCCAGCGGTGGCTTCCACTGTTTTTTTTCCGGCTTCTTCCTGCATTTTAGCCATGCGTTCCTGAAGCTCTTGGGCCTGCTTCATCATGCCCCCGAACATTTTTCGTCCTGTCATCGTTTCTCCTCGCCTAAGTAAGGGTTGTTTTCAGTTTTAATCTTCGTCTTCCAAGATACGTTTTGTCTCAACGATTGATCCCCCCATAACTCTCAGCACTTCTGCGATGAGGGGGTGTTGTGGGTCTGAATCAAAACGAGCCGCCCCATGAGTGGGAGGCGCTATCGTTTTATTCGGTGTCACTTGATTTTTTTTTTCTATCTCTTTTTCAATGAGCAGGAGCTGGACGCTGTCCTCAAAATGTTTTTTCAAGAAATCTTTCAGCCACTGTTTTGTTTCATCTTTTTGTAACAAGGGAATTAAAAATGCACTGTTTTTTGGAAAGGCAATGTGAATTTCTTTTGAATCAAAATGATCAAGCGTCCCTTCTTCAAGGTAGGAACCAATGTTTGGTCGCTCCTTTTTCATGTGATTTAAGCAGGTTTGCCATCCTTCTTTGTTTCTGGCGAGTACTGTGATTTTAGGTGATTCCGTTTGACTCGAAGTGTCCGGCGCGGCTTCTTTCACCTGAGCATTAGAAGGTGGGGGAGCGTAAGCAGCCGTTTTTTGAGTCATCGCGGGTTTATCTATTGTCTGTCCCTTGGGTTCGAGCGGTTTCTGGATTGAAGGGGTTGTGGCGGCAGGGCTGGGTTTTTGAATCCGGGTTTGTCGCGAGCTCCCGGATGCTTCTGTTGGCAAGGCCTGTCCTGTACTGAGCCGGTGCAGGTTTTCGATGACCGTTTCGATGGACTGCGTATCGGCCAGCAGGATGGCTTTCATGAGCGCGATTTCGAAAAGCAGTCCGGGTTGAGGAGCGGTTCGAATTTCTGAAAGCAGACGTGAAAAAAGGGTAAAGAGTCGCTGCATGGCTTCAAGTGAAAAGAGGGCGGCTTCTTGCTGAATGATGTCGATTTCGTCTTTTGACAAATCGACCCAGTGATCGAGATTTGAAACATTTTGCGCGACGATAAGGTTTCTAAGGTGTTCCAGCCAGTCGCTGAGAAATTGCCGTAAATCGCATCCTTGATCTATAACGTCTTTGGCGACGGCAAGTACCGCATCGGCATCTTGTTTGTGAATGCCCTGAATCAGATGATGGAAGGTGATGCCATCCATCCGGCCCAGTAACATAAAAAGATCTTCGTCCGAGACGGATTGTCCTCCGAAGGAAATGGCCTGATCAACGAGACTTAATGCGTCACGCATGCTGCCATCGGCGACCCGGGCAATTAAATTCAAACCCCGTTCTGTGAATTGTGTTTGTTTTTCTTCGATGACAATCCGAAGTTGAGACACAATTTCTGAGGTGTTCATGCGCCGGAAGGCATAATGCTGGCACCGCGAAAGAATGGTGCCGGGGATTTTGTGGGATTCTGTCGTGGCTAAAATAAAAATAAGATGCGGCGGTGGTTCTTCCAGGGTTTTTAGCAAGGCATTAAAGGCCGCATTTGAGAGCATGTGCACTTCATCAATGATGTAGACTTTATACCGTCCACGTAATGGAAGATATTTTACATTTTCGCGTAACTCGCGGACATCGTCCACGCCTGTATTGGATGCCCCGTCAATCTCGATGACATCAACCGAACGTCCTTCCATAATCTCCAGACACTGTTCGCATTGGTTGCAGGGAATGGTTTCCCCTTCCGTTGTGCAGTTGACGCCTTTGGCCAAAATCCGGGCGAGTGTGGTTTTTCCGACACCGCGAATGCCGGAGAAGAGATAGGCTTGAGCGATTTTTTTTAGACGAATGGCATTGGTAAGGGAGGTGGTAACATGTTTTTGACCGATGACTTCCTGAAAAGTTTGCGGCCGCCATTTTCTTGCGGAAACCTGATAATCCATTAGTTGGCTGTTGCTTTCATGATGATCTTTTTTCAGGTTGCATCAGATTGTAACAAAACAGGCGCGGTGCACAATCAGGTGATATTTCGATGTTATTCATGATCTGCTTGGTGGAGAGCCCAGGTAAACCTGCGGCACACAAGAGCGCCTACTTACCGCTGCTTCCTTCCGGACCTGACGGGGTTCATAAGATCTTGTTGCACAGGGCCCGGACTCTCCAAAAAACAGATCATGTGAAATGGCTTAAAAAATTGGCGGAGAGAGGGGGATTTGAACCCCCGAGACAGCTACAAACCGCCTACACGATTTCCAATCGTGCTCCTTCAACCGCTCGGACACCTCTCCAATAATTTTAATCTTTTATTCTAATCTATCTCTAATATCGAACCTGGCGGAGAGAGAGGGATTCGAACCCCCGGTGGAGTCTCCCCCACACCTGATTTCGAGTCAGGCACCTTCAACCGAGCTCGGACATCTCTCCCTTAAATTTTTAAAAAATCCCTGAAGCAATTTTGTGGATGCTTTCGCAAGCACGCCGCCAATCACCTCAATTTGATGATTAAAACGCGAATCGCGCACAACATCAATTACTGACCCGCAGGCACCTGCTTTGGGATCTTTCGCCCCGTATACGAGTCTATCAATTCGGGCCTGTACCAAGGCCCCTGCACACATCACACACGGTTCCAATGTGCTGTATAATGTGCCTCCCAATCGCCATCGTCCCAATTTTTGAGCGGCTTCCTGAAGCACAAGCATTTCTGCATGTGCTGTCGGGTCTGCTTGAGTCTCTCTCAGGTTGTGCGAAACGAAGGTGATCGTTTCATCACAAACCAGTACGGCGCCCACAGGCACTTCCCCTTTTAAAAGGGCTTTTTCAGCGGCTTCAAGTGCCATCTGCATGAAAGGCTGATTCAAATTGCGACACGTTTTCTGTGCCGGGATGCTTGTGTCAAAACTGTGGGCGGAATTTTATGGGAAGCACTTTTTATTGTCAAGGCTCAGCTCTTGTTTCGTTGTTTTTATTTATCTGAAGTGATGTCGATATCAATGTAGTCCGAATGATTTGTCGTGCCATTGCCATCGCGTGCGCGTTTTTCAAATTGCCGCTGCATCCAGTTTTTAAAAATATTCCGTGTAAATGGGATGAGCATTGCAAAACCCGCGAGATCCGTTAAAAGACCTGGTGTCATTAAAACAACACCCGCAGCAAAGATAAGTAGGCCATTGATCATTTCGTCTGTGGGCATTCGTCCCAATTGCATTTCCATCATAATTTTATTCCAGACGAAAAGCCCCTGTAATCTCGCAAGTGTCGCTCCTAAAATACCTGTGCCCACCTGGATTAAAATCGTGGGCCAAAACCCGATTTCATCTCCCATTTTGATCAATAAAGTGATTTCAATGAGGGGGATTGCGATGAAAAGAAAGAGTAGCCGGGATAACATGAGATTTGCCTTCGCCAATGAGCTACTGTACCGCACTTTTGGCGGGAATGTAAACAATCGGAATGCTTCGAAGCGGCATGTTTTAAAGTTGTGAATTTCTTGACATATTTTAAAGCGCTATGCTACCGTCTCCTCCTTTGCAGGGTATTAAAATTAAAAATATATCCAAGCCCCACTATACATATAGAAGGAGAAAAACAACGTGAAGAAATACCTCTTGGCCCCGGGTCCGACAGCAATTTCCCCGGAAGTGCTTTTGTCTATGGCGCAACCCATTCTTCATCACCGTGCACCAGAGTTTGTTGAACTTTTAAAACGTGTGAAAGAAGATTTAAAGTGGTTATTCCAGACACAAAATGATGTGCTGATTATCGCTTCGACCGGAACAGGGGGCATGGAGGGTTCTGTCGCGAATTTTCTTTCTCCTGGGGACAAGGCGCTCTATGTCAATGGTGGTAAATTTGGCGAACGCTGGGGCAAGATTTGTAAAAATTACGGAGTACTTTCGGAAGAAATAAAAGTCGAATGGGGTTGTGTGGTGAAACCGGCTGATGTGGCCGCTGCACTTAAAAAAGACCCGACAATCAAAGCGGTTTTCATTCAGGCCTCCGAGACCTCAACCGGGGTGGCCCACCCTGTGAAAGAAGTCGCTGAAATTGTACGCGGTTATGATGGTTGTCTTATGGTTGTGGATGCTATATCCGCATTGGGTGTTTTTGAGGTGAATACAGATGCCTGGGGCCTTGATGTGGTTGTGAGCGGTTCACAAAAAGCGCTGGGACTGCCTCCGGGATTGGCGTTTGTTTCCGTTTCTGAAAAAGCATGGCGACAAGCCGATAAGGCGACCTGCCCCAAGTTTTATTTTGATTTTAAAAAAGAACGGGATGCCATTCAGAAAAACCAGACCGCTTATACGGCCGCAGTTTCTTTGATTGTGGGTTTAGAGCAATCTTTAAAAATGATGAAAGAAGAAGGTCTGGAGCAGACTTTTGCGCGCCGTGCCAAGATGGCCAAGGCGCTGACTGAGGCAATGGCAGCCATTGGCTTGGCCCCTTATCCAAAAGAATCTCCCAGTATTTCTGTGACCGCGATTTCAGCGCCCGAAGGGTATGATGGGCAGGAAATTTACAAAAATCTTCGCGTGAACTACGGTATTACCGCCGCAGGGGGACAAGATCACTTAAAAGGGAAAGTCTTTCGAATTTCCAACATGGGTTATCTGGATACCTTTGATACCATTACCGCCGTCGCGGCGATTGAAATGGTCTTGAAAGGCATGGGGCACCCACTGAAGTTAGGAACAGGTGTCGGTGTTGCTCAGGAGATTCTGCTTAAAAAGTAAAGATATTGTGTTCTCGTTTTGTTAAACGGGGAGTTTATACGGGGTTTTCAGGAGGGTGTATGCGTGTTTTAGTGAGTGATGCTCTTGCAGAGCGGGGCGTCGAGATTTTAAAAAAGGCTGGTTTGAAAGTTGATGTGAAGACGGGTCTTTCTCCAGAAGAATTGATCAAAGAGATTCCAGCTTACGATGGATTGGTGATCCGTAGTGCGACAAAGGTCGTAAAAGAAGTCATTGACGCGGCGACCAACCTTAAAGTCGTGGGGCGGGCCGGTTCGGGTCTTGATAATGTCGATATTGATGCAGCCACCAAACGGGGCATTGTTGTCATGAATACACCCGGCGGCAACACGGTCACCACAGCCGAACATGCCTTTGCATTGATGGTCTCCATGGCACGCCGTGTACCGCAAGCCGATGCATCGACCAAGTCTGGAAAATGGGAAAAGAAAAAGTTCATGGGTATTGAACTTTTTAACAAAACCCTTGGCATTATCGGGATGGGCGCAATTGGAAGCCATTTCGCAAAGCTGGCGCAAGGCATGATGATGAATGTCATTGCTTATGATGCCTATCTTTCCCCGGAAAAGGCGAATGCGATGGGTGTTGAAGTGGTTGATTTTGAAACACTGATTTCCAGATCTGATGTGATTACGATTCACGCGCCGCTGACCGACGAAACCAGGCACATGATTAATGCGGCCGCCATCCAAAAAATGAAACAGGGGGTGCAAATCATTAATTGCGCTCGCGGCGGTATTGTGGATGAAACTGCACTCTATGACGGTTTGAAGAACGGAAAAATCGGCGGAGGGGCTTTGGATGTATTCGAAGAAGAGCCTGTTGATCCGGCCCATCCCTTGCTGACCTTAGAAAACTTTATCTGTACGCCTCACCTTGGGGCTTCCACACTTGAAGCGCAGGAGAATGTCGCCATTGCGGTTTCGAATCAAATTGTGGATTACCTGGTTCATGATGTCGCCCGTTTTGCCGTGAATCTGCCTTCGGTTTCTCCTGACCTGCTTCCGAAATTACAGCCTTATATCCATTTGGCTGAAAAGATCGGTTCCTTCATTGCTCAAACAGGTGAAGGCGGTGTTGAGGAGATTACAATCACTTATAGTGGCGAAGCCGCAGATCTGGATACCGCCTCGATTTCTATTGCAGTTTTGAAAGGCTTATTGAGCCCTATTTTAGAAGTGCCTGTCAATTATGTGAATGCCCCCGGCATTGCAAAAGAACGGGGAATTGTCGTGAATGAGGCAAAACGTTCTGATTCAGGCAATTTTTCCTCTCTTTTATCAATTAAGGTGAAGGCAGGTCAGCGGGAACGCTCCATAACAGGCGCTATTTTTAATAAAATCGAACCGCGCCTGGTTCAAATTGACCAAATGGCTCTGGAGGTCATTCCGGAAGGCGTGATGCTTTATTTGTTTAATGAGGACAAACCAGGCGTTATTGGCAGCCTGGGACAGCTTTTAGCTAAAAACAAGGTCAATATTTCAAGTATGCAGCTTGGGCGCGAAAAATCCGGAGGCAAAGCCATCTCGGTCGTCGGGATCGATTCTGTCATTGAGGCATCCGTGTTGGCTGAGATTAAAGCGCTTCCTCATGTCATTTCTGTGAAGCAAGTCAAGATGTAACTGTTTTGAGTGCGGGATCATGAGGCACCGTTCTTCGTGATCCCGCATTTGTTTTTCTCCAAATTTCCTCTCTAATCTATATTTACTTTAGGCCGATGAAACTTTCAGGTAAACCGAAGACAATGATTCCAAAGGGTGTCGCCACTCTTTTACCGGATGGAACCTTTCATCGACGCTCGATTGAGAAAGAAATCTTGTCTGCTTTTTCCCGATGGGGCTATCAAGAGGTGACGCCCCCCATTTTTGAATATTTGGATGTTTTTTCTTTAGGAGTAGGGGAGGAAGTACTCGATAGCGCCTATAAATTCATTGACAGGGCTACAGGTCGTATCATGGTGCTTCGGCCCGATGTGACACCTCAGATTGCACGAATTGCTTCTACACTGCTGGCGGATGAACCTCGACCGCTTCGTCTTTGTTATTCCGCCAATGTTTTTCGGCATCAGGAAGAACACGCAGGCCGGGAGCGGGAGCTTTTTCAACTCGGCGGAGAACTCATCGGCCTTTCAGATGCCGAGGCCGATGCGGAAATGATTGCCCTGAGTATCGAGATACTTCAGAATTTAGGTCTGAAAGATTTTCGCATTACGCTCGGACAAATGGCCTTTACGCGGGGCTTGCTCCGGCCATTTATGTCGTCTCCTGCATTTTATAAAAAAATTCTCCATTATGTGGCCAAAAAAGAAACGTCTCAATTGGAACGATGGCTGAAACAAGAATCAGTAAACCCGAAAACACAGAAAGAGGTCTTGTCTCTACTGGATCTTTTTGGTGGAGAGGATGTTTTGAAGCGCGCTGCCGCATTGACGGATGATCCTGAATGTCTTAAGGGACTTGAACGCCTTGAAGCGGTATACGCCATCTTGAAATCTGCAGGCCATCAGGACAATATCCTTTTCGATTTGGGGGAAGTTCGGGGTTTTGATTATTATACGGGGACTATTTTTGAAATTTTTTCTGAAGGCGTGGGCTCGGAATTAGGCGGTGGAGGGCGGTATGATCATCTTCTTGAAAAATTTGGTGAACCTTCCGCTTCAACGGGTTTTGCGCTTTATATTGAGAGAATTCAGGCTGCGATGGAAAAAACATCCTCTGAAAAGTTGTCCTGTTCTGGTGTTGATATGATGATTGCCCATTTCGCCAATGACGCAGAATGGGCCATTATGCTGGCACGGGAGGTCCGCAGTCTTGGATTTCGCACGATTCGGAAAAGCTTTAACGCCTTACCTTTTCATGGGGTCGCTCATGCTGATGCCGTTTCACAACAGATTCCAAAAATAGTCTTACTCCAGGAGGGTGCAGGCACAGATGCGCTCCAGCTCATGGATGTTTCGACGGGCCAAGCTGAAACTTTAAATCAGAATGACTTGATGGCAAGGCTTCAACCCGATGAAACAACACCGTAACGGAGGCGAGCACTCCATGTCTTCAGAGAATCTTTCCCTTAAAAAATTACCCCCCCAAAACCTTGAAGCGGAACAAGCCGTGCTCGCGGCGATTCTCCTGGATAATCAGGCGATTAATCGCGTTGTAGAGGTTCTTAATCAGGAAGATTTTTATCGGGAAAGCCACCGAAAGATCTTCTCTGCCATGCTCGATTTAAATGACATTAGTGAAGCCATTGATTTAATTACGCTTTCTGACCGGCTCCGGGTGAAAGGTCACTTTGACGTTGTTGGAGGGGATGCCTATCTTACTGAACTTTTAAATAGTATCGCAACGGCTGCAAATGTGACGCTCCACGCAAAAATTGTCCATGAAAAGGGCTTACTCCGCGATTTGATCCGTATCGCAACAGATATCGTTTCGCAGGGTTATGAAAATAACGAGAAGGTGGAAGATTTACTGGATCAATCGGAGCGGAACATTTTTGCTCTTTCGGACAAAACGATGCGAGCCACATTCACCCCAATGAAGGAATTGGTGAAAGCGGGTTTTGAGATTATTGAAAAGTTGGCGGATCAGCAACTGACGGGTTTGCCCTCCAAATATAAAGATCTCGATAAAATGACTTCGGGTTTACAGCCTTCTGATCTGATCATTGTTGCTGGACGGCCTTCAATGGGAAAAACAGCTTTTGCCCTGGGTATGGCTCAAAACATCGCGCTGAGTCAGAACAAAACAGTGGGTATCTTTAGTTTAGAGATGTCTAAGGAGCAATTGGTACTTAGAATGCTCTGTTCCGAAGCCCGTGTGGATGCCCATAAATTACGCTCAGGTTTTTTGGGGCAACCAGGAAATGACAATTGGCGTCGCTTGATTGACGCGGCGGGCCGCTTGAATGAGGCGCCAATTTTTATTGATGATACGCCCTCGATGACGGTGCTTGAGATGCGGGCAAAGGCACGCCGCTTAAAAGCCGAGCACAACCTGAGCCTAATTATTGTTGATTACCTCCAGCTGATGCGCGGTCGGGGAGATGTCAATAGTCGTGAACAGGAAATTTCTGATATTTCCAGATCCTTAAAAGGTTTGGCCAAAGAACTTAAAATCCCTGTTGTGGCCTTGTCTCAGCTTTCGCGTGCTGTGGAATCCCGTCCTGAAAAGAAGAAAAGGCCTATCCTGGCGGATTTAAGAGAATCGGGCGCGATTGAACAGGATGCTGATGTCGTGCTGTTTATTTATCGGGAAGAGGTTTATGATCCTTGTAAGTGTTCGTTCGATGGGGAATGTATCTGCGGTCGGCGAGGCGTGGCCGAAATTATTATCGGAAAACAGAGAAATGGGCCAATTGGGGATGTGCCCATGGCTTTTATGAACAAATACACACGTTTCGAAGATCTCTCTAATGATCATCCCAGGCGATTTCGCGAAGAATGACAACTGTATTTTTTATATAACTTTAATCTCCGTTTCTCCGAAAAAACACTTTTCTGTCAATTATTTCGATTTGACAATGCCTTGGATTCACCCTATAATTTCATCAGTAAATTACAGGAGTAATGAATAGAGTGAATATCCCTTTTTGTTCTTTTTTTGTGTTAGAGGTTTAGGTGTTCGGCATTGGTATTCCAGAGCTGATTATTTTACTTGTGATTGTTCTCGTTATATTTGGAGCGGGGAAACTACCAGAAATTGGTTCGGGAGTGGGTAAGGCAATTCGTGGTTTTAAAAAAGGCATTGCTGAGCCAGATGAGATCGACGTCACCCCAGATGAGCAGAAAAAAGGCCCTAAAGTGTAGGGTAGCACTGCAATCAAGGCAATAAACAATCAATGATTATCAAATTCTTCAAAAGCCTGTTGAATTCTCCGTCGTTACAAGAAAATAAACAAATATATTCTTTTTTTAGAGTTGTTCAGCTTAAATTTTTTTTCCCGCAATCATTTGTTTACATTCTTTTTGTTCCCCTTTTAGTTTCATGCGTGACTCCGTCTAAAAGCGCAACCCCTCTTGCTGATATAGTGGATAAAAAAACCGTTCCAGAAAAAGAGCTCCAAGAAGTAGTTATGGAAACATCCGAACATGCACCCAACCCTGAGTCCTACTATCACACGCTTTTGGGACTTGAGTATGAAGAGACGCGTGGTCATGACGCTTCTGGAGAAAACGACAAAAAAGCACTCAGGGAGTATTTGATCGCGCTTCGATACGATCCGAATGCTTTTTTTCTCTTAAATCGGGTCGCACTTTTGTACAGCAGGTTAGGGAACCAAAAAGATGCGCTTTTTTATGCAGAGCGCGCGCAGCGTTTAGAGCCGGGAAATGGCGAGTTACTGATTTTGATGGGTGATATTTTTGTTATTTCAGGCGAGCAGGAAAAAGGATTGAATTTATACGAGCAAGCCCTGATCAAAGTTCCGGACTCTCGAGATGTTTATTTTAAAATTGCAGGGATTTACGCGGATCAGGGAGACCTAACGAAGGCTGAAGAAGTGATCTCCAAAGGGATGGCCGTTGGCCCTCCTTCCCCATTTTTCCCTTATTACTTAGGGATGCTTGCACTTGAAAAAAATGGACTGGATAAGGGTTTGAACCTGTTTCGGGACGCCTTGTTACTGGATTCATATTTTGAGCCTGCTCATATGGCCATTGCGAACATTTATGAGCGTCAGGGAGATGAAGAAGCCGCAATTAATGTGTATCGGCACGTGGTCAATCGAATTAACCCCGGAAATCAACAAGCGGTGAACCGCTTGGTTCAGTTATTGGTACAAAAACGCGCTTTAGACGAAGCCTTGGAAATTCTCACTCGCCTGTCCCAGAATGATCCGTCTAATATTGATCTTTCGCTCCAGTTGTCCCGTGTGTTTGTTGAAAAAAGAGATTTTTCAAATGCGATTGATGTCATGGAAATTGTGGTCAATGCCAGGCCGACAGATACCCGGCTCCGTGTTTATTTAGCGACATTATATGAAGAAAACGGTGCGTTTGATAAAGCACTCTTTCATTACACGACCGTTCTGGAGCAAAGCCCGAGCGAATATGATGTCCGGATACGTCTCGGTTCTCTTTATTTCTACAAGCTAAAACAACCGAATGAAGCCCTGACTCAAGGAGAGCTTGCAAAAAAAATTAACCCACAACGTTCGGAGTCCTATCTTTTTACGGGGCTCATCTACCATGATTCTGCCCGCTATCCTGAGGCTGTTGAAGCCCTTTCCAGAGGAATTGAGCGGAATCCGAAGGTTCCTGACCTTTATTTTCACTTGGGTGCAACCTACGACAAATTAGAACGGTTTGATGAGATGGTCAGCGCCATGGAACAAGCCATTGAACTGGCCCCGACTCATGCAAACGCACTCAATTATCTGGGGTACACCTTCGCCGATAAAGGGGTTCGCCTCAACGAAGCCATTGATTTAATCAATCGAGCGCTTACTGTAAAACCAGACGATGGGTACTTCATTGATAGTCTGGGGTGGGCCTATTTTCGGAAAGGGGATTTGGAAGACGCTGTCCGATTGTTAGAAAAGGCCGTATCTCTGATCCCTACAGATCCGGTGATTCACGAGCATCTTGGCGAAGTTTATCTCAAAAAAGATTTGGTTCATCTCGCTAAGGAATCTTGGGAACGATCCTTGTCCCTTGACCCGAATAATGATCAGCTCATTGCCCGTTTTATTGCGGCGGGATTTGGTACCCCTGTACTCGAAAATTCAGTAAAAAGAATAAAAACGCAGCTTCCGGATACTCATTAATCTCTGACACAAGTTGTCCTCTTTCACATTCCACTAAATTCAAATGAAAAACTCAGATGGCTTTACCCTCATAGAGCTTCTTGTTGTCATTACGATCATCGGCATTCTGGCAAGTCTGGCAATCCCAAAATATTTTAATTATCTCGCAAAATCTCAGCAGGTTGAAGCAAGAACAAACTTAAGTGCCATTTATGTCGGTATGCTGGCTTATACGGCTCCAAAGGAATTAAAGGGTTTTGAGGGTGCGACGCTTAAAAATATCGGATTTTCAACAGATGGCAGATCATACTATACCTATACGCTAAGCATTGTAATGACCAATCGTTTTTTAGGCGGAGCAATAGGGGTGTCCGGACAAGTTGTTGGAGATGTCTGGGAAATCGATCAGGACCGAGAAATAAAAGATACAGATCCACAGAGTTATCATCGTTAAACATTCGTTTTTGACAAAAAATGTCATTGGCCATTACTAAAAATGGCCTTTTTTATCGAATCACTAGAATCATTCTCTAATACAATTTCTTAACATATTGAAAATAAAGCCTTATTTATTTGTTTTTCTTCTGGCATTTAATCTGCATATAGTCTTTGGTGTGATTCAGTCGTCCATGTGGTTAAGAATGTTTTTCTATAAAGATTGCAATTTCAATGGAGGGTGTTATGTTTAATAAAATGAATGAAAATAAAGGTTTTACTTTGATTGAGTTGATGATCGTGGTGGCCATTGTCGGTATTTTGGCAGCCATCGCAATTCCTAACTTTTTAAATTATCAAGCAAAGTCTCAGCAGGCTGAAGCCAAGGCCAACCTGGGGGCAATTTATACCAATTTGACTGCGTATTCAGCGGAAAGTGTCAATGGTTACACAGGGGCGGGTCTGGCTACAATTGGTTTTACAACCTCTGGGACACCCCGATATGCTTATTCCCTAACCGCAATTAACGCAACCCAATTTACAGCCCGGGCTTTGGGGACTGGCGGTCGCGTAATTGGTGACGAATGGAGAATTTCTCAAGGTCGGGATTTGAGAGATGTTGATAATACGAGCTTCACTAATTAGGATTCGATAAAAACAAGGGGGAAAGAGATAGAACAATCTCTTTCCCCCTTGTTTTTATATAATTTCATGGAGACGGATTTCCATAATGCCCACCCTGTTCCCGCTTTTTATTTTCTTTACTTCCTTTTCACTTTATTTATTTACAGCACTCCCCTCAATATATTGGCGGGATGCCCCTGAGTTTCAGGCCATCGGGTTTTTGGTCGATATTGCGCATCCTGCGGGTTCCCCCTTATATGCCATTGTTGCAAAACTCTTTACTTTTTTTCCTTTGGGAAGTATCGCTTTTAAAGTAACGTTAGTTTCTTCATTTTTTGGCGCACTTATTTCGCTTCTTACTTACCATGTAATCTTTTTTATTTTAGATCGCCTCTCGACTGATTCCGAAAAATATATCCATCAAAAATCGATGCCTATTATCGCATTCATGGCAACATTGGTGTTCTCATTTTCAAATTCCTTGAGGGAAAATTCAACCGTTCCAGAGGTTTACACTTTACAACATTTTTTTACTGTTCTGTTTATTTTTATATTTTTGAAAGTGGAGAAGATTCGCTCTGAATCCAACGGAGATCACGACATTAAGATTTTTAGGTGGTTTTCTGTCCTTTTATTTTTATTCGGATTAAGTTTAGGTGCACATGCGATTTTAATTTTATATCTGCCTTTCTTGTTTTTGTGGGTTTATTTTGGGTGGTTAAGACACTCTGTATTAAATACACTCAAAGTTTACACAACACTCTCTTTCCTTTTTTTGATTGGTTTTTCTGTTTACCTTTACCTGCCGATTCGTTCAGCACAAAATCCATACTATGATTGGGGAAACCCCGAGACCATAGAGAACCTTTTAGTTCACACCAGTGACCGTAAAGATGCGTCTTATCATTTCATGGTGCCAGAGAGTGTGATGCCTCAACAGCTTTCAATGTATGCCCGCTTTTATGTCGAAGACTTTTCATGGTTAGGTATTTTCATTGGATTTATAGGTTTTTTTTATCTTTTTTATAGAAAAGAGAAAAGACTGCTTCTATTTTTATCGTTATTGTTTTTTCCGCCGTTTTTGTTTTTTATTCGATACTGGGGGGAAACGTCTGCCTTTCTTTCCAATTTTTTGATTTTTGATATATTTGTGGGCGTCGGGTTTTGGGCCTCTTATATTTCAGTGATAACATTTTTTGAACGCAAACAAATTTCCTCCACATACATTCGGGTGTTTGTTGGACTGATTGTTCTTCAAATGCTCGTTCTTTTTTCTGGCCACTTCAAAGAAAATCGCAGTTCGGACTATTGGAAAACAAGGTCGGTCACTAGGAACATTTTGAATGATCTTCCACCCAATGCCATTGTGATTTCGACTTTGACCTGGTTTATGTTGAGTTATTTGCAGCAAGCTGAAGGACATCGTCCTGATGTTTCAATCGTAAGTCTAAGTAGTTTTTTGTCTCCAGATTTTTTCTCAAGACTGGAGCAGTCCAAATTTCAGGACATTGTTATTCCGGTGGCCTCCTCTTCCTCAAAATCATTTGGTTCGGCCTTTTTATCCGAAAATGTCCACGCATACCCAATATACTGGGAGACTGCAGGCATGCAGGATTATTTGGTGGAAAAATACTTAACTCCCGATGGATTTTTTCTGAAATTGGAGGAATATCCTCCGGAACTAAATGGGCAACAGGTGCAACGGTATCTTGAAAATTTAGGGTCTCAAATTCAATTCGATGAAATTTCAGAAGATCGTGAAGAACGGCTCTTGTTTGCCGAAGTTTTCTCTGGGCTTGGAAGTTTTTTTATGTCTCGGCAAGCATATAAAATTGCACGAGATCATTTTCACTGGGCCACACTACTCATGCCAAATGATTCGACTTATTTAAATGCTTTGGGCAGCGCTCAGGCCAATTTAGAGGAATATAAACTGGCTGAGGCGTCATTCTTGAAATCAATCACTTTGAAGCCGAGAGACTACATGGCGTATTTAAACTTAGCACTCTTGTACTACCATAATGGTAAAAATGAAGACTCAGCGTTATACTTAAAGACGGTACTGAAACTTCATCCAAATCATCTAAGGGCTTTGTTCTTATTTGGGGAAATATATATGGACGCCGGGGATAAAAAACAAAGCCTCCATTATTTTAAAGAGGTCTTAAAACTCAACCCGGATGATCAGGAAGCAAAAGACCAGGTGATGTTATTGATGAGTGAGTCTTAATATGCTTCAAAACAAACGGGTTGGGGTCGTTGTGCCCGCACACAATGAGATGCGGTTAATCGCACAGGTCTTGGAGACGATGCCCCTGTTTGTCGACCGTATTTTTGTTGTGGATGATATGAGTGACGATGAAACAGTAGAAATTGTCAAAAAATATATCACTAAAATGCCAGACCGTCTGATGCTCATCCAGCATAAAAAAAACGAAGGTGTGGGGCGAGCCATTGTCAGCGGGTATAAAAAGGCTATGGATGAGAAGGTCGACGCCGTCGCCGTGATGGCAGGGGATGCGCAGATGGACCCGGCTGACTTGGAGCGGATTGTTTCTCCGGTGATTGAGGATCGCGCGGATTATGTAAAAGGGAATCGACTTTTTCGAGGGGAATCCTGGGAGATGATTCCGCATTACCGTTACTTGGGTAATTCTGTCTTATCTCTTCTCACAAAAGTTGCTTCAGGGTATTGGAATATCGCAGATTCTCAATCTGGCTACACGGCTATTTCTCTCATTGCTTTGCAGACGATTCACCTGGATGGGATCTATGCGCGTTATGGGATGCCGAATGATTTACTCATCAAATTAAACATTAATAACTTTAGAGTGAAAGATGTCTCAATTCGTCCAATTTATAACATTGGTGAAAAGTCCGGGATTCGCCTACTTAATGTAATCCCAAAGATCAGTTGGTTGTTATGTAAGGGGTTTGTTGGAAGGATGGTGAACAAATACATCATCCGTGATTTTCACCCCCTTGTCTTTTTTTATTTTCTTGGCATTGCTCTGACTCCTACAGGGTTTTTATTCGGTTTGTATCTAGTGGGTTTACGTTTGATGGGGGCTGGCGTGACTGCAACGAGCGCCTTGTTTGCTGCTTTTCTTTTAATTTCTGGATTGCAATCTCTCTTCTTTGCCATGTGGTTCGACATGGAATACAACAAGCACCTCCGATAAGAGGACAAATGAAGATATGTGTGATCACCACATCTTTTCCACGATTTAAAGGTGATTATTCGGGTTTGTTTGTTTTTCGGCTTTGCCAGTCATTAACTTCCATAAACCTGGAAGTTGACGTTGTTGCTCCTGCGGACAGTGAAACAGTTCTTAAAGAGACGATGGAAAGGAGTGTGGTACATCGGTTTTGTTATTTTATTCCTAAATCATTTCAGAAAATTTCTTATGGCCCAGGGGGAATCCCTTCAAATTTAAAGAGAAATCCTAGTCTTTATCTTATTATCCCTTTTTTTATGATACGTTTTTTGATGAAGACCTTGTCTGTTTCGAAAAATGCGGATCTTATTCATGCGCAATGGCTTTATTCTGGAGTAATTGCATCAATCGTGAAGGCAGTGCGTGGCACGCCTTTTGTCCTCACCTTACGGGGGAGTGATGTCCTTCAGGCTAAAAGGAACAAATGGGCCTACTGGCTTGCACTGTCTGTCCTTCGACGGGCGTCCTTCATTACGACCGTAAATCAGGAGATGAAAGACTGGGTCATTGGGCAAGGCATTTCTAATGTTTTGGTCAGTGCGATAAAAAATGGGGTAGGCTTAAATAGAATCAATAAAGGTAGTCATTTCTCAAAAAAATGCCGGTTTATTTTTGTGGGAAATTTGGTCTCTGGTAAAGGCGTTCATATTTTAATTGAAGCCCTCGCTTCTTTTTTTAAAATTGAAAACAATTTTTCTTTGTCTATTGTTGGAGACGGAGAAGATTTGGATATTTTAAGCTTGCTGATTCAGAAAAAAAATCTCGATCACTTTGTGACGTTTCTCGGAATCAAACCTCATGATGAAGTGCAGGCCTTGATGCACGAGTCGGATTGTCTTGTGTTGCCGAGTTTTTCAGAAGGCATCTCAAACGTTGTTTTAGAAGCGATGGCTTCGGGGTTGCCTGTAGTGGCGTCTAGGCTTCCAGGTCTGCGAGAAGTTGTTAAGGAAGGAGAGACCGGGTTTCTGGTGGAACCAGGAGATATCGAGGGTTTAGCGAAAAAACTATTGGAAATCATTCAAAACCCGGAAGGTCGGCGAAAGATGGGTCAGAATGCTTATCGAAATATTGTTTCAATGAACCTGAGCTGGGATGATTCGGCTCGACAGTATTTGGAGGTTTACCAGAAAGTATGTGTGGCATAGCAGGTATTTTTGACCTGAAGGGAAAACCCGTTGATCAGCGAGATGTGATCAATATGACGGCTCGGCTGACACATCGTGGCCCTGATGGCACGGGTTCGTATGTTGAAGGGCCGATTGCATTGGGTCATGCACGGCTTGCGGTCATTGATGTGGCAGGCGGCGCACAACCCATTTTTAATGAAGATCAATCCATTGCGGTGGTGTGCAACGGAGAAATATACAATTTTCAGGAAATCAGAGATGCACTCTTAAAAAAAGGACATGTCTTCTCCACGCGCTCTGATACGGAGGTAATCGTCCATCTTTATGAAGAAGAAGGCATTGATTGTATCAAGCGGTTTCGAGGCATGTTTGCGTTTGCCCTGTGGGATTCAGGCCGGAAGAAGCTCTTTTTAGGCCGAGACATTGTTGGGAAAAAACCGCTTTATTATATTTTTGAGGGAGACCGTTTATATTTCGCTTCAGAAATAAAATCTTTATTGGCGGTTGGTCTGAAACCCAATCTTAATTTTTCTTCCTTGGGACTTTTTTTTAAATATCAATTTATTCCAGGAACAGAAACGATTTTTGAAGGGATTCAGTCTGTGCCGCCAGCACAGGTACTCTCTGTGGACGAAAAAGGCACAAAAATACAGTCATACTGGTCGATCCCACACCCTGAAGTGGGGAAAGTATCCGAAGCCGTTTGCCGGGAAATATTACATGAAAAGTTAGAAGAAGCGGTCAAAATACGACTGGTGAGTGATGTGCCCCTAGGCGCTTTTTTGAGTGGTGGTCTCGATTCCTCAATTATCGTGAGTTTGATGCGGAAGCTGCAGGTTAAAGATCTTAAAACCTTTTCCATCGGATTTTCTGATGACAGTTACGATGAAACCCCCTACGCAAAGCAGGTTGCGGAATTTTTTAATACAGACCATCACCATGAAACCCTCCATCTGGATTTATTGCAGCATTTACCCGAAATTATTGCCCAATTTGATCAACCTTTTGGAGACGCATCTGCCATTGCGGTGTATCAATTATCCAAAATGACACGCCAATCAGTGACTGTGGCTCTTTCTGGCGATGGCAGTGATGAAATTTTTTGTGGCTATCGTCGCTATGTGGGGAGAAAGCTCTTAAGCCATTATTGGCGACTGCCTCAATTTATTCGAAAAAAATGGGTGGAGAGACTGGCAGACAGGCTTCGAGAAGGCACCGCGTATTATGCGGACAGTTATGTGAAGCAACTGAGGCTGTTTATTCAGTTTTCAAGGCGGCTCGAAGAAAACCCAAATAACGTACTGCCACAGGCTTTTACAGACGATGATTTGAGGCAACTTTTTAATCCTCATATTCAACTGAAGTTGGAAAAGAATAGCCGGGATCAAATGCAAGAACTGTCTGAGCGGTTTTCCAATCTTGACGCCTTGTCCCAGATGATGTGGACAGATTTTAACAGTTACCTGCCGGACGATATTCTAGTGAAGGTGGATCGTATGAGCATGGCCCATGGTTTGGAGGTGCGCTCGCCTTTTTTGGATCAAGACGTGATCGAATCCGTTTTAAAAATGCCGATTGACCTTAAATTAAAGGGTTTGGAAACAAAATATATTCTAAAGAAAACCTTTCAACATTCATTACCCAAGGAAATCGTTCAACGGAAAAAACATGGTTTCATGCTTCCACTTGGGACTTTGTTTAAAAAAGAGCTCAAACCGCTTGTTGAAACGCTCTTATTAAAACCGGATAAATTAGGACTCTTTAACACAAACTACATTGCATCTTTGCATCATGAGCATCAACGTGACCTGCGCGATCATAGTGTAAAACTCTGGTTGTTACTGGTTTTTCGTTTTTGGGCGGACGAGGTCTATGATAAAAAATAAGGTGAATACCCTTGAAACCGCAGATGAAGGAAAGGGGAGCCTTAAAGGCAAAAAAATCTTGTCGGTTTATTACAAGCATAAACCTGGTGGCTTTTGTAAGCGTTTGTACATGATGTTTGATGCCTTGCTCGCGGAAGGGGCAAAAATTCATTACATAAGCACGGAGCCTTACCCGAAATTGAATTCCGAGGTGAAACAACACATCCTGTGGACGCCGTTTAACAAAAAAGAAGGTCTTTTTTTTTGGTTATATTTTATTTGTATTACGCCATTTTATTTACTTATTGTGGGTCGTCGTGAAAAAATCGATCTTGTTTCTGTCTTTGGTGGGGTCTATGGTTTTTTAGCGATTTTTTTAAAGCTATTACTTCAAAAACCGATTATGATTTTTGTCCGCGCAGATGGCTTTAAAGTGGGAGAAAGTTTGGGGCGTCCCGTATTTATTTTGTTTTTTGAGGAATTTTTATCAAAGATAGGGTTTGAATTATCAGACCAAATTATCACTGTAAATCATCACCTAAAGACAATAATCTCTCTTCGTCATAAAATTCGTAAAGACAAAATTACAGTCCTTTCTAATCACATCGAGGATCTGTCTCAGGATATTTTAAGCAAAAAGGATTACCGTAAAAAACTCACATTGGACGAAGAGATTTTTGTCGTTATTACGGTGGGAGTTCTTGATTCTAGGAAAAATGTCGATTTTTTAATTCGTGCGACCTCTGATCTTAAAGAGCCGCTACTCTTGCTCATCGTCGGCGATGGTGCAGAAAAACAAAAACTGGAAAAATTGGCAAATGAAGTCGCGAGTAACGCAAGAATAATCTTTACGGGCTGGCAAGAAGATGTTTTAAGTTTTCTTAAGGCTTCAGATTTATTTGTGCTTCCATCAAAGCACGAAGGATGTTCCAACGCTTTATTGGAAGCATTGGCCTGTGGGATTTCTAGCCTTGGAAGCGATACTCCCGAAAATAGGGAGGTTTTAGAGGATGAGAAACTCCTATTTGACCCACTGGATGTAAATAGTTTTTCTGATAAACTTGAACGAATGCTTGTTGATGAAAATTTTTTAACTGAGATTAAAGTGTCTACTGAGAAAGCAAGAGAACACCTGTCTTTTAATTGGAAGGAACATATCGTGAAGCTCCATTCTTCTTATCTATCTCTCTGATCCTTCAGTTTCAACCATGACCGGCAAATATGGTGTAACATTGATTTAACAAGACAAGGGCTTTGCTTTTTTAGTATTTCGAGGCTTTGAAGCATAATTTGTCATTTGCATCCATTAGGGGTTTCGATGTGGATCTTGAACAGCATTTACAAGGGTTACGGAAGTTTGAAATTGAGTGTGTCAGGGAATGGTTTCGTCCAAGTATGCGTGTTTTAGAGATTGGTGGCGGGAGTGGATATCAGGCCAGTCTCATCACATCTTACGGGTGTGAGGTCTTCTCAATTGACCTTGATGAGAGAGCTGATTCTGAAAAAACATACTTTGATGTCAAAACATATGATGGACAGAACATCCCGTTTGCTGATGAATCTTTCGACCTTGTTTTTTCATCAAATGTATTGGAGCACGTCGAATCTCCGGTGGCACTCTTTGAAGAAATTCGCCGAGTATTAAAACCCAAGGGCACAATGATCCATATTTTACCAAGTGCGACGTGGCGGTTTTGGACCAGCGTTACGCACTATATTTATCTCTTGAAGTGCCTATTAAGGGGAAGAGTCGAGAGAATGGGTAAAGAGGCCAAGTGTTCATTTCAGGACATCGTGCGAGAGCGGACGGTCTTTGCTCTTGTGAAACAGATCTTGATTGCGGGGCCGCATGGCGTGTACCCCAATGCAATCTCAGAACTGTATTATTTTAGCCAGTTTCGTTGGTTGGCTTTTTTAAAAAAAAATGGATTTGATCTCTGTACTATTTGTAAGCACGGGCTTTTTTATACGGGTTATGGATTGTTTAGCAGCTTGTCTATAGCCACAAGAAAAAAAATGTCAGGGTTTATGGGTTCTTCCTGTCATATTTTTGTTGTGCGTGTTGGCTTGGAATAGTTGGAGCTTGGAAGTTAGTTTTTGCCTTGAAGGTAGCCTATTGGTATTGAGTCAACGATGAAAATGATCCTGTCACTGGGGGGACTTGCCGGATTAAATATCGGTGTGCTTTTCCTTAATCATTGGTACGTCCTGATTACACTGGGTCCTGGGGAAGAGACAGATGCTCTTTTTGCCGGAATGGCGATTCCTCAATTAATCCTCGCGATTCTGGGCGGTTCATTGATGCAGGTATTAGTCCCATTACTTTCCGTAAAAAAAGGGGAGGCGTTTCATGAGGATGCTTGGGGTTTCTTTATATTTATTGGTATTTTACTGGGGCTAATCGCTGCTTTATTATCTCTTTCTCTCCCATTTTGGGTCTCAATTTTTGTCCCAGGTTTTTCCACCACAGGGAAGACCCTCATGGTTACTTTAACGCGAATTCAGTTAATTGGTATGATTTTTACAGCATTATCTTCTGTCTTGTGGGCTGCTTATCATTCCAGGCATGATTTTCTATGGGTCGGTTTTGTCCCTGTGATTACCAACTTCCTGAGTTTTGGCATCCTTATTTGGGTCTTGCCTCTATATGGGGTCACATCGGCGGCTTGGGTCACTGTATTCGGTGTGATGTTACAAGTCTTATTGTTATGTCCTGTCTTAGGTGTCTATCGAAAACCGAACTGGAAAAGCAATATTTATAAGGAAGTGTGGCAACAAATTAAGCCACTTCTTTTGGGTACAAGTTATTTTAAAACAGATCCACTCCTTGACCGCTTTCTTTCATCCATGGCCCCTGCTGGAGGACTTTCTTTATTTTATTTGGGACAACAAATATACGGCGCAGCGACCCAGGTCGTAAATAAATCAATTGTTGCACCGGTGGTGCCTCTTTTGGCTCAACATGCAAATGAGGGAAATTGGACGGTTTTCCGAAATATATATCAAAAAAGGCTCTTATGGATTATCGGTATAACAGTTAGTAGCTCTTTCTTTTTTCTTTTCTTTGGTGAGTCATTGCTTAAATTGATTTTCGAGAGTCGTGATATGTCAGAGGAACAGCTGTCTCTTTTATGGTGGATTATGATTTGTCTCGTGGGGATTTTTATCGGAGGCGCCGGTGGGCAGATTACAACTGCTGCTTTTTATACAAGGGGTGATACGAGGACACCAATGAAATTAGGCATGTGGGTTTATACGATCTATGTCCCTATAAAAATATTGGTTTTTTTTAGATATGGGCTCATTGGCTTGGCGATATCAACCTCTCTATATTTTGCGGTTAACTTCTTGTTGCAGGTTTATTTTATAGGGATATCTTACTCTAAGGAGGCCGAACATATCCCGATATGAAGCGCAATGAAGACTTCATCGTGTGTCTAACGTAATAGACATCGGTTAGTGGTTACCCAAGTTTATGGCGTACGTTTCGAATCTAGAGATTGTTTTGACAAGGTAAGGAAGCACCCTTTTGGGTGGTCTGGTGTTGCACGAAAATGAAAACTGAATTCTCAGTAAATTTAGAAGACAAACCCTGTCCCTTGGGGTGTGCCGGTGATGATCATTTTCTCTTTACCGGGAGAGATAGACTCCATAATTTGCCGGGTGAATTTACTATTGTGAAGTGCCGAAGCTGTGGTCTGATGAGGACAAACCCGCGTCCGGCACCAGAATCGATGGGATATTATTATCCGGACGATTACGGACCTTATCAAGGGACTCGTGTCGATTTTCCTCAACAGGATTCAAAGATTATTTTAAAGGCAAAAGAATTCGCCAAACGCATTTTTGAATTTAACACATTTCGTATGCCGAATCTTTCAGTAGGTCGTATGTTGGAAGTGGGCTGCGCTTCAGGTGCTTTTATGCATCGTATGGCTGGTTTAGGCTGGGATGTGGAAGGCCTGGAATTTTCAGTAAAAGCGGCCGAACGGGCACGTTCTTTGGGGTATTCTGTCTGTACATCTACGATTGAAGATGCTCCAGCCCCTAAAGTTGCTTTTGATTTGATTGTAGGCTGGATGGTTCTTGAACACCTACATCACCCGATATTAGCACTTCAGAAACTGAGTCGTTGGAGCAAAAAAGATGGATGGCTGGTTATTTCTATCCCGAATTCTGGGAGTTTAGAATTTAGTATTTTTAAGGAAAAATGGTACGCACTTCATCTTCCTAATCATCTCTATCACTTCACACCCCATACGTTAGAGAAGGTTTTAGATGAAGGGGGTTGGCGGTTGGAGAAAGTACACCATCAGCGGATCATGAGCAACTTCAGTGGCAGCCTGGGTTATCTTATTGAGAAACAGCCGTGGGTTTCTCGTTTAAGTCAGTTCCTGATTGATTTTCCTGAGAAAGCTGGGGTGATGCATTGTATCCTATTTCCATTGGCGTATCTCTTAAGTACGCTCGGGCAGACCGGGCGTATGACGGTTTGGGCGCGAAGAAAAGGATGATTCGCGTGGCTGCACTGACATCAGGGGTGAATGTCCCTTCCAGCCGCTTTCGTGTACGTCAACACCTTTCATCTTTAGAACAGAAGGGGGTCATGGTGAGAGAATATTCCCCCATAATGAGTAAATATGCGGGCTTCCCAGGTATTCCCACCGACATCATGGCTTTAAATTATTTAATGTTCCCGGTTTATGCTTGTTGGTCAAGTCTTGAGCTTGCTTTGAGGATTCAGGGGGTGTTGGGAAGCTGGAAAGCCGATTTGACTTGGCTTGAGCGCGAATTGTTTCCAGGGTGTGTGACCTGGGAACCTTTTCTGAAACGACCCTATCTCTTTGATGTTGATGATTCTATTTGGATCAATCCTCCTTTTGGTCGTTCGACGATGATCCGGATTGCGAGAGGTGCCGAGATGATCCTGGCTGGAAATCAATATATAGCAGACTGGTTTAGTCCTTATTCTAAAAATGTCCGGATTGTACCAACTGCAATAGATACAAACCGTTTTGTCCCACAGGAATTATCAAAACGAAAATCAGATCGACCTTTTGTAATTGGTTGGACCGGACAGAGTGTGGGATTTCCTTATATTTATAACATTGAGGGTTATTTAGCGCAGTTTTTAAAAGACCATGATGCCGAGTTATGGATTATGGCTGATCGGAAACCTCGTTTTCAGAAATTTCTGTCAGAAAATGTCCGGTATTTTCAGTGGTCGCCTTCTTCTGAAGCCGAGTTTGTGCGGGAAATAGATGTGGGGATTATGCCGCTTCTTTCTTCCGAGCAATGTCGAGGAAAGTGTAGTTTCAAGATGTTGCAGTATATGTCTTCGGGTGTGCCTGTCTTGGCTTCTCCCGTGGGGATGAATGAGGACATTCTTAATATGGGCGAAATCGGATACGCGATTAAACAAGAAAAAGATTGGTACGAAGCCTTGGAGTCCATTTATAGTGATCGCCTGCTTGGATATTGTATGGGGGTTGAAGGCCGAAAAATTGTTGAAAAATCATTTAGCTGCAATGTGATTTCTTCTCATTTATCAGAAATCTTTCATGAGCTGGTATAATTAGTCTGGTTATTGTTTTCCAAAACCTGAAAAAACCTTAGTTTAATCACAAAGAGTATCGGATCATCTCTAGTGCCGTTGGTCGTTAATATGAAAGATGCTTTTGTCCATAAAATGTCTCTTCGCAGGAAAAAGGGTGTATTCCTTATTGGTGTTGTATGTTCTTTATTTTTTTTACAGATACATATTCAAAATTCCTTATTTCGCTATCAAAGCGATCAGGAAGAATCTTTTCTTTATTTGCCTTCGGGAGCGTATTTAAAACCCATCGCCCTGGGCTATGATCAAGTACTGGCTGATCTGCTGTGGATCAAGACTGTTTCTTATTTTGGCGGCCATTATATGACGGATCAGAACTATCCCTGGTTGCATCAAATGCTCAATGTCATTATCGATCTCGATCCACGCTTTGATTTCCCGTACTATTTTGGCGGAATTGTCCTCTCTCTGGAAGCTTCTCAAATAGAGAATGCAAATAAAATTCTGGAGCGGGGGATTCAAGCCTATCCAGAAAAATGGGAATACCCTTTCTATATCGGCTTTAATCATTATTACCACGAAGGAAATGCTGAGACGGCCTTGCCATACCTGGAACGGGCTTCCGCATTACCCAGTGCTCCTGACTTTATCAGATCCATGATGGGGACGCTTTATACAAAAACAAAAAGTAAAGACATGGCTTTAAGGTTTTTTAGAGAAGCGTATCAAAATACAAAAGATGAAAATATTCGTCAGAAAATTGCAGAAAAAATTGAAGCACTTTTAGCCGAAGAGAGTAAAAATGCAGAGAGCGATTGAGACTCATAAATTAGGAAAGGTATTCAGATCCGGGTTTTTACTCAAGAAAATTCCCGCGCTTTCCGATGTCAGTCTGAATGTTGAGCCTGGAACGACTTTTGGCTTTTTAGGCCCAAATGGTGCCGGAAAGACAACGACCATTAAGCTTTTGCTCGGGCTGATTCGCCCGACATTCGGGGAAGCGCGCATTTTTGGAAAATCCGTTGACGAGGTTTCTGTTCGTGCAAAAATTGGGTTTTTACCGGAACGTCCTTATTTTTATGAGTATCTTACAGGACTGGAGTTTTTACATTTTTGCGGCGAGTTATTTGGACTCAATCAAACAGACCGCTCTCGAAAAATTGAGTCACTTCTTAACTTGGTGCATTTAAAGGGGGCAGAGCATACGCAGCTTCGCCAGTATTCAAAAGGGATGTTACAGCGTATCGGTTTGGCGCAGGCCCTGATTAACGATCCTGTACTGGTTGTTCTGGATGAACCGATGTCGGGACTGGACCCCATTGGCCGAAAGCAGGTTCGGGACATTATGCTTCATTTAAAGGAAATGGGGAAAACGATATTTTTCAGTACGCATATTCTATCGGATGCCGAATTAATCTGTGATCAGGTTGCGATTTTAATCAAGGGGACGCTTAAAAGTCAGGGCAAACTTGAAAGTTTACTTGATCCAAAAACCTATTCGATTGATGTGTGTTTGCGAGGGGTTGCTCCGGAAAAATTCCAGACCATTGAGTCCATTTCAAATACTGTGGTCTGTCACAACGAAACCTATACGGTTTCTGTTTCAGATGAGTCCTGTCTGTCCAGGTTGCTTGCATGGGTGATTCAGGAAAAGGGTCAACTCATTTCCGTCACGCCGCGAAAAGAATCCTTGGAAGATATGTTTTTGGAAGAAATTCAGGAGAGCACGAGATGAAAGCCATTCGGGCCATTGCAGTAAACACCTTTAAAGAAGCCATCCGAAATAAAATTCTCTACAGCCTGATTTTTTTCGCTTTTATCATGATGCTGATTTCATTGGTATTGGACCAGGCCACAGTTGGGCAGCGTAATAAAATTATTAAGGATTTGGGGCTTGGCAGTATTAATCTCTTTGGCATCATTATTGCTATTGTTGTGGGGATTAACCTTGTGTATCAGGAGATTGAAAATCGGACAATTTATCCGCTCTTGGCAAAGCCGGTCAAGCGCGGTCAGTATCTGCTTGGAAAATATTTTGGTATCTTGCTCACCTTGTTTGTTGAGACGCTATTGATGTCTTTTTTCCTGTTTTTGCTGGTTTTATTTTACGAAGGTCGTATTGATTTTTATCTCTTACTTTCACTTGCTACTATTTTTATCGAGATTGCGGTGATCTCTGCTGTGGCGATTTTTTTCTCTTCTTTTTCAACCCCGTTTTTAAGCGGCATGTTTACCTTCGCCATTTATATCATTGGTCATTTAACGGAATATCTCAAGCAATTCGGGAATGATTCGGGGAGTTTCTTATTAGAGAAAATTACGTTGTTTTTTTATTACGTGCTGCCTAACCTGGAGCGTTTTAATTTTAAAGCTGAGGCGGTTTATCACCTTTCCGTAGAAAATGATAAGCTTGTTTTAACGATACTGTACGGCGTGATCTATATTACAACGCTCATGATTCTATCGGTCGTCAATTTTGAAAGGAGAGATTTCAAATAGGCATGAATCATCATACCGCAAAGAAAATCGGGATCGGGATCGGCCTCCTTTGTGTCTTGATGCTGCTCCTTATGGTGTATCTCAAGGTCTTTCTTTCCTCCAAAAAGGAATTTCAAAAGGCGGAAACGGCATTTTCAGAAGGAAATTACCGTCTTGCCATCAGGCATTATGAACGTACCATGCTTTGGTATTTACCGCTCGGAGGCTACGTCGAGCCTGCTGCAACGCAATTATGGCGCGTTGCAGAAATTCTGGAAGAAAAAGAGGACAAAATGGCATTGGAGGCCTATCGATCTCTTCGCAGTGCTTTTTATGCGACCCGGAGTTTTTACACACCCGGACAAGAGTGGATTGATCGCAGCAATATCAAAATTGCCCGTTTAATGGCGGAGCAGACCCATTATTCTGAAGTCGATCGACGGAAAAGCATTGATCAAAAAACAGAAGAGGCGCTTACTATTTTAACAAGACCAATGAAGCCAGATCCTTTCTGGTCGATGGTCTTGGTCATTGGATTTTTAGGCTGGGTCTCAGGTGTTCTAATGTTTATTTGGCGGGCTTTTCGGGGAGAAGGGACGCAGATCATTGCGCGCCAAGGGGTCAAATGGGGGAGCGTTATTATTCTGTTTTATGCCCTGTGGATCATCGGAATGGCCAAAGCGTAAGGAATTGAAATGATTTTTTTCTCTGTAACTGCAGTGCTCCTCGGTTTATCTGGAGTCGTTTTTGGCTTTTGGGGGCAATATGCTCTGAAATCCCCATATAACGCTTTTGCAGCTCTGGCACTGCCTCTTAGTCTAATTGTCGGATTAGGCGGGGTACTGCTTTTGTGTGTTCCCCATTTTTTTGACGGACTATTTAATCTGTTTCTTTAAGACTTCCCGTATTATCCGTATTTGAATCCTCCAGCAACAAACGATTGATTTAAGAATGACTTTCAAAGCCTCTCTGTGCTAGAATCCTGAAAATTTTTAGGGATTAAAAAGGGGTGTCTATGCGTACATTTATAAGAGAAATGGAAGATAAAGCGATTGCGAATGAGCGCTTGTCTTATGAAGAGGGATGCCGTCTCATCCAGGCGGAGGGGGCGGATATTATTGACCTGATTTCCTCTGCGAACCGGGTCAGGCAGCACTTTTGCGGGGATCAGATTAATTTGTGTTCGATCTCCAATGCAAAGTCAGGGAATTGTTCTGAAAATTGCAGCTTTTGTGCCCAGTCGGCATATCACGGTACGGCGATTGACACTTATCCCCTGACAAGCTCGGAAAAGCTGGTTTCAGAGGCGAAAACAGCCGCATCGCATAATGCGGAAGCATTTGGCATTGTCGTGGCCTGGTGGGGCTTACGGGAAGGCCCGGATCTGGATGCCATTTTGGAACGCATTCGCGCGCTCTCTTCAGCAGGACATACACGGACAGATGCGTCTTTAGGTATTATTGCCGAACGAAAAATTGCCGTTCAACTCAAGGAAGCCGGACTTGCTTTTTATAATCACAATCTGGAAACGGCGCGTTCCTTTTTCCCGAATATTTGTACCACACATAGTTACGATGAGCGCCTGAAAACGATTCAGTATTGTAAAGAAGCCGGAATGGGCATTTGTTCGGGCGGGATTTTTGGCATGGGGGAATCGCTGGACCAACGAATCGAATTGGCGGTTGCGCTTCAGGAACTGGATGTGGATGTTGTGCCACTTAATTTTTTGAACGCGATTAAAGATACCCCCCTGGAAGATCTTCCCCCGCTTCAGCCAATGGAAATCTTAAAGATTATTGCCGTTTACCGTCTCATGATGCCTTCAAAAGACATCATGACCGCAGGGGGACGAGAACTGCATCTTCGTGATCTCCAGTCATGGATGTTTACGGCGGGGGCCAGTCATACCCTGATTGGCAACTATCTCACAACTTCGGGCCGTAAATCAGATGACGACTTGCGCATGATTGAAGATTTGGGTCTGAAACATGCCTCTTCCTGTCAGGAAAAACTACTCGAAGTGATTTGAAGTACCAGCTTGTTTTAATTTTGATCTTTTTATTTTGAAGGAGTGAATCCATGAGCGCCAACCTCAGAAAAGAAAGCCAAACGATACATGACGGGGTCGACCGTGCACCTGCCCGGGCGATGCTTAAGGGCATCGGGTTTACCGATGAAGACCTCGCCAAGCCGATCATTGGCGTCGCGAATACCTGGATTGAAACCATGCCCTGTAATTATCATTTGAGGCGTTTATCCGCCAAAGTGAAAGAAGGCATTCGCGCGGCGGGCGGGACTCCGATCGAATATAATACCATTGCCATTTCCGACGGCATCACAATGGGTACAGAGGGGATGAAAGCGTCTCTTATTTCTCGCGAGATTGTGGCGGATTCGATTGAGTTGGTCGCACGGGGGCATTTTTTTGATGGGGTGATTGCACTTTCAGGCTGCGATAAAACAATCCCTGGGGCGGTTATGGCCTTAGGGCGTTTAAACCGGCCTTCCTTGATGCTTTACGGCGGGTCGATTGCCCCCGGTCATTTTCAGGGACATGATGTCACGATACAGGATGTGTTTGAGGCTGTGGGTTCGGTGGCAAAGGGGAAGATGTCCACGAATGATTTAAAAATGCTGGAAGACAATGCCTGTCCGGGGCCCGGTGCGTGTGGCGGACAATTTACGGCCAACACCATGGCGACTGTTTTTGAAGTGATGGGAATCTCATACATGGGCAGTGCGAGTGTGCCGGCTGAAGACCCAAACAAGGATCAAATCGCCTTTGAGGCCGGACAGCATGTGATGGAAATTTTAAAACGCGATATTCGGCCGGATCAAATTATCACAAGGGAATCCATCGAAAATGGCATTGCGGCCGTGGCCGTGACGGGTGGATCGACCAATGCGGTTTTACATTTACTTGCACTTGCGCGTGAAATGGATATTCCTTTAGACATTGACGATTTTGACCGAATCAGCGCGCTTACCCCGCTTCTGGCTGATTTAAAACCGGGGGGGAAATATGTGGCCACAGATATGCATCAGGCCGGCGGTATTCGTCTCATTGCAAAACGCCTTTTAGATGCCGGAATCCTTCACCCCAATGTCATGACCGTGAGCGGAAAAACGATTGGCGAAGAAGCGGTCTTGGCAAAAGAAACGCCGGGTCAAAAAGTGCTTCATTCACTTTCAGATCCGATTAAAGCAACGGGTGGATTGGTTATTTTAAAAGGAAATCTTGCTCCTGAAGGCTGTGTCATCAAAGTCGCAGGGTATGAACGTTTGTATCATCAAGGCCCCGCAAAGGTATTTGATTGTGAAGAAGCGGCTTTTGCTGCAGTGCAATCCAACCAGATTGTCGCGGGCGATGTGGTCGTGATTCGCTACGAAGGCCCCAAAGGCGGTCCGGGCATGCGGGAGATGCTGGGTGTGACCGCCGCGATTGTGGGCGCGGATTTAGGCAGTTCCGTTGCACTTTTGACTGATGGCCGATTCTCCGGCGCAACGCGTGGTTTGATGGCCGGGCACGTTTCACCGGAGGCGGCTGTGGGTGGTCCTATTGCGGCAGTGAAAAATGGTGATATCATTACATTCGACATCGAAAAGCGAAAATTAACCCTTGAGCTCAGCGAAGAAGAGATCAGCATACGGCTCAAGGATTGGAAAGAACCCCTTCCGCGTTATAAAAAAGGGGTGATGGCAAAATATGCCCGTCACGTTTCTTCTGCTTCTGAAGGCGCGATTACAACATAGTTCGCTTGGTTTTTAATTGGAGGTATGTATTCACTTACCCAATAGCTCAGGTGTCTGGAAAACTTTTTCTGCTTTAGGGGAAGCGCGTTCTCATCCTGCGGTTTCAGTGTACCAAGACAAAATTTATTCCTTTGGCGGGGGAGGGGACGCGTTTAAAAGCCTGAACCTTTCAGAAGTATATGATCCTAATTTAGATCAGTGGTCAGCGCTTTCTCCAATGCCAACACAACGATCCGGCGCTTCGGCCGTGACCTTTGGCGATGCCATTTACGTCATGGGAGGTGGATTTAAAAAACCGGATGGCAGGTTTAAATTTCTGACGACCGTCGAAGCCTATTACCCTAAAGAAGACCGATGGGAAACACAGCCCAGTCTGCTCCAGCCTCACGATTACCCTGCCTGTGCTGTTCTGGACAATAAGATTTATATTATTGGTGGACATCACCCCGATGCAACAGAAGGAGGGCCTCAGACCGATCCGGCTTTTTCCTTTACGGAACGTTGGGATGTGTCTTCAAAGCCTTGGGAATCGGTCGATGATATGCCGACGCCTCGTTTTGCTGCCTCTGCGATTACCATTGACGATCAATTGTGGGTCTTGGGCGGTGTGGCGGCGACACCGGAAGGGTTTCATGAATACGATTTGATAGAGGTGTATGATCCCAAGACCTCCCGTTGGGCTCAAAGTTCTCTTGCGCTCCCTTCTTCTTCTGCGGGTCAGGGAGCCGTCGTTTTTAAAAATAGACTCTATATTTTTGGCGGATTTCGGGAAGGGATCGGCATTTGCAAACTTGGGAATGTTTTAGATCTTAAAAATAAAACCTGGTCTGTTTTACCACCCATGCCCCTGGATCGCGCGGCAATGGGGCTTGCAGTTGTGGGGAGTACGATTTATTTGATTGGCGGATGGCGGGCTAATCGTTCTGTCAAGAATTCCGTGATTGGGTTTGAAAATGAGTGATTTTGAAAATAAATATAAACAGGCCCAACTCTATTTTGAGGATGAGTGTTATTTAGAGGCCGAAAAATTATTTTATGAGTTAATCACGATCCTCCCGAATAGCTGTGCCGACATCTATAACAACCTCGGATTTATTAAACATCAGGCCGGTGATTTTGAGCAGTCCATCACCTTTTTTAAAAAGGCATTGGAGATTAATCCACATTACACAGAGGCAGCTTTGAACCTGACGATTGCCTATAATGATACGGAACAATATGAAAAGGCGGCGGCTGTTTTTTCAAAAGCTGCGAAGTTCGCGAGTGAGAAGGGCCGGGATGGCAAAGGCAAAATAGATCCTTTTTTAGAAGGAAAGCTTGCAAATGAGCACTTTAAACTGGGTAATACCTATTTTGAAGCGGGTTTGCTTGAGGATGCGGAAGAGCAGTACCGCAAAGCCCTTTCGATGCGGCCTAATTTTGTAGATGTGATCACACGTTTGGGAATTACTTTACGTGAAAAAGGATCATACAATGAGGCGATTGATACATTTCGTATGGCAAAAGAGGTCAAACGGACTTATACGCCTGCGATGATCCATCTTGGTATTACTTATTATACAAATGGTTTTTTTGACATGGCTTTAAAAGAGTGGGAAGCCGTGAAGGAAATTGATCCCAAGGGGACTGAAGTGGATGTCTACCTGTCACTTGCAAAGAAACAAATCATTTCTGAAGAAGAAAGCCCTGAATAAACTCCCCCCATTTTTACGGCAAATGCTGTATCGCAACCTCTAAAAAATCCCACAAAACCTGACGGGTCGTCGCATTGGGATGCGGGTATTGTTTCCCGGTCAATTCTTCATAGAGTAACTTCCCTTTTTCTTTTTTTTCTTTAACGCCCTCAAATGAAGTATCCGGATCTAATGAAACAATATCTGGATATCCGTTTGCATCTTTTTTGACTAACAAGGTTTCTCCCGCGGAGGTCTGTAGCCACATGCCGATTTCAATCATGTTTTCCTTTTTTCTCTTTTCCAGACTTGGGTGTGCCCAAGCCGCAAGAAACGATAATTAATGAACAAATAAAGATGATAAAAGCGAGAGGAAGCAAGTAATATGAAAAACTAATGGCAATGGAAAAAATAATTCCAAAAATGCCGAGGAAAACAAGAAAGCAACCGCCGATTTCCCTCATCGTCTTTCAACTCAAGCATTTTTATAACAGCGGCTCTATTCGTTGTATGTTTTGATAGAAAGGCGAAAGTAGTCTGAAGTCGTGAGGAACTACTGTCTGTTTTTTTCTTCTTCTTCTTGTTTGGTCTTGCATTCAATGCAGAAGGTTGTCACAGGTCGTGCTTTTAGTCTTGGCATTGCAATTTCTTCTTCACAGAGTTCACAAATGCCGTAGCTTCCATTTGCAATTCGGCTTAATGCGGCATCAATTTTCTTGACCAGTTTTTGTTCTCGTTCACGAAGCCTCAGGGAAAAATTCTGATTGGCTTCAGCCGAAGCTTGGTCGCTTAAATCAGGGAACGATTCTCCTCGCTGGTTCCCATTTAAATCTTGTACCAGACCGGCATCCGAGAGGAGATCTGCGCGTTGGGTTTCCAAGTCTTTTTTGATCTCGTCAAAGCGCCGTCCCGAAGTTTTTTGAGTTAATTCTGATTGAGTGTTTTTACTTCCCATAATTCATTCCTCTATCGGGTGAGAAAATATCAACAATGTATAAGTTTCCGAATATATCAAACAAATAGATTCCAGTCAATCAGACCCACCTTTAAGTTGTCATCCTCACTCACGCAGGAATCCAGCAGTGCAAACATTTGGATGCCCATTTTCACGAGCATGAGGTATTTGGGAATTTTCAAACTGAGACACTACGCACATTCATTATAACTTTACTGTATTTAAAAAGGAAGTGAAAAAGCATGTTTGATCTTCTACTCTGTGGCTTGAAATTGTCCCGGTTCTTCTGGTTTTTGATCTTCGATGAGTAATCTTTCAGCATGAGGGATGATTTTTAAAAAGGCTTTATTGAGTAAAAATGGATGGGGTTGTCCTGTGCTTTTTCCAAAGATCATTTCTTCTTTTATCCGGCCAAAATCTAATTCTCCAAGCGTAAGGCCATTTTGATCTTTTAGGAAGATTGAAAGTTGAGGGTTTTTCAGTCCAGTTTCTATAGACGGGCTATCCATGCCATCTTTAAATGTATCAAGTTGAAGATGGTACAAGTCCGTTTGCAGACGAGAAATCCTGTTGAGCGCCTTTGCTTCTCTGGGTTTCTCATTACCCTGAATAATCCACCATTGGCCATCCTTTTTTGTAAGCGTATAGGATTCTGTTGGTTTTTTGATCACGATGCTTGCGATCTGCTCCGGAAAGTCGAGTGCAAGCAGACGTTTGTCCCGATAGTGATTAAAGGGTTGATCCACTGATTCCAAATCAGATTCTGAAATCTGAAAAATGGGGTCAAAGTCGCTCATGACAACATAAAGAATATCCGGATTACTCTGGTCCTTGTAAAACGTGGCTTCACGTTCGACCTTATGCTGTTGTAAAAAGACCTTGAGCAGAGGCGGTCCAAAGGTGCTTTTCCACTGATTTTTTTTGAAATCAATAAACCGGTCTCCGCGAAAATTGACGAGGCTTCCCAAAAGATTCGCAATTTCCCCCTGATTTCCACGGACTTTTAAAGGGAGTCCTCCTTCTTTTTCAGAAGGTTGGCTTTCGAATACCCAGTGGTCCTCTTCTTTGTTAAGATTTAAATCACCCCTGGGAGAGCTGATTTTAATCTTAAAAATATCTTCCGGGGCAAAGGGGAAAATTTCTCGTTGTCTCCACTCATTTAAATCTTTATTTAATAAGGTTTTAATACTTGAAGGAACGAGGTAAAGACTGGTTCCTTCTCCTTTGCGAAGATAAACGTCTGTCCCCGTTAGGTTTTCGTCTCCGATTTCGATGACTTCTGTATCTGTTTGGTTAATCGTGACGAGAATACGATAGGGTGCTGGATCGAGTCCAAACTCTTTGAGTTCTTTCGGTTTTGCCTCTACAAGGCGACTGGCTTTCAGTCCGACTATACGTGTGGCGATCTCTTCGGCTGCGTTCTGGTTTGCAATTGTTTCAACAGGATGAAAAATTCGCCAGGGTGTGCTGGGGTGGCCTGGGAAATACTCAAATTCCACTTCTCCCTTGGGGCTACGAATCGTGATCCGGGAGATCTCATGTAGTTGGAAATTGTAGAGCTTGCCTTCTTTAAAAAGAATTTCTTGTTTCTTTTTTGCATTTGGAATCTCTACGCCATAAAGATAAAATCCGAGCAAAATAAGCAGGAGGGTGAGGAAGATGGTGCCTTTGAATCTCACAGCCGTCGCCTTTTTTGCCAAATGAGCATGCCCATACCCATAATGCCCAAGGGGAGGATCAGTACCGAAACAGCAAAAATGACCCCGGTTTGTTTTTCATTTAAAAGGAGTGTCGTGGTGGGGATTTCTTTTGGGCGGATGGAGACAAGGTCTCCTTCATCTGCGAGCCAACTGATAATATTTTGAAAGAGGTCTGCATTTCCCGCCGCACGTGCAACGCCGTTTGAACCAAAATCGGAGTCGCCGACAATGACCATCCGCATCGATCTGGGGACATCTGGTCCGGTGTTTGCTTCCTCCGGGTTTGAGGTTAAAACGCCGCCAAAAATAATGGGTCCTTTCCGGTCTCGTACCGGATCGACGGAGAGATCGCCCTCAACCTCTTCCGTCAGCCAGGTTTCAGCGCCGGATTGCAGAAAGGGTGAAAATTGCGCGCCAGAGGCTTGAACAAGGTCAAAGGAGACTGATCGTGTGATCGGGAAAAAAGTAGCAAGGTTAAAGTCTTTAGTCATGTCGTGTAGAGGATAGGCGCCGGGACTAATGGTCGGGATGGCTGCCCCGAGACCGGAACCAGGATCCAGAATGATATCATTTTTAAGTCGAATGCCCCATTGTGCCAAAAACACTTCAAAGCCTGTGTCCTGCATTGGATCAATGGCAAGAAAGAGCTGACCTTTTTGATCCAGATAGTGTTTTAAAGCCTCAAGTTCTTCTTTAGAGAAGGGGCGTTTTGGTCCGGCGATGACGACAAGATCGGCATTTTCAGGGATCTCTTTTTCAGACAATAACAAGAGCTTTTTTAGCGTAAAACCCTGTTTTTCCAGGGTTTCTTTGATTAAGCTGTACCCATCCCGTTCCGTATTGTCAATGTCGCGTTCCCCATGTCCTTCAATAAAATAAAAGGTCTTCTCCTTCTCTCGGCTGGTTCGGATGAGCGCTGAGGTCAGGGCTTCTTCCGTAATATCACGGGCAATGACAGAACGTCCTTCGGATTCAACAACCACTTTATCGTAGTCTGTGACCCCGTATTGTTTAACGAGTGAGGGTTTTTTATCCGGATCGACGAAGACGTAGCTGACCTTTTGGCTTTGTCGTGTGTAGTTTTCGAGCAGATCTTTGGCCGTATTTCGATATTTGCTCTCTTCGTTGAAAAAACCCGTCATTTTGACATCTGTTTGAAGGTTATTCAGGATACTTTCCGTTTGGGGAGAGAGTGAGAAGCTGCCCGAATCTGATAAATCAAATCGGACTTCGTGACGCGCCAGAATAAAATTCAGAATAGATAAAATCGCAATAAACATCACGACCATCAAAAAGCTGTTGGCGCCAAACTTCGTCGAGCGCTGACTCGAAAAATCTTTCAGTGTTTCAAAATGGGAGATAAAAAAGACACTCAGTTGGATGAGCGCCAAGAGCTCAAGCGTGGTGTAAAGTCCCACCTTTTCGCCAAAAATCGTAAAAACAAAGAGTCCGGCAAGCGCAAACAAAATCCCTGAGACGCCGAATAATGCTGTGATTTTTTTATTCAAAGCCATAACAACTCACTGTAATACGATCCTATTTCCATCGTTCTGATTCAACAACCCGATGCGTTAAAAAGAGACCCAAAGCAGTCATCGAGATAAAATAAGTCAGACTTTGTGTGCTAATCAGCCCTTTGACGAATTGATCCAGATGTTTTGAAATAGATAAATAATTGGCAATGATTCCTAACGTCGATTCTCCGACAGAGTGGGCCGTTGCGCCCATAATCCAAAGCCCGATGAGAATGCCAAAAGAGATGACGGCGGCGATCATTTGGTTATCGGTGAGCGCCGAGGCGAAAAGCCCCATCGAAAGAAAAACCCCGCCCATGAGGAAAAGCCCCAGGTAACTGGCAAAAAGCGGCGGCCAGGAAACTTCGACCACGATGGAAAGCATCAAAGGCAAGTGCAGTGAGAGTAGGAGCAGCAGCAGGTAGACGATCATGACGGCGATAAATTTTCCGATTACAATCTCCGTAATATTAATGGGGGAGGTCATGAGAAGTTCGCTGGTTCTGCCTTTTTTTTCTTCGGCAAAAAGCCGCATGGTGAGCAAGGGCACAATCAAAAGTAAAATAACCCCCATGTTGAGCAGAGTCGGTCGAAAGACGGCATCGTGAAGATTGAGTTCAGGAAGACTGTTTTGAAACTGCATCATCCGCATCGAAAGACCTGAAAAATGCTGTATCTGATTGTAAAATAAAAAATCGGATACAGAGAGAAAAACCATGGCGACGACATAGGCAATCGGGGAGATAAAATATAAATGCAATTCCTTGCCAATGAGTGTGATGATATTTTTCATGCGGTGGTCTCTTGGGAGGTATCGGATGAACTAGGTGTGCCTAAATCGGCGGAATCTTCCGGAGAAATCCCTTGTTCTTCCGTCGTCAGTTGAAGGAAGACTTCCTCCAGACTTAAAACAAGCGGCTTCATTTCCAAAAGGCCCCAGCCTTCCTCCACAACCGTTTTTGAAACCCGTTCCCGAATATCCTGCCCTAAATCGGATTCCACAATAAAGCTCGATTCGTCTTCGTCGGATTCCGCCTGGGCCGTCACGCGAATCACACCGTCAATGGATTGAATTTTATGAGCCGTGTCCGAGCTTCCACGACGAATGCGCAGTGATATTTTTTCAGATTTTCTCACCTGAGAGGAAAGATGCTCTTGTGAATCCACCGCGACGATTCGGCCGCGATTGATAATCACCACTTTTTTTGAAACAGCCGTGGCTTCCGGAAGAATGTGGGTGGATAAAATAATGGTGTGTTCACCCGCCAATTGTTTAATCAATTCCCTGATTTCAATAATTTGCCGAGGATCGAGCCCCACAGTGGGTTCATCCAGGATGAGCACGTCGGGATTGTGGATCAGGGCCTGCGCCAGTCCGACACGTTGACGGAATCCTTTTGAAAGATTGCCAATGAGTCGTTTTGAGACCTCTGTGAGCCCCGTTTTTTCGATGGCGCTGATGAGTCCCTTTTTCTGTTCTGTTTTTGAAAGACCCTTTATTTTGGCCACAAATCTGAGGTATTCGATGACGGTCATTTCCGGGTAGAGCGGCGGGGTTTCGGGTAAATAGCCAATTCGGCGTTTGACCTCCATCGGTTCTTCAAAAATATCGTGTCCGGCGATTGTTGCCGTTCCGCTTGTGGCTGGCATGAAGCAGGTGAGAATCCGCATTGTGGTCGTTTTTCCTGCTCCGTTCGGACCTAAAAACGCAAGGACTTCCCCTTTATTCACTGTAAAGTTGATGTCATCAATGGCGATGACGTCTCCGTAGCGTTTCCCAAGATGTTGGACAGAAATCATGCTTTTTTATGGCCTGTTCTAAATGAATTTTATGTCAAAAGCGTGCATCAACCGGTCAAAATACAACAAGGGGTCTCATGCTGTCAAGGATACAAAACAGCTGTAAGTGCATGTATTTACAGATAGATAGATTCAAGGCAGGGATATCGATGCCCTGGTTCTGAGAAAACTATCGCGATAAAAAATAAAGCAGCACAATATTGATGACAATGAGTAAAACAACGAGTCTTTTCCAAAAACTGATCGGATCTCTTTCAAGAAGGGGGAGCACCTCTTTACTAAGAAACGCGGGATTGGGGTGGGAGAGGTCATACAAAAATTCGGAAAGAACGGTGTAGCGGTTGATGGGGTTTATTTCCAGGGCCTTTTCCAGGGTAAGGTCTAGCCAAAGGGGGATTTCTGAATTGAAACGACGCGCCGGAGTGTAAGAAATTCGGGTGATGTTTTTTGTGTTTAATTCTTCTTTGTAGGGGAGTTTCCCAGTGAGCATTTCATAGGTGATGACCGCGAGAGAAAAAAGGTCGGAATGTTCCGTCCCTGCGGAGCCGAGCAGGTATTCAGGGGCCGTATAGTTTCGCGTGCCGAGCAAATGGCTTCGCTCCCAGGGTACGGCAATTTCTTCAATTCCGGCGATTTTACTTGAGCCAAAATCGATGATTTTGACCGTGCCATTGGGATCGATCAGGAGATTGTCCGGTTTTAAATCGCGATGAATCATTTCCATATGGTGAAAGGCCATGAGGCCCGTGACGACCTGATTGACGATTTTTCTCACTTGTATGATGGAAGGATGCGGGTGATCGGACATCCATTGGCGAAGCGTCTCTCCTTCCACATATTCCGTGACAAAATAGAGGCAGCTTCTCCGCCGATTTAATTCCAGAATTTTTAATATGTGTGTAGAGTGTAAACGTCTGCCAGCCCACTCCTCGTGCAAAAAGCGTTCGATATATCCAGGGTCGTCTTCAAAATTAACGGAAGGGGTTTTAAGGACGACTTTTGTCCCCGTTTCCGTATCGAGCGCAAGGTAAATCTGGGTTTGTTTACTGGCATGAAGTTCCCGAATGATGCGATAGCCATCAAGTACCATGCCGGGATCAAGCGGTGGTGGAAAGGGGAGTTCGGTGAGTTTTTGATAAAGGTCTTCTTTGTTATGCAGCGGCAGTTTATCGACGATAATGATTTGGCAGGTTAGGTTGTCGTGACTGCCTTTTTTAGCAGCCTGTTCGATGATCTGATGGACCGTTTTTTCCGGATCTTCGTCTTTATTGAGTAAAGCAAGGAGCTCTTCCCGCGAAAGGTACTCGTGCACGCCGTCTGTGAGCAGCATAAAGAGATCGCCTTTTTCAACGGGGATGCTCTTATAGTCGATATGAAGGTCAACATCGATCCCCATCGCGCGCGAAAGATATTGTTTCTCAGCGCTAATCACGACGCGATGGTCACGGGTCAGACATTCCAGATCCTTTCCCCGAAGCCGGTAAATCCGGGTATCGCCCACGTGGAGCAAATGCGCTGTGGTGGATTTAATAATGAGTGCACTGAACGTGGTGACCATGCCTTTTGAAGAGCCGTGTTGATGCTGGCCCTGACTACAAAGCCAACGGTTGAGCGCCCCAAGGACTTTACCTCCCGATTTTTTGACAGTCCATGACTCGGGTGTGCTGTAATAATCGGCCAAAAAACCGAGTACGCAGGCCTCTGCGGCTTCTTTTCCCCCCTCACTGCCGCTCATCCCATCGGCGATGACGAGAGCGATTCCTTTTGTCATGCGTAAATTTTCTTCAGGGATTTCGATGCCGCAGGAGTCGTCATTGCGGGTTTTTATTCCCGCAATGCTGTACTGCCCAACCCTGACTTCCAGTTTTCCAGACACCGGCTTTATCTCCGATCAGGTAAAAAAAACGCCAGGACGATCTTAACCAAACCGCCCTGGCGTCGCAATGTTTAATGCAATTTAAATTAAGTAACTTCAATCATTTGAACTGTTCCGTCAGGCAGCACTTCGGACATTGTCCCCTCCGGTTCTTCAAGAAAGAGGAGTACGGCACCGAGAGACACAATGGCCGCCGCGCCGATGACCGTAAAAAATACTTGAGGCGATACAAAGGAAAGTACGGTCAAAAAGGTCACCGCGCCCACGTTGCCATAGGCTCCCGCCATGCCAGCGACTTGTCCGGTGAGACGTCGTTTGACCAGGGGCACCATCGCAAAAACAGCGCCTTCGCCCGATTGCACAAAAAAGGAACAGCACATCGTGACGATGACTGCAAGCGGTACCGGCCAACTTGAATCAATGCGTCCCATAATGAAATATCCGATAGAAAGTCCGACCAATAGAAAGATGAGTGTGGGTTTTCGGCCCAGTTTGTCGCTGATGAGTCCACCGCCAGGACGGGCAAATAAGTTCATGAACGCATATCCTGATGCGAGTAAACCCGCTGTGGCCTGGGACATCTCAAAGGTGTCTTTAAAAAACAACGGCAGCATCGAAACCACTGCCAACTCTGAACCAAAGGTGACCAGATAGGCGAGATCCAGAATTGCCACTTGTTTGAATTTGTATTTTTCAATTTCGGGAACAGTTTCAGTAAAGACGTGTTTGTTGATTTGATACACACGAAAGGTCTGGAAGCCATAGAGCGCGGTTAAGCCGCCATAGATTGAATTGGTAATCACTTCAGAGATCAAGCCAAGGTTCGACGGTCCCAGTTTCCAGGCCAGAACCGCCAGAGCGGCATACATGGGGATATTCATAATAATGTAGAGATAAAAATCACCGACGCTCGTGACTTCCATCGCCCCATTTTTCTTGGGTTTGAAATACGTCGAACCTTTGGGGGTATCCGAAACCGAGAAGTAGTAGATGACCGAAAAAATCAATGAAAGCACCCCGGTCATGCCGACGGCATAGCGCCATCCGCCAAAATACATCGCAACCATGGGAAGGGACATCGCGGCGGCGGCGGAGCCAAAATTCCCCCATCCTCCATAAATGCCTTCAGCAAGCCCAACCTGTTTTGCCGGGAACCATTCGCTGACCATTCGAATCCCGATGACGAAACCCGCACCTACAAATCCGAGCAGAAAACGCATCATCGCCATTTGCTCAAAAGTAGTAGAGATTGCAAATCCAAAGCAGAGAAAACTTGAGATAAACAGAAGCAGGGTATACATCCGCCGGGGCCCATATTGATCGACGAGCATGCCAATGACGACACGCGCCGGAATGGTTAAGGCCACATTTAAAATCAGGAGGACTTTAACCTCCTGGGTGGACAGGTTCATGGTCTCTCTTATGGAGGCCATCAAAGGCGCATGGTTAAACCAGACATAAAAGCTCAGAAAAAAGGCGATCCAAGAAAGGTGAAGTATCTTCATCTTTCCGGTGAACGATAGTAACTTTAATTTTACTTCAGACATTAAGTGACTCCCTCTTTTAGTTTGAATGAAAAGTTCATGCCGCCTTTGAGTGATCGTGACTCAAATAATGTTTCATCTATAAAGCAATAAACGGGCCAAAATATGATAGCAAGAATTAATTGTGTTAAATCAATACTTTAAGTCTTTTTGTGCTTCATATAAAGATTAAAGGAGATGACATGTCTTCAGCGCATTGCGACAAGTTTTTCTAATACCCTACAAAATTGTAAGATTTTAGAAAATAAGAAATAAGACCGTTTTTGATCTTATTGTGGCGCGGGTCTGCTCTGAAATTGCATTTCCCGACTATTTTAACTAAGATGTGTCCCCATGCAGATAAAGCTGTTCCATCCGACACGAGAGATTTCATTCAAGGGGCCGAAGCCGGTTTCGTCTATTTTAGCGAAACTGGGGCTTCCCAGAGAGGCGCATCTCGTTATTTGTGATGACGTCCTTGTGACGGAGGATACTGTAATTTCCGATGATGCCGTCATTGAAATACGTCCCGTCATGTCAGGAGGGTGAATGAAGTGCCGCAGATGTAAGGGGTCGGCTGTGATCAAGATGCCTCGACACAATACCGCATTTTGCGACCCTTGTTTTCAGGAATATCTTTTAAAACAAGTTGCAAAGGCGATTTCTTCCGGAAAGATGTTTTCTAAAGACGCGCCGGTATTGGTCGCGGTATCGGGTGGCAAAGACAGTCTGGCGCTTTGGGATATTCTGATCAAGCTCGGTTATGAAACGGTAGGTCTCCATCTCAATCTGGGTATTGGCACTTATTCAGAAACCTCTCAAAAAATGGTCGAAAAATTTGCGAATGCGCGGGGTCTGGAACTGATTTTTCACAGTTATCAGGAATCTTATGGTTTGGGCGTGGTGCAAATTGCAAAAGAATCGGCGCGCCCGGCCTGTTCTGCCTGCGGCACGATGAAGCGGCACCACTTTAACCGAATCGCCATGGAAAAAGGCTTTCCCGTGGTGGCCACCGGACATAATCTGGATGATGAAGCAGCCCGTCTTTTGGGGAATTTGTTAAAGTGGCAGGTGAGCTATCTTGAAAAACAATCCCCCGTGCTTTCCGATGACGACGGGCTTTGGGCAAAAAAAGTAAAACCCCTTTATCGTCTGCCGGAACGGGAAATTGCGGCCTATACCATTTTGAACCGCATTGACTATATTGTTGAAGAATGCCCGATGTCGAAGGGTGCAAAAACATTCACTTATAAGGAAACACTGAATCAACTTGAAGAGGCGTCCCCCGGGGCGAAACACCAGTTTTATCTGGGGTTTTTGAAACAAAAAGAGACCTCTTTCCCCACACCGCCGCCTGCAAATATTGAAAACACCTGCTTAAGCTGTGGACAGCCCAGTATGGGTGATCAATGCGGATATTGTCGATTGATTGAACGCGCGACAGCCGTATCATGATGCCTTTTGTTTCGGGTGACCGGATTCATCTCGTCAATAAAAAAGGACGGACTTACCGTCTGCATTTGCAGGAAGGCGCCGTTTTCCAATTTAGTGGTGAGACAATTGCCCATGATGACATTATCGGGCTTTCAGATGGCAGCGAAATCGCACTTTCGCGCGGAACCCGTTTTTTTGCATTAAAACCCACGCTGGCCGAATACACCTTACACATGAAACGCGGCGCGCAAATTCTTTACCCGAAAGATTTGGCGCTCATGCCGATGTGGGCCGATGTTTATCCCGGTGCAACTGTGATCGAGGCGGGCATTGGTTCCGGTGCCTTGACGATTCCGCTTTTAAATGCAGTTGGAGAAAAAGGGCATCTGATTAGTTATGAAATTCGCGAAGATTTTGCGGGGCGGGCGATCAAAAACATTGAGGCCTATTTTAGTCCCTCTCCATTAAATGACCGATTAACTGTGCATCAGCAAAGTATCTATGACGGGATTTTGGAAGAAGAGGTGGATCGTATCGTTCTTGATCTTCCAGAGCCTCATTTGGTGGTGCCGCATGCGGTTGAAAAACTGCGTTCTGGCGGAATATTTCTCTGTTTTTTGCCAACCGTCCCCCAAATCGAAAAAGTCGTCCTGGCTTTGCAGGAAAGCAAAGTCTTTGAATCGATTGAAACCTTTGAAACGATGCTTCGTCCCTGGAATATTGATGGGCGAAGTGTGCGTCCCAGCCTGCGTATGGTGGCCCATTCCGGTTTTATCACAACAGCGCGAAAGGTGGAACGTCTTATCAGAGCGCAAGTGCCGGAAGCGCCATCGTCTGATTTAGACGTCTGAATCCCTCTTCTTTTCTTCAAGTTTTTTCAGTCTTGCTTTGTTTTTCGCAAGTTTGGGCAGTTGGTATTTTTCGTCGATGGCGACCACCTGTTTCAAGCACCTAATCGTATTTTCCAAATCTCCAGTCTGTTCGTACAAGGCCGCTTGATGATAAAGCGCGGCCGCGCAACCCATTTCATCCCCCAATTTGGAATAAAGCGTGAGGGCCGTTGCGCTATGTTTTTGTGCATCTTCGATCTCACCCATACATTCTTTCGCCTTGGCCAGCCGCGCTGTGGCATCGGCAATGAGTCTGTTTTCTTGAAGTCTTTTTGCCAGTTTGAAGGCCCGCTCCGCAAAAATGAGGGCGGTTTCGTATTCCTCTCCCTTACGGAGGACAAGGGAGAGGTTTCCGTAGAGCACCGCGAGCGGATGCCATTGTTCGGTCCGTTCCAGTAGCAGAGCCGCCTGTTTGTAATAATAAACTGCGTGCGAAACATCATCTACATCGGTATAAAGGTTGCCCAAATTCACGTAAGTGGCACCGAGACGGGCATAGTCTTCGAGGCGTCTTAAAATCGTAACGGCCTTTTTATAATAGGCGATGGCGTCATCAATCTTTTCAAGCACCGCATAGATATTGCCGATGTTGCCATAGAGATCCGCTAAAGGACTTTCATCTTCCCGTATCCCTTCCTGCGCCTTGAGGTAGAGGGTCAAGGCACTTTGGTAATCTCCTTTTGAGAAGGCCTGATTGCCTTGCTGCATGTATAGATAAGGATTCATATGAAATCATTTCCTTAAAGTTTAAGGGAGTGGTTTTCCTCCTGTTCAGAGAAAAATCAGTATACCGACTTCTTTCCTAAAATAAAAAATTTGTTTGGGAGAAAGGGCAAACTGTTTATATGGGATTGACATCCAATTTTTCTTGTGATATTTAATTAGCTTATTGGTTAATTAAATATATGGTTAAATATGATGACGAGCCAACTGAATGAAATATTTTTTGCTTTGTCTGATCCAACGCGCCGCGCGATTTTAAAACGACTTGCGCAGGGGGAAGCGACGGCAGGGGAATTGTCCGCGCCTTTTGGCATCTCCAAACCTGCTATCAGTAAACATTTAAAAGTGCTTGAAAAGGCACAACTGATTACTTGTAGAAAAGATGCGCAGTGGCGCCGTCAAACATTGAACGCCCAGCCTCTGAAAGAAGCCGCATCATGGTTAGAAGCATATCGGCAGTTTTGGGAATCCCGTTTCGATGCGCTGGAAGAATTTCTCAAAAAGACTCAAGAGGTACAAGAAGGAAAGGGTGTTGACGTAGAAAAATAACAATGGACTGTTTATCAAACTAAAAAAGGAGGGAAAAATGAGTATCGATAATACCGAGACCACAATAGAATCAGTTTTGGTGAAACGGATATTCAAGGCATCACGTGATGTGGTGTTCCAGGCCTGGACAGAAGCTGAGCAATTGAAAGAATGGTTTGGTCCTGAGGGTGTGGTCGTATCCAGAATTCAGGCTGATTTTCGGGTTGGTGGCGCTTTCCAAGTTGAGATGACTATGGAAGATGGTGAAACTGTCATTCACTCAGGTCAGTACATTGAAATCACACCGCCCAGTCGTTTGGTCTATTCGTGGCTGTTGGATGGACAAACCTGTGGTGGAAGTGAGGGGCAGTTCGCGGAGACACAGGTGACAGTTGAGTTTAAGGAGCAGGATGGAGGGACGCTTGTCCGCCTCAGACATGACAATTTGCCCACTGAACAGGCGCGCAAGGGACACAGCTGGGGTTGGAACAGCTGTTTTGATAAATTGACAAGTGTTTTACAGGAGTAAATATCGTTTCCGTATGAAGCATTTTAATGCTTCGTACGGAAACAGAACAGGTCAAGCGACTTTGTGTTTTAAATACGCCTCAATGCCTTTGGCCGCTTCACGGCCCTCATAAATCGCCCAAACGATGAGGGAGGCCCCCAGTTTGATATCCCCGGCGGCAAAGACTCCATCCACATTCGTCATGCGGTTTTCGTCTACGACGACCGTGCCACGATGATCAGTTTTGATGCCAAGGTCTTCCAAAAGCCCTTTTTTCTGCGGACCGGTAAAGCCCATTGCGAGCAGGACAAGGTCGGTTTCAATCTCGAATTCGCTGCCGGGGACGTTGATAAATTTCACGCCGCCCGAATCATTGATGATTTTTTCAACACGAACCCCATGCAGTTTTTCGATTCGTCCGCTTTGGCCTGAGAATTTTTTTGTCATAAAAGACCATTCCCGAATGCCGCCCTCTTCATGTGCGCCAGAGGTTCGTAATTGCATCGGCCATAAGGGCCAGGGGGTCGTCTCAGAACGTTCCTGCGGGGGTTCGGGAAGCAGTTCAATTTGACGAACTTCTTTTGCGCCCTGGCGATGACAGGTGCCGAGACAATCGGCCCCGGTATCTCCTCCACCCAGAATGATCACTCGTTTTCCCTTTGCGGTAATTTCATATTGTGGATCAATGGTATCGCCGCTGTTGCGTTTGTTTTGCTGGGTGAGAAAATCCATAGCGAGATGAATGCCATCCAGTTCTCGACCGGGGACAGGCAGGTCGCGCGCAAGCCCCGCACCGGTTGTGAGGCACACGGCGTCAAAGTCTTTTTTGAGGGTATCTGCGGTGAGATCATGCCCGACATGTACGCTGGTTTTAAATTGAATACCTTCAGCGGTGAGTTGTTTTAATCGCCGGTTTAAGACATGTTTTTCCATTTTGAAATCGGGGATGCCATAACGCAAGAGTCCGCCGATACGGTCATCTTTTTCAAAAACTGTGACGGTATGTCCGGCTCTCCGAAGTTGTTGGGCGGCGGCAAGCCCGGCTGGACCTGAACCGACGACAGCGATTTTAAAACCTGTTTCGTATTCGGGCGGGATGGGTGCAACCCAGCCTTCTAAAAAGCCGCGATCAATGATGTTCCATTCGGTCACGCGGATGGCAACAGGGTCATCAATGATCCCCAACACGCAGGCGCCTTCACAGGGGGCGGGACAGAGTCGGCCAGTAAATTCAGGGAAATTATTGGTCGAGTGCAAGGCTTTCAGGGCATCTCTCCAGCGGCCACGCGAAACGAGGTCATTCCATTCGGGAATCATATTTTGTACGGGACAGCCTGAATAACCCTGACAAAAAGGGACGCCGCAATCCATACAGCGCGCGCCTTGCGCCATAAGGGCTTCTTCTTTCATCGGTTTGTAGATCTCTTTCCAGTCCTGAATCCGTTTTTCCACGGGCCGTCGTTTGGGCATTGAACGGCTTATTTTTAAAAATCCCTTTGGATCACCCATGTAGTGCTTCCTCCTTTGCCTTTCTTGCTTTTCTAATTTCAAGTACTTTTTTGTATTCAGATGAAATGACTTTTTCAAACTGGGGCAGCATCGTTTCCCATTGTTCCAAAACCTGTTTTGCTTTTTTACTGCCGGTGTAAGCCAGATGTTTTTCAATCAGACTTTTCAGGAGGGTTTCCTCTTCCTCGGTTTTAACGGGTTCCAGTTCTACAAGGCTTAAGTTGCACTGACGTTCGAAGGTATTGTCTTCATTGAGTACAAATGCCAATCCGCCGCTCATGCCTGCCGCAAAATTGCGTCCTGTTTTCCCGAGCACAACGATGACGCCGCCGGTCATGTATTCACAGCCGTGATCCCCGACGCCTTCTACGACGGCCATTGCGCCGCTGTTTCGGACGGCAAAACGTTCTCCCGCCACACCGTAAAAATATGCCTCGCCGCCGGTCGCGCCATAAAGAGACGTATTTCCGATCAGGATCGTCTCTTCAGGGATAAAAATGGATTCTTTGGGCGGATAGATGATGATTTTTCCGCCGGAAAGTCCTTTGCCGGTGTAATCGTTTGCATCCCCTTCCAGAGTCAGGGTCAACCCTTTGGCGGCAAAGGCGCCAAAACTCTGACCGGATGTGCCGGTGAAATCGAAGCGGATCGTATCATCTGGAAGTCCTTCCGACCCGTAGCGTTTCGCGATCTCTCCTGAGAGCATTGCTCCGACGGTTCGATTGCGATTCCGAATCTTTAATTTTTCATGAACGGGGGTCTTTTTTTTGAGCGCGGGGTTTGCTTTTTCGATGAGGGTGTAATCCAGCGCATTTTCAAGTCCGTGCTCCTGTGCTTTCACAGAATAAAGCGGAATTTCCGGGCCGACCTTGGGTTGATAGAGCATCGGTGAAAGATCCAGTCCTTTTGCCTTCCAGTGGTTGATGGCTTTTTGATAACGAAGTCGATCCGATTGGCCGACCATCTCTTCAATGGTTCTGAAGCCGAGTTTGGCCATCCATTCGCGGACTTCTTCTGCGACGAAACGAAAATAATTGATGACATGTTCGGGTTGACCCCGATATTTCTTACGAAGCTCCGGGTCTTGTGTGGCGATGCCGACGGGGCAGGTATTGAGGTGACATTTTCGCATCATGATGCAGCCTTCGACAATCAGGGGAGCGGTCGAAAATCCAAATTCTTCCGCACCGAGAAATGCGGCCACGACCACGTCCCGACCTGTCTTGAATTGGCCGTCGGTTTGTATGCGTGTCCGTCCGCGCAGATCGTTCAATACCAAGGTCTGTTGTGTTTCGGCGAGGCCCAACTCCCAGGGCAGACCGGCATATTTGATGGAGGAGAGGGGAGAGGCCCCTGTGCCGCCGGAGTCTCCCGAAATGAGGATCAGATCCGCATGCGCTTTTGAAACGCCTGCGGCGACCGTGCCGACACCGACTTCGGAGACGAGTTTTACCGAAATTGCGGCTTCCGGATTGACGTTTTTCAGATCAAAAATAAGTTGTGCGAGATCTTCGATGGAGTAAATGTCATGATGCGGCGGCGGGGAGATGAGGGTGACTCCCGGTGTTGAATACCGGAGCTTGGCGATGATCTCATCAATTTTATGACCGGGGAGCTGGCCGCCCTCGCCGGGCTTTGCCCCCTGAGCCATTTTAATTTGAAGCTCTTCTGCATTGATCAGGTAGTTCGCCGTTACGCCAAACCGCCCTGATGCGACTTGTTTGATTTTACTGTTTCGCTCCGTTTTAAAGCGTTCTTCGTGTTCTCCACCTTCGCCGGTGTTGCTCCGACCGCCAATACGGTTCATGGCAATGGCAAGGGTTTCGTGGGATTCCTGGCTGATTGCCCCGTAGGACATTGCCCCGGTGGTGAATCGTTTCATGATTTCAGAAGCCGGTTCGACTTCTTCAATGGGAATCGGAGTGCCCTCTTTGAATTCAAACAAGCCTCTTAAAGTGGCATGGCGTTTTGATTCGTCGTTGATGATTCTGGCAAACTCTTTGTACTTGTCATAACTGTTTTCGCGCGTGGCATGTTGTAATGTGGCGATGCTTTCAGGGTTCCAGTTATGGTGCTCCTCCTGAATGCGGTAGTGATATTCTCCTCCGAAATCTAGCTGCCGCACGGGCAGAATGGTGTGGTAGGCCGCCGTGTGCCGTCGCAGCACTTCTTCCGCGATGGTATCAATGCCGATCCCGCTGATTTTGGAGGGTGTACCGGTAAAATAACGGTCGATGGTCTCCTGATTCAAGCCAATGGCTTCGTAGATTTGCGCACCGCAATAACTTTGAACGGTTGAAATCCCCATTTTTGAAAAGATTTTAAGCAGTCCTTTATTGACGGCCTTAATGTATTTGTCTTCCGCTGTGACCTCATCAATGGTTTCGGGCAAATATTCTTCCCGTACCATGTCGGTGAGGGTTTCAAAGGCCAGGTAAGGATTAATACTGCCTGCGCCATAACCGATGAGCTGCGCAAAATGCGCCACTTCGCGGGCTTCTCCTGTTTCGACGATCAGGCCAATTTCCGTGCGGAGCGATTCACGAATCAAATGATGATGCAAGGCCGAAACGGCAAGCAAAGAGGGGATAGGTGCCCAATTTTCATCAATACCGCAGTCGCTGAGGATGATAAATTTATAGCCCGCTTCAATGGCATCGCTGGCTTCCTGGCAAAGGCGGTCCACGGCGATGGCCAATTCCTTTGGCCCATTGGCGGCCCGAAAAAGCATCTTGAGCGTGATGGGTTTAAAATGCGGGTCTGAAAGCTGCCGGATTTTTTCGAGATCGGCATTGGTCAAAATCGGTTGTTTGATTTTAATGCGCCGGGCATGTTGCGGGGTTTCCGCCAAAAGATTGGCCTTTGGTCCAATCGTGGTAATCAGGGACATGACCAGGTGTTCCCGAATTGGATCAATAGGGGGGTTGGTCACCTGAGCAAAAAGTTGTCTGAAATACTTGAAAAGCAGTTGCGGGCGATCGGATAAAACCGCAAGGGGAGTGTCATTGCCCATTGAGCCGATGGCTTCTTCTCCGGTCACGGCCATAGGGGTCAGCAACATTTTTAAGTCTTCGATGCTGTAGCCAAAGGTTTGCTGACGCTGACGCAGGGTGGCGTGGTTGGGTTGCAGCAGGTTTAAAGGTTCCGGCAGTTCGCTGAGGCTGATGCGGTAGGTCGATATCCATTCCCGATAGGGCTGTTGTGAGGCGATCTTTGCCTTGATTTCATCATCGTCGATAATGCGGCCCTGCTCGGTATCAATCAAAAACATTTTGCCCGGCTGCAATCGGCCCTTTGCGCGAATTTCGGAAGGTTCAAACTCAAGCACGCCTGTTTCAGAGGCCAGAACAGCGAGGTCATCCTGTGTGATGAGATAACGGGCGGGTCGAAGACCATTTCGGTCGAGGGTGGCGCCGATCATTTTTCCGTCTGTGAAGGCAATTGCTGCGGGTCCGTCCCAGGGTTCCATCATGGCCGCGTGATACTCATAAAAGCCGCGTCGATCAAGATCCATGTGGGGATTGCCTGCCCATGCTTCCGGAATCAGCATCATCATGGCGTGTGGAAGAGAGCGCCCACCCATGACGAGAAATTCGAGTGCATTGTCAAAACAGGCGGAATCGCTTTGCTCGGAATCAATGATCGGAAAAAGTTTTTGCAGGTCTCCCTTAAAAAGGGCCGAGGAAAAACGCCCCTGCCGTGCCCGCATCCAGTTGACATTGCCTTTCAGAGTGTTGATTTCTCCATTGTGGCAGGTGTAACGAAAAGGGTGTGCCAGAGGCCAACTCGGGAAGGTATTGGTCGAAAAACGGGAATGCACGAGCGCAATTGCGCTCACCGCATCCGGATCGGAAAGATCCGGGTAAAAACGAGGCAGCTGATCCGGCATGAGTAGTCCCTTGTAAAGAATGGTGTTGCACGAAAGACTACAAACATAAAAGAAGTGCTTTCCTTCAATGGCAGAATCCCGGACGGCATTTTCAACACGCCGTCTCAAGACATAGAGTTTTCGCTCGAATTCGCTTTCGCTCAGGATATCGCGGGCAATAAAAATTTGCCGAATGGATGGCATACTCCCTCTGGCCTGCACGCCGATGTGCTCTTCTTTGGTAGGCACATCCCGCCATCCGAGTAGACGGTGTTCTTCTTCCAAGATCATTTTTTCAAAAATTTTCTCACAGGCGCCCCGGGCTTGCGGGTTGGGCGGCAGAAAAACAATGCCGACGCCGTAGGCGCCGGGCCGAGGAAGTTTAATGCCGATCTCACTGGCAGAGCGTTCTAAAAGCCGGTGAGGAACTTGCAGTATTATCCCTGCCCCATCCCCGGTGCAGGGGTCACAGCCGACAGCGCCACGATGACTCAGATTTTCGAGGACGGTCAGCCCTTTTTGGATGATGTCGTGAGAACGGACCCCTTTGATACTTGCGACCAGACCGATACCGCAGCTATCGTGCTCATTTTGAGGATCGTAAAGCCCTTGTTTCTGAGGGGCCTGACCGGGAAAGCTGTGATGGTTTGCGGCTGCAATCTTAGACGTGCTTTTCATAATCCTCCGAACTGAATACGATGTTTTTTCTCTGATGTCTGGTCATATGCTTTGATATCTTAAACGTAATGCGTCTTTCCGGATTTTGAACGAACGCAGCGATGTAGTATAGCTCAGGCGCCCACTTCAAGACAAGGTGTTGTCGTACTGGATATGGGGAAATGATGCGGTTTTTTTAGAGGGATAAACAAGTAATTTCATGAATTTCGCTGTTTTCACAATATCACGTTATTTGCTGAGATTTTCTAGAAAAGCCGCTCAATAAAAGATGAAAAGGTATGGAACCCCGATTTTAATATTCCTTGTATGCTGCGAAGCCTTTTTGGACCAATTCATCGTTGATATTAATATATTCTTCCTGATCTTTGATCCAGATTTCGACAATATATCTGCCATACTTTCCTTTGTCATCTTTTTCGGTCTGCAAAAGAATCTCTTTATTTTCGATTCTGTTTTTTAAATAATCTCGCGATAAAAACCCTAAGGTTTTTTCTTGTCCCCTGACTTCCGGGGCGTTAATTCGGCTTAATCGCACGGGTTCATTTTTGACGATGATACTGAGTCCCAAATCAATATCGATACGAACAGTATCTCCGTCGTAAACAGAGATGACTTTGCCTTTGTAATAAAATAGGTTTCTTGGATCCATACTTAAACCCCCTGAATGATGATGATCCGCATCGGCGGATTGAGTTTCCGGGATAGTACAAGAGTAAGGTATTGATTACAACGCAATATTTCTGTTTTTAAGGCCCAGGGTTCAAATCACCGTGAGAGGGGTATAGACCAGGGGCAGTCCGGTTAACTCAGAGAGCCAAGTTTCGATTTTTTCCGGGGCAATAGGGCAGCGATTGAGCCGAATTTCGATTTTAAAACCGGATGCATCGCCGATGAGGCCGATGATGGCAGACGCATCTTTTTGATTTGGAAGAAGTTGTTTTGTCTCAAACTCGCAGAGATTGATGAGTGCCCGGCCCTGGCGGTTTGTCATTGTCTGTACGAGTTCGGGGAACTCTTCGAGGGAGGCATGAATGTAACCTCTGCAAAGCATCCGGGCTTTTGGTTGCAATTGATGAAAGGCCGCCAGTGCCTCTGGCGAAAAACCTGAGAGGAAGGTTTTTACTGTGGCGAATTCAAGACCTGTTTTTTCTACAAGCTGTGCAGCCGGGACGAGGAGGGAATAACGGTCTGAAACCACGTATTCAAACTGACAGGGGCCAAAAGCATCCGGCCAGGAGACGGAAACGGCTGAGTCCATGCCCTCTGTCACGATTGAAAACTTTCCGTCCCGCCATTCCACAAAAAGTGGAAAATCGAGGAGGTCAATGGCGGCTGAAAAAATCTCAGCGCGCTCTGAAATCCACGAAAGGCGGTGTTGATGTTCTTCTGTTTCCCCTGGGGTAATGATTTTTTTAGGCATCAGACGCACTCGGACAAAGCCGTGGGTTTCCCGAAATCCGACCCAAAAAAGGGCTTCGGATTCATGGTATTGCAATGTGATTGATTCGGGGATTTTCCAGGGGTGACAAATAGACAGATATCCTTCCATATCGGGGTAGTGTCGGAACAGGTCATGGTGTTTTCCAGCCAAGAGAAAAAAATCGCCCTTCCAGTTTTCATTGAATTGTACAAGCGTCATTTCTTCGATGACCCAGGGATCAAGCTGGTTGATTTGCTCCAGTTGATCAACTGAGAATTCCTCGACATAGCAGGCGGTTTCCTGGCGCATTCCGCGCACTTTTAGTCCCATTTTTTTTAAATGGTCCATCAGGACAATGACCTGATTAAACTCGATTGATGTTTGAGATTCCCACCGTTGTTCTCGCATTTGAATTGTGTACTTCTCTTTTTAATCTAAAGGGTTTGCTGATTCTAAATATCTTGGGACTGATCTTTTTTAGGGCTGGTTTTCTTGATGCCTGTGACCCCTGCGGTGATGGTAAAACGCATGGCTTCTTCCATGCTCATATTCAGCGGTCGGACAGCAGTTTTTGGCATGAGGACGGCATATCCCCCAATCATGTAGCTCATGGGAAGGTAGACTAAGACATGATCGTCCTCTCGTATGCTTTCGGGCAGATGTTCAGGGTCGGCCTGTGTTACAAACCCGATGACGTGCATGCCTGTTTCTCCAAGAGATACAGAGACAACTTGTTGAAAATCTTTTTTAGAAGTCGGTGAAAAATAATGGAAAAAATCACGGATCGCGCCATAAACCGATTTAATAAAGGGCATTCGATAAAGCAGGCTTTCCCCGGCCGAAAACAAACGTTGCACGACATAGGCGTGCATCAGGAGTCCGATAGAGAAGACGACTGCAAATCCGGCGATGACACCCATGCCTGGCCAATAGAAGTTTCCGGGCAAAAGAAAACGAAGTAATCCGCCCAAAGCCGACTCTGCGGAAACGACAAACCAATAGAGCAGGTAGCCGGTGAGAATGACCGGCAGAATTGTGATTAACCCGGTTAGGATATTTCTACCTATGAATTTCATTAGGGGAATTTACTCCGTTATTGAGTGGAGAGGCAAGTCCTGGTTTTTTGTGCTCCTAAGATTTCAAGGATTTCATGAGGATTTAATCGTGTTTCTGGCGTGCCTCAAGGCGAAACCTTGAGCCTCTGTCGAAGGAACAAGTATTTTTATACTGTATATCTGAATCAATAGGAATTAGCAATGATGCGGGTATTTTATTCTTGAACATGCATTTTAAACTGGCGAAATTCCGATATCGGTGTTTCGAGATCGTTTAACGCATGATTTCCACTTGGTAGGTCTGTGCTGCTTTTCCATCTGGGGCGGTCACCACAATATTGATCACGTTCAGGCCTTCTTGCAAATCCATTACAACAGAGGAGGCGAGGAGTCCGTTCACCGAAATGTTTGCCTCTGTATCCGCTGAAATTGCATGAAGCGTGATTTGTTTGGTGATAAATCCGGCATTTGCCGTGTATGAAGTGGTCTCCGAATCAAATGCAGGGATCAGGCTGATTTTCGAGAGGCTTAAATCCGCCAAACCTGCACTGTTTGAAGTCTTGTTCATAGTAAAGCGGGTATTCGATGATTCGTCCGAAAGGGTGGTTTTTGAATTGTTTTGAGCTGGGAATAAAAAGGTGTTTGTGTAGACCGCCCCACTATCGATTGCGTTTTTATCTGTTGGGTCTCCGGATGTTACGCTGTCTTCCAGGGGGGCCCCGACAACCAGCGTATTCTCCGAGAGGGCGAGTCCGATGCCAAATGCATCGAAGGCTTCTGTGTTGGATGCTTTGATATAGCTCTGCGGGTACCAGCTCTCCTCGATTCGTTCATAGAGGTAAACTGCCCCGCTACCGGGGGATTCATTATTATTTAAAACGCCGTTGATGCCACTTGCCTCGCTCCGTTCTGAGGGAGCGCTTACGGCCAAAAGATTTCTTGAGAGGGAGACGCTTTGACCAAAGGCATCTTTTTCATCGGTGTTTGGCGCTTTCAGATAGGCCTGTGATTGCCAGGTTTTCTCTGTGTTTCGTATGAAAATATAAACCGCACCACTATTCGGTGCTCGGTCATCGACCATGAGTCCATTGACGCCTCTGGATGAACTATCTTCTCCTGGTGTTCCAACTGCGAGCGTCGTTTCTGAAAGACTCACGCTCCAGCCAAAGCCGTCTGTGCTGTGATTATCGGGGGCTTTGATGTAGGCTTCCTGTTTCCATTTGAACACGCCTGTACTTTCAACTTCACTCCAGTGAAAAACGTAGACGGCACCGCTATCCCTTGAAGAGTTGCTGTCTCCGTCTCCGTTTACTGAAATTGAGGCACCATCTTCGAATCGCGCACCGACGGCCAAAAAATCACCCGCAAGGGACAGACTGGATCCAAAAGCATCGAAAGGGTCGGTGTTGGAGGCTTTGAGATACGCTTCCTGTTGCCACACATTTCCTGTCCGCAAAAAGACATACACGGCTCCGCCGTCCTCTGCTCCGTTGTTGTTTTCTGTCTCCGTGTTGATCCCTCTCCCATTACTGTCTTCAAAGCGGGCACCCACGGCCAACCTGTCTCCGGAAAGCGCAATGCTGGTGCCAAAATGATCGTTGGAGTCCGGGTTGGAGGCTTTGAGGATGGCTTGTTGGTTCCATGTTCCGCCTGTTGTCCGGGTAAAGACGTAGACGGCACCGCTGTCGGAGGCCACACTGTCTTCGAGAGGGGCTGCCACAGCCAGAGTATCTTCTGAAAGGGCGATGCTTCGACCAAAACCATTTTCTGCAGCTGTATTGGATGCTTTGATATAGGCGCTCTGTTCCCAATGATCGGTTGTTCGGGTAAAAATATACACTGCGCCACTGTTCGGGGCCGCATTGTTTGCATCGTTCCCGTTGATTCCAGTGGCATTACTGTCTTCTCCCGGTGAACCCACGGCAAGCGTGTTTCCAAAAAGTGCGACAGTGCTTCCAAAGCGGTCGTTTTCACCCGGATTAGAGGCTTTAAGATAAGATGTTTCTGCAAAAGTACCCGCAGTTTGGCGTGTGAGGATAATTGTATATGTTTTTGTTGTAATGGTATCCGGTGCGGTGACAACGACTTCGATTGTGTTTTTGCCTTCTTCAAACGGGATGAGAAGCGGGGAGGTCACAATCGTTCCATTTACGGAAACTTGGGCCCCGCTGGCAACGACTTCAGGAGTAATGATACCAGACGTACTCAGAAAACCGAGGGTCGCTGTATAGTTTGTGATGCTGGGTGTGAAAGTCGGTTTTAAAACCGCGCCCGAAATAGCAATTGAAGACAGGTTCGCATTTGAAGGCAGTGGCAGGGCGCGTGTGACTGTAATTTTATAGGTTCGTATTGTGATCCCGTCAGAGGCACTGACTTTGATTTCAAAAATATTTTGTCCAACAAAAAGGCCGAGCGGCGTACCGGGGGAAAAAGAATCATTAATCGTGATCACAGCACTTTGATCAACTGCCGTCGGGCTGATAATAATGCGATCAACGATGTTTGGGACAGAGGTTGTATAAATGGGGGAGTCAGGGCTAAAGTCAGGTAAAAGTGTCCCATTAGAAAGGACGATTCCGCTTAATTGTGCGTTTGAAGACCCTGCGCTTTGTTCGGGTTCGAGATTACAGGAGGCCAGAGTCAGGGTAATAAGAAGGCTGGCGAATATCCGTAAAACCGGCGACCAATTTTTAAAGTGGTTTTGTGGCGTATTTTGTAGATTTTTCTTCATGGAAGAAATAATCGCTAGATTATAAAATTTCAATATATTAAAAAATATAGTAAGAAATGTCAATAGGCTACAGAATGCGGGTCTACCTGAAATGGATCATCTCAAAAATAGAAAAAATGTCAGCAAGTCGGCTTAGACTTGTTGGATATCCCACAAAAGCAATCGCATTCTAAAGATTTAATCAGCCCATATTGTTCTCCTTCCGGTGCGGATAGAGATGACAACGTTCTTTTGATGAGGAAGTGCGAATGGTTCTTTTTTATTTGAGCAGACTTATTTCTTTGATTTTCCCGCCCGGCTGACAATCATCATGTCAAAGGAAAGACGCTGTTCAGGTGACAGGATTTGGCGCATTTCTACGATATGTTCATACCGCTTTTGCATTTTTTTACGTTTTAAATCGAGGATCTCATCAATTTTTTGATTGATGGCCTTGGCGTCAGCCTGATTACGGGTCGCTAAAATCGCCAATTCTGTTTTTCCGCCCTGAATGCCTGCTTTGATGGTCGCTGTTTCTTTCATGAGTTTTAAATGCATGCCGTCCACCTGTAGCTTTTGATCATCGGTGAGTGTCCCATGCCAGTTTTCTGTAAAGAGATGCATGCCGCCTTGGTGTTTTTCTTTTTTTCCCTTGTGGTGTTTTGAATCGCCATGTTCTCCATTGGATGGATTTTTTTCTGCGGACACCGGAAGTGTGAACATTAAACCGACTAAGATAAGGCTGAGCAAGATTAGTAGTTTTTTGATTTTCATTTTTGTCCTCCTTGGGTTATTTAAAGACGGGTATTCAATATTACATGATTTGGAGATTCGTTTTGAAGAAAAATCAGGATGAATCGATATTGGGCGTGAAAGCAGGAGTTGAAGTCTCCTCCTTGATTGCTAAACCGTATCATCTTGATCAGCAGGAAGCGGGCTCCACCCTAATTCATTGAGGAACTGTAACGCGGTATTTCGTTCGGGCAAATAAATCACCACGGCGGCGATATCGTCTTTTCTTGCTTTAAAACCGAAAGACATGGGGAAAACATTCTCTTCACGTTCAATCGTTAAAATGACAAAACGTTCCCCATTTTTAGGGAGGTTCGGACGGCTTTCTTTTTTAGGAGAGGCTTCTTTTTCGGATGAATGCTGCCTCGGAACGTACGTGAAATACTCAATGACCAGGTCTTTATGGCGAAAACGAACATCCCATCGCTCGGTGTCATGTGGGCCTTCAAATAGAATGTGTTCTCCCTTTTTTTGGAGGTAGTCGGGGGTTAGTTCATCTTCCAGCTCATCGACTGCAATATAACCTGCGGGTACGTTGAAGAGCTTTCGGGCCTGCAGGACAAAGGTATTGTTCAGATGATTATTATACGTTGCCCCGATCACCGTTCCGACCAGCTCTATCCGTGCCCGAAGCAGGGTGCGCTCCTCAAGGGCATTTCCAAATACAACCAGAAATCCTGCCTCTTCGGCCTGCCGACAAAGTTTCGGATCGGAATCCAAAAAAACAACAGTCATGCCTTTTTTACGAAATTCTTCACCCAAAAGAAGTCCCAATCCGCGTGCGCCCAGTATTGCGATACGGTTGCGGCCAGGGAGTCTTAAATTCAGAAATGTGGCAAGCGGTCTCGCGGTTAAGCCCGCAAGCACTACAGTTGAAGCGATGGTGAGAAAGACCAGGGCGATTAAGTCGTCTCCCCCCTCAATTCCTCTGTTTTTCATGGTGGCGCCGGTTAAGGATGCGATGGCTGCTGCGACGATGCCTCTCGGCGCCATCCAGGCGATAAATATTTTTTCACGGAAACTGAGGCCAGAGTTTCTTGTAGATAGCCAGACATTTAAAGGGCGAACAATGAGTATCAGCGCTGCGATGACACCTGCGCCTGCCCAGCCGAGATGGCGGATATCTTCCAAACTCACATCTGCAGCAAGTAAAATAAAAAGTAGTCCGATGAGCAGTACGGTGAGTTGGTCTTTAAATTCCCGAAGATCGCGTTCCACAGGAGTTTTCATGTTTCCCAAGACAATACCCGCGATCGTCACGCTGAGAATGCCACTTTGTGAAACCACCTGATTACAGACTTCAAATAGCAGGAGGACAGAGGCCAAGGTGAAAATATTTTCATAGCCCTTTGGGACGATAGAGCGAAAACGCAGTATCCCTCCCAACAAAAGGCCGCCCGCAATCCCCCCGAGACTGCCAAAGATAAGCCAGAAGGCCACATCGATTAAGCTATTGGCGACTGTGAGAACGTCTGGGGTAATCACGACTTCCAAAACCAGTACCGCCAGAATTGCGCCGATAGGATCAATCAATACCCCCTCAGCTTCGAGAATTGTTTTGATTTTTGTTTTAAGACGTAAGTTTCGGACCAGGGGTGTAACCACAGTCGGACCCGTGACAACGACCAGGCTGCCAAAAAGTAAGGCCAGATTGAATGACCAATTGAGAAAAACTAACACAGAAACAAAGCCTCCCATGAGGGTGACCAGTGAACCGACGGTGATTAATTTGCGAATGGAAGATTCTTCCCGGCGCAGTCGTGAAACTTCCAGACCCAGGCCGCCTTCAAAAAGAATGACAGCCACAGCAAAATCTACAATGACGAAAAGGCCTCCTCCAAGGGCATCCGGGATAACCCATCCCAGGCCTTCCTGGCCAAGAAGGGCTCCCAATGCAAGGAGAATGATGATGCCGGGAATACGCAGATGTCGTGCAATACTCTGTGCAAAGATGCCTGCGGCAAGCGCAACAGCAAAGATCAGACTCGTGTGAGATACTTCCACGTCTACTTTCTCCAAACCAATTTGTGCTGAGTATTTACACCATCGTGAAAATGATGAAGGTGGAGTATGCCCTTTTTGAAAGGAAGTCTTCAAGTCAATAGTGGTTGCATTTTTGAGGGAAAAACGCTCGATCTATAATGTTTTTACGAGGATCAAGGCATTTAAAAAAGGAGGAAAGACTGTTTCAAAAGAAAAATACCATTGTAACCAGGGCGATTAGGGTGAATTCAGTGGAAAGGATTTACTAAAAAATGATGGATAGGAAAATTCTGTCTTTCGTATTTTTCAATTCCAGATTCCGGAAAATGGAGAATATTTTGAACTGATTTGTTGGATACCTCGAAGAACGTCCATCTGTTTTTTTTCTGAATACCATAGCGGGAGTCAAAAAACATGGGGTAGTCAACGTTTATCGAGCTTTGGCATGCATCGTGCATTTTGACCTAGACATCGCTTTATTGATGGGGGGCACGGAGCATATGAGCAGGTCATCAAACTCAATGATTTTTCATTCAGATCAGGATTTTAAGAGCATGTTTTATTTTTTGATGGAAAGCCTGGCTGTCTTTGTTTTGATGGCCTGGGGGGCTTCATTTCATTTTGAACCAGCCCATCTTTTGTGGTTGCCATTGATTTCAAGGGTTTGTGCCTATGAGGAAAAGGGTAAAATGGCCTTCTCCTTTGCTTCCTTGAAAAAATATCGCTCTGAAATATTGACAGCGCTCTTTTTCATTATGGCCACCTTGATGCTTTTAAAAGGCTATGCCCCTCATTTAATCGAGATGTCACCTCAAAGTTGGATGATGTACGCAGTCTCTCCTTTTGTCGTATTTAGTCTTCGTATGGGATATCAATCTTTCGTTAAATCCGAGCCTTCCGGGATTCCGGTTCTTGTGGTTGGATCAGGGGAGGATATGTCCGCCTTTAAAAAAGCAGCATATGAATACGATACGCTTGGGTATCAAATGCATTATTTTGACTCAGAAGCTGTGGTAAACGACGATACTTGCGAGACCTTGCGATATATCGTTTCCAAACATAAAATCAAACAAATTGTCATCGCCGCCGATCATCTAAAGAATCAATCCGCCATTGATCTATTATTGAGTTTTCGTATCCAGGGGATTGAAATGAGGGGGATGGTGTCTTTTTATGAGCAGGTTTTCGGGAAAATATGGATTGAGTCTATCAAACAACGTGATCTGATTTTTGGGGGTGGTTTTAAACGTCAAGCCATTATTTCTTTGACAAAGCGAATGATCGATATTTCTGCGGCCGTGCTGGGCTTAGTTCTCTCGGCCCCTTTGTTTCTGTTGTTGCCGATTTTAATTAAGTATGATTCGAAAGGGTCTGTTTTTTACAAACAGGAACGCATTGGGGAAAAGGGGCAGCCCTTTACGATCCTTAAGTTTAGGTCAATGTGTCAGGATGCGGAGATAAAGACGGGCGCCGTCTGGGCGACTGAAAATGATCCGCGTGTGACTCCGATTGGAAAATTGATGCGTAAAATGCGGCTTGATGAACTGCCTCAGTTGATCAATATTCTCAGAGGTGAAATGAGCTTTGTCGGCCCACGGCCAGAACGACAGGTTTTCGTTGATGCCTTGGAAAAAAAAGTCCCTTTTTATGGATTGCGCCATTCGGTAAAACCGGGGTTAACCGGATGGGCGCAAGTGCGTTATCGCTATGGCTCTTCTGAGGAAGATGCTCTGGCCAAACATCATTTTGATCTCTATTATGTCAAACACCTCTCTCCATTATTTGACCTCTCAATCATCTTCGCGACAATCCGCGTTGTCCTGATTGGAAAAGGAGCCCGGTAAGTTTTCCCCTTAAGCCTGGGGCATCACATTTTGTCCCTCATCATGCAATGGTAAATTCTTGTCTATCACCGTGAAGATGCTGTGCACTTCGATCTTCCCATTTCGAAAATATCATTTTTTCCTTATCTTGCTATTCTTAAAAGTGCCTACTACAATTTAACTGTATGTACTTTTGGGTATTTTCATTAATTGTTTCCGTTTGAGAAGGAAAATGTATGAACTCTTTTTTTGTAGAATACGCTGATGTCTTGCTCCGTTTAGCGACGGCTTCATTATTTGGGGGCATCATTGGTTTGGAGCGCGATATTCATGGCCGGGACGCGGGCTTGAGAACCCATTTGCTCGTCAGTCTGGGTGCTTCCCTGTTTATGGTTTTATCTCAAATGCTCACCAAGTCCCCAGAGGGATCGGGGTATTTTGCAGATCCGAGCCGGATTGCCGCTCAAATCGTGACGGGAATTGGGTTTTTGGGTGCGGGGGTGATTATCAAGGCAGGGGTGAATGTTCGTGGTTTAACCACGGCCGCTTCCTTGTGGACTGTCGCTGCAATTGGCATGGCCGCCGGAGGTGGGTTTTATTTTATTTCTTTTGCAACGATGCTGATGGCATTAAGCGGTCTTATTTTATTGAAATTATTTGAAAGAACATATGCAAAAGACTTTTATCGAAACTTGAGTATCTCAACTCCTCTTGGGGTGAAGACGGCAGAGGTCATTGCCCTCGTTGAATGTGAAACTTTGAGCATCTTAGGTTGCAATATTGAAAAAAATTATGAAACCAAAACAATGGTAACCAAGTTGTCCTTTCGAATTCGGCATCGGGGCAGTATCGACACGCTGGCCGACGGTATTATTGATAAATTGGAGGCTTCAGTATTAAAAATAAATAACATTAAATGGTATTAACGAATCATATTTCAATTCTAATGAAAACAGGGCGCATATGAAACCCTTTAAATACAGCGGATTTCTTGACCAGGTTCATTTCCTTGGCTAAGCTTTTCAAAGAGCAGATTCGTATAAATGACTCAATAATAGGGAGATGATATTGAAGGGCTTCAAAGTGACTTCTGAAGTGGCAAACATTAAAAAAGTAGAGCTGCATCAACACGTGGATGGCTCGATTCCGATTGATGTCACATGGCGGCTCATGAAAAAACACGGCTTGAATCCTGTTGAAACAAAAAAAGAAATGGAAAAGCTGTTGGTCTTGCAGGACGGGGAGGAAGGCGCGCTGCTTCGCTATCTGGATAAATTTCACTATCCGCAATGGATCACACAGTTTTATGACAACATCGCCTCCGTTATCGAATCGATTATTGCCGAAGCCTACGAAAATAACGTCCGTTTATTGGAACTTCGTTATGCCCCTATCATTCATACCTTTGCTGGCCTGACCTTGCGTCAGTCAATTAGTTCTGTTTTAAGCGGAATGAATAAAGCCATGAAAAAATTTCCAGATATGGCGTTGGGTCTCATTGTGATCGCGATGCGCCATCAAGGGCCGCATATCGCGAAAATTTTAGCGCGGCAGGCGATTTCTGAATCACAATTACTTCATGGCCGAAGCGGGGTTATCGGTTTTGATCTTGCCGGAGCGGAACGCGGGAATCCCGCCAGACTATTTGGCGAAGCTTACGAAATCGCAAGAACGGGCGGTTTGCAACTCACGATTCATGCCGGGGAAGATGAAGACTCCCAGGCCATTTGGGAATCGATTGATATTTTGGGGGCAACCCGTATTGGTCATGGGTGTTCTGCTGTAAAAGATAAAGTGCTATTAAAACGACTCGCAAGAGACCAGATTATGATCGAGTGTTGTTATACGTCTAACTACCAAACCGGGGCTGTAAGTCTGGGTGAGCCGCATCCCATTTTGACCTTTCTTGAAAACGGTGTTCCTGTTTCCATTTGCACAGACAACACCACTGTTTCTGCCACCAGCCAAAATATTGAAAACGCAAAACTCATGCAGTGGTTGACGCCTGAAGAACTCTCCAGTATTCATAAAAAATCTGAAAAACATTCCTTTATCCATAAAACCGGAAAACCCAGAATGCTTCGTGAAAAACCCATGCGCAAGGCAGGAGAAAAACGACTGGGTTTGCCGTGAGTTGTGGATTGCGTTGAAAGATGCTCCTCCAGCCGGATAGTCGGTCACTTAACGAGACGGTCTCGTCTTTTCAGGAAAGTCATTTTTCACTTTAAATTGGGTTTAGGCGTATTTTTTATATCGCACTCAAGGGGGAAGCGCCAAGCCTCCGCCCGGAAGCTGCGGGGCTTGGCGCCAGGGCGAGGGACTTAAAGTGTTTTGAGAAACTCAATCAGCGCCCACTTTTCTTCTTTTGATAATGCTACGCCATATTCGTGACCCACGTTTGAGTTTGAGGGTAAGGTTGTGTCGAGTAGAAAACGCCTGCCTGTTTTTTTACTTTCAAAACCCACGTGTTTCGTGTCAAATCGATTACTTCCGACATAAAAAGCCTTTTTTCGTTTGTTTGCAGGCTTCAACAATTCATACAAACTTTGAACAGATCCGTTATGTAAATAGGGCGCCGTTGCCCATATCCCGTCAAGCGGTCGTGCCCTATAAGCCAAAAGATTTTTTGGCCTATAGGGCGGAAAGCCTTCCGCCGGGACACGATATCCAATCGCCTCAGCAAGTTTATCTGGAGACAAGGGGGGCTGCAGCGCGGTCAATGCGGTTTGTTCTGCGACATTGACCAAAACCCTGATGAACAATGGAGCGGGCAGCTCGGAAGCACCTGTAAATGGAGCGGGGAGCAGGGAGCCCAAGTGTCCTGTTGAAACAACCCTTGTGGCAAAATTCAAGGCCATGGCGGGGTCTGTGCCGATTTCCGCCAAGGGACTCATATTGGTGATGACGAACTGTTTGCCGTAGAAGTTTTCCTCGGCGGGAGTCAGGGGATACTGACCCCCCGCATCTTTGAGTGCATGACAAGAGACACAACTGGGTTCATTGCCCCGGACTTGCTCATAGAGTATGCGTCCCCATGCTGCCTTTTTTTTATCAATTTTACCTAAATATTTTTCCGGCCACCGGGGTGTCTGCAAGGTCTCTATGAGATTTTCCAGTTTGATCAGCTCTGGGATTCTTACGGTGCTCTGGCCAAAGTATTGCGAATCCTTTAAGTTGATATTCCCAAAGGTACCCAGTACTTCTCCGATATTGCGGCCGAGTGGATCATGGCTGCTTCCGTGCCATTGCACAAAATCGTGTTGAGGGCTTCCCCACAAAAAAGGATAACTTACGGGGGCATTGGGGCTGAACCTGTTTTCCGGCACTCCGAGATCCTTCACAAATAACTCGTTCATGATGATGCCAAAAGCATCAAGCCGTGCAAAACCATATTTCACTTCAGAATGATTTCTGATAAAAAAATCAGATGAATCTGCGGCATACTCTGTTAAAGCCTCATAGAGTGCGTCGCTTTCCGCAGTATCATGTGATCCGACGACGCGTTCTGAAAATCGATTGAATTTATCCTCGTCCTCAAGTGTTGAGATCACCGCCGCGTGTAGTTGAGAGATAAAACCCATGAGATCTGCAAGCGTCGGGGCACCATCAATTCTGATGGTCTTGCCCCGATATCGAATCTCGTTCGTATGGCAAGCTGCACAGGTATACCCTAACCAGGCGTCCCCATTTTCAAGCGATTCAAGGGCAAAGCCCAGCGGGACATGAGGCACATCACCATCATCTTTTTTTTTGACGAGATACCCAAATTTGCTGATATGCGCATCAGCAGCAAATAAATCATAATGCCCATGATGCCCACGATCAGCATCGTCACTGACTTGCTCTAAAGATAAATACCAACTGAGTGGGATTAAATAAGAACCTTGTGGTGTTTCATAAAATGCGCGACGTTGTTCTATTGTCCATCCTTGATCCAAATACATTGTTTTCTCATACGCATAAACACCGGAAGCGAAACCAACCATCAGTAACGCTGTAAAATAGGCACACAACTGTTTTACCGATACTTTCTTCTGCATCAATATTCTCCCTTCACGAATTAATATGATTATCCATAAAAACAATTTGAGAGTGACTCATATCATATTGGGGAGTTTCTCTCGATATCTTTTTCACATTTTTTGGCTCCTGCCCTTTGTAAGTTCTTGAATCTCTTTAAAGTAAAAGCAAGGCCCATGCCACTCAAAATATTTCATGCCCCGGCGGACAAAAGTCTCCAAAACACTTCTGGATTTTGGGACACGGGTGCAGTACAGTGTTTTTGAATGTCATTTAGAAGGAAAGCCCTTGTTTGAAAAGATGTGCCGCCGATTGGATCGGCTGATTCAGGAAGAAGACCGTCTTCGCATTTACAGCATCTGCGGCGCTTGCGAGACGGTTTTGCGGGTAAGAGGGACCGCAAAGCGCCTTGTAGACCCGGATATCTATATTTTGTAGCATCAATATGGATTTTAGAAGAATTCTCAAAACAGGCCTTTTTGGGGGGAGGTGTGTACTTTTTTATAAGGTCTTGAAAGATAAAGATAAATTGGCTAAAATCGAGAAGGTAAACCAAGAAAGGAGAGTTGATAAGCTGTGGATAAGTGGAGGTTTGTAATTTCACCCTTCCAAGCCCTTGTTTTTAAAAGGGAAAAAACAGGTGCTGTCGGAAAGATTGCCTCGCTGATAGAGGATTGAAACAATATTTAAACCCTTGCAGAACATGCCAACCTGTTTTGCGTCGGAAAGATTGCCTCGCTGATAGAGGATTGAAACGTAAACAGTTAATTACAACTATTTTAATATTTTTTTCTTCCGCGGTCGGAAAGATTGCCTCGCTGATAGAGGATTGAAACCATGATTACCGACATTCATGATAAGACGTGCTTTTAGTCGGAAAGATTGCCTCGCTGATAGAGGATTGAAACCGTAGGGACGGGTTTCAAACCCGCCCCTATCTTTGTTTTATCCCAATAAACAAAGTATTGTACCTGCCTGAACAAAGCATCATCCTGATGCTCGAAATACAGAAGATCAGCCCTGTGTGTTTCTCTCGGAAAGCCTTGGTGTTCAGATTGTGAGTTCATGACGCTTTTTAAGCGGTTCTGGATAGATACGAGAAGCCCTTTTTTGGGTTTTTAAGCCGTAAGTGTTCACCTTCCCTTCATATTGGCGCTACCCCATTGACCCAATGGGTTTTTCTGTTTATCCCCCCCCAATTTTGTCGTGGGTTCAATCTTTTTATAAGCGATTTTTTGTTTGACCAAGCGCCGCGCTGCGGCCATTTGCCTATCTCAACGCGCAGGTTATACTTAAGCAATACCCAGGAAATGTCATGACCCTATGAATACAATTGCCTCTAAACGCATGGCCAGGCCCCTTGCGCTTCAACGCGCATTGCCCAGGGTATCCCTGATGGGCTCTCGCACCCTTGATTTTATGTTTATGGGAGGCTTGGCCATACTGCTCTGGTTTCCACTTTATTTTTTGCAAGATACGTTTTCATCGGTCAAATCCGTTGGTCTTTTTTTGCCGATGATTGTTTTTTATCTGGGATATTGTGGAAATTATCCGCACTTTATGGCCTCTTATAAATTGGCCTATACCCAGGGGCGTCGATTTGTTTTTCAAAACTGGTTTCAATTGATTTTTATTCCAATGTCTTTAATCGCCCTGGTGTTGATCAGCTATGTTTTTGGTGATTATTCGATAAAAGACAGCGGCTTTGTGCGTGCAATCAACGGTATTTTAGGAGGAATGGGTTTACAGACGCGCTTGGGTCTTTACCCAAACCTCAGGTCGGAAATGCTGGGGCTGTTTGTTTTGTTGATGTATTTTTCGGTGGGGTGGCATTATTCAAAACAGACCTTTGGCTGCATGATGGTATATGCCAAAATGGACAACTATCCTTTGAAAGGCTTGGAACGCAATCTTCTCAGATATGCTTTGCTGAGTACCTGGTGGCTAACCTGGCTGTACAGTAATTGTTCGACCGGAACCTATCCTTTTTTCAATCTAAGCATCCATCGGCTGGCGCTGCCATACGTATGGTTTCAAGTATCCTATGTTGTGGTCGCCCTGATGTTTGCCTTGATTTTTGTGATGTTTCTTGTGAAATATGTTCAGGGCAAACAGCGACCCAGCTGGAATTTTCTGGTACCCATGTTTGCTTTGCTGATTTGGCATGTGCCTTTTTTAGGAGAAGCACAATATTTTGGCATTATCGCGTTCTTTCATTCGATTCAGTATTTTCCCTTTGTGGCAAAGGTTGAAGTCTCACGATATAAAAAGAATCAACGCAGGCATCCCATCAAAAGGGTGTTGATGTTTTATGGATTTATGATCCTGACGGGTTATTTGCTTTTTGATGCGATTCCGAATCATCTGGATGATGTTGTTGGGGCTGATCGGTCTCTTGGCCTGAGCTTTTTCATCATCACGTTCATCCTGTTTATCAATGTTCATCACTATTTTATTGATAACGTTTTGTGGCGATTTAAAGCAAAAGATGTCCGGGAATTGTTGTTTGAAGGCATTCAATGACAAAACCGGGTGTGCATTTGAATCACCCTCTCAATGGTTTTTCCTGAATAGACAAAATCGCTTTTATCACAATTTCATTCCGCAAAACTTGCAAAAAACCGCATCGGGATCGTGGCCTTCGGCGCTGCATTCGGGGCAGGCCTGGGTCGAAATTTTATTTTTGGGGTTTTTTATTAATTCGGCGGTTACAATTCCTGTGGGAACGGCGATAATCCCGTAACCCAAAATCATGATCACGGCGGCCAAAGCCTGTCCCAGGTTTGTTTTGGGTGAAATGTCCCCGTAGCCTACTGTTGTTAAAGTCACGATGGCCCAATAGCTTGAGCGGGGAATACTCGTAAAGCCGTTTTCCTCCCCTTCGAGCACATAGATGATGGCCCCAAAAATAATGACCAGCGTCAGGACGGTGAAAATAAAAACGGTAATTTTTTTGAAGCTGGTACGCAATGCCTCGAGCAGGAGATTGGCTTCATTGAGATATTGAACCAATTTCAGGATACGAAATACCCTTAAAATACGTAAAATCCGAATCACCAGAAAATACTCTGTTCCTGGGAAAATCAGGCTGAGATAGGTGGGAATAATGGCCAGTAAATCGACGATTCCGAAAAAACTGAGCGCATATTTCAAGGGGCGTCCGACAGACAATAAGCGCAAAACATATTCAATGGTGAAAAGCAGGGTGAAAAACCACTCAATGGTGTAGATCAGACTGCCGTATCGGGCCCTGACAGAGGCTACGCTGTCTAGCATAACAACGAACACGCTCAGGAGTATGCTGAGTATTAAAAGAAGGTCAAACCATTTCCCGGCAGGGGTGTCTGCCTCAAAAATGATTTCGTGTAGTCGGGCCAGACGGTTTTTGATCGGGATCTTGTTGGCCTGTGGGTTTTGTTTTGATTGAGGCATTGTTTTATCCGGGTCTAAGAGTTTGAAAATAACATTTTTAAGTTTTTTTTAGGAAAGATTTAATGGGCTTGCGAGTAATCGGTCTCAAAAAGTCCTCCTGTGATCACAATTTACTCCGCTGAACGGATTGGAAACGAAGGATATAGCGTGCGCCCTGTTTTGAGATGATGGGCCTTGAATGTTGCGCAGGTTTTTTGATTACGGAATGCTGTGAATGATGTCCAGATTTTTATCGTAAATTGAAGTCTCTACTTCCATTAAACCCAGGATGGTGTGAAATATGTTGTCGTGGCTGTATTGGATGTCTTTTTTAGCGGGAAGTGATTCGATCTTTTTTTCTTTAAAATTACTACCAAACCACATCAGCGCGGGAACGCGTTGTTGTTCATCCGGTGCGATAAAATTGGGCATGCCATGCAGATACACCCCATGTTCGCCCAGGGATTCTCCATGATCACTCACATAAAATAAAGCGGATTCAAATTTTTCGTTATTATTTTTAAGGATCTGAATGACTTTGGATAAGAAATAATCCGTATATAAAATGGCATTGTCATAGGCATTGTCAATCTCTTCCTGACTGCAATTTTCCAATTGATTGCTTTTGCAGGTGGGGGTGTATTTTTCAAAAGCGGGTGGATATCTTTTGTAGTAGGCCGGGCCATGATTGCCCATTTGATGCAATACAATAAAAATATCGCCCACTTGATGCGCATCAATATAGGCCTGGATATTCGTCAACATCCCCTCATCTCTGCATTCTGGATTACAGACTGAATTGTTTTCTGAGGTTTTATAGTTTTTAAAGAGGTTTTATAGTTTTTAAAATCGACTCTTAATGCCACGCCTTTTGAGTCTGAATTATTATCCAGCCAGAGGACGTTCACGCCAGAGCGTTTCAAAATATCAAGTACATTTTCGGTTGTTTTTCCCTTGGTGTCGCTGTAATCGGATTGCCCATAAATGGAGAACATGCACGGTACAGAATGCGCTGTGGATGTGCCACAGGCCCAGACATTTGAAAAATTCATTACCCCTTCTTTTTTTAACAAGGGGTTGGTTTCTCTTGCATATCCATTGAGCGAGAAGCGGTCTGCCCTTGCTGTTTCTCCGACCACGAAAATCACCAATTCCCGGTCTATGTCCGTTTCGGGGATGTTTGAGTCCAGACCAATGGGCGTTAGGGGAAGTTGATCTCTTTTAATCGAGTGATTGATGTACTTGACGGTTGAATATATCGAGTAAGCAGGGTTTGCATAAAACCGTAATGGTTTATGTTCTCTGAAAAAAGAGGCATAAAATTGTCCGAATATCAGAATAACCGCAATGGAAAGTGCCAGAGAAAATGAAAATAACTTTATTCTGGAAACAAGCGCTTTTCTCTTGCTGGCGTGGACAATCTTGACTTTGTAGATCCATATGGACGGAATGACGCCCAGAAAAACAATATAGAGCATCAACTTGAAAGATAACAAATCCATCGATTCAGCCATGTCTGTACTTGCAATGTTCTGAATCATGGTGTCATCGATGACGACATTATAGGTATCCATAAATAACTGGTGACAGCAGATATGAAAAGGATGGCAATCAGAACAGGTTTAATCGTGTATTTGTACGAAAACAGAGAAAGCAGCAATACAATGGCACTACCAAAGACAATCGCCAGGGAGCATAGAAAAGCGATATTTTTCAAGTTGATGGGATAAACTTTCGTGACATTTGAAAAAAATGCTGCGTTTGCAAAGACCATTAAAAATAGGGCGACGAGCACGATGAGTTTGGTGCTTGTCATTTTTTGCACGCTTAAAAAATGCTTTATTTTATTCATCGTGGGGTGAAAATGCTCAATGTGAACGAGAAAGTGAAACCTGTGATCATAACACACTTCTGTGAATTATAACGGCTCACACAACTCAGCTTCAATCCACTCAAGCCAAATCAAGCAAAACGGGGCAATGATCGGAACCCATCACATCATTTAAGATGTCTGCATCCTTGATTTTAGCTGTGAGACTGGGAGAGGTGAGGAAATAATCAATTCTCCATCCGACATTTCTTTCGCGGGCACCGGCTCGAAAACTCCACCAGCTGTACTTGACTTTATCCGGGTTGATTTGTCGAAAAGAGTCCACAAAATGAGCGGAGATGAGTCTGTCCATTCCGTCGATTTCTTCCTGCATGTAACCCGCACTCTTATTGTAGTTTTCTTTCGGACGCGCCAAATCAATGGGTTGATGGGCGACATTGAGGTCTCCGCAGACGATGAGGGGTTTCTCTTTTTCCAGTGTTTTTAAGTAGGCGAGAAAGTCGGCATCCCATTGCTGGCGATAGCTTAATCGTTTGAGTTCACTGCCAGAATTCGGCGTATAGACCGTCACGAGAAAATAATCCTCAAATTCAAGGGCGATCACACGGCCTTCCTGATCGTGATGATCCAATCCCATGTCAAGCCGAACGGTTATTGGTTTTCTTTTCGTGAGGATCGCGGTCCCTGAATACCCTTTTTTAACGGCCGAATTGGCATAAAGGTGGTAGTCCTTCATTTCGGACAAGGCCTCAATGACCTGGTCTTCCTGGGCCTTTGTTTCCTGAAGGCACAGGATGTCGAGCTTCATGGCCTCGACTGATGCGGGAAACGCCTTTTTCATCGCGGCACGAATGCCATTCACATTCCAGGAAACAATACGCATTGATTCAAACTCCTCTGTTTAGATTTGTTGTGATTGTACCTTTTGATCTGCACTCAAAACAAACACCATGTGCTTAATTTTGAGAGGATAAGCGTGTGATGGCCTCATTTAAGATGTTTTTTTCTCTCAATACGCCAATGATCGATTGAGAAATAACGCTTGTTTCAAGTTCAGATTGCAGCGCACGGTAGCCTTTGAGAGCGTTTTGTGTATCTCCGGAACGTTCCCTCAAATATGCTTCCCAAAATTGATCACTGAGCTGCTGATATTTCATCCTTGCTGCATTCAGATTTTTCAATAAAAGAAAAGTTGCCAAATGATCTTCGGCGGGAAGTGTGGCAGCTGGATTTTGAAGCCATCTCTCAAACCAGGGGATTGAATAATACGTCCTTGAAAAAAGGTCTCCGATGATTCTGACTGAAGGGGAGACGGGTTCTTGATTTTTCCGAATATCATTTAAAGTGTGAATCAGTTCGTCTGCGACTTGGTGGCGATAGGTCGTTTCTCCAAGGTTGTGATAAATCGAGTTATGGAGCGCGGTGAGCTGATACTCTCTCACATAGGCGCGATCCCGGCCGCTCTCCAGTGCGATCGAGAAATGCTGTTTTGCCGAATCGAGGGGGCCAGACTCCCACAAAATCCAAAACCCCCACATCGTATGTGCGTAAACATTGCTTGGATCTATTTCTAATGCTTTTGCGAAATGTTCCTCTACTTTAAGGGAGGTATGCCCTTCCCGGTGTCTTAAAAAATTGGCCCAGCCGATGTGAGAAATGATATCCGCTGTTTCTCCGGCTTTTGAGGACGCGGCGCCTCGGTAGAGCACGGGCAGTATTTTGACGACGATGCCTGTAAAGGTCTCTTCATTTTGCACCCGAATATGCCTTAGCCAGGACATTGCCAACTGGACTTGGCCTGACCTTGCGTATTGTGCGCCCGGTTCCAGCGTCAGGGCCTGTTCATAAAGTGTCCAGGCCCCTGAAAAATCGCCGGAGTCTGCCTGAAAATTGGCGCCTTTCACCCATTCTTCTACATTTTTTTGACGCTCCTGCCAGCTTTTAAACAAGGAATTAACTTGCACGACCGTGACCAGGAGCGACAGGATGACAGTGCCGCCGCCAGCCCATTTTAAGATATTACCGACAAAAATCCATTTTGAGGGGTGTTGGGCTGTTCTGCAGTGGGGACAAAGGGAGGCCTTGCTTTGAATGGGTTCCCGGCAAGCAAGGCATTGGACCGTTTCTTCGGAGTGTTCTCCCCGGTTTTCAGCGCGCATCTTGTACCCGCTGTTTTCGATCACCAACAATCAATCGGATCCCCCATGTCAATGAGCGCTCTACATTAGTGCCCATGCCCGTCGTCCAGATGCTCTTCTTCGCTGGGCTGAACGATGATTTCAGGGTTCACGCCTGTGCCAAATTCAAAAACGAGTCGCCCGCCCCGGTCTGCGCCCATACTGATGAGCGTGGCGAGAACAAGGGCTCCGAGTAAAAGCCCCCAACGGTGGCTGGCCCATTTTTTTCGTTGATTTGCCCACAAAAAATAAACCGCAAGACCCATGCTAAAAAGTGTAGAAATCAACATCCAGTTGCGGTGAACGTGGATAAAATCATGTGCCGGGGAGTCATGGCCTCGTGGGTCATTGGCGGCGACCTGGCTTGCGGCGCCGAAGCCGCTGCCCAAGGTCAGCACAGCGGCAAAAACACCCATGTAGAGCAGCCAGGTTGCCACAAAATGAAATCGTTCATGGTAAAAAACGGCGACGACTTCCATAAGCGCTGCCCCGACAAAAAAAGCGATGGGGAAGTGAACATAGAGGGGATGCATGTTTTGAAGCGCGGCCATTCCTGGAAAAAGTTGTTCAATCATTGTGTCGGATTCCTCTCGGTCATGGGGGGAAGTGGCTTTATCCTATGCTCATTTTCTTTTATAAAAGAAGTTTTGATGTTCATCTCATTGTCCGAAGAAATAGGCGTGTATCCGTTTTTTTTCCATATGATGTTACTGGATAAGTTCCGAGGCCAGTTCTTTAATGGACTCTTGCAGAAAGGCCCGTTCAGAGACATCCGGGTCAACAATACGCCCATTCCAAACCAGAATATCCAGATCAATGGTTCTCGGCCCATTTTTGTTATCTGTTCGAACGCGTCCCAGCCGGTCTTCTATTTCTAATAAATATTGTTTGAGGGCTTTTGATCCCAAATCTGTTTTGAAGCGGACTGCCCCGTTGTAAAAGTGATCCTGATCTTTAAACCCGACCGGCTCTGTTTTGATCAGGCGTGAGACGCGAATTTCTGAAAACCGTTCGGTCATGATTTGAATGGCTTTATTGATGTGATCGATGGGATCAATATTGGACCCCAGTCCGACGATGACATCATTCTTCACAGCGGCTCCTTTGTCCTTTCCACGATGATTGAAACGGTGTCAGTCAGTCGAAGCGCTCCCGGTTTTTTGACTTCGAGCCAGACCTTTTGCGCCAGAGGGAATGAAAGCGCGATATCGGCGGTATCTGAGGCGACCCGTTCGACGAGGTTAAAGTCTGTATTTTCAACGTGCTCAATGATTTGATTTCTCAAATTTTTATAATCAATGGTTTCGTTGATATCATCCGTCGTCGCCGCTTTTGCGCCATCAAATGTGAGACGCAGGTCGATATTGATTTCCTGGCGAATCTTTTTTTCCCATTCGTAGACGCCGACAATGGCTCTCAGGCGCAGGTTTTTAATACAAACGATCATAAGACCTCTCTAGGTGAGCCATTCTCCGCCATCGACGTAGAGCAGTTCCCCATTGATATAGTTGGATTGGGTTAAATAACGCACTGCGTTTAAAATATTATCGACACTGCCGGGCATTTTCATTGGTGTTTTTTTTGCAATTTCTTTGAGATATTCATCCCCCATGCTGTCTGGAGGGAGGATGGCGCCAGGGCAGATGCCATTGACGCGGATTCGCGGCGCCAATGTTTTTGCCAGAAGCAGTGTCAGCTCTTTAAGGGCTTTTTTGCTCAGGGTATAGACAAAATGTTCGGTTTCATATTGAGCGACACGCGTATCCAGCATATTAATAATTGCGCCCTTGCGGCATCTTTTTGAGAAAGCCTGTGATAAAAAAAAAGGCGCTTTGAGGTGTACATCTATGTTTTGATCAAAATCAAAGGGTGATGAATGATCGAAGTCAATTTTTTCAAAAACAGAGGCGTTATTAATCAGGAGGCTCAGCGCGCCCAGTTCGTCATAGACCGCATCAATCAGCGTGTGGTACATGGAGGCATCGGTCAAATCTCCCTGTAAAATAAAACATCGCCGACCCATTGCTTCAACTTCTTTTTGTGTTTCTTCCGCTTTTTCGAGGGAGGCGTTGTAGTGAAGGGCGATATCAAACCCTTCTTTCGCCAATAAAAGGCAAATGTCGTGGCCCAGTCTTTTGGCCCCTCCTGTGATCATGGCGATTTTTTCCAATATGTTTTCCTCTTCGAGAATGATACCACTGTATTTTAGAGAACATCTGTATAACGCAATCCAAATCCTTTTGGCAAACCTTGGTCTTCCAGAGCACACATAGATTTCAAATGCTGGCCGTGCCTTAGTTTGCAGACCTGTTTTAAGTGCCCATCCCCGGCAAGCGGAAATTTAGTGATCTGACCTTTTTTCATACCCGTTTCACGAGCAGGATGTCTCCGGGAATTTTAAAATTGAGAGATGGCCGAGAATCGGATAAATGGCCGCATCTTTCCAAAAAAGAGGGTGAGGGTTTTTTGATTGTCATTTTTTGTCGAGTCAATTAGTCTTGTCTTTGAAAATGCAATATTATCTGATGGGGAAGTGATGTATTACTGGTATCTTGAAGGGCATGTTGAGCCTGTGGGGCCAATGAGAAAGGTTCGAATTGAACCTTTCCCTTTTGTTGTAGGTCGAAGCCCTGGTCTGGGCCTGAGTATCGAATCAAGCAGTATTTCTCGTCATCACGCCGAAATTATTCAGAAAGACGGGTATCTGGTTCTCAAAGATCTCAACAGCACCAACGGCACTTTTATCAATCGAAAACCTGTGAAAGGCGAAGTGATCCTGAAACAGAGTGATATCCTGCATATCGCAAATATCGAATTTCGTCTTTCCTGTGAACCGCTGGATCAGGTTTCGGAAGATGCGGCGACACATCTCGACATTGCAGGAACGGCGACCAATTTGCCCGCTGGCTGGATCGAATTGGAAGCCCTGCTCTCCGGTGCATTGGTCAGTTCTGACTTTCAAACCATTTATAGGAGTGAAGACGAAAGTCCCTTTGCTTTTGAAATATTGGGGCGGGGAGAACATCCAAATCTGCCGCGCCTGCCGGTTGCGCTTTTTAAATTGGCCGAAAGCGTGGGTCGTGAACTGGCCCTGGTTGAGCTGCTTCGTATGGATGGGGTGATGCGGGCTGACGCCTCGGGATCGCCTTTAAACTTTTTTATGAATATTCATCCCAGGGAGCTGGATCATCCCGACCGCCTGATGATGTCACTTCGCAAGGTACGGGAGCGCTTTCCAAAGCCGAAGTTGATTCTGGAGGTGCACGAACGGGCGATTACAGATTTGGAGGTGATGAAAAGAATAAGAGATGAACTAAGGACACTTCGGATCGGAATGGCGTATGATGATTTTGGAGCCGGTCAAACCCGACTTCTGGAATTGTCGGAGATGCCGCCGGATTATTTGAAGTTTGATATCGCGCTGATCAGGAATATTGACAGCGCGACAGCCCGAAGGGAGATGGTGGAGTTGCTCGTGCGTTTATCCAGACGGATGAAGATTAAAACAGTCGCTGAGGGCGTGAGTAATGCACAGGAAGCCACAACTTGCCGTGATTTGGGCTTTGATTACCTGCAAGGCTACTATTATGGGCGTCCCGCCGCAGAGCCAAATCTGCCGTTTAATCCATAAAATTTTAAGGAGAAGTACATGTTTTTCAAATGGATTGTGTTTGTTTTTTTATTAATCACTCTTTTTTCTAACACCGCCTTTTCGGAAGAAGGCGTATCAAAAAATGGATTTACATTTGTTGCTGTGGAAATCGAGGAGAAGGTGAATATATGGCTTCCTTCGGCCATTGTTGTCAAAAAAGGGGAGGTGATTCATCTCCTCATTCGAAACGTGTCTGAAAGGGATCACGGATTTACCATCGATGGTTTAGGCGTTAAAGAACTTATCCCGCCCGAGGGGAAAATCCGTGTAAAGATCAACGCCGCTTCCGAGGGGATCTATAGTTTGTATTGCCACCTTCATAAAGCGCATATCGGAGGGCAGATACTTGTTCAATAAGGGTGGATGGGTTTTAAAAAAAAAGACCCGACACAGGGGGAAGATGAACGATGACTGCGTCTATTTTATCTCTGTTAAAAATCGGCCGATAACCCAGCCCTGTTTTCCCTTTGCGGTCATAATCTCAACCCACTCCTCTTCTTTTTGAAGAATGCGGACATAGGAGTTACGCCGAAGTCGCTCAACCAGTTGCGCATCTACTGTGGCCTCGCTTCGCACATTTAAGATATCTGCTTTTGTCAGCTTGTATTTTTTTTTGGCGACTTCTGAAAAGGGGCTGTTGAGCACCAGCTGCCGGAATGCATCTTCTTCCGAAGTCATTTCCTTGGGGCGTATGACGATCTTCAGAGTCATTTTATTCAGAAGCAGCGGGTTTTGAATGTATGCTGGAACCGTTTTGAATGGATTTCCTGGCAGGCGCAGTGTTTTTTCAGAAAAACCGGTTTCATCCCCTATAAACAAAGGGTAGACCTTCTCTCCCATTTCCAGTTGAAGGGATCTCAGATCTCTTGAAGATGGGTTCTGAAGAAAAGTTGCAAAATAGAACCGATCTCCGCCAGCCAGCCGCATCTGGGAAAGATAACGGGATGGAATCGGGACACGGGGACGACCGTCCAGACTGACGACGGCCTCGTCGATCTCCTGATCCATTTTGGCCGTGAGTTGAAAAGCCGCTTCCATCGATTGCATCTGGTGGGTTTCGACATGTTCTGTCATGTTTGCGACCGAGGCCTGGGCCTGCGACAACTCCCCCTTAAGTTGAACAATGTCTGTGACATATTTTTTGATTTGCTCTTCCAGGCGGGAGGCATTTTCTTCCAGTTCTGTGATCGTGGCTATTTTTGTTTTTACGTCTTGCTCCTGCATGTCTTTTCTCATTGTAATCAATCCGATTGCAATGAAAAGACAAAGCAATGAGATCCAGCCTCTTGGCGTAATTCTTCTATAAAAAGGGGCGCTGCTTTCTGTCCATCGGTCTCCGCCAAATGCCAGCGCGGTCTCTCCTATGGTCGTCCCGCTAAATGCTAAAAGGACAGCCAAGAGGCCAAAAAAACCGATGGCGATATCAATTCCGTTCATCTTACTGCTCCTCAATATGAATGTATGTATGACGATATAATGAAACTATTTCAGGGATAGTATCGGACAGGGCGCTAAAATTCAATTTTATTACGAATCCTTGCGACGGATTTTTGAACTGTACTGAGGACATTGCGTTCAACACGGATTTAATCTAGAGAGATGAATGGCAGTTTCATGTATCAGGGCGTTTGAAAAATGTTCAAATTTGGAGAGGTGTCATCAGACCCGAAGTTCGGATAGAAATGCTGCGACTTGCCGACTGAGTTCTTCAGATTGAAGTGAGAGTTGATCTGCTGCAGCTAAAACTTGTTGTGAAGAGGCACTTGCTTCGCTTGATGTTGTATTGATTTCTTGCAAATGTCTTGAGATATGGGTTGTGCCTTCGGCAGCGGTTTTCATGTTACTAGAAATTTGATCGGTCGTTAACGCCTGCTCTTCAACAGCGGCAGAGATATCCCCAGAGGCGTCGGATATTTTATTGACGGATAATTTGATACCTGAGAGCGCTTCAATAATTTCTCCAGAGGGAGTGTTCATTTCTTCCAATACGACTTTAACTTCCTGAATCGCCGTATTGGTTTGACCCGCAAGGATCTTCACTTCGTTGGCGACCACCGCAAAACCCTTGCCTGCTTCTCCCGCTCGTGCGGATTCTATTGTGGCATTTAAAGCCAGTAAGTTGATTTTACTCGCAACATCCATAATTAATTGAATCGCGATGCCTACTTTTTGAGATGCAATGCCTAATGAATCTGCCTTCGTCCCTGCGATACTTCCCTTTGTCACGGAATCTGTGACCAGCGCTTGAGACGGATTCGACTTGTTCACTGGTTTCCAGTGCGCTACTTGAGGCTTCTTCAGCCATACGACTGGAATGATAGATGGATCCGCTCATGTTTTTGGCGGTACTTGCGAGCTCTGTTGCGGCTGAGGCGACGCTATTAATAATCCCCTGAACCCTTTTTTCAAATGCGGTGGCCAGGGCTTTCAGTGTTTCCTTTTTCCCGATTTCCAATTTTTCTTTAGCGTCTGCAGTTTTCGAGGGTATTGGATTTAAAAATACAAAGGGCAGCTGACATTTGGCCTATTTCATCTTTTTTGTTTTGGTAAGGAATTTCAGGGTATTGACCTTTTGCCAAAGCGTTCATTGCTTTTGTAATGTTTAGAATAGGGACGGAGACCATTTTTGAAATAAAATACCCAGCAATGATGGTTGCAATACTGAGAATGAGGATGACCACAAGGAGCAGTTTGGATAGTTGATGAACAGAGTGTAAGGCTTGTGTTTCATTCTGCCAAATCATCGGTGTTGTCGGCAAAATCATGTGTGCTGAATTCGAGCTTTGTTCGTACATAAGGGATGGGCCAATACCCTAAGGTAAAAACATTCATCGTATGTTCTTGACCACCACCTCGCTTCTCATCATCTCCCTGATCTCGACGATAGTAGAAATAGGTATCCGGCAGAAATTGCCATTTAGCAGCGGCATACCATACTTAAATGTCTGTCGATCCCATGTCGCGACTTTGATGGAAGTCTTCACCCAACAAAGTGAGTTCTTCTGTGATGTACAGTTCTGCATAAGGAAGCAAGGTCTTTTCTTGCCTTCCTGTTGCGGCAGGGTTACTTTGAGCGTATCCCGTCAATCCGAGTTTGAGCTTTTCAGGAAATGTGACACTGGTATTTGCCCCGTATGCAAATTTATTGTCTGAAGGGTTGTCCGTTCCGGAGATGTCATTGCCTGTTGACATCCAGATGGCGTATTGAATTTCGGGTGCCCACTGACCTCTGGATGGAGAGATCCAATGACCAAAGCCTTTTAAGCCGACCTGAAAGAGAGGGACATATTTATTGTCTTCATGAATCGGCTTCTGAACAGATAGGACATTAATCGTCCAATGTTCAACGGTCCACAAGCCTAGTGGCGTGTTAAACTTTCCGACCCGTGTATTCAGAAGGTCGGTTTGATTATGTTCAATGTAAACTCGTTCAATTTTTATCTCTCCTTCCCCTCCACCTCCGCCTTCGAGACTCGGGACATGTTCAAATTCTATATCCGTGTAAGCCCGCCATTTGTCATTTAACTGGGCGTCAAAAAATAGATATAAATGGTGGGGATTAATGATTTGATTGTAATTTTTGCTGTTTCTATTTTGATAAAGGACATCAGGCCATCCTCCGACTCTCAGTTTGCTGGCGTGAGCGCTCTGTTCATGGGCTTCAATTTCTTCCATGACAAGATCTGTATTCTGCAATTTTATGAAGCAGGATTTTTTGTCCGGAATATAACTGAAATATGAATATAACTTACTATTTTAAAGTAGAAGGCACTCATTTTTTTGTGAAGATTGAGGGAAAAGGGGATATTGAATGATCAAAACCTAGGAGGCTGTCGGAGTTAGCAATAGATCGCGGATATTTCGAAGCAGGCGGGCAGAATGCCGAGTGTTTTTTCAACATTAACCCGTGTCTGTTTACTTTTTTGGCAAACACAAGTTCTCCATCCTCTATCTACCCCTTCA
>JAJDBT010000072.1 GCA_029261215.1 Nitrospirota bacterium | reverse complement strand
CCTGAGCCTTCTTTGTAAAATGCGTATCGGGCGGCATTCTTTTTATAATAATCCTGATGATAGTCTTCTGCCCGGTAAAAAGGCATGGCCTCCCGAATTTCCGTCACGATGGGCTTGTCGTATCGACCTGAGGCGTCTCCCGCTTCTTTTGAGGCAATGGCCTGGGTTTTCTGTGTTTCATCGTGATAAAAAATTGCACTGCGATAATGCGGGCCGCGATCGGCGAAGGAGCCGCCATCATCTGTAGGGTCGATCTGTTGCCAAAAAATATCGAGCAGTTGTGTATAGCTGACTTTTTGGGGATCGAAGGTAACTTGAATGGCTTCGAGGTGTTGTGTCTGTCCGGAGGCCACCTCTTCATAAGCGGGATTCACCTCAGGCCCGCCCGTATATCCTGAAATCACATCCATCACGCCTTCACGCGCATGAAAAGGCCCTTCCATACACCAAAAACAGCCGCCCGCGAAAGTCGCTTTTTGTTCAGTTTCTTTTTTCAGACCCACAATATACCCCTCTATTGACCGATGACAATTGAAGATATTCCGAAAGGATGATTCCTCTTTAAAAACTTAATTGAACGTCAAGACGCGCCTTACTGTCAAGGATATAACGGCTTCCGGGAAGATTTTGCCGGTCTGAGCAAAAAGTGCCGGGTGAAAACGCTGACTTTCCCCATGTTTTGTAGGTTTTACTGAATAAAACATCGATTCCCCTTACTCAATCAGAATGGTATGAAAATTGCTCTAAAGCCAATGAAATAAGTTTTAATGATTTAAGGAGATGGCATGAGCTCAATCTATCCCGTGCTTTCCGGCGCATTGGCACAAGAAAAAAAACTGGAAGTGATTACGAATAATCTGGCAAATGTCGGCACGACCGGATTCAAGAAAGATGTGGCCATTTTTGAAGCGCTGACCCCGATATTAACGGATGCGCCAGGGACGGAAATTCAGGCAAACAACATTCTGTTGGGCGCGGATGCTTCTTTCGGCTTACTCAAACAGGTGTCCACTGATTTTTCGGAAGGTGCGATTCAAGTCACGGGTGAACCGCTGGATCTTGCGATTCACGGGGAAGGTTTTTTTGCCCTGGAAACACCGGAAGGTCAGCGTTATACCCGTGATGGTCATTTTACACTGGATGCCGAAGGTCAACTGGTCAATATGCGGGGCTATCCGGTTGTCGGAAGCGGGGGGCCGATTAGTCTTCCGCCGGGTGTGGTTTCAATTGACGCGAGCGGAAATATCTCTGTGAAAGGCACCGAGGCGGGAGCGACGCTGGTCGAGATTGACCTGCTACCCATTTTTACGGTGTCGAATTCGGAAAATCTGAGAAAAACGGGCGGGGGATTGTTTGAAGTGATCAGTGGATCAGCCGAGCCTTTTTTTGAAGGCCGTATGCAGCAAGGTGCGATTGAAGGCTCGAACGTGAATCCGGTAGAAGAGATGGTGGCGATGATTCAGGTGATGCGTCTTTATGAAGCCGCTCAAAAGGCCATGCAAACCGCCGATGAGATTTCAGGAAAAGCCGCGAACGATATTGGCGTGGTGAAATAAAGGGCAAACACAAATAACAAGCACAATTAGGAGTCCGAGCTTTGAGTACGAGGCAAGGCGTAACGAAGGAGCATAGCCTTGCGCTATGTGACTGAGGAATAAAATAACGCAGCATCGGGCCAAAGATGGGACTCCACCAAGGAGATGAGCTTATGATGAGGGCACTTTCTATAGCAAGTACAGGGATGGCGGCACAGCAGTTATCGGTTGCGGTTGTTGCGAATAATCTGGCCAATGTTTCGACGGTCGGTTTTAAAAAGGGGCGATGGGATTTTCAGGATCTCATTTATCAAACATTAAAATCTCCCGGAACGACGACCGGGACGGGACAAGTGCCGGTCGGCATTCAGATCGGAACAGGGGTGGATCCAGTTTCTGTTTACCGGGGTTTTGCACAGGGCGAATTTCAGCAGACCGATGCCCCGCTCGACATGGCCATTGAAGGGGAAGGTTTTTTTCAAGTGACCCTGCCTGACGGAACCGTGGCTTATACACGAACAGGCTCTTTTAAAATGAGCAGTGACGGAAGTATTGTTTCCGGGGAAGGTTATCCCGTGCAGCCCAATATCTCCGTGCCGGCCGATACGCTCAGTCTTACGATCTCTCCCCAGGGAGAAATTAATGCCCTCACCCCCGGCAGTTCCGCTCCAACACTTTTGGGAACCATTGAGCTTGCGCGCTTTACAAATCCTGCGGGTTTGCACAGTTTGGGAAAAAACCTTTATCAAACCACGGCCGCTTCGGGGGATGCCACGACGGGTACGGCAGGGCTTGATGGTTTTGGCACGATTTTACAGGGGGCACTTGAAGGCTCGAATGTGAATATTGCCGAGGAAATGGTCAATATGATCGTGGCGCAAAGGGCCTATGAATTGAACTCCAAGGCCATTCAGACTTCTGATGACATGTTGTCCATCGCCAATAACCTCAAACGGTAATCAAATGAAACGATACGTATTTTTACGGGCTTTTATGATTTTTACGGCTTTGTTCATCTTGCCTTTCGGTGATGGCGCGGTGCGCGCAAATTCATCTGAAGAAGGGATGAACGGACTGTTGAGGGCCTATGTGGCACAGGGGCTTTCTGTGGACCCTTCTGAAATTGAGGTGGGGCAGTTGAGGGTCGTGGGACAAAAAACATTGCCTGATGGGAAAATCACCGAAGTGAAGGCGGTGCGGGGTGGCCGCTTATTGGGACGCGTCATTTTTGTGGTTACGCTGTCTCAGGATAATGGGGTTTCCTCGGAGCAATGGGTTAGTGCCGATGTCCAACAGGTTCGGGAAGTCCTTGTTGCACGGCGAACCTTGCATCGACTGGATATTCTGGAACAAGAGGATGTGGCCTTTCAGTCGATGCGTGTTCGGCATCAGCGGGCGCGTTATGCAACAGACCTTGCGCAGGTGATTGGAAAACGCTTAACACAGTCGCTCCGAAAAGGAATGCCCATACGCAGTGTGCAACTCGAAGAAGCCCCTTTAATTCGACGGGGTGAACGGGTGACCATTACCTTTCGATCCGGCGGGTTGAAGATCATCACGGCTGGGGAAGCGAAGCAGGATGGCCGATTGGGAGAGACCATTAAAGTGGTCAATCTGGATTCTCAAAAAATGATTTTTGCCGAAGTCTTTGACTCAGGAGATGTACGCATTGAACAGCCAAAATAGGAGTAATCGATGAACCCTCGGTTTTTTAAAACATGGCGGTGTGGAAAAGTCACTCTGGGCTTCATCCTTTTGGGAACCTTCTTTGTTTCGGGCTGTGGTTTTGGCGGAAAACCCGGCCTGATTAAGGTGACGAATAAAGAATCACGCCTGAAGGATCGTGTGGCTGAATCCGAAAAAGCCCCGAAACAATCGTTGGTGTCGATGAAACTGAATCTTGAAACAGAAAAAAATAAAAAACAAAACGTGGGTTCGCTTTGGAATGACGCGCAATCCAGAAGTTACTTTTTTCAGGATGCAAAGGCGAGTCATGTCGGGGATATCGTCACGGTTCGCGTGGTTGAAAATGCCAGTGGATCAAAAGTTGCGGGCACTTCAACGGATCGAACTTCGAGCCTGGGGGCATCCGCTGCGTCTTTATTCGGTGTTCCCGGTAATACGCTTTCAAATCTGGGGGCCAGTGGCAGTTTTTCCAATTCATTTGAAGGGGACGGCTCTACAAGCCGGAGCGGCAGTTTGACGGCCGATGTAACGGCCATCGTGACGGCCGTTTATCCCAACGGAAATATGATGATTGAAGGTGAGCGTGAAGTCTTGATCAATAATGAAAAAGAGTATCTTGCCGTGAGTGGCGTGATCCGTCCGGAAGATGTGCAACAAGGCAATACCGTGATTTCGACTGTGATCGCCGATGCAAAAATTGAATATTCGGGTTCGGGTGTGGTGAGTGACAAACAGCGGCCGGGCTGGCTGGTTCGTATTCTTGATTTTATATGGCCGTTTTAATGCGCTTTGGCCTGTTTTTGCAGCGTCTTCGCCTTCTCCACAGACTTCACCCGCACTGCGAAATCTCTTGCTTTCTTTCAAAGCCGGCGACTCGATATTCTGAACCCTTCAATCGTTTTTTGTTGATTGACTTGTAAATGCTCAAGCTTTAGCCGCTTTAAACCGATAAAAGAAAACAGGTGTCTATTGTTCAAAACAGTTTTATCGGGAGCAAGACAGGGTTTATTGCATGAATCCCGTCGTTGCAGAGGAGCGATTCACATGAATATGCGGAGATTGTTTTATTTTTCAATTTCAATCTGGTTTATGCTGCTGACGCTGGTTTTTCTGCCGTATGCGGTCGCAACGGAAAAGCCGATTGTGGTCGGTATTTTTCCCCGTCGCAATGCCAGCCTGACCTTCACACTATTCAAACCCATGACAGAATACCTTTCCAGAGCCCTTGGCCGCGAAGTGAAGCTGGTGACCCCAAAAGATTTTGCAACATTCTGGAAAGATGTGGCGGATAAAAAATTTGACCTGGTGCATTACAACCAATATCACTATGTCGAATCGCATCAAAAGTATGGATATGAAGTGATCTTGAAAAATTCAGAATTCGGGAAAAATACGATCCGCGGATCGATTATCGTCCGGAAGGATTCGGGTTTAAAGTCGATTTCTGACTTGAAAGGTAAAAAAATTGTATTTGGCGGCGGCCCACGGGCGATGCAAAGTTATATTACTGCGACCTACTTGCTGCGGGAGGGCGGGCTCAAAAAAGGAGACTATCTCGAGAGTTTTGCGAACAACCCTCCCAATGCCTTGTTATCAACCTATTTTAAAAAAACGGATGCAGCGGGTTCTGGCGATGTGGTGTTGAGTTTACCCAATGTTAAAAAGATGATTAAAACAGAGGAGTTGACTTTTCTGGGCCGGAGTGAGGCCTATGCTCATTTGCCCTGGGCAGTGAAAGGCGATCTGTCTGCTGCTTTGAAAAACAAGATTCAATCCACCTTGCAGGGTTTGAAAAACAGCGCTGAAGGAAAAACAGTGCTTAAATCGGCCAAACTCACTGGCTTGGAAATTGCGAAAGATTCGGAATTTGACCCGCACCGGAAAATCATTAAAGCAGTGACCGGGGAAAGTTATTGATACTTGAAACGAAAGGAAACAGCAATGAAACAAAAAACAGAATTGCAGGTTTTTGGGGTATTGATGGTTGGCCTCCTTTCTTTGACCCAGCCGGTCTGGGCGAGTAACTGGCTTTATCTGCAAGGCACTGAAAAAAAAGATGCTGAAAAAATTAAAATATGGGGCTTTGTACAGCCGATGTATTCCCAGACGGATGGGACGGATTTGAAGGCAGGTCCATGGCGTGATCAGGACGCGGTGTTTAATGTGATGAAACCTGATCTCAAGTCGAAAAGCCAGTTTCAGCTGCGACGTGCCCGTATCGGGGTGCGTGGCTTGGTGAGTGAGAAAATCAATTATTTTGTCCTTTCAGAGTTTGGAGACAACGGCATTACCCGGCACAACGACGGCAGTGTAATGCTGCCCGATGCGAGTATCACACTGAGTTACTTTAAAGGCATGCGTATTCGTGTGGGTCAGTTTAAATACCCCGGATCGGAAGAAGGTCTTCAAGCCATTCACGTGCATAATTACAACAACTTTGCGACCTCTGTTGATCAACTTCTTTTAGAGCGTTTTTTTGACGGTGATGGTTCGGATACCCAGTCAGCCAATGGGGTTAACGGCCCGGTCGGGGCTTTTCGGGATGTGGGCATTCAATTATTTGAAACATTTAAAGTCAAGGATTGGGAACACAGTTATGCCTTTATGCTTGGAAATGGCAATGGCATTACCCGTGGCGACAATAACGGCCATTCCGAAATATATGCGTATTTATCCTCCGAGCGGGTTTTTGGCGGAAAAGGGCCGCGTCGCGATGGCTGGAAAATGTTTGCCTGGCTTCAGGAGGGGAAACGGACACTGAGCGAAGCGGGCGCAGGCACCTATGACCGCAGTCGTTATGGTTTGGGGACGACGTTTAGGAAAAAACAGTACCGATTTTTTGCCGAATATATGCTTGCCGACGGCATGATTTTTGACGGCACCGACGGCGGCGCGATTCCGGGCGCCCGTAACAACGCCGATACGGCGACCGCCTCATTTAATATGGCTCCTGTTGATAAAGCCGACGGGTGGTATGTGGACTTTGGCTACAGTATTCTCCCGGTCTGGAGTGTGGAATTACGGTATGACGTGTTGAATCGCAGAACAGACAGTGCGGCCGGAAATGAGCGGAAGTTTGAAACCATCACGCTTGGCACTCAGGTCCATCTGGATAAAAAAACGCGTGTGACGATGAACTACGATATCCGAAAAGCCGAAGCCCCGAATCAGCCGGGCAGCGCGGCAGCCAACCAGGTACTCGACAGCATGGATGACCTGCTTTCAGTGCAGCTCATCACGATATTTTAAGGCATGAAAACAGTGAAGCCATCCCTCATAAAACAAGGTTATTAGATGATAAAGACCGTCACGATGCCATTTTTTCAAAAAATAAAACAAAGTATTGGCGCAAAGTTTATTGCCGTGGTTGTTGTGGTGCTCATGGTCTTGTTTACCGGAGCCTTGATGATTTCGTTGCGGATGGAGACTCAAAACCTGGAGGAGGTTTCGGCTCTTTCTCTTGAGAGCATCGAAGGTCTGATCACAACAACGGACACCCTGATGGCGGAATTTGTGACCGTAGAAGAAAACCGGGTGAAACGTCAAGGTCAGGAAAGAATTGCGAGTATCGCCAATCTACTGGTTCTAACCGCAGCAGATCCGATGATCAGTCTTGATTTTTCTACCCTGCTGACGTATGCGGAGAAGGTGAGCAGCTCACCTGATATTAATTATATTGAATATCAGGGGGAAGATGGTCAGTCTTTGATCTCTTCCGGTGAAAAAATGGAAGGGCTTGAAACGGCCTCTTTCGACGTCAAACAAGGGGATTATCTGGTGGGAAAGATCGTCCTGCAAGCCAATAAAAACGTGTACAAAGAGCATATCAACTCTCTCAATCGTTTTTCATCTCAAATCAATGAGCGTCTCACAAATAAGCGGACGATCCTCTCTGAAGATCTGCTTCACGGGCAGGATCGTCTGGTCTCGAAGACCATTTGGGGCTCCTTTTTTGGGTATTTTCTGATGCTTATGGTTGTGGGGTTTATCGTTGCGATTTTGTATCGGAGGCTTGTGGGCCAGCCTTTGGATCTTGTGCTGGATGCTGTGAAAAAATTGACCGGAAACGATGAAGAAATCGAGCACCTGAGCTTGTCTGACCTGCTTGTTCGTGAAGACGAAATGAGCCAGATTGGCCAGGCTCTGGAAGTCTTCAAACAAAACTTTCTGGATAAGGTTCAGCTGGAAAAAGAACAGTCTGATTCAGAAGCGCGTATGAGTCTGGAGCGCAAAAAAACACGGGAAGCCCTTGCAAAATCGTTTGAGCAAGGTGTGCAGGGGATTATCCGGTCGGTTTCTGAGGCCTCTCATTCTTTGAAGGAAACGGCTGAAGGCATGGCGAAAGTCGCCCGTCATTCCGTTGACCTTTCGAGCAGTGCGTCTGTCACTGTATCGGCCGCAAATGGAAAAATGGCCTCTGTCGCATCAGGTTCGGAAGAAATGTCGGTATCGATTAATGATCTTTCAGAGATCATTCACAAGTCAAACGCCCTGGTGCTCAATTCGGTTCAGGAAGTGGATCGGGCCGAGACACAAGCCGGTTTAATGCTGGGTTCATCTGAAAAAGTGGGAAAGGTCATTCGTTTGATTTCGGATATTTCCGTACAAATTAAATTGCTGGCGTTAAACGCGACGATTGAAGCCGCGCGTGCGGGAGAATCGGGCAAAGGTTTTGCTGTCGTTGCAAATGAAGTGAGCGGGCTTGCAAAACAAACGGATCAGTCGGTTGATGAAATTAAACGGCTTATTGAAGAGATGAAACAAGGTTCAACGGATATTGTGAAAACGATGAGTCTGATTAAGTCCTCTGTGAACCACATTGCCGAGGTATCCGGAACAATGACCTCGGGTTTTGAAGAACAATCGCGTACGACAAATGAAATTAATCGGAATGTTCAAATTGCATCGAAAGAAACAAACGATGTTTCCAGAAATTTAGAAGAGGTGAACGATGCGTCTATCGAAGCAAGCGCCTCATCTGAACAAGTGCTTTCTGCCGCCAATGCCTTATCGTCACAAGCAGAAGCGCTGAACCTGAAAGTCTCGGATTTTGTCTCTGAAATCCGGGAAGCATAAACAATATAAACCGGGCCCGACAGGTTCCTGTCGGATTTCAAAGCGACTTGTAGTTGATCCAGTCTTCGTTCTCCTGTCAATCTTTTAACGGTGAATCGGCATTTTTTGCCGGTTTGATTTTATGCGTCCAGGCAAAAAAGTCGATTTAACCTTTCTCAGAGGCTCCTATTGAGGCGGTATCGCGATGAGACGTCCATTTTTTTTGGTATGAATATTGCTCTGTTTAAGTGGGCAGCGAGTGTCTGTCTGATTTTCAAGAGTGAACATCGAGGGATGGCCTGAATGAATATCATGGAAATAAGTTTAAGACAAAGAAGGACCTATCGTTTGATTCACTTTATTCTCTTTCTTTGTACCCTTGCGCTGTTATTGGCCTGGATGCTTTTTTCTGTACCTGCCCATGCGGCGCGTGTGAAAGACATCGCCACAATCGAAGGCGTGAGAAACAATGCCTTGATTGGTTATGGTCTTGTCATTGGTTTAAACGGAACAGGAGACAAAACCGGCACGCTTTTTACGGTGCAGAGTCTTTCAAGCATGTTAACCCGAATGGGCATTACGGTGGATCCCAGTGTCGTCAAAGTTAAAAATGTCGCGGCTGTGATGGTGACCTCAATTCTTCCTCCGTTTACAAGAACGGGCAGTCAGCTGGATGTGGTGGTCTCATCTATGGGAGATGCCACAAGTCTCCAGGGGGGGACCCTGTTATTGACCCCTCTAAAAGGGCCGGATCAGGAGGTGTATGCCGTTGCCCAGGGCTCTATTTCCATCGGAGGTTTTGTCGGAGGACAGGAGGGGGATAAAACACAAAAGAACCACCCCACGGCAGGACGCATTGCCAATGGCGCGATGGTCGAGCGGGAGGTGCCATTTTTGTTTTCCGAGATGGATCGATTCAAGATTTTGCTTCGGGAGCAGGATTTTACAACCGCACTTCGATTGGCGGATGTGATTAATGAATCGCTTGGCCCGGAAGCCTCAGGGGCACTGATGGCGCATCCGATTGATGCGGCCACCGTCGAGTTAAAAGTCAGCGATGCCTATAAAGGGCGTGAGGTGGCCTTGCTTTCAATGATTGAAAGCTTGAATGTCAAACTCGATTTTTCTGCCAAAGTCGTCGTCAATGAGCGCACCGGAACCATCGTGATGGGAGACCAGGTGCGTATTTCCGATGTGGCGATTGCACATGGCAACTTGACCATACGGGTTCAGTCTGAATTTCAGGTTTCACAGCCTCCTTCTTTTGCCCCTGAAAATGCTGAAACGGTCGTTGTGCCCAAACGAGAGGCCGACGTGGTTGAAGAAGACGCGAAGATTGTACTGGTAAAAGGCGGAACGACGATTGGCACGCTCATACAAGGGTTAAATTCCATCGGCGTCACACCCAGAGATCTCATCTCAATTTTACAATCCATTAAAGCCGCAGGGGCCTTGCACGCAAAACTAGAGATTCTTTAAGAAAGTTTTAAAAAAGGAGAGAACGATGATGAACGGGGTCAATTATTTTTCCATGCATCGACAAATTTTGGATCAGCAACGCTTGACAGAGTCCGCCATTGCAGAAAATAAATCGTCCGGAACTAAAAATATTGAAGCAATTGAAAAACTGGCTGAAATTAAAAAAGGGGCTGAAGCCTTTGAATCCTATTTTATCCAAACCCTCTTAAAGGAAATGAGAAAAGGGCTTCCAAAAGGAGAAGAAGGTGGTGTAGCATCGGGAGAAGACATGTATCAGTCGATGTTCGACGAGGCGATCGCCGAGAAGATTGCAAAAAGCGGCGGTGTGGGTTTGGCCAAGCTTCTATCGGAAAAATTATCGGAACCTTTAAATATTTCAGAAAATGCGACAAATTCGATCAAAAAGGCTAAAGATTTCGGCTTGATGAACCGATAGTGTAATTGGGTAGGAAAAGGAGTAGAAAATGAAGATCAATGAAAAAGACCCCAATATTCTCTTAGAACGCACGCTGTTTGGCAAAAGCAGCAAGGCGAATGAGGTACAGCAGGGGGGTACCAAAGCTCAGGAGGCATCGCAGGCTGCCCCGCTCGACTCGGTGGATATCTCTGAAAAGGCCCGTACATTACAGAAACTCACCCAGCTTGTTTCCGCTGAAACGGAAGTCCGTACCGAACGGGTTTTGGCGTTACAAAAAGAAATTGAAGCAGGGACTTATCAACCCAATGCCGAACAGATTGCCGAAAAACTGGTGCGATCGACCCTGCTCGACAATACCTTATAATCGTTTCCACCTAAAAAAGGGGAAAGCATTTGTCTGTCATGATGACGCCCATCGTTTCACCCAGTCCGGCCGAAACGAAACAACTGATTGCAATTTTGGAAGAGATGTTTCTTTTTCAACAGCAGCTCCTTCTAATCCTCCAGGAGGAGAAAAGCCTCATTATTGATGGAAAGACGGATCATTTGGTGTCCTGCGTCGGGAAAAAAGAAGGGGTTTTAAATCGCATTGCGCAGTTGGAAGCAGAGCGTATCCAAATGATGAGTCCTATTTCTCCAGCCTCTTCCCCGCTGACACTGAAGGCGCTCATCCCACACTTACCCCTGGCCGATCAGGAAAAGCTGGAAACGCTTCGTTCAGGACTTGAAGTGCTGACCACAAGTATTGCTGAATTAAATGAAATGAATGGGATTTTAATTGAAAGGGTTCTGGGGCAAATTTCAGACCTTTTTTCCTTGCTCCGACACATGACTTCGGGCGAAAAAACGTATCAGGCGACCGGAGAAATCAGTCTTGTTTCTTCGGGCAGAAGCATTAGTAAAGGATAGGACTTAAGATGTCAGGCATTTCAAGTATGTTTAATTCGGGACGATCGGCGCTTTTTGCGAATCAAAAAGGCCTTGAAGTCACCTCGCAAAATATCGCGAATGTCAGTACGCCCGGTTATAGCCGTCAGGAAGTCCTCTTAGAAACCACTTTCCCGATCAACAGTATTCCGGGACAAACCGGAAGCGGTGTGGAAGTGGCCGAAATTCGTCGCGTCGTCAATACCTTTTTTGAACAACAGATTACAGCGGGCGAATCCCGTTTTGGCCGCCTTCAAACTGAAGCGGGACTTTTAAACCGGCTCGAACTCTCCTTTACCGATGCCGAAGGGACGGGTCTTGGCCTGGCTTTTTCGGACTTTTTTTCTGCTGTTCAAGACCTTTCGACCAACCCTCAGGATCGCTCGGCCCGCAGCCAGCTTTTGGAGCGGACGAAACAACTATCACAGCAATTTGTCACCCTCGACAGGCAGTTCCGGCAGGTTCAAACGGATGCGAACAAAGAAGTGGTGGGTGTGCTGGGAGAAATCAATCAGTTCGCTTCGCAAGTCGCCGAATTAAACAGAGAAATCAAGCAGTCTACACTACAAGGACAAAATCCGAATGATCTTCAGGATAAACGTCAAAACCTCATTAATGACATTTCAGAGCGGATAGCGATACAAACCTTTGAGGGAGACGATGGTCAGGTCACGATTTTTGTTGGCAGTGGGAAGGCCCTTGTGGAAGGAATTAATGCCCAGTCTTTGGTCGCGGTCGCGAATGCGGATAAAAGTGGTTTTGTAGATGTTGCCTTTGATTCCGGAAGTGGCTCCGTCACCAATATTACCTCGAATATTTCAAACGGACGACTGAGCGGCTTGATTGATGTCCGGGACAACACCATTCCCGGTTACCTTGAATCCCTGGATCAACTGGCCGCTGCAACGACAAATGAGGTTAATCAGCAGCATCGTGCGGGGTTTGGTTTGGACGGATCGACCGGAAATGATCTTTTGGCGTCGCTTGCGCCTTCTGCGAGGGGCCTTAATGCAAATACCGGTAACGGGGTATTGAGTGTGACGATTGCAGACGCTTCTGTACTGACTCTGGATCAATACGATGTGAGTGTGGCGGGAGGGAACTATACCGTCACCAATCGCACCACGGGGGCGGCCTCTACGCCCGGGGCGCTGCCGCAAACCTTTGAAGGACTCTCCATTAATATCGCCAGCGGTGTCCCTGCCAACGGGGATACTTTTCGTGTCTCTGCACATGAAGGTTCCGCAGGCCGGATGGCACTGTCATTGAGCAATGCAGACCAGGTCGCTGCGGCCGCAACGGCCGCCGGTGCGCCGGGAGACAACAGTAACGCCAATTTGATGGCCGCTATTCAGGATCAGAGTATTTCATCCCTGTCGGGAAATACCTTTCAGGCTTTTTATGGTGGTTTTGTCGGGGATGTCGGCACAAATGCCCAGACGGCCCAGCGTGGATTAACGGTTGAGACTCAAATCCGTTCACAGCTGCAAAGTATGCGACAGGAAACCTCCGGCGTTTCGCTGGATGAAGAAATGACCAATATTATTAAATTTCAACGTGCATATGAAGCAGCGGCGCGCGTCATTACCACTGCGGATGAACTCTTTCAGACGATTTTAGCGATGAAAAATTAAAAGAAGCCAGAGGATGATCTGATGCGTGTTTCAGAAAAAATGATGTTTGATCAGGTGGCGAGTCGGCTTCAACAACAGTCGGCGTCTCTCTTGAGATTACAGGAACAGGTCACGGGTGGAAAACGTATTAACAAACCCTCGGACGATCCCATTGGCCAGGCCGAAGTTATTCAATATGAAAAATCACTGGAAGCGTCGGGTCAATACTTGAAAAACCTTGACCGCTTAAACGCACACATGTCTGGAAGTGAAAGCGTGCTGCAAACCGTCCAGGAACAGTTGATTCGTGCGCGGGAGTTGGCGGTTCAGGGGGCAAACGCGACCAACACAGCCGAAGACCGTTCTATTATGGCTGCGGAAATACGCCAGATTTATGACCAACTGGTTGCGTCGGGCAATACCAATCTTGGCGGCGTGTATCTTTTTGCAGGCAACAAGGTGGAGACCTCTCCTTTTGTGAACAAAGGGACTTTTATTGGAACGGCCATCACGCCTCCGCTGACCATTACTGCGGCGAGCAATGATGTTTTAAATATGACCATTGACGGGGTGACGGATAACGTGACCCTCAACCCGATTGTGGGTGCGACCGGCCCGCAGTTCGCGGCTTCTGTTGAAGCAGCGATTAATGCCAATACGACATTTCAAACGGCGGGCCTGAGTGTTTCAGTGTCTTTTGAGGTCGATCATCTTGTATTTACTTCCAATGCAGTGGGCGGTACCTCGGCGGCGACCCCGAATTCAGGAACAGCCTTTACCACGCTTGTGGGCGCTGGGCCGGGCGTCAATCAGCTGGCGGGCACCTACTTGGGCGACTCTGCGGAAAATGAGATCTTGGTTGGAGAAAATACCCGTATCGTCAAAAACTTGCCCGGTGACCGTCTCTTTAAGGGCGCAGGCGGCGGAGTGGATGTTCTCGCGATAGTGGGTGAGCTTCAGGTCGCCTTCGAGAGCAATGACGTCACGGGCATTCAAAATGCCCTGGGAGATTTGTCTGCGGCCCAGGATCAGGTCAATCATGAACGCGCTTTGATCGGTGCGAGGTTGAACCGGGCCGAAACCACTGAGAGTATTCTCGAAGATTTTAAACTCACGGTTTCACGCCTTAAATCAGAAACGGAAGATGTGGATCTGCCCACGGTCATCTCGAGTCTCTTGTTACAGGAATCCATGCTGGAAGCGACACGCGCGGCTGCCGCAAGAATTGTGCAACGTTCCCTGCTTGATTTTCTCCGATAAATCGATTTTTGTTCTCTGTCATAATCAGTCTTAATCTCGTCAAAATAATGACAATTTTAACCCGCCTGCCTATTCGCTGATCTGAGCCTAAAAGAACGATTCTGCTGGTTTTCTGGTTTCGCTGTCCCTCTACATTAGGGCGCTTCAAATGGTGCGCTTCCGCCCAGGTTGATTCTTCTAAAAAATAAACAGTTTTTTTATTTGGCAAGCATATTGCATCTCATAAAGTTGAAATCATTTTTCTACAGGGTTTTTATGAAATGAAGTGTTTGTTGATTTTTTATGCCGAGGGTTTTTGAAGTGAAGGCAGTGATTCTCGCAGGGGGATTAGGCTCTCGCATCAGTGAAGAGACGCATGCCAAACCGAAACCGATGGTTCATATTGGCGGGAAACCGATCCTCTGGCACATCATGAAGATTTACTCCGCGCACGGCATTAACGACTTCATCATTTGTCTGGGCTACAAAGGCTACATGATCAAGGAGTATTTCAGTAATTATTTCCTTCATATGTCGGATGTCACCATTGACGTTGAACATCAAAAGCTGGAAGTCCACGAAAACCACGCTGAACCCTGGCGAGTGACCCTTATTCATACAGGTGAATCAACGATGACGGGCGGTCGTTTAAAACGGGTGCGTGATTATCTTGGTGATGAAGATTTCTGTTTTACCTATGGAGATGGTGTGGCGAATGTGGATATCCGAAAGCTGACTGCATTTCATCAGTCTCACGGAAAACTTGCGACCGTGACTGCGGTTCAACCTCCGGGGCGTTATGGTGCGCTCGAAATGGAAGGCACCTCAGTGCAAGGTTTTCTTGAAAAGCCTTTGGGGGATGGCGGATGGATCAACGGCGGGTTTTTCGTTTTATCCCCCAGGGTAATTGACTATATCGATCAGGATCAAACGTCATGGGAAAAGGAGCCGATGGAAAGACTTGCCGCAGAAGGGCATCTTTCTGCCTATTTTCATAAAGGGTTTTGGCAGCCAATGGATACGCTCCGCGACCAGCGTCAGATTGAAGCCCTCTGGGAATCGGGAAAAGCCCCCTGGAAAACATGGTGATGAATCTCAATTTTTGGAGAGGAAAACGGGTATTGATTACGGGTCACACCGGTTTTAAAGGCAGTTGGCTTTCACTTTGGTTGCAAACGCTTTCTGCCGAACTCACCGGTTATGCGCTTGAGCCGCCGACGAGTCCTTCCCTTTTTGAAGCAGCGCGGGTGGAAGAGGGTATGTTTTCTGTGATGGGCGATTTGGCGGATTTGAATGATCTCCAAATGACGATGGCCGAGCGGCGGCCTGAAATTGTCATCCACATGGCGGCACAATCCCTGGTGCGTTCTTCATACAAAAACCCGCTTGAAACCTATCGGACAAATGTCATGGGGACGGCACATTTATTAGAAGCCGTACGGCGTTCTAATACGGTGCGTGTGGTGATCGTCGTGACGAGTGACAAGTGTTATCAAAATAATGAAAGCGGGCTGTTTTACACCGAAGCGGATGCGATGGGCGGTTTCGATCCTTATTCCAGTAGTAAAGGCTGTGCCGAACTCATCACAGCGGCTTATCGGGAATCATATTTAAATCACCAGGAAATCGCCGTCGCGACCGTCCGTGCGGGCAACGTGATTGGCGGAGGAGATTGGGCGAAAGACCGCCTCGTTCCGGACATCATGCAAGGCCTTTTAAATGATATGCCGATTCATCTGCGTTTCCCGGAGGCGGTGCGGCCCTGGCAGCATGTCCAAAATCCGCTGGAAGGTTATTTATTGCTTTCGGAACGTTTGTGGGACATGGGCTGTTTATATTCAGGTGCATGGAATTTTGGCCCTTCCGAAGAAGGCGTGCGTTCTGTGGCATGGGTGGCCGATAAACTGATTCAGGCCTTTGGAAGTAAATCACACTGGGAAACAGATCAGGCCGAACATCCTCATGAAGCCAGGGTGTTAAAACTGGATTCATCCAAAGCCCGAACCCAACTTGGCTGGATACCCAAAGTCTCGCTGGAATGTGCGTTGATCTCGTTGGTCGATTGGTACAAAGCCTTTAAGGCAGGTGAGGACATGCAGCAAGTGACCTTGCAGGAGATTTTAAAAAACCAGGAGAGGGTGCCGGTATGATGCATCAGAAATGCAGATTTTGCGGGACAGCCTTGAAACACTCTTTTTGCGATCTGGGAAGCGCGCCGCTTTCAAATGCCTATCTCTCGGAAAAGCAGCTGGATGAACCGGAAACCTCTTACCCGCTGCATCCCAAAGTCTGTGAATCCTGCTTTTTGGTTCAACTTCCTGAATACCAGTCTCCCGCTAAAATTTTCCACGAGTACGCTTATTTTTCTTCGTATTCGAGTACCTGGGTCGAACACGTGAAACAATACACCGATGAGGTCATCAAGCGCTTTAGGCTCAATGCGACAAGTCAGGTCATCGAAATCGCGAGCAATGACGGGTATTTACTGGAACATTTTAAAACGCAGGGCATTCCGATCCTGGGCGTCGAACCCGCTGCAAATGTAGCTTCTTTTGCGATAGAAAAAGGGGTTCCGACGCGGGTCGCGTTTTTGGGTGTCGAAACTGCGAAAAAAATGCTGGAGGAAGGGATTTCCGCTGACTTGCTGATTGGCAATAATGTTCTGGCGCATGTGCCTGATCTGCATGATTTTGTCGCAGGCCTCAAGCTTCTGCTTAAACCGGGAGGCCGCATTACCCTTGAATTTCCACACCTGTTGTCCCTCATTGAGCACAATCAGTTTGATACGATCTATCACGAGCATTTTTCATATCTTTCCTTTTTGACCGCGAGACAAATTTTTTCCAAACACAACCTGAAGGTTTTTGATGTAGACCTCCTTGAAACACATGGTGGCTCTCTGCGGATCTACCTTTGTCACGAAGCGGATCAAAGCGAGCAGGAGACAGAAGCCGTACGGCAATTGAGCGCAAAGGAAATGGACGCCGGCCTGACTCGGATCGAGACCTATGCCGAATTTTCGGAAAAGGTTCAGGAAGCCCGTCTGGGTTTTTTGACCTACTTAATTTCACTGCGATACGACGAAAAAAAAGTAGCGGCCTACGGCGCACCCGCAAAAGGAAATACACTCTTGAATTATTGCGGGATTCGGCCCGACCTCTTGCCCTACACCGTGGATATGAATCCGAACAAACAAGGGCGGTTTTTACCCGGAAGCCGAATTCCGGTGTATTCACCGGAAAAAATCAAGGAAACACGGCCGGACTATCTTGTGATTCTTCCCTGGAATATCAAGGAAGAGGTCATGCAACAAATGTCTTTTATTCGAGAATGGCACGGACGTTTTGTCGTGCCGATTCCGCGCATACATGTTTTTACCTAATGTTCATCGTTCTTTTTATTTAATCCGCAAAAGGAAGCATTGATTCAAAAAATGGTGTTTACAGAAACGACCCTGAAAGGAGCCTTTCTCATCGATATCGAAGCCCATGAGGATCATCGCGGATTTTTTGCACGGACATTCTGCAAATCAGCATTTAAGGCGCATGGGATCGATTTTGAGATTGCCCAATGCAATCTTTCATTCAATAAAAAAAGAGGTATTCTTCGAGGTTTGCATTTTCAAAACACGCCGAATGAAGAAGCAAAGTTAGTGCAATGTATGCGAGGCGCGATTTATGATGTCATTGTGGATCTGCGTCCCGAATCTCCGAGTTTTAAAAAATGGGAGGCGTTCACGCTGGATCAGGAAAACCGGCGAATGGCTTTTATTCCAGAAGGTTTCGCACATGGGTTTCAGACGCTTCAGGATGAAACAGAAGTATTCTACCTGATGTCTACAGCCTATCAGCCAACAAGTGCGTGCGGTTTGCCCTGGAATGATCCGGCTTTTGGCATTTCCTGGCCCATTCATCCGCCGGTTTTAAGCGAAAAAGATCAGGCCTATCACCCATTTTAATAAAGGAAAATCGTATGAAAAATTGTGCTTATCGTTTCTTGACTGGGTTTTTCACGGTCTTGTTTGTTTTTCAACTGACTGCCTGCGGCACACTGTTGTACCCCGAACGCAGAGGTCAGAAAACAGGACGCATTGATGCTGGAGTGGCTATTTTAGACGGTATCGGTTTGCTGTTTTTTATCATCCCGGGAGTGGTGGCTTTTGCGGTTGATTTTGCGACAGGTGCTATTTTTCTCCCTTCGGGTCAGGGCAGTACAAAAGTTTTTGGTGCAAATGAACTGCCGGCGATTCATGTCGATTCGAACGATTTGAATCAGGAAAAAATTGAGGCCGTGCTTTTCGAACAAACCGGCCAGTCGATTGATTTGAATCACCCAGATCTTGTGGTTTTAAAACTCAAAGACCATCAGGACTTGTTAGAAAAACATGCGAAATGGCGTGCCTGGGATCAAGGTGTTACCAGCGAACGTTTAGCCTCTCTTGTTGTGTCGAGGAATTGATGTGCTTGTGATTTCTGATAAAGCAAAGATTTCCCCTCTGGCCGATATTGAAGATTCTGTCCGGGGAAGCCGTATCGTCATTGATGAAGGGGTCACCATTGATGCCTTTGTAAAGATTAAGCCCGTTGGTGGTTCGGGAGATGTGCGCATTGGCCGGAATAGTCTCCTCAATGCCGGGGTCGTGATTTATTCGGGAAACGGCGTGGAAATCGGGGAAGACGTGCTGGTTGCGGCAAACTGCACCTTCGCACCGGTCAACCATGCCTTTAAATCGAGAGGTATGAAAATCTCAGAACAGGGCTTCGCCCCAAGCAAAGGCGGAATTGTCGTTGAAGCGGATGTCTGGATTGGAGCAAATTCGGTCATTCTGGATGGTGCGATTCTCAGAAAAGGCTGTGTGGTCGGGGCAAATGCCCTGGTGAATCATGAACTGGCCCCCTATTCGATCAATGTGGGTAGTCCGGCGAAACAGGTAGGGATGCGCACATGAAATTCACGGTTTTCGGCTCAAGCGGTTTTATTGGCTCTCACTTGAACGCGTCTCTGGTCGCTGAGGGGGCAGAGTGTTATACCCCTTATCGGGACGACCCTGCGATCTACGGACAAAACCTGGGTCACGTGATCTATTGCATCGGATTGACCGCTGATTTTCGGGAGAGACCTTTTGACACCGTGCGGGCGCATGTTTTTCGTTTGTTGAACCTCCTGGAAAATTGTTCCTTTGATTCATTTTTATACCTCTCCTCAACCCGGCTTTACCTCAAGGGAAATCAGGGGGATGAAATGGCTGATGTCCGGGTCAATTCAAATGATCCGGATGATCTTTACAATCTCTCCAAATTGATGGGGGAGTCGCTTTGTTTTTCTTCGGAGCGGCCGGGTGTCCGGGTGGCCAGGCTTTCAAATGTCTTTGGTAAAAAGGACGGCAGCACTGATTTTTTATCTTCTGTGATCCGTGATGCCGTTGAGCGCGGAAAGGTGATCCTTTCCTCCAGTATGGCCTCCGAAAAAGACTATGTCAGCATTGCGGATGTGGTCGCTCTGCTTCCGAAGATTTCAGCCTTTGGCCAGTATCGGCTTTACAATGTCGCGAGCGGAAAAAATACGAGTAACCGGAGTTTGATGTCGGAGATCAAAAAACAGACCGGCTGCCGCGTGACAATGGCGGATCACACAAAAGTATCCCGTTTTCCAGAAATTTCGATCAATCGAGTCAAGGCAGAATTTGGATTTTCACCCGAGCCCTTGATTCCTGCGATCAGTACTCTGATTCCTCAATATGCCATGAAGGGTGGTCATCATGATTAAAATCGATACAGAAAAGGGGCTCGTCACGATTGAAAATGGGGGTGTGCCCGAAACCCATGACATTGGAACACCGGAGGCTTTTTCGATTATCTCAAAAGCCTGGTTAAGAAGCGGCTGGGATACCAAGTATGTCTACAGTTTTTCCTGGCTGGGCCGCCCGATGATCCAGCTGCCCGAAGACATGTTCCGTATTCAGGAAGTCATCTTTCAGGTGAAGCCGGATGTGATTATCGAAACGGGCGTGGCGCATGGCGGATCACTCATTTTTTATGCGGGACTTTTTAAGGCAATGGGTGCCGGACGCGTGATCGGGATTGATATTGATATCCGGGCGCACAATCGTACAGCCATTGAAGCCCATCCGCTTTTTGATGTGATTACCCTGATTGAAGGGAGTTCGATCGAACCCCGTACTGTCAAAGAGGTGGCCGCTTTGATCAAACCCGGTGAAAAAGTACTGGTGATGCTGGATTCAAATCATAGCAAGGCGCACGTTTTGGCTGAACTTGAGGCGTATTCTGCCCTGGTGTCGCTTGATTCTTACATTGTCGCGGCAGACGGCATTATGTCCGATCTTGCCGGAGCGCCGCGCAGTGAAGCTGACTGGGCCTGGAATAATCCGAAATCTGCCGCTGAAGATTTTGTAAAATCACATTCGAGTTTTGTATTGGAAGACCCGCCCCTGCCTTTTAATGAGGGAGAAATTACGGAAAGGGTCACGTATTGGCCAAGTGCCTGGCTGCGGAGGATCAAAGCAGGGTGAAAAATGAAACGTTAATTCAAGTCAATCAATTACTCGCGGAAGGTGAATATGTCTCGGTGAAGATCATTTGCATGGAAGCTTTGTCGCAGACTCAAGACGATCCCGAAGCATTATATATGCTGGGATCAATCCATCTTGTTCAAAAGCGTTTTGAGGAGAGCAGAAAACTGCTCGAAACATTGATTGAGCATCATCCTCGACATCGGAATGGACTCAACAATCTTGGCAATTGTTTTCTGGCCCTTGGGGCGCAGGATTCAGCGGCGGACTGTTTTGAAAAAGTATTGCGGCTTGATCCAGAAGATGCGATTGCCTTGAATAATTTGGGTGCCATCGCTTCCAGAAACAATGATCACCAGCACGCACTTGAATATTACAGGCGGGCCTTGGCGGTCTTGGCAGACGACCGGGAAGTTCTGGCAAACCTCATTGTTTCCTATGCTGCCCTGGGTGAACATGAGGAAGGCCTGAAGCTGGCCCTTTACGTCCTGAAAATGTCCGTGCCGGGCGTCGCCCTTTTTCCCGCCTTTAATCTGGCAAAACAATGCTGCTTTTGGGATGAAACGGATGAAGCATTGCTTAAATTACTCGAAACGATTGATGAGGAGAAGGTCAGCTTTAGCGAACTGGAACATGTGAATTTGTCTCTGTTGACTTTCCCGGAACTAAGTCACGACAGTTTGTTTGGTCTTTTAAAAAAAAGCGGAGAGCGGATTGAAGCATTGCGGGAGTGCTCCCCCTTCATTCACGATCAGGAAACAATGTCTTCATCCACTAAATGGCGGGTCGGCTATCTTTCGCCCGATTTTAGAAATCATGTCGTGAGCACCTTTTTCCGGGGTCTGATTAATCATCATGACCGTTCACAATTTGAGGTCTATTGTTATTCCAATACGAAGAATGAGGATGCGGCGACGGCGCAATACCGCCAAAGCGCCGAGATGTTTGTTGATGTCACGGGTTTGACGGACAGGCAATTGGCGGAACGTATTCATGAGGATGGTATTCATTTTTTGATTGATTTGGCAGGTTTTACCGAGCATGGCCGTCTGCCTGTTCTAAGTTATTGCCCTGCGCCGATTCAAATTCTGTATCTGGGTTATCCCTATACCTCGGGTTTGTCTTCAGTGGATTATGTGATTTCCGACCCCTACCTGGATGGCCCCAAAAATGCGGACTACTTTACCGAAAAACAACTCAGACTGCCTGAGTCCTTTGTTTCCTATGGAGATTCTGGAACTCAAGAGATTGCCGGGACAATTCCCTGGGTTGAACATGGCTACATTACTTTCGGGAGTCTGGTCAATCCCTACAAGCTGAACAGGGAGATCGTGAGGATGTGGAGCCAGATCCTGAATGATCTTGAAGCGTCAAGATTAATCCTCAATCACCCGATCTATCGTGTGGAAGCGGTTCGATCAAACCTTAAGAATGCATTTTTGAGCGAGGGCGTGAAAGCCGCGCAGCTTGCATTTTGTTGGGAAAAACATCCAGAGGGGCATTTTCTGAAATATTATAACGAGATTGATATTGTGCTCGATTCCTTTCCTGCGACGGGCGGCGCAACGACGCTTGATGCGCTGTGCATGGGGAAACCCGTGATGACATTGGTCGGAGACATTTTTCCAGAGCGTTTGTCGTACTCTATTTTAAAAAATATCGGGATCAACCTCGAAGCCTTAATGGCATTTAGTCCTCAAGAATATCTTGAAAAAACCCTGGCTCTGGCAAGAGATCCAGAACGGATTATCGCACTGCATGAGGCCATTCCAAAGGCATTAACGCAGTCCATTTTGTGCGACCCGGCACGCTTTACCCGACAGGTGGAAGGGGCTTTTATTGAAGCCTGGCATAACAAGTTTAATTTTATCCCGATCTCTAAGGAAAGCCCGGTGCTGAATATCCTGGTTTCTGCCTTTGAGGAACGGGGTGGACTGGAGCATCAGGATGGCTAAACAAAATGTATTGGCAAAAGCGGAAGCCCACGCCAACGCCGGTCGTGTAGAGGAAGCAAGCAAAATCTGCCGGTCTATCCTTAAAAAAACACCCAAGCATATGGAGGCGATGTTTCTTTTAAGCGGTATCCTGATGCTTGAAAAAAAGTTTCAGGAAAGTGAACCGCTTTTGAGAAAAGTACTGGCGCATAATCCGGAGCATGTCTCCGCGATGAATAATCTGGGTGTTGTTTACCGCGAACATTATAAAGATTTGCAGATGGCCGAATCGCTTTTTAAAAAGGTCATTGCCGCCAATCCCGCGCATTTTCGGGCCTTGATGAATCTGGGCAATATTTACTGTGATCAAAACAGGGATGCGCTGGGTGCGGCCTGCTATGAACAGGCCCTGGCTGTGAATCCGGGTGCAAAGGAGAGTGCGACCTTTCTCTCTTATTTGGGGAACATTTCTTATCGAATGGGAAAATTTGATGAGGCCATTGCCCACTTTGAGCGTGCGCTTACGTTTAGCCCGGATAATCCCGATATCCTGCGTAATTTTTTATTGGCGCGTTTTGGAAAGGGGAACAAACCTGAAATGGTAGCGATGATGGAGGATCTCCTGAAATTGCCGGACGCAGGTCGTGCAAATTTCCCTATTTTTTCTCTCGCAAAACGGAACTGTCTTTGGGAGATGGTTGAAAAAACATCGGAGAAGGTCGTTACTTTGGCGCGAGCCGGTCTGGCTGATTACAGTGCCCTTCAAATGTCCAACCTGGACTTACTGGCGATGCCGGGCGTCCCTTATCAGGATTTGCTGGATGTGCATCGGATTACGGGTGAAATTCTTGAAGCGAAACGAATGAGATCCCCTTACACGACGCATGAACAGGCGAATCATACGTCTTCCCGCATGAAAATCGCGTATCTTTCCGGTGATTTCCGAGGTCATGTCATTAATACATTTATTCGGGGTCTTTTTAATTTTCATGATCGTGAACGGTTTGAAATTTATTGTTATTCCAACACCTTAATTGAAGACAAGACAACGGAGCAGTATAAAAAAGCGGCCGATGTTTTTATTAATGTCACGGGAATGACCGATGCCGAGCTTGCCGAGAAAATCCATGCGGATGGCGTGCATGTTCTGGTGAATCTTGCGGGTTATACGAAGGACAGCCGTATTGAAGTCATGGCTTACCGGGCTGCACCCGTACAAATCATGTACCTGGGGTATCCCTATACCTCCGGCCTGAGCACGGTGGATTATTTTATTTCTGATCCTTATCTCGATGGTCCGGAAAATGCCCGGTATTTTGTCGAAAAACAACTGCGGTTGCCCGAATGTTTTGCAACCTTTGAACGTCTGTATGATCAGGAAATTTCCCATAATCCGCCCTTTAAGGCCAATGGGCATGTAACGTTTGGCTGCCTGGTGAACCCCTATAAGTTGACCCCGGAAGTTGTTGCAGTCTGGAGCAACATCATGCGGGCGGTTCCAGATTCCAGGATTATTCTGAACAATCCGCATTATGATTTTGATCTTATGCGGGAAAAAATAACCGATGCTTTTTCTGCTGAAGGCGTGGACGCATCGCGAGTGAAGATCATTCATGAAAAACATTCGAGTGGTGTGCATTTGCGTTATTACAACGACATTGATATTGCCCTCGACACCTTTCCATTGACAGGCGGGACAACCACCCATGAAGCGCTTTGGATGGGTGTGCCCGTCGTGACCCTGGTCGGGGATATTTACCCCCACCGGCTTTCCTATACGATTCTCAGTAATGCGGGCATGGACCTCAGTGAACTCATTGCTTTTTCAAAGGAAGAATATGTAGCCAAGGTCTTGGCCTTGGCAAATAACAGTGCAGGTATCGAAGCACTTCATCGCGAGATTCCAGTCCATCTGAAAAAATCGATTCAATGCGATCCGGTGCGTCATACGCAGCATATGGAGGCGGCCTATATCGAGGCGTGGCGTCGAAAGTTTCCAGATCAGTCCGATTTTATTGAAAGAGCTTCCGCGAGCCTGACAGAAGAAACCGCTGCGACCTTGTTGGAAAAGGCGGCATCTGCGATTCGGGAAGGTCATCAAAATCAGGCCAAAACCCTTTGCAGAAAAGTGTTTAAAATCGATCCTGAAAACCTGGAAGCCTTGAATCTGCTTGGTTCCGTTCATCTCATGGAAAAAAAATATGATGCGGCGAAAGAATGTTTTGAATTGGTTGTTTCGGTTTTACCGGACCAGATCAGTGCCTTGAACAATCTTGGGCTTGTTTACCATGATGGTGACCGGGATTTTAAAGCAGCGGAAACCTGTTTCAAAAAAGTCCTTCAACTTCAGCCCAGACATATAAACGGGCTGATGAATCTGGGCAATCTCTATCGCGCGATGCATCAAATAGACGCGGCCCAGATTTATTACAAAAAAGCCTTGGCCCTTACGCCTGAAAATGGGCAGCTGCTGAATAATATCGGGAGTCTGTATGCCAAAGCCGGTCAATTTTCTGAAGCAAGAGACGCTTACCAAAAGGCTTTGATGTATCTGCCGGGCAAAGCAGAGATTCTCTCGAATTTATTGACGATGCATCGGGCGCTTGGCGACCACGACAGGGCTCTGGATTTACTGCAAAAGGTGTCGTCCTTGCCCAAGGCGGGTGCGGCCCATTTTCCGGCCTATCATTTTTCAAAAGTGTGCTGTCTTTGGGATGAGGCCAGCACACTTTTGCCAAAAGTTGAGGCGCTTATCCAGGATGGTCAAACGACATTGGATGGCTTTATTGAGATCAATCTCTCTCTTTTGGCCACACCGGGTATTTCTGATGCAACACATTTCGAAATTCATAAAACATCAGGTGCGCACATTGAGCAACTCAGGGAAGGCCCTGTTTATTCGGATTATTTTCAGCCGATGCAGCGGACAGGCCGTTTGAAAATCGCCTATCTCTCGCCTGATTTTCATGAACATGTCTCAAACATTAGTTTCAGGGGGCTGATGAATTTTCATGACAGGGAACTCTTTGAAATCACCTGTTATTCAAACGCCAACGTTGAGGATGCGGTTTCGGCGCAATATCGTGCCACGGCGGACCATTTTTTTAATGTCAGTCAACTGTCGGATCGGGCCTTGGCGGACAAGATTCATGACGACGGCATTCATTTTTTGATTGATCTTGCTGGCTACACAAGCCAGGGCAGAATGGCTGTGTTTGCTTATCGGCCTGCACCCGTACAGATCATGTACCTGGGATATCCCTATACGTCCGGACTTTCCTGCGTGGACTATTTTATCAGTGATCCTTTTTTAGATGGCGACAAAAATGCCTCCTATTTCACAGAAAAACAGCTCCGTCTGCCTCAGTCTTTTATGAGTTTTGGATATTTGTCGGAGCTACCGACGTTTGACGCCGTGATGCCCTGTGAAAAAAACGGCGTGGTAACTTTTGGTTCAATGAATAATCCTTATAAACTGAACCCCGAGGTGATCCGGGTTTGGAGTGACATTTTAAAGGTGGTTCCTGATTCAAGGATGATCATCAACCATCCGAATTGTCGCCAGGAGATCACACAAAGCCGCATCATACAGGCCTTTGAAAAACAAGGCATTGCGTCGGAGCGAATTCGTATTATTTCGGAAACACACCCTGCAGGAAGTCACTTTCATCACTATAGGGAAATGGACATTATTCTGGACAGTTTCCCCTTGACCGGGGGAACGACAACGATTGATGCCCTCTGGATGGGCATACCTGTGATCACAAAAGTCGGAGAGATTTATCCACACCGTCTGTCTTATTCCATCCTGAAAAATGTCGGAATCAATCTTGAAGAGTTGATTGCTTTTTCTGATGAAGAATACATCAGGAAAGCAGTGGCTTTGGCAAAACAGCCTCTCAGGATCGCAAGTCTTCATCGCGATATCACGGTGGCGTTGAGACAATCGATTCTGACCGATCCCTTGCGACTTACACGGCAAATGGAAGCCGCTTATCTCCAGGGCTGGAACAAAAAATATCCGAACCAAGCCATCGCCAGAGCAATCAAGAGTGACAAGGTGCGGTACATTCCGCTTGATGAAGGTCTTGAGATTGCTGTCCCAGATTCCCTAGAGAATCTTGAAAGCTATTTGCTCACAGAGCAAAAGGGGGGATTGGATCCGGAATATCGTTTTGTTCAACACCTGGTTCAGAAGCAGATGCATGTACTCGATTTTTGTGCCGGAATTGGAACCTATGCCGTTCCACTGTCGCAAAAGCTTGGGCATCAAGGGAAGCTTTGGGCCGTCACGGCTTCTGCGACGGATGCACAGTACCTTTATTATAGTAAGGGCAAAAATGCCTTGGATGCACTCCATGTGATTGCAGGGTCAACAGAGTGGATTGCGCTGGATGAGCCCCCATTCGGGCAGGATTTTTCAAAGATTGGCTTTATGCGTATCGGTGCGGTCGAGGGCCTTGGCACCTTGCTTTCCAAAAGCAACAGTTTCCTGAAAACGCATGCGCCTATCATCATGTTTCGGATCAAAGGAGAGGAGAGTCCAAATCCCGCAGCGCTTGTGGAAGGATTTAAATCACTCGGATACGATGTCTATCGCCATGTCCCGGGCCCGAATCTGTTGGTGCCCACTGTAAGCGCAGAAGAACTGGACACTTTTACGCTGAATCTTTTTGCCTGCAAAACAAAACAAGCTGAAGTTCTGGAAACTCAGGGCCGATTGATTCGCCGTATTGATGCGATTACAGAATTGCCGGGTTTGGAACACGATTTCTGGCAAGTGTACATGCGGTCTTTTCCTTATGCGAAAGACCTTATGTCGGCCTGGGTTGATCTTCCTTCAAAACTGACGTCCTGGGAAAACTACTGGATCGCGCTGAATTTATATGCGCAATCACAAGATGTAAAGCGGTCTGCCGGGGCGCGTTATGCCGCTTTGAACACGTCTTTTGGTTTACTGGTGATGCTGGCAGAAACCGCGGTCAACCTGCCTCGGATACTGACCTTGATTCGGGTCATGATTGATCTTGGAAAACGCGAAAATGCAGTTCATTTTCTGAATCAAGTCGTCTCCCTGTTTGAGTCAGGCGATCCTGTTGAGATAAACGAGCCTTTTCTGCCGCTTTCGGATGAGAGTGCACTGATTGATCCGGGGAATCGTTTTGCGGAGTGGCTCTTTGCCTCCGTCTTAATGCAGAGAGAAAAAAGCAGGGCCTTCTCGACTTATTTTTCAGGGGAATCTTCTGTGCCGATATTTGAAGCCATACGAGAAACGTCTTTTTATTCCGAGGAAGCAGAAAGGCAGTTGGCCTTGATCCGATTACGCTTTCCGGGATGTCAGGAAATTAAAACGATACAACACGGGGTGAGTGTATGCTGATTTTAAGAAGAAAAGCCGGAGAGGCGATTTCAATCGGAGAAAATGTCCGTGTGGTGATCGTGGAAATTTATGGGAATCAGGTTAAGGTGGGCATCGACGCGCCGATGGGTGTGCCAATTTACCGTGATGAAGTCTTAGCTAAAATTAAGGAAGAGAATCTGCAGTCTGCTAAAATATTGCCGGATTTTTTTCAAACTGAGTTTATTCAGGAAATCATGAAGAATGTTCAGCGAAGAAATCTAAAAGATGTCACAGACGATTTGAGGGAAAAAAATGATGAAAACTGAAATTGAAAGCGTCAAACTTGGCCGATTGATCGTTGAATCAGATTTATTGCTGACCTTTCCGGAAGGGATTCCCGGTTTTCAGAATATCAAGCAATATGCGCTTATTCCACATGACAGTAACAGCCCTTTTTCCTGGCTTCAGGCTTTTAGCGATCCTGAATTGGCTTTTCTGGTGACCGACCCCTTGATCTTTATTCTTGAATATCATCCCAGACTTCCGGAAGCAGACCTGGCCTTGCTTGAACCGGAAAATCCGGATGCGCTTGTTGTCCTGTCTATGGTGACGATTCCTCATAATGACCCCAGCAAAGCGACCGCAAACCTCATGGCCCCAATCTGCATCAATAAAATCAATCGCAAGGGGAAGCAGGTGATTTTACAGAACTCCAAATTTTCGCACCAAACGCATCTGTTTCCAGGGGTTTCTTAAAAAATTACCAAATCCCCTAAAGTTTTCATCTTGATCCTCCGATAAGAGTAAGTGAAATCGAAAGGGCTTAAAAGCCCCTTTCAAAATGCGGGCAGGGATGCCCCTCACTTCAATCAAGGAGGATACAAAAATGGCTCTTTCAGTTAATGTTAATGTCCCTTCGTTAAACGCGCAGCGGAATTTAACTCAGTCACAAGGTGCTTTGGCGACCGCGCTTCAGCGGCTTTCATCGGGTCTTCGGCTCAACAGTGCCAAAGATGATGCGGCCGGTATTGCTATTGCATCTCGATTTACCACACAGATTCGTGGCTTGAATGCGGCAGCACGAAATGCGAACGATGGTATTTCGCTTTCTCAAACCGCAGAGGGGGCCTTAAATGAGGTCGTCAACAACCTTCAGCGAATTCGTGAGTTGGCGGTTCAATCCGCAAACTCCACAAACAGTGCGACGGACAGAAAAGCGCTGAATGCGGAAGCGACAGCCCTGATCAACGAAATTGACCGTGTGGCGCAAAATACAAACTTTAACGGTGTGAACTTGCTGGATGGGACCTTTACATCTCAGGATTTTCAGGTGGGTGCCAACGGTGGTGGATCGAACGTCATTTCAATTACCTCCATTTCCAGCTCCAGAACTTCTGCTTTAGGGGTTGGTGCCGGATCGAGTTATGCCACTTCAGACCTGAATAACCAGGGCACGACGACGGCATTGAGTGCGGGGGACATTACTTTAAATGGTTATCAGGTGGGTGCGACTGCCAGTGACGGGGTTTCCTATTCAAACGGCACTGGAAGTGCGATTTCAAAAGTCGCAGCCATTAATGCCGTTGCAGGCGAGACGGGTGTGACCGCTACGATAGATGCGACAGCTCTGAATGGTGGTAACGTGACCAGTGTTTCTGCGATTAGTGCTGGAGAAGTGCTTTTGAATGGTGTTGATCTTGGCGCTTTTGCTGCTGCAGCGGATGCGGTGACTCGGAGTAATGACCTTGCCGGAAAGATCAACTCAGTCAGTGCGCAAACGGGAGTGACCGCGACATTTGGCACAAGTACAAATGGTGGGGTGACCTTAACTGCGGCCGATGGTCGGAATATCACCCTTGAGGTGAGTGGTTCAAACACTGATGCAGAAACCGGTTTTACGGCAGGAACCAATACGACCGTGGCAACCTTTGATTTGAGTTCGACCGATTCGGGTGGTGTTACGATTGGTGGTACAGCTGCAGGGATAACCGCGACCGGTTTGACTGCGGGATATCAATCCGCCACGGCGACCGTTGGAGCGGGAGTCTCATCCCTCGACTTAACGACTGCGTCGGGTTCAACCAGCGCCTTGACGGTGATTGATGCCGCATTGGCGACAGTGAACAGTTCCCGAGGGGATCTGGGTGCGATTCAAAACCGTTTCTCATCCACGATTGTCAGTATTCAGACAAGTTCTGAAAACCTTGCAGCTTCAAAAAGTCGTATCGAAGATGCGGATTTTGCACAAGAGACGGCCGCTTTGGCGCGAGGTCAGATCCTGCAGCAGTCCGGTATTGCCATTCTTGCGCAAGCCAATAGTTTGCCGCAGAGTGTGCTGGCCCTGCTGCAATAATGGTAAGTCAGTCGACATAAATAGTGTGTTGCGCCGGGGGGATTTCGGTTCCCCCGGCCGCAATCTCGATTTGTGGGAGGATAAAAATGAATACGATTAATTCTACCCCTCAGGCTGTTGTGCCATTGTCCGGATCATCGCCCTCACCCCAGGCCACTCGTAGAGAAAACCTGCCTATTGATGGGCAAAATGTGCCCTCTGTTTCCGAAAGTCAGGGTTCAGTGGGACGGGACAAAAGCGAAGGTGCGCCGGAAGCCACACGTGAAGCGCTCCAGGCAACGGTCAACAACTTGAATGAATATGCAGTGAGTTTAAAGCGTAACGTCCAGTTCAGCATTGATGATGAACTGGAGCGGCCCGTGATTCGGGTTATTGACTCTGAAACGAATCAGGTCATTCGTCAGATTCCGTCGGAGGAAGTGCTTTCTTTGGCTCGCCGGACTGAGATGACGGACAGCGCCATTCTTGATGTCCTGGCTTAAATACCCGGCATCAAAGATGCATTACACTCACTAAAGTTTCATCAGTGTCTTCAAGTGGTTCAGCACAAATTTTCCTGAAGATACAAGGCCATTTTTGCGCCTGGACAAGACTTTGGATGTATTGAAAATAGTAATTATGACGATGAGCTCCACTCAATAAGGTGATATGACATGGGAATTGCTTCTCCAGGTATTGGTTCAAACCTTGATGTCAATGGCATCATTACTTCTTTGCTCGAAATTGAGCGTCGCCCATTACTCTTTATTGATCAAAAAGAAGCAGGGTTTCAAGCCAAACTCAGTGGTTATGGCGGTTTAAAATCTTCGATCTCCTCATTTCAGACTGCGGTAAAAGGGCTAAGTGCCGTTTCAAAATATCAAAACCTGATTGCGAACTCGGCAGATACCAGCTCATTCACCGCAACAGCGGATTCAAGTGCAATTCCGGGGAGTTATTCGGTCGAAACCACTCAATTGGCGGCCCAGCAAAAACTGGTTGCGGTAGGGCAGACCAATACAAGTGATGCCATCGGAACGGGGACGCTCACCTTTGATTTTGGAAGCATCAGCGGCGGAAGTTTTGACGCAGGGACCGGAAAATACACCGGTTCAACTTTTACGGGTAACGGCGCGGGTGCAGGTACGGTCACGATCGATAGCACAAATGACTCGCTTTCGGGGATTCGGGATGCGATTAATGCCGCAGGTATCGGTGTAACGGCCACAATAGTGAATGATGGAAATGCCTCGAATCCTTACCGTTTGTCCCTGACCTCTGACGACATTGGTCTTCAAAATAGTCTTAAAATTTCTGTTTCGGGCGATGCTGCGCTCTCAACTTTACTGGCTCATGATCCGGCTGGCACTCAAAACCTTTCAGAGACGGTGACTGCCGCAAACTCTGTTTTTAAGGTGGACGGTGTTTCCATTACAAAATCTTCAAATACGATTTCAGATGTCATTCAAGGGGTGACATTGAATTTGCTGAAAACAAACAGCGGCAGCCCATCGTCAGTGAGTATTACACGTGATACAAGTACTGTGGCGGGATCTGTCGGATCATTTGTTGCTGCGTATAATGCAGTGAAGAGCTCTATTGACGAACTCACTGCCTACAATGCCTCAACCCGGGAGTCGGCTGTACTGCAAGGGGATACGGCGACATTGTCCATTGGCACAAAAATCAATCGTATCTTGACCTCTTCCGTGACGGCTTTATCGGGCGCTTTAACGAGCTTGAGTGATGTGGGAATTTCATTTCAGGAAGATGGCACTCTGGGGCTGGATTCTGCAAAACTGCAAAGCGCGATCAGCGATCATTATAACGACATTTCGGGCATTTTTGTGGCGCAGGGGAAGCCTTCCGACAGTTTGCTTCAGTACGTCAGCGCAACAGACAAAACGGAACCGGGTCAATACGCCATCAATATTACAACCTTGGCGACCCAGGGTAATACTCTTGGAAGTGCTGCAGCAGGTTTGACGATTACGGCGGATTCCAACGATGTCATTAATTTAACTGTGGATGATACCTCAGGCTCGATTACGCTGGCGGCAGGGACTTATGCCAGTGCGAGCGCGCTTGCCACGGAGGTGCAGGCCAAAATTAACGGTTTAAGCGCCTTTTCGGATGCCGGTGTTTCCGTAATCGTTTCAGAATCTGCGGGTGTTTTGACCATCACTTCGAGCGGGTACGGGTCAAATTCAAAAGTGAGTATTTCAGGGGGCAACGGCGCAGAAAACTTGATGGGGGCGACACAAACAGACACGGTCGGCGTGAATGTCGCTGGCACGATTAATGGTGCCGCTTCAACGGGTTTTGGTCAATTCCTGACAGTGGGTACAGGAAATATTGCGGAAGGACTCAGAATTCAAGTCACAGGCGGCGCAACAGGAGCCCGTGGGACAATCGCATATTCAGAAGGCTATGCGTTTCAACTCGAAGCCTTGACCACGGAGATTCTGAGTTCGACGGGGACAATAGAATCCCGAACAAAGGGGATTAATGAGAGCATAGACGATCTGGCAGATCAGCGCGGTACGATCAACACACGTTTGTTAGATATTGAAGCCCGGTATCGAAAGCAATTTGGCGCGCTTGATATTCTTTTGAGTAATTTTCAGGCGAGCAGTGATTTTCTCACGCAGCAACTGGCGGCATTATCAACGATTCCAAAGACAGGGAAAAAATAAGCTGAGGGGGTTTTAGGAGAATGAGGAGAATCAACCTGTGAATAAGAGTTATGTAGAGCAATACTCGAAAATCGGGATGGAAACGGGAGTGGCATCGGCCGATCCGCATCGGCTCATTTTAATGTTACTTGAAGGTGCAATCGCTTCAACTGCATTTGCAAAAAATGAAATGCAACGAGGTCATTTGGCGGCCAAGGGGGAAGCAATCTCCAAGGCCATCAATATTATTGGAGAACTCGACCTCAGTCTTAATATGGATGTGGGCGGGGAGATCGCTGAAAATTTGAGGCGCTTGTACGATTACATGTCTTTACAGTTGGTTGATGCAAATTTGCATGATGATGAGAAAAAACTGGATCAGGTGGTACAAATTCTCACTGAACTAAAAGCAGGGTGGGTGGGGATTACCGATGAAGTCAGGAAAACAGCTCAAGCGCAAAACCTGGAATGCGCGAAGGAGACCGTAAGTTATGGAGCAGTCTAATCGAATGCTGGCAAAAGAATTAGAGGTCTATGAATCCATTTGTACCTTGTCAGAGCAGATGTTGGCTGTCGCTCAAAAAGGCGATTGGGATTTCATTGCTTCGATAGATAAAGAGAGAGAAGGACTGATTCGTCAAGTTCGAAACATGACAAAGGAAAGTCGTCTTGGAAATGAAGAATCGAGGCGTAAAGTCGATTTGATCCAGCGTATTCTTTCTGCCGATTCCGAGACAAAAGCCTGTGTCCAGGCACGGATGAAGTTGCTTCAAAAAGGGTTTCATACGGAAAGAACACTTCTCAAAAGCTACAAACAAAAAGCCCTGTCCTGAGTTTGTCCGAGGTGATCGATATTAAAAAAATCGTCCTGCAGCGGACGATTTTTTTTGCCTTTTTCAAATTTTGCTTGTAAAGCTGTACTCCAAGCGGGATTTGAGTGAAGTCGTTATGAAAAACCCCTTTAAGATGCTCTTTTTTAAGCCATCACTTTCTCATGAAAAAGATGAATCCCTGTATCTTGTAGTGAACCCCCGATGTTGTCCACATATTGTAGGTTGACTTTTTTTAGAAAAATATTCGAAGCTTCATTTTAATGAAAATCGGTCATTAATATGTTAACATATTGATTTTATTGATTATTTTATTTTGCCTTTATATTGTGCAATCTGTAGAAACCCAATGAAAATCAAGGGGCTTTCAAAAATAAGGATGACTTATTCCCAGCTTATCCACATTGCTTGTGGAAAATGAGGCGCTATTGTGCCAGCCCGGTTTCCCCGGATCAAAACTTTTGGAACGAGACTGCGATATGGGTGAGAAGGATAGAGCGGAGTTGTTTCAAAGGGCATGATACACGTACTTAAAGTGAGGGGAATGAAGCATTTTCGTGTGGAATGTTATCGAAAGGATGCGCATCAGTTGGCGCAGCTGGATTGGCAAGCCCGAACACATCTAAAGAGACTCAAGGGTTGTGTTTGAGATGGGATTAAGGCGCGAGACGCGCTGGAATCGGTGTCTCGTGGAACCTTTACATTTTTTATGACCGTCAATCCAATGGCCCTGAGGGTTTATGAAGGTATTTAGAGAAAGGCAGAAGACAGAGCCTTTGGTAAGGCCTGGAAATTTCAGAAGACCGGCTCCTAAATTCATGGGCGAAAACCCTGTCGGGTGCTTGAATCTACAGAGACAACGCATGCTTGGCAATCAGGCTTTTCAGGGGGTGACCCAAGAGTGTGTTCAGGAGCTTGGTTCTACAGAAAGGCCCACTGTCTCAACCGAGGCTTTCAGAGGTCTTGACAAGGAAGCCGCGCATCCATCCACAGCGCAAGCCAGCGCCTCTTCTTTAGATCAGGGACGAATGCGATCCAGCACTCCCTTGCATTTCGTACAAAGGCAGGAAGTGGAAACGTCTCCCGGATTGGCGCTGTTCCCGTATGAGGGCGCTTCTTTTTCCCTTGCGACACCAGAAGGCAGCCCTTGCCAAGATGCACAGTTGGAGACGATTAACCGTTTGATCGGCGTGGCGCAGACCTGGAGGTTAGCGGCCCTGGAGTGGCTGACGGAATTTCAATCGCACATCCGGCGGTATGCGCCGCATACGGAAGGACGTTACGCACGTATCGGTCCGGTGGTCTATCGAGAATTACAAATGCTCAATACCCACTTTAATATTGACAGTCCCCTTTGGAGAGAGCGGCATCAACGCTGGCCCTTGTCAGAGGCCGATTCATTTTCGACTGAAAGTTTCGAAGAGTTTGCGAATGCCATCAACCCCATTCGAAGGGCTTTTTCAGGTCTTAACCTGAACAGCCTGGATCCTTATTGTTCAGATACCTGCCCTGAAAATGGAGAAGGGGCGGATCGCTTGGGCAGTTCTCATCCAGGCTCCAACACCTTTACGATCTTTTTTGGGTGTTTTACCGAAAATATTGCTGAGGAACGATTAGCCGGGGTGATACTGCATGAAGCCTTTCATGCCACCTATAGCGATTTTAACCACGACACATACTCCTTCCAGGATCATTACCCCGGACGTGACGCTCTGAGCAATGCCGACTCCTACGCAACCTTTGGAGCCTATGCCGCCCTGGGCAGGGATTATCGACGGTTTTTCAGGCCCGCAGAAGCAATAGAAATACTCGGCGATGTCCCTATGCCAGAGACCGCAGACCCTGAAACCGAAACCAGGGAGGGGGATTAAATTCAAGGACCTTTTACTGGGGCGAGCCCTGGGTTTTGCCTCGGGCCAGCATGTTTCGGATATTACACCGGAAAACAATGTCTGAGCCATGAGTTTGGCCATGGTTCCGGCAGGCGGGTACCTCATGGTTCCTTCATCTTGCGATCTTTCCCTGTTCAGCGGTAGAGATTCTGCAATTTCAAATGTAGAAAAATTGAAAGACGGGTTTCTGAGAGGGATTTAAGTGATGTGGTGAGGTCTTTTTATGGTATAACCTGCTCGAAGGAAAATCGGGTGTAAGGATGAGGCGCTCATTCTTAACGCAGGGGAAATCTTGGGACGGAGAGCATATTGATATCGAGTACTGAGTTTGTCAGGAAAGTTTGGTGCCGAAGGGGGGATTTGAACCCCCACAGGTTGCCCCACACGCCCCTCAAACGTGCGTGTCTACCAAATTCCACCACTTCGGCAAGTTGGGGGATATTATATTTTTGTTTGAACCATGTCAAGTCAAACAGGCGGGCAAATCACGATGTTTATTGAAGAAAAAACACGATGAAGTTGATTTCAATTGAATACATCAAGGCCGCACCCCGATGGGAAGACGGTCCAAAAGATGGTTTGCCTGAAGTGGCCCTCATTGGGCGATCTAATGTTGGCAAGTCCTCTCTCATCAACCATCTCTTGGGGCGGAAGGTCGCCTTTGTGGCCAAAACCCCGGGAAAAACCCAATTAATCCAGTATTTTTTAATCAACAAGGCGTTTTATCTTGTCGATCTGCCGGGTTATGGGTATGCCAAAGTGGGGAAAGAAACGCGAAATGCCTGGGGGCCCATGATTAATGCGTATCTGACCAAAAAAGAAACCCTTCATGGGGTTGGCATGTTGATTGATATTCGTCACCCTGAGAGCCCGCTCGATATTAAAATGAAAGAATGGCTGGACCATCGTTCCATTCCCGCTTTTTTTATTACGACGAAGGCCGATAAAATCGCAAAAGGGAAACGAAAAGCTCAAACCGATACGATCAAGTCTATCTATGGGATTACGGATCTTTTGCTGACATCATCTTTAAAAAAAGAGGGGAAAATGGATGTTTGGAAGCGGATCGGATCAATGATTACGGAAAAGCCCCGTTTGCCTGAAGAATCCCTGGATGTTTAAGTCTCTCGTTTGTTTAGCGGTCTGAGTTTTTTTCTGCCATCCAAAATAGGGGAAACGTGTGCTCTATTTCACCTCGACAAAAGAACGTTTGCGGAGGTCTTCGATCCATTGTGAGCGCAGCTCAGCCGTTTTTTCCATGATTAACTGTTCTTTTATTTTGCGTTGCACCGTTTCAAAGGGCCTTAATCGTCCAATTTCCTGAGTTTCAATTTTAAAAATATGAATGCCCAGAGGCGTTTCAATCGGCGGGGTGATTTCGCCTTCTTTGAGTTGAAAGATGACTTCGTCTATTTTGGGTGTGAGGTCGCCTCTTTTAAAAAAACCCAAATCTCCGCCTTCTTTTTTTTCGTGTCCTTCACTGTATCGTTGAACCAATTGTAAAAAATCGGTGCCGCTGTGCGCTTCATCATATATTTTTTCCGCTTTGCTTTTAATATTGTCTATTTCGGTTTGATTTGCATTTTCAGAAAAGGGGAGCAAAATCTGTCTTAATTGTACCCGGTCGGGCAAGGCAAAAAGGTCGGCATGTTGTTCGTAATATTCTTTCACCTTCTCATCGCTCAAAGTGACGGTGGTATTGACCTCACGGCTTAAGAGTTTAAGGGCTGTTAACTGATTGCTGAGGTTGTTGAGGTATTGTTCCCAGGAAAGATGATCCATTGCGACGGCCTTTTTTAGGGCCTCCCGGTCTGGAATCCGGTTTCGCTTTTCGATGTCTTTCAGTGCAAATTCAAGTTCATCTTCTGTGACGGTCACCCCTTTTTTTTTCGCTTCCTGAACGATCAGCTGCTCTTCAATCAGTTGTTTCAGTATCTCCCAATGATCTTTTTTCGGGTCAATCGGCTCACCCGCGTCCTTTCTGGAACGGATAATACGATCCAGTTCGCTTTGCGTAATAATCTCATCACCGGCAATGGCGACCACGCGGTCAATGGATGTTGCGGCCTGCCCCTGAAGCGTTAAAAGCATCACATGCGCTGTGATCAGTGAAATGAGGATGACGGACTTAAGAAAATGATTTAAGGAGTTCTTCATTGATGCGTACCTCTGTGCGTGAACGTAATTTTTCGATCCATTTTGAGAAGGCCAGTTCTCTTTTTTTGTCGAGTAATTGCTGGTAAAGTTTTTCTCGAATCTCCTCGAAAGGGAGTATCTGTGCCGGACGCTTATCCTCGATTAAGACAAGATGATAGCCAAAGGCTGTCTTGATTACCTCGCTGACCGATCCGATGTCAAGTTCAAAAAGAGGGGCAAACTCGTCGGGTACTTCTTCGCGTGATACATAACCGAGTCCGTCCCCATCTTCTGTGTGGGTCTGCATGGAATGAATTTTGGCGATTTCTGAAAAATGACCGCCATTGAGAATCGTGGCCCGTAGCGTCCGGGCCTTTTCAGCGCTATCGACCACGATTTGCCTGAGCTTGAGTTGTTCGTCCACATGCCATTGTTCAGGGTTCTTGTCATAATAATCTTGTACCGTTTTTTCAGAGATGTTCAGTGCCTTCGCGTCTCCTTCACGTGCAAGCTGATCCAGTAGTTTTTCAATAAGTAGGTTTTCATGTGTTGCTTTTTCCCAGCTTTCCCTTGAAATATTTTGATCTGAAAGACGTTTGAAGAAAGTAGGTTCATCGACACCGTCAAGCAATTGGTCTACCTGGTTTTTGATTTCGGATGGGCCAAGGACAATGTTCAGGCGGCGGGCTTCCTGAAGGAGCATTTTCCGGTCAATCAATTGGTCGAGCAAGCCACGTTTCAGGGCTTCAATCTCGGCCATCGTGGTTTTTTCGTTATTTTTTAAGGCATCTGGGTCATTGTTTTCTCCCTCCTCAGGACCTTCTTCCGGCATAAGGGCGCGTAACTCTTCTACCGTAATCCCTTCTCCATTGACCTCTGCGAGGACGGCTTGTTGGGGATCGATATCTTTTTTTTCACATCCGCCCAGGGTGAACAAAAAAGGGATTAAAAACAAAAAAGCATACTTCAAGGTGCAACTCCGTCCTGCATGGTTTTTAAACAGAGCGCGGTTTCCAGATAGATATTTTCCCATGCATTGTCTCGAATCGCCAGTTCAAAAGCATAGGGATTAATAAACCGGATTTTTTCTGGAAATTGGGTGAGCAATTGTTGCGGATCAATTTGAGGCGGCTCGCCCGAATCGTCAAAGGAAAAGCGGATGTTTTTTCCGCGCTCTTCGATTTTGCTCATTCGAAGCGTTTTGGCCATGCCTTTGAGTTGAATGATTTGCAATAAATGCTCAACCGGGTCGGGGATCGGGCCGTAACGATCTTCCAATTCGTTTCGTATGCCCTGTATTTCTTCAAGATCTTCGCAATTTGAAAGCCGCTTGTAGAGGGAAAGCCGTTGAAAGGCATCGCTCAGATAGTCTTCAGGGATAAAGGCAGATACCCGAAAATGTAGCGTGGTTTCGACTTTTTTCTCTACGGGTGCGCCCTTTAAGCGCGTGACGAGGTCATTGATCATGTCAAGGTAGAGTTCAAAACCCACGGAGGCGATTTGCCCGGATTGCTCTTGTCCCAAAAGGTTCCCCGCACCGCGTATTTCGAGATCACGGGCCGCCACCTTAAATCCAGAACCCAGTTCGGTGAACTCCTGTATGGCTTGCAGCCGTTGTTTGGCTTCTTCGGTCAAAATGCGATCTTCCCGGACAAGAAGGTAGGCATAGGCCTGATCTCCGGATCGCCCGACACGTCCCCGAAGCTGGTAAAGTTCTGAAAGCCCGAAGCGGTCTGCGTCATTGATAATGATGGTGTTTGCGGAGGGTATGTCGATGCCTGATTCAATAATGGTCGTGGTCAAAAGCAGGTTGTATTCGTTATTGATAAATTTTCTCATAACGCTTTCAAGTGCGCCTTCACGCATTTGCCCATGCGCAATGCCAATTTTGGCTTCAGGAATCAGTTCGCTTAAAAAGAGGCCGATTTTTTCAATATTATGCACCCGGTTGTGCAGAAAAAAAACCTGGCCGCCGCGAACAAGTTCTCTGAAAACGACTTCCCGGATAATACTTGGATCAAAAGGAGCCATGATGGTGCGAATTGCAAGCCGGTCTGCCGGCGGGGTTTCGATGACGGAAAGGTCGCGCACTTGCGCGAGCGCCATTTGCAAGGTGCGGGGAATCGGGGTGGCGGTGAGCGTGAGTACATCGACTTCTTTTCGCATCTTTTTGAGCCATTCTTTATGCCGCACGCCAAAACGGTGTTCTTCATCGACAACAATCAAACCCAAATCCCGAAAAATGACATCTTTTTGAAGGAGGCGATGTGTGCCGATGAGGATGTCCACTGTTCCTTTTTTGAGGGCGCTCAGGACTTCTTTTTGCTCCGCCCGTGAGACAAAACGGCTTAAAACGGCCACTTTGACAGGGAAGGGTTCAAAACGTTCTACAAAAGTCTGATAATGTTGCTGGGCCAAGAGCGTGGTAGGAACAATCATCGCGACTTGTTTGTTGTCCATGACAGCCTGAAAGGCGGCTCGCATGGCGACTTCTGTTTTTCCGTATCCGACATCGCCACAGACAAGACGATCCATGGGTTTGGGTTTTTCCATGTCGGCAATCACTTCCTGAATCGTGCGCAGCTGGTCGGGTGTTTCCTCGTATTCAAAAGCGGCGGCAAAGGCCTCTGCATCCGAAGCCGGGGATGAAAAGGCGTGCCCCTCTAACACTTCGCGTTCCGCATATAAATTTAAAAGTTCTTGTGTCATTTCTTGAATTTCCTTTTTGACCCGCGCCTTTGTTTTGGCCCACCGCGCACCGCCGAGCTTATCGAGTTTTGGTTTGCGGCTATCTGCGCCGACATAACGCTGGACGAGATTCAGGGCATCAAGGGGGACATAGACCTTGTCTTTCCCCAGGTATTCGATAATGAGAAAGTCAGAGGCGTAGCCTTCATCTCGTTCTCCTTGACGGATGGTCAATCGTTTCAACCCGATATATTCTCCCACGCCGTGGTCGAGGTGAACGACAAAATCTCCCGGTTTTAAATCTTCAAATGAGGAAAGAAAGCCCGCCCGTTTTCCTGTCTCTGTTTGTCGTTTCGTGGGTGTGGCGTGATGATGTTTGCCGCCTCCGGCGAGCGCTTCTTCCGTGAGGAATATAACGTCCAGGCCCGTTAGCGCAAAGCCTTCCGAAATGTTCCCAATTTTCAACAACACCGGGGCGGGTACTTTGAGAGTTTGTGCGGGTTCTCCATCCCAGTTTGTCCAGGGAATATCATGGTCTGTGAGCAGTCGCCTGAAACGTTCGGCTTGGTGTGGATTTTTGATGACCAGCATGATCAGGTGTTTTTGTCGAAGTTGGTTGAGTTGTTCGCTCGCTTCGGCAAAGGTTTGTCCGGGGCGGGAAAAACCAAGCGAGGCGATGGAACGGGACTCGAAAGAAAAGCGCAGGGCGTCTTTTTCCGCCTTCATGTAAAGGGTTTCCATGTCGAGGGTTGTCCGTCCGGCACCTGCATCCTGCAGATGCGAAAGCGGCAGGTAGAGGGTATTCACTTTTGGATAGTGCGGATTGCGTTTTTCGGCAAAAACAGAGGCATCTTCCGCTTCCTCTATTAAATACTTGCCATGCTGCAGTAATTCTGTGGGCTCATCAAGGATGAGTGCTGTGTCATTGGAAAGATAATCTGAAAAAGAGACGGCGTGATGGAGTGGGTTAAAGATGTTTTCCCGTCCTAAAATAATGTCAATCGAGTCAATCGCCTCACTGGATCGCTGCGTTTCGGGATCGAATCTTCGGATGGATTCAATTTCGTCGTCAAAAAACTCGATGCGCACCGGCGAATGAGATGCAGGGGAATATAAATCCACGATGCCGCCGCGTAAGGAAATCTCTCCTGGCAGGGTGACGGAACCTGCGTCTTCGTAACCGGTACGACTCAATTTTTTGATTAAGTCTTCCCGCGCAATCGTATCTCCCACACTTAGGGTCGTGCTTTGATCCAGTAAACAGGTTTTGGAGGGGACTTGCTGCAAAAAGGCTTCGGCTGTGGTCACAAGGCAGACCCGTTCTTTAAGCGCCAATCGACGGAGCACTGAAAGCCGCTGTGCGATTTGGTCCGGGCGAGGGCTTGAAGGTTCGTAAGGCAGAATGTCCCAGGGTGGAAAAAACAGGGCGCTTAAGGGAGGCGTTTCACTTGCTTCGGGGCGATCAATTTCTAAAAAAAAGGTGAGTTCTTGAAAAAGCAGAAGCGCCGCTTCCCTCGTGGGCGTCACGACGCAAAAAGGCATTCCGGCACGTGCAATTGAAGAAAGAAAAAGCGCCTGGGTTGATCCACTTAAACCGTTGATCTTGATTTTGCGTTGTTTGGCTTCAATGGCTTTAAAAATGGAGATAAAAGGTGAGGCGCTGATTAAACTGGAATTCATTCCTGCGTATCCTTTAGGCATCTTCTGATTAAGTATGGGTTGAAAAAACAATTCATGACTTAATGAGAGCTTCCTTTAAATCGTTCTAAAACACGTTCAATAATGGAGGTGGTGGAGGCGCCTTTTACGACCTGGATGCGGACGACTTTCCCCCCGTGCTGCTCAACATGTTCCCGGCCTACAATTTTATCCAAATCCCAATCGCCTCCTTTGACGAGTATATCCGGTGTGAGCGCCGTAATCAGGCGGAGCGGGGTTTTCCCAGAAAATAAAATAAGATAGTCCACACATTCAAGCGCGGATAATACCTCAAGCCGTTCAGATTGCACGACGATGGGCCGTCTCGGATCTTTGATTTTTTTGATGGAGGCATCTGCGTTGACCGCGACGATGAGGACATCCCCCAGCGCCCGCGCTTCGCTAAGGTATCGGACATGACCGACGTGGATGAGATCAAAACAGCCATTGGTAAATACGATTTTCTTTTTCTTTTGTTTTAAGCGGGACACTTCTTCCTGAAGTGTCTTTAAGTTCATGATTTTTTTTGATTTCATCGTATTCCTTATGGGTACCCTTTATTTTAGCGGTCTTGTGATGACAAGGGTTGGTTTAAAAAATCACGGATGCGATTTCGTACTTTAGCCGCGAGTGCTGGGTTTTTCCCGTGTGAAGAAACCGCGACGGCGATATCTTTTTCCGAGAAACTGGCGGGAACAATAAAATTCCCCGGAGAGGACTGATCTGCCACATTGAGCCAGATGCCCTCTTTTTCTGCTTCTTTTGAAACAGCCTGATTGATCTCTGATCGATTTGTTGCTGTGAATGCGAGTGTTGTCCCTTGCAGATCTCCGTATTGATAAGGCCGTTGGGCGAGGCTGATTTTTCCCTGTTTTCCCCACACACTTAACTGTTCAGTAAAGTCCGGGCTGATGACTTTAATCCTTGCTCCGGAAAGGATGAGACCCGCAACTTTACGTTCGGCCACCGGCCCGCCGCCGATCATGACCACACGACGGTTTTTTAAATGCAAGAAAATGGGGTAGAGCCCTGTTGGGTTGTTGTCCACGAAACTTAGGAAGCGGCCTGTAATTTAGGCTGGATTTTATGAATCTTGGGTTCAAAAGAGGACTGAGGGTATTGCTGAAGCAGTTGTTTGAATGTTTCAGCTGCCTTGGCATGCTCTCCCAGTTCAAATTGTGAGCGTCCCAGGAAATAAAGTGTTTTTTCCATGAGTATGTCTTCAGGGTTTTGCGTCAGGATCTTCTCAAACCGGGCGATGGCCGCAGGGTAGGCTTCTGTTCTGTAGTAGAAATGCCCAATCAAAAACTCATGATCCGACTCACGTAGTTTGAGTTTTGTAATTTTTTCTGAAGCTTCGTCCACATACAGGGATTGGGGATATTGCGACACCACTTTTTGAAATGAGGTCATGGCCTTTTCCATTGGACCCGGATCACGATCAATGGTGTTCAATTGTTCATAATAACTCATGGCCATTTTAAACTGAGCGAAAGCGGCCATTCTGTGAAAAGGGTGGAGCATTAAAAAACGGTCGAATTCGGCCACCGCTTCAATATAATCTTTCTTAACGTAGAAGGCTTCTCCCCGTTTGAGCAGGGTAATCGCGTCATAGGTGTTTTCGGGGTCTTCATTGGAATCGACGATTTTTTCATCGACCCCCAAAAGAGACAAGAGCTCTGATTTTTTTTCAGATCCTGCACATCCGGCCAATAATAGTAATGTGAGGCTTAATGCAATCCCGCGCAACATCCCATCTTTCTTAAAAATAAAGTGTGTCATTGAGTGATCTCGAAGTCTCATAAATATCAGAAATGCTGTGAATTCGCAAGAAATCCTCGTTGATACAGCTGTCGTGGAGGGCTTATTTCGCACAATTTTTTAAAGAAGAATCTGTAAATGCCTCCCTGCAAACTGCTATACTTCCGCCACTATGCCATCGTCCATTATCGGAACGGGTCGCGCGCTTCCAAAGCGTTTGGTGACCAATACAGCGCTTGCAGCGTCTTTGAAGATTCCTGAAGAAGGGATTGTTCGGAAGACAGGGGTTAAGACCCGATATTGGGCTGGCCCGGAGGATAAAGCCTCATCGCTTGCAATCGAAGCCAGCGTAAAAGCCCTTCAATCTGCCGGGGTTTCTGCAAGTGAAGTTGATTTGATTCTTGTGACCACGACGACCCCGGATTTATATTTTCCGTCTACCGCCTGTCTGGTTCAAAAAGGGCTGGCTGAAGTATCACCCGCTATGAAAAATATTCCCGCTTTTGATCTCAATGCATCTTGTTCCGGATTTATCTACGCCTTGTCCATTGCGGATCAGTACCTTAAAAGCGGCACAGCAAAGACGGTGCTCGTTGTTGCGACCGATGTGAAGTCCCGCTTCATCGATCCGGCAGATCCTTCCACGGCGATTTTATTCGGTGACGGGGCGGGTGCCGTGGTTTTAAAAAACGCCGAGCGCGGGATTCGGCAGATTCGATTGGGGGCGGATGGTGCGCATCATCAGTTGATCTATTTGCCGGCGGGCGGATCTGTTCTCCCAATCTCACAGGAAACATTGAAAACAGGCGATCATTATATGAAGATGGAAGGAAAAGGTCTTTTTCGGGTGGCGGTCAGAAAAATGACTGCTGCGCTGACTGATTTTTTGACGGAAACAGGTCTTCGTCCTGATGAAATTAATTATTTTATTTTTCACCAGGCGAACTTAAGGATTTTAGAAGCGGTATTGAGCCGGATTTCCGTCCCGATGAACAAAACAGAAGTCAGTCTCAGCAAATTTGGAAATACGTCTTCATCAACGATTCCGATTGCGCTGGATCTTGCCTGTGAGTCGGGCAGAGTCAACAAAGGGGAGCGTTTAATTCTCTCTGCTTTTGGTGGCGGCGTGACCTGGGGAAATGTTTTGATTGATTGGTAGAAATTGTGAAATCAATTTCTTTCCCTTGGAATCCGCTCATGCTATAATCGGCCATCTATTTATAAACATTGCAACATTTTTAAAGCGAGAGTGGCGGAATGGTAGACGCGCCAGATTTAGGATCTGGTGGGGTATCCTGTGGGGGTTCAAGTCCCCCCTCTCGTACGGTTCCAAGGTTTCTCTCGCGTTAGTGCTGGCGTCTCCTGGAAGATCCTGAAGTTGACAACATCTATCCTCAACGATAGAATAACCGCAATTTAGCCAAAAGAAGAGGTCTATGAAAGTTCAAGTCGATGAAATCTCCCCTGTCAAGAAATCCCTTACGATAGAAATTCCGGAAGAAGTTGTTTCCAAAGCATTTGTAGAGGCCTATTCTGACCTCAATCGCCAAGTCAAGGTTCCTGGTTTTCGACCTGGAAAAGTCCCCGTATCCCTGCTTGAAAAAAAGTATGGCCCTGCTATTGCCGATGACATTGTCCGGAAGCTAGTGCCGGATTATTACGAGAAGGCCGTCGAAGAAACCGGCATTTTCCCCGTTGAATTTCCCTCTTTTGACAAAGTAGAGGCCAAGAAGGGATCGGCCCTTTCTTTTACCGCCACGGTTGAAGTCAAACCTTCGGTGACGATAGGGGATTATGAGGGGATTGTCCTGACTCGTCGGGAGGCCCAGGTTTCTGACGAAGATCTGGATAAGGCCCTGGTCGCGAAGCAAGAGGAGCAGAGCCAGCTTGAAGTCTGTACCGAAGACCATGCCATTGTTTCGGGTGATTTTGTGATTGTTGATTTTGAAGGTTTTTTAGACGGCAAGCCTGTTCAGGATGGCAAACAAGCAGGATACACCATTCAGGTGGGCTCCAATGCTTTTCCGCCGCCGCTTGAATCGGAGCTGACGGGAAAGAAAAAAGGAGATATTCTGGATCTCGCCGTTCCTTATCCTGAGGATTTTCAAAATAAGGCCATTGCGGGAAAGCGCGTAGACTTTCATATCGAAATTCAGGAAGTGAAAACAAAGGTCTTGCCCGCCCTTGATGATGAATTTGCCAAGGATCTCGGTCATGAAACACTGGCTGAACTCAAGGCAAAAACAAAAGAGGGTTTATTGGAAGAGTCGAAACATCAGCAGGAACATGAGCAAAAAAAGGCATTGATTGATCAACTCATCGAACGCAACCCATTTGAAATTCCGTCTTCCCTGGTCGCACGTGAACTAAATGGCATCATGGGCTCTTTTCCGGATCAAAAGACGCTTGGCGAAGAAGCAGACAAACGGGAAACCTTAATGAAAGAATTGGAACCCCTAGCGCGTCATCGTGTTGCAGAGGCCCTCATTTTGAGCGAAATTGTGAAAAAAGAAGCCATAGGGGTGAGCGAAGAAGAAGTCGAAAAAGAACTGGTTCTGATTGCTGAAAGACGAGGCTCTTCCCTTAAGGAAGTGAAGCAGGCCTTCTTTCAAAAAGAAGGTGCCTTGGAAGGATTGAAATCCCAAATTAAAGATCAAAAAGCGCTTGATTTAATTTATTCCAAAGCAAAATTTGAGACAGCGACAGCGACAGTGGAGAAGAAAAAGAAAGATGTGAAAGGAGAAGCGTCCTAATGTTAGTGCCTATGGTAATAGAACAGTCGAGTCGGGGAGAGCGCGCGTATGATATTTATTCCAGGCTTTTAAAAGATCGGATTATTTTTTTAGGAACGGGTGTTGATGACAATGTCTCTAACCTGATTATCGCACAGTTGTTGTTTCTTGAATCGGAAGACCCCGAGAAGGACATTTTTCTCTATATTAATTCCCCCGGTGGTGTGGTGACTTCAGGCATGGCCATTTACGATACGATTCAATATATTAAACCCGACGTTTCAACCATTTGTATTGGCCAGGCTGCAAGCATGGGTGCGTTATTGTTGACTGCGGGGGCAGCGGGAAAGCGGTATTCCCTTCCAAATGCGCGAATGATGCTACATCAGCCGAGCGGCGGATTTCAGGGCCAGGCGACGGATATCAGCATTCATGCCAGAGAGATTCTTCGCGTCAAGGACACTTTAAACCATATCATTTCAAAACATACGGGGAATCCCGTTGAAAAAGTGCAAGAGGATACGGAGCGTGATAATTTTATGTCCGCCGAAGAAGCGAAAGCCTATCACTTGATTGATGAAGTGATTGAACGTGCTGAAAGCATCAAGAAAAAATAAGAAAGCCGGTACGGCGGTCTAATCTAAATTTCTGGAGAGATTCATGGCAAAACAAGATAAAACAGAAGTGCTCTTAAGGTGTTCTTTTTGCGGCAAAAATCGGGATGAGGTCAAAAAGCTGATTGCGGGCCCCACAGTCTACATTTGTGATGAATGTGTCGATCTTTGCAATGATATTATTGCAGAAGAGTGGGAAGAAGAAAAAGAAGTCCGCTCTTCCACACTCCCAAAACCCGCCGAGATTAAGAAAACCCTGGATCAATATGTCATCGGTCAGCACCGCGCAAAAAAAGTCTTGGCTGTTGCAGTGCATAATCACTACAAACGGGTCGCATCGAATGCGCAAGGCGATGATGTTGAGCTTCAAAAAGGAAATATCCTGATGGTTGGTCCGACAGGCACTGGAAAAACATTGCTTGCGCAGACCCTGGCCCGCATTATTGATGTTCCGTTTACCATTGCAGACGCGACGACTTTGACCGAAGCGGGCTATGTGGGAGAAGATGTTGAGAATATTGTTTTAAAGTTGTTGCAGGCTGCGGATTATGATGTCGAGAAAGCCGAAAGAGGCATTGTTTATATTGATGAAGTGGACAAGGTTTGCCGAAAAAGTGATTCTCCTTCCATTACCCGTGATGTTTCGGGTGAAGGTGTTCAGCAGGCCCTTTTGAAGTTGATTGAAGGAACTGTCGCCAATATTCCCCCACAGGGGGGGCGGAAACACCCACATCAGGAATTTATTCAGGTGGATACGACAAACATCCTGTTTATCTGCGGGGGCACATTTATTGGACTCGAAAACCATATTGAAAGCCGGGTTTACAACAAATCGATGGGTTTTGGTGCCGATATTAAAGCGAAAGGGGAGCGGAAAGTTGGCGATCTTTTATCGAAAGTCCAGGGCAAGGATCTGATTCATCATGGCCTGATTCCTGAGTTTGTCGGACGCCTTCCTGTGATCGCCACGCTTGAGGATCTGGATGAAAAGACGCTGGTTGATATTTTAAGCAAGCCCAAAAATGCCTTGGTCAAACAATATGAAAAATTGTTTTCGCTTGAAAAAGTCAAACTCAAATTTACAAACAGTGCGCTTGAGGCCGTAGCCAGGAAATCGTATGAGCAAAAAACGGGTGCGCGGGGTCTAAGGTCTATCCTGGAAGAGGTCATGCTGGATGTGATGTACGACATTCCATCACTTGAGGGTGTGAAAGAATGTATTATTACGGAAGAAGTGATTAGTGGGGCAAGTGAACCGCTACTTTTATATGAAAATGAAAAAGGCATCAAATCAGCCTAATCTGATCTTCTTAAGACCATCGCTATTTGTTCAATTAAAAGGCCTGTTTCGTATCACGAAACAGGCCTTTTAATTGAGACACTCTTATCCTGATTTATTCGATACTCTTTTTTGCCGTAACGAGGGCGGCTCCTTGCAGGGTCAGGGATTCGACTTCTATATCGGAAAGTCCTTCGTTGCGCATTGCATGTGTGACTTCCGCGACCCAGTCGGTGTTTCGAATGACTGCAGGCAGTTCAACCAAGACGTCCTTCCATTCGGGGTAGGCCCAGGCTCCAATTGGTTGTGCACATTTAAAATAAAGCTCAAAGGTCATCTGGAGCGTCTTTGATGTGGGATATGTGAAGTCGTGAAGGATGATAATGCCCCCTGGCGCAAGCATCTGTCGCAAGTGCCCCATTAGAAGCGGGATGTCCGCATATTTAGGCAGATAGGATGAAGTAATCACATCATAACGTTCATCCGATAAATAATCTTCCGCAGGGGAATGAATAAATGTCACATCCTGAACATTCATTTCTCCCGCCTTTGATCTTGCAACCTGAAGGTATCCTTCAGTGATATCTACCCCTGTGATCTGTGATTGCGGGTATTGTGCTTTAATTCCAAAAGTCAGGATGCCGGTGCCACAGGCCAAGTCCAGCACCTTTTTGGGCGAGGACATCTTTGAGAGGATCTTTTTTTTCCATCGCCGGTCGATGCCGAAGGTGAAGCGATGAACCACTTCGTCATAGCTTGAGCCCGTTTCTTTGAAAAAACGATCAATCCATCCGCGTTTTTCTTCCAATTCAACCATGGTCGTGTTCCGTCCGTTTTGATGGCATTGCAGATTCCTTAACTCTCGATTTCGCGCAGATTTCTAAGGGCTCATTATGCCGGTTCCCCGGAAATTGTCAAGAATTTTGAATCCGGCTTGACCTTCGTCTCCATTTTCTATAGCCTCGCTTGCATGAAAGTCATTGGTCTAATGTCTGGAACCTCCGCAGATGGCGTGGATGCGGCTTTGCTTGATATTCGGGGCGGGGTTCGTAAGCTGCAGTTTAAATTAGAGGCCTTTAATATTTATCCCTATCCCCTTTCCCTGCAAAAAGAACTGATTCAGGTGGCCTCAGGTCATCCTGTTTCGATCGAACGGATTTGTCATCTTAATTTTTTGATTGGTGAATATTTTTCAGATGCGGTGATGCGTTTGGCCGATGAATCAAAAATCGACCTCCGTGATGTCAGTTTAATTGGCTCACATGGGCAGACTGTTCAGCACTTGCCAAACCCTGTTCGCCACGGAAAAAAACGGATCACTTCAACACTTCAGATTGGAGAGCCTTCTGTGATCGCGGAGCGGACTGGGATTACCACAATCGCAGATTTTAGACCACGTGACATGGCTGCCGGGGGAGAGGGAGCACCTCTGACGCCTTATCTTCATTACCATCTTTTAAAAAGCCGGAAGACATCTCGCGCCGTGATTAATTTGGGCGGCATCAGTAATGTTACTTACCTGCGAGCCGGCGGAAGCCTTGAAGACACCCTTGCCTTTGATATGGGCCCGGCAAATATGCTGATTGATGCATTGGTGACCCGGTTGACCCATTCGCGAAAACGTTTTGATCAAAATGGTGCGATGGCGGCACGAGGGAAGGTCCATGCTGAGTATTATGCTCAGCTCCTGCGGCATCCCTTTTTTAAAAAGCGTCCCCCTAAAAGTACCGGACGAGAGATGTTTGGTGCCAAAATGGTAGATGATCTTTTGAATCAACAGCGGGTTCTGGGTCTGTCAAGGGACGACTTGATTGCAACCGTCACGGCATTTACGGCGGGCGCGATTGAAATGAACTTGAGTCGTTTTCTCCTTAAAGATGGGCCTTTGGATGAGATTGTTGTCGGAGGCGGCGGGGTACAGAACCCTGTGCTGATGACGTTTTTGAGGGACGTAATGGCACCGATTCCGGTCTTTACTTACGAAAAGCTGGGTCTTGATTCAAGAGCGATTGAGGCCATGACTTTTGCCGTGTTGGCGTATCAGACCTGGTTTAGGCGCGAGACGAATATTCCTTCTGTTACCGGAGCCCGGTATCCGGTGATTTTAGGAAAGATTGTTCCGGGGAGATTTAAGTAGGTTCATTCAAGTGTTTTGAGTCGTCTTTTTCCCGGGTCAGCAGTTGCGTCAGTGCTTCTGCGGTCAGCGGTTCGCTGAAATAATATCCTTGCATCTCATGACATCCATGTTGGCGTAGAAATTCCAGTTGTTGTGCTGTTTCCACCCCTTCTGCGATTACTTTGAGATTCAAGCTGTTTGCCATTGCAATGATGGCCTTGACGATGGCGGCGTCATCGGGGTCGGAGACGATGTCCCGGACAAATGAACGATCAATCTTTAAGGTATCGATGGGGAAGCGTTTCAGATAACTCAGTGAAGAATATCCTGTGCCAAAATCATCTACAGAAAGTTTGATGCCCATCTCTTTGATGTTGTTGAGCAATCGGATGGTTTCTTCTGCATTCTGCATGATCACGCTTTCCGTGAGTTCCAGTTCCAGTCTTTCAGGATTGGGCTTTGTGGTATTTAAAATGTCGTGGATGGTTTGAATAAATGTATGCTGTCGCAGTTGATGAAAGGAAAGGTTGATCGAGACCTGAATTGCGTCAAATCCCAGATCACTCCACATTTTTTGCTGCGCACAAGCGGTAGAAAAAACCCAATCTCCAATAGGGAGAATCAGGCCTGTTTCTTCAGCCAGAGGAATAAATTCATTGGGCGGGATCATGCCCTGATCTGGATGTTTCCACCTCAGGAGTGCCTCCGTACCGACAATTTTCCCAGTTTGAATGTCAACTTGAGGTTGGTAGTGCAGTATCAGTTGATTTTTCTCCAGGGCTTTTCTTAGGTCGGCCTCGAGGTTCAGCTTTTCCAATGACTTGACATTCATTGAATTGGTGTAAAATTGAAAATTGTTTCGTCCTTTTGCTTTCGCGTGATACATTGCCGTATCCGCGTTTTTGATCAGTGATTCCGCATCCTCGCCATCTTCAGGATAAACCGAGATCCCAATGCTGGGCGTAATGCGAAAGTCATGATTATGTGTCTCAAATGGCACATTAAAAGCTAAAAGAATACGTTTTGAAACGACCGATGCACTCTCGGCTTTATTCATATCGGACAACAGAATTAAAAATTCATCCCCCCCAAAACGTGAAACGACGCCTGAAGCCGCTTTCTCTCCCAGACAAGAAATGTTATCGCTGGCGCGGATACATGATTTTAAACGGTTGCCAACCTCTTTTAAGAGCTGATCTCCCACACTGTGTCCCAATGTGTCATTTATTTTTTTGAAGCGATCGAGGTCAATAAAGAGTGTCGCGACATTTTTATGATTGCGTTTGGCACCTTGAATGGCCTGGTTAAGATATTCCTGAAATAACCCGCGATTGGGTAAATGTGTCAAAGGATCGTAATAAGCCAGATTCCTGATTTTTTCATCGGCCTTTTTTCGCTCGCTGATATCCTGAACGACGGCAAAAAAAACAGGAGGCGTCTCGGTTTGAACCAGCTGTAATCGTAGTTCTGCAGGGTAGCGGGATCCATCTTTTCGACGATGGGAGGATTCTATCGTGATTTGATCCTTGTTTTTATTTTGTAACGGTTGAATCAATGAATCGAAATATTCAGCTGTCAATTCGGGCATTAAATTGAAGATATTTAATTCCCGAAGCTCTTCCATGTGGTATCCCAGGTTTTGCCGGGCACCCTTGTTTGCTTCCACAATGCGGAATGTATCTGCTCTAAAGACCAGCAGCTCATTGCTTGAGGCATTAAGAATACGTCCTAACCTTGCTTCACGTTGTTCGGCCTGTTTACGTTCGGTAATGTCCTGAATCATGCCAAACATTCGACTTACATTTCCGTGTGAGTCCAATGTGATCTCAGCCTGGTTGTGCACGATCCGGGTGATTCCATTTTTGAGGGAGAGACGGTATTCCATGTTACAGGATATTTTTTCTTTTAAGGCGCTCTGAATATTGTGCTTAACCTCTGGACAATCATCGGGATGAATCAGCTCAAGGAAGGCGTCGTAGGTTTTAGGCAGTTTTTCAGGCGTTTCTCCAAAGATCTTGCAAAGTTCTTCTGAACAGTGAAAAGCATTGTTTTTGAGATGCCAGTCCCAGTTTCCCATTTGAGCAATTCGTTGAGCCGTGGCTAAACGGGTTTTGCTTTCGTTGAGATCCTTAAGCAGTCGTGCCGAACGTAGAATGTAACGCAAACGATGAGACAAGAGCGCTAAATTGAAAGGTTTTGTAATGAAATCTGTTGCCCCGACTTCATAAGCACGATTTACCGCGTCATCGGCATCAAGGCCTGTGGCCATGACCAGCGGGATATATTGTCCATTTGGAAGATTTCGAATGGTTTCGCAGGTGAGAAAGCCGTCCATAATTGGCATTTCGACATCAAGGAGCACGATGTCTGGATGTTTTTCATTGAAAACCGCGATGGCTTCTTTCCCGTTGACCGCCTCGACAATATCAAAGCCAGACTTCTTAAGTGAGCCTTTGATGATTTTTCGCAGTATCGGATCGTCGTCGACCAGAAGGACGACTTCTGCTGTTTGCAGTTCGTCCATTTATTGATTTATCCAAAATACATGATGAACATTATTAAAATAATGGGTGCCTCTTGTTTGATGTCTTGTCATCCTATGATCCAACTTTACTGCTTTTTCCGGTCTCTCTTTGTTTTATCGGTCGTATTGACTTGAAACTGAAGTGAACACGACTGTTTTATTGGAAAAGGACTTTGGATGAGGGCGATGAAAATAGAGCTTTAGCGGCTTGATAAAGCCGTTTTTAGGTTCATGCCAGCGTGAGAATTATGACTGACTTTATTTCTGGAAAAAACGAGATTATTTTAAAGGAATGTTCTCTATAAATTGGGCGATGGCCTCAAAATAGGCGTGTCCGCCGACGATATAGGAATTGTTGTGGTCTGCACCTGAAATCATATGAAATGTTTTTGGACTATTTGCGGCTTCAAAGAGCCGTTGTCCTTGTTCAAACGGGATGATTTTATCCTGATCTCCATGCATGATGAGCAGGGGCATATGCACCTGTTTAATTTTATTGAGGGAATTATACTGGGTTTTGAGCCGCTCTTTGAAAGGAAACCAGGGCGCTGTCACCTGAACCATTTCTCGTATAGATGTAAAGGGCGCTTCCAGTATGAGCCCCGCAGCCTGACTCTCTGTTGCGAGTTGAACCGCGACGGCCGAACCCAGTGATCGCCCAAAGATAAAGATTTGTCTGGGATTAATCTCTTTTCGCGAAAGCAGGGTGTCATATGCCGCACGGGCATCTTTTGTGATCCCTTCTTCAGATTGTTCCCCTTCGCTTTTTCCATATCCCCTGTAATCGATGATGAAGATGTTGACCTTCAGTTCATGATGCAGGCGCTGGATTAAATCGACCCGGTGGCTGATGTTGCCCGCATTGCCATGAAACCAAAGCAGTCCCCGGTCACTACCTTTATAAGGGACAAACCAGGCGTTGATTTTGATTCCGTCTTCCGTGAGGAGATAGAGATCTTCAAAGGGAAGACCGGCTTGCTCAGGCGTGGCAATCATCTTTTTTTCGGGGTAATAGATGAAACTTTTTTCCATGGTGCATCCTGTTCCAAAGATAAGAAGGGGAAATACCAGAAGAATTATTTTTAAGGCCTTATTCATAAGAAGAGGAAAGTGTAAGGTATTTGGTTTAAATCAATCAAGTATTGAGAGATCACGCAGAAGGGGTGTTGTTTGTGTTGGATCCTGGCGGAGGCAAGGTACAGGAGATTTCGTAATCAAGCAGTTCCTTGATCGTCGGGCTGGGTCCACAGAGTAGACAGTTTGGATTCTTGGGAACTTTGACCCTCCGAAAAGACATATCCAGTGCATCGTAAATGAGCAGGCGCCCGGCGAGAGATTCGCCAATGCCGAGAATTTCTTTCAAGGCTTCTGCCGCTTGTAGTATGCCGATGGTTCCGGCCAATACGCCCAAGACACCGGCTTCCTGACAGCTCGGCACCAAGCCGGGAGGCGGTGGTTCGGGATAAAGGCATCGATAACACGGTACGGGGCCTTCGTCCGTGAAGTGGGGTTTTAAGGTTGTGAGCTGCCCTTCAAAACGGAAGATACTGCCAGAGATTAAAGTCTTTTTGAGGAAAAATGCCGCATCGTTCACGAGAAATCGTGTCGGGAAATTATCCGAGCCGTCGAGAATATAATCGTAATCTTTAATGATGTCGAGAATATTGCTGGCATTCAGTCGTCCCACATGTTTGATGACTTTCACGTCGGGATTCATTTTTGAAATCGTCGCTTCCGCCGAGTCTACCTTTGGGTGATTGATGGTTTTTGTGCTGTGTAACACCTGCCGTTGCAGGTTGGAAAGATCGACCACATCGTCATCAATAATGCCCAAGGTTCCAACCCCCGCAGAGGCGAGGTAAAGTGCAGAGGGAGAGCCCAAGCCTCCGGCTCCGATGAGAAAAACCCTAGCATCGGCTATTTTTTTCTGTCCCTTGCCGCCGACTTCTTTTAAAAGAATCTGTCGGCTATATCTCTGTAGTTGTTCGTCTGTGAAGGCCATGCGAATGACAACATCCTTAATTTTTATTCAATAATATTTTTTTCTATGGGAGCAACCTTAACTCCGGCTGTTTTCATGCCTTCGACGGCGCGTTCGATTTCGTCCATTTCTCCGACCAATTCAAGATCGACCCAGCCGTTTTTTTCTGTAACATCAGCACGTCGAATGTTGGTGATCACTTTGTAATTCTTGCCCGTATTGTAAATGATCGGCTCCCGGATTTTATCTTCGGGAAAGGTGATGCGTACTTTTAAATTTGCCATTTCAGGCTCCTTTTTCTTGTTGGGTGATTATCCGCCTGCGATCGCTGGAATGATCGATACTTCGTCTCCCTGTTTCACAGGGGTGTTTAACCCTTGATGAAATCGGATATCTTCTTCATTGACATAGATATTTACGAATCGACGAACGGCCCCTTCTTCATCACAGAGACGTTCCTTGATCCCGGGAAATTGGGTTTCAAGGGTGTCAATGAGGGCGGTAATGCTGTCGCCTTCGATGTTGACTTCCCCTTGCCCCTCGGTCAGTCTTCTTAATGGGGTGGGTATGCGAACCTTTATCATTTTTGTTCCTTTTTTAATGTTTGTTGAAAACTTTTGAGATTCGGCTGAATAAGCCAGGGTGCTCCGACGGCTGGCGCGATGGCTTCCTGTGTTTTGAGGCCATTTCCGGTGATATAAGCCACGACGGATTGATTTTTTTTAAATACCCCTTGCTGACTCAGCTTTTTTAAAACAGCGATAGTGACGCCGCCCGCTGTTTCTGTAAAAATCCCTTCGTTCTGTGCCAAAAGTTTAATGCCCTCAATAATTTCAGGATCACTGACTGATTCAATCAAACCCCCGGTTTCTTTTGCGATTTTAATGGCGTAATATCCGTCCGCCGGGTTTCCAATCGCCAGGGATTTTGCGATGGTATTGGGTTTGACGGGTTGAATAAAGTCTTTTTTCTTTTTAAAGGCTGTGGCGACCGGGGAGCAGCCTTCAGCTTGCGCGCCGTGAATTTGTGTGTTGACTGTCGGAATCAATCCCAAGCGTTCAAATTCATGAAAGCCTTTATGAATCTTTGTGAGGAGAGAACCTGAGGCAATGGGGACGACGACATGGTCTGGCGCCTGCCAGCCCAAAGCTTCTGCTGTTTCAAAGGCGAGGGTTTTTGAACCTTCAGAATAATAGGGACGCACATTGATATTCACAAAGGCCCAAGGGTACTCTCCCGCAATTTCACTACAGAGCCGATTGACGTCATCATAGTTTCCTTCAACGGCGATGACATGAGGATTGTAGATCAGGTTTCCCAGAATTTTACCTGCTTCCAGGTCTGCGGGAATGAATACAAAACATTTAAAGTTGGCTTCGGCCGCATTGGCCGAGACGGAGTTTGCGAGATTGCCGGTCGATGCGCAGGCGACGGTATCAAAGCCTAATTCGCGTGCGCGTGTGAGCGCGACGGCGACCACACGATCCTTAAATGAAAGGGTGGGTGCGTTGACCGAATCATTTTTAATATAAAGATAGTCGAGGCCCAGTTTGGCCCCCAGATTTTTGGCATGGACAAAGGGCGTAAAACCGGTGTTGAGTCCGACCGTCGGCGTGCTTTCAATGGGCAGTAAATCTTCATAGCGCCACAAGCTTAAGGGGCCTTGCATGATCTTCTCTTTTGAGATTCTTTTCTGGATGGCCTCGTAATTATAAGCCACTTCAAGCGGTCCGAAACAGAATTCGCAAACGTGAATGGCCTCTGCGGGGTAAGGTTTCTTACATTCTTTACAAAAAAGTCCTTTAATCTTATCCATTGAATTAAGAGTCCTTTTGGGCGGTTTCAAGGGGATCGAAATCACAGACTTCCTGTGTCTCCATCTCTAAAGTGGTGATACTCGGATGTGCTCCACAGAGTGGGCAATCTGGATTCTTTTTAATTGTGATTTCCCGAAATTGCGTCTGGAGGGCAGAATACGTCAGGATGCGGTTGGTCAGTGGTGTTCCAATACCCAAAATCAATTTCAGTGCTTCAGTTGCTTGCAAGGTTCCAATGAGTCCCGCCAGTGCGCCGAGGACGCCTGCTTCCTGGCAACTGGGCACGACACCCTGAGGCGGCAATTTGGGGAAAATACAGCGGTAACAGGCGCTTTCGCCAGGCAGAATGGTGAAAATTTGACCGTCGAAACGGAGAATCCCGCCATGAATCAAGGGCTTGTTTGCGAAAAAGGCCGCATCGTTGATTAAGAATTTTGCGGGAAAGTTATCCGTGCCGTCAATGACGTAATCAAAATGATTGAAAACCTCAAGGGCATTTTCCGCATCCAGATTTTTTTGATAAGAAATGACCTCCACGTCAGGATTTAAATCGGTGATTTTTTCGGTCGCGGAAAGGACTTTAGGCCGACCGACATCTGCCGTGTGGTGGATAATCTGACGTTGCAGGTTAGTCAAGTCAACCATGTCCGCATCAATCAAGCCCATGGTCCCGATACCCGCAGCAGCTAAATACAAGGCGATGGGTGATCCGAGTCCACCCGCACCGATGACCAAAACCCTGGCCTGCCCAATTTTCTTTTGTCCTTTGCCACCGACTTCTGAAAGAATGATGTGTCGGCTGTATCGCACCAGTTGTTCTTCTGTAAAGGCCATGATTATCCTGAATGACGTGATTTAGATATTAAAATATTTTTCAATGCTAATATAACGCTCGCCGGTATCGGGCAGCAAGGTGACCACGGTTTTACCTTTTCCGAGTTCTCTTGCGACTTTTCGTGCGGCCCAGACATTGGCGCCTGAAGAGATGCCGACCAGCAATCCGTCCTGTTTTGCCAATGTCTTTGCCATTTTGTAGGATTCATCATCGCTGACCGTAACCACCCGATCAATGATGTCCCTGTTTAAAACTTCGGGGATAAAGCCTGCGCCGATGCCCTGAATTTTATGCGGTCCGGGTTCCCCACCGGATAACACGGCACAGGTTGCAGGTTCGACGGCAATAACTTGTGTCTGTGGGTTTTTCGCTTTGAGCACTTCTCCTACGCCGGTGATGGTTCCGCCTGTTCCGACGCCGACGACAAAGGCATCAATTGTTCCTTCAACCGCTGCAAGAATCTCGGGTCCCGTTGTTTTTCTGTGTGCTTCCGGGTTGGCCGGGTTTGAAAATTGAGCGGGCATGAAATAGTCCGGATGTTGCTCAAGAATACTCTCTGCCTCTTTTATCGCACCCCGCATGCCTTCCCAGGCCGGTGTGAGCACCAGCTGCGCCCCATAGGAAGAAAGCAGGCTGGCGCGTTCCATGCTCATCGATTCCGGCATCACGAGAATCAGTTTATAGCCGCGAACCGCTGAAACCAGCGCAAGCCCGATGCCGGTGTTTCCGCTGGTGGGTTCTATCAAGGTCATGCCCGGTTTTAATCGGCCATCTGTTTCGGCAGCCTCAATCATACTGAGGCAGATACGGTCTTTAACGCTGCCGCCGGGATTAAAAAATTCGACCTTGGCCAAAACCGTTGCAGAGCCTTCTTCAGAAAGATCTCTTAACTGAATCAACGGGGTATTCCCAATAAAACTTGTGATGTTTGTTGAAACGCTCATTGTCTTAAGTCGTGTCCTGACCCACCCCCCATAAAAAAGAGAAGTTCGATGGAATCGCCCTCTTTGAGCAGGGTGGTGGTTAAGTTTGTACGGTCGATCATTGTATTGTTGAGTTCGACCGAGACCATTTGTGGTTCAATGTTTTTTGATTGAAGTAGATCCCCTAATGTGGCGACTTGTATGTCTTCTTGTTTTCCGTTGATCCTGATCAGCATTGGATTTGCTATCCTCTTAAAATCTTTACAAAAGTCGTCTATTTAATCAAACAAAACAGGGTATTGTCAAGCTGATTGGCCGTGCTGAAAGACAAGTGAATGCGGGATCACAATCCGTTTTAGGCCAGGATTAACCCTCCGGTTTTACACCGTCTATAGTTTCGAGGTGGGTTTCCCATTCAGTTGGCAGCATATATTTTTTTTTGTTGTTACAGCTTTTGCAGGCCGGGACGACATTGCCTTTATTGTTTTTACCGCCGCGGCTGATGGGAATCAGGTGGTCCATCGTCAGTTCAAGCGGGTTAGATTTTTCTCCGCAATAGTGGCAGATGCCTGTGCTGCGCCGTCTTTTCCACCATTGACTGCTTCGCAATATTCGCGCCTTGGACTTTTCTTTTTTAATGGCGTCGTCATCTATGTTCGAATAAAAGGGATCCATTTTTTGCTCCCTAAAGTAAAGTTCAAAGTCGATAGGTTCAGAGTATGAAATTGAATGGGAATGGTCAAGTTTTTTGACTTGGTTTTTTTGTGAGATGGGTAAGTCATTATCGCCTCCAATCTTGACTCTAAAGCAGGTTTTAAGTACGATGGCCCCCTCATGAAGCAAGAGTGGCAAAGCATAAACGCGTACTGGAAAGACTGGAAAACAGCCCCCATTGATCCACTCTTTCGATTACTGCTTTCTTCTGACGGTACGACCGTCAGAAGCTTAAACAGTCTTTTTTTGACACCGACCGTGCTGGAGGTTGTTGAACAGCATGAAATTGAAATGGATGCCGCATCGTCTTTGCAGCTTGAAGTGACGGAAGGGGAGAAAGCCCTTGAACGCTCAGTCTGGTTAAATATCGAAAAAGCGGGAGGCCCAAAAGAAAAACTGATTTATGCCGTTTCCACGCTTCCCGTTTCAAGCCTCAAGCCTGATCTCCTTCATGCCTTGCACCTGAGGCAAAAACCACTGGGTCAGATGATTGAAGAGCAGTCGCTTCCCACTTTTCGGGATCGCCTGGAAGTGGCTTATCTTCCTTTTGAAGCGGTCGCAACAACTCTGGCTCTGAAAGAGGACACCTTATTTTGGGCAAGACGCTATCGATTATCGATTTCCGGACAGGTTTCAGCCATTATTTGCGAAGTTTTTTCACCCCGGCTTTCGTCGCTCTCATTTTAATGCCGATGTTGTTCGCATGCCGGTCCACAGAAAACAAGCTGAATACGAGCCCATCAACTTTTATGATGGAAAAACCGGAACTTTTTCAAGCTGAAACGGAAGACCTCTCAATGGCCTGGGTGCCGCCCGGTTCATTTTGGATGGGGACCGATGAAGTGGACTCAGAAAATGAAGGGCTGCAGCTTGGTTTTCCCCAGCCCTGGTACGAAGACGAACAGCCGAAACACCCAGTCACGCTCAAAGGGTTTTACATCGACCGATATGAAGTAACGCAGGGTAAATATTTGAACTTTATTCGGGCGACAGGTCATCGCCCACCCGCCCACTGGCGAAACGGGGAGTACAAGGTCGGAACGGCTGATCATCCTGTCTCTTTCGTGGATTGGTACGACGCGAATGATTATTGCCGTTGGCTGGGAAAACGGCTGCCAACCGAAGCCCAGTGGGAAAAAGCGGCTCGCGGCACGGATGGCCGCAGCTATCCTTGGGGGATGCATTTTGAGGTCAAAAAAGCCCATCTTTCTCCCGCATCTGATGTCGCGATGGCACTGACTTCTGTTGGCACTTATCCAGAAGGTGCCAGCCCCTATGGTGTGTTTGATCTTGTCGGTAACGTCTGGGAATGGACAGACAGCTGGTACTTGCCGTATCCGGGCAGTACGTTGAGAAAACCGGCCTTTGGCATGAAATACCGGGTTGTGCGCGGCTTGTCGTTTCATTCTTTGGGTCATTACCCCGGCGGGGCCTATCCCCGTGTTTTGGCCGTTTACGCGCGTGCAGCGACACGGTCCTACGATCCTCCAGGAGAACGCTTGGAAGATCTGGGTTTTCGCTGCGTTCGGGAACCGTGATGATGTTTCTTTGGACAAAAAGGCATGCCGTTGCCCGCCTGATGCGTCTTGAAAAACAGTACGGCACCCTGTTGTTACTCTTCCCCACGCTCTGGTCACTGATTGTGGCCTCTGAAGGGCATCCCTCTTTTAAACACCTGATTATTTTTGTCTTGGGTTCTTTTTTTATGCGAAGCGCCGGATGTGTGATGAATGATATGGCCGATTACCAGTTTGATGCGAAGGTAGACCGCACAAAAGAACGTCCATTGGCCGCAAAAGTCCTTTCGATGAAGGAGGCCCTTATCGTCCTGGCCGGTCTATTGACCTGCGCTTTGATCACGGTCTTGTTTCTCAATCGTTTTGTCTTTTTACTCAGTTTCGCCGCGCTCTTTTTTGCCCTGATCTATCCCTTTGCCAAACGCGTCACCTATCTTCCGCAGATCGTACTCGGCATTGCTTTTAGCTGGGGCATTATCCTCGCCTGGGCGGCCGTTCGAAACAGCCTTTCGGTGACCCCGTTTTTAATCCTCTTGGCCAATCTCTGCTGGGCCGCAGGTTATGATACCGTCTATGCGCTGATGGATCGGGAAGACGATCTGAAAGTCGGCGTGAAATCAACGGCCATTTTGTTCGGGGAAAAAAGCTGGCTGGCAGTCGGTGGTTTGTATGCTCTGGTGGTTTTCTTTTTGGTGCTGGCGGGAAGGTTTGCTCACTTGACGGCCGGATACTATGCTGCCATTGGAGGCGTCGCATTCTTTTTTCTTTTTCAATCTCTCAAATTGAGAAACACTTTACCCAGAGAAAGGCTTTTTGTTTTATTTCGCTCCAATGTCTGGGTGGGCGTCTTGGTCCTGGTTGGCTTAATCTTCGATTATTATGCATAAGTTTGAGGTCGGGGCAAGGCAGACCCAATGTGTTTTTTTCCTGGCTTGAAAAGGACTGCATCGCATCTTATCCTAATGATTCATTGAGATAGATCAGTATGATGACTCGGGAAGCGTTTCGGCCTAGCAATCAGATAAACAATAGGCCGGTCTGATCCTGATTTCTGCTGGGCAAATGGTTATTCTTCATGCCCTGCTTCAGTCCGATCATCAATGCCTACCGGAGACAAAAGGTCTTCTTTTTCAACCATCGTTTCGTCAATCGTCAAAAGATAGGTCACGACTTTATCCACATCGCCCAGCGTCATTTTCCGGGCGTAATCGGACGGCATTCCATCTCCGTGGCCAAACCCGGGCAGGATAAACGCAGTTGGATTCAGGATCGATTCCATCACATATTCGCGTTCCGTTGTCGCTTTTGCACGACCTTCCGAAACAGCTTGTTGATATTCTGGAGAGGCCAGACGTCGCGCGGCCGTGCTTTTGAGGGCCAGAATGGGGCCAATGAGGCCGGTCTTGGCGATTTCTATGCCGGGAATTTTGTGACAGACAAAACAACCGTTTTTTTCAATAATGCCTTCAATCGGGGCAATGAGCTTTTCGGTCTCGGCCAGGCTTTCGATCGAGGCAAACACCTTGGGTGAACCATCGGGCAACGGCAAATCCTTCTTAAAATAATTTTGCCAGTCTTGCGGTGCGGTAACCTTGCTGTAATTGCCCGGGGTGTCCATGGTTTGCAGATAAGCGGTTACGGCGATCATGTCGTAATCGCTCAATAAATAGGGCATGTGATGCATCACCGGCATTTTACTTGATAAATCGTCAGTGCCGGGAACCCCGAAGCCTTCAACGACATAACAGCTGGGACAATACATAGATTCAAGAATGTATTGTCCGCCTGTTTTGGCCTTTGGCTTGAAACCCGAGACAGGTTCGGGCTCATCGGCAAATTTCTCTGAAAACATAAGATAGCGGGCCTCTTTCGGACGATCGTGTGACCTTTTTTCTATGCCACGAATATCGGGACACCGAACTGCTGGATTGTGGCCTTCCACAAATATATGGCAAAAGGCGCACTTGCCTTTTCCGATGGGCATCCGGTCGAATTTGCCTGAGAGGGCGACCTCCAGTTCTGGCCGGTTGGTGCCGAAAATGAGGAATTCGCCTTCTTTGACTAGCGCGGGCACGGCAAAAAGTTTTTCAAGGTCGGGCGCGGCGACTTCTTCGATTGGCGTTTCCACCGTTGTTTCTTTATTTTTGGTGCCGCCTTTCAGAACAAAGACAGTCAGGGCGATCGCAGCGATGAGAACGATAGATAGTTTCCAGAGAGGGACAGATTGGTCTGAGTTGGAATGATTCATACTTTTAACTTACTCCTTTTTTACTCTAAGTCCGTGCATAGAGCCCATAAATCATGCGGCATCGTCACATCTCTTTTTTCGGGTCTGAGGGGAAAAGGTTATGTTTTTTTTCCAGTTTTTGGGGATGATGGCATAGGGTGATTTGAATTTCAAGGGATTCCGGGGCCATTGATAGAAAGCGGCGCCTCCATCATTGGCAGAGCACATGATCTGCCTATTTCAAATTCAGTACTTGTTTTATGGAAGAGGCCCTGTTTTTTGAGGTGTTTTGAAGGCTTTCTTTATGTATTGCCGCGCCAATCATGATCTCTCTGTTGTACTGATCTACCCTGTTTGGGCTATAATGCCTCCGCTTTCATTTTATATTGATAGAAGTATTTGATGTTTGTCTATTTCAGGAGTCACAATGCCCTACACCGACCTTCGGCAATTCATGAATTTCCTTGAACAAAAAGGACTTCTCGTTCGAATCAAACAAGAAGTCGATCCCTACTTGGAGATGACAGAAATTTACGACCGGCTCATTAAAAATGGGGGGCCGGCCATTTTATTTGAAAACCCGAAAGGCTCAAAGGTTCCGGTTTTGATCAACCTGTATGGCACGGTTGAGCGGGTTGCGATGGGACTCGATACTGACGAAAAAGGCCTTTTGGAAATCGGGAAATTTTTGGCTTTTTTGCAGCATCCGGAGCCGCCAAAGGGTTTTGTCGATGCAGTAAAACATCTGCCTTTTTACGCCAGAATTCTCCATCTTTCTCCAAAAATAATCAGGACGGCCCCTTGTCAGGAAGTGGTGCTTAAGGGCGAACAGATTGATCTCGATATCCTGCCGATACAGCACTGCTGGCCGGACGACGCGGCACCGCTCATTACTTGGCCGTTGGTGGTGACGATGCCCCCGCCGGGAAAAGAAGGCAAGCCCAATATCGGGATTTACCGCATGCAGAAAATCGACAAAAAAAGCACGATTATGCGATGGCTCAGCCACCGTGGCGGCGCGCAGCATTATCGGGAGTGGATGGCGGAGGGCAAAGCGATGCCGGTTGCGGCAGCCTTGGGTTGCGACCCGGCGATGACGATTGCGGCGGTTACCCCGGTGCCTGAGCAAATCGGGGAATTTCATTTCGCAGGGCTCCTGCGTAAAAAACAGGTGGAACTGGTGAAATGCAAAATGTCGGATCTTGAGGTACCGGCAAGCAGTGAAATTGTGATTGAAGGGGAAATTCACCCCGGAGAAATGGCGGATGAAGGGCCGCACGGCGACCATACCGGTTTTTATAATTCGGTCGAGCCCTTTCCTGTTTTTCGCGTGACCTGTATTACGCACCGGCAAAATCCGATTTATCTCTCCACAACGACAGGCCGTCCGCCGAGGGAAGACGCGGTGATTGGCCTTGCGCTGAATCAGATTTTTTTACCGCTCTTAAGACAGCATTTTCCTGAAATTGTTGATTTTCATCTCCCGATGGAAGCCTGCTCTTACCGCGTGGCCGTGATTTCCATGAAAAAGCAGTATCCGGGGCATGCAAGGCGCGTGATGATGGGGTTTTGGGGTTTTCTTAAGCAATTCCTCTATGTTAAATTTATCATCGTGGTGGACACTGAAATTGACATCAGAAACTGGGAAGATGTGATCTGGGCGATTTCAACGCAAGTGGATCCGGCACGAGATACCTTTATTTTAGAGTCCACGCCGATTGATTATCTTGATTTCGCTTCCCCCGAGCCGCAACTTGGGTCTAAAATGGGCATTGATGCAACAACGAAAATTCCACCCGAAACAAAACGAGAGTGGGGAAAAGGCATGTCGATGGATCCCGATGTTGTGAAGAAGGTAGACGAAATGTGGCATGAATTGGGCTTAGGAAACCTCTGAGTGATGCGATCCAGATTAGTCATATTTTTTATCGTGGGTATCTCGGTTTTTTCATCGCGATCTTTTTTAAAGAGTGAACCGCTTTCTTCTGTCCCCAAATCTGCACATCAAAAAGACCCAGTGGAAAAGCGGCTTGAAGGGAGCTGTCTGCACTGTCACGGCGGCAGAAAGGCTTTACAGCAGGATCTTTCTGATCCTGAATGTCAGGAATGTCACGGCATTCCTACTGTGCCAGCGGAAGTGGTTCTGATTGATGTCCCGGACAATCAGCCGATCATCGAACAAAAACTGATTGAGATCCCGGCAGGCCCTTTTGTGATGGGAAGCCCCGGCCGTCCGGCGGCTGAAGGCCGTGGCAACGAGGATGAAGGCCCGCCTCATGAGGTTTTTGTGGATACTTTTTATATCGATCTCTACGAAACAACAAATGCCCATTACCAGGAATATCTCGAAGCGACTGGCGCAACGCCGCCCTTGCTTTGGCGCGGCGGGATTTTCCCCAAAGCCATCGCCAATCATCCAGTGGTGTATGTCGATTGGTTTGATGCGGAGGCCTTTTGCGGCTGGGCAGGAAAACGCCTGCCGACAGAAGCAGAATGGGAAAAGGCCGCGCGCGGTGATGACCGTCGAAATTTTCCCTGGGGTGTGCAGTTTGATGTGAAAAAAGCGAACACGCCTCAACACTGGTTGTCTAAAGGCATCGAGGTTCATAAAGGCAGCACGATGCCGGTTGGCAGCTTTGAGTCGGGCAAAAGCCCTTATGGTCTTTATGATATGGCAGGGAATGTCTATGAATGGGTCAGCAACTGGTACCAGCCGTATCCCGGAAATACGGAACCCAATATCCACTATGGCAAAAGAAACAAAGTATTGCGCGGCGGATCGTGGTATGACTGCATGTCCTACGGCTGCGGTCTTTCAGCTCCTGTGTACAACCGAAGCCGCTTCACCCCGGAAATCAAAAACAAGGGTTTTGGTTTCCGATGTGCGAGCGATATGCCGCGTCCTGTGAAAAATCACAATCTTCCTAAAACAGAAAAAACCTCTTAAATTATTTTAGGATTCATCTTCTTTTTTAAATCCCGAATCAAAAAACGTGCGGGATGCAGGGCCTGACAGATGTCGTCCGGTACCGGAAGTGGTGCGTTACAAATTTGGCTGGTGATGAGTTCCGCGCATAAAAAACTGGTGGAGAGCCCTCTCGCACCGTGGCCTGTGTTTAGATAAAGACCGGCCAAATACCTTGCCTTGGGGTAGTTTGATGCGGCTTTTCCGTGCTGAAGGTCGTGATACCACTTGTGATAAAAATCTAGATCCGGCACAGGGCCGACAAGTGGCATGCGATCCGGCGTGATCGCCCTCAATGCCGCATGGCCTTTAAACTCGCTTTTTTTGAAATCAAATAGTTCTGGGAAACAGCGGACGAGTTGCGCCTGGTTTTTTAAGTGCTCTTCTTGCCGGAGGCCGGTGTGAGCGTCCCCTTTGATAAAGGTCGCGCCGATGACATGTTTGCCCTCGTTTTCGGGTAAAAGATAGCCTTCATAACAAATGGCGCAGCGGAGGTGTTGGCTTTGTTGTGTTGCAGGTATTTCGCTGATCTGGCCGCGCGCGACGGAAAGCGGCAGCCAATGGCTTTGCTTAAATTGCATGGCGCGGGCGGCATTTGTCAGCACGACAATTGCTGATGAGGTGATCAGTTGACTCTGTTCGTTTTTCAGTCGCCACTGCCCTTTTTCAAAATCCAGCCGCCTGACTGCGGTGTTGAGGTGCAGTGTGATTCTACCTGCTGCATTTTGAATCAACAAGTGACACAGGTCCCTTGGCTTGAGCCAGCCCGCTTGTGGAAAATACAATGCCTTGTATTTTATGTCGATTCCAGCAAGTGCACTGGCTTCTTTTGGGGAGACCGGCTTGACAAAGTCCGGGTGAAATTGCCCTGTTTCGACTTGATTTAAAATACGTGTGGTACTTGCCAGTTGCAGCACACCTTGTTGCTGCCAACTGAAATCGCTTTGGTCTCGTTTGAATGCGTTGAGGTGTCGGAGGGTTTTCAAGTATGCCGCAGCGTGAAAAGCGGATTCCGTCGTTTCTTTCAGGCTGATGCGCGGCATGACAATCCCTTGCGGCATGCCAGAGCCTTCTTTTGCGATTTCGTCACGCTGATCGATTAAATCAATTTGCCATCCCCGCTGAGCCAAGGCCCATGCCGTCGTGACCCCCGCGATCCCTGCCCCGATGACGACAGCGTGTTTGTTGCAGTTTTCTGATGGGGAAAGGGCAAACCAGGGTTTTTTAATTGTTGGTGCCTTGGGTTTTGTGAATACGCCCCGCAGCATTTCTCGTTTTGGGCCGTAGCCTTTTACTTTTTCTACTTCAAAACCCACCTCGGCCAAAGCACGCCGCACCCGACCCACTGCGGTGAAGGTGCTGAAGGTCGTTCCTTTTTGACTGAGACGGGCGATTTGTTCAAAGACGGTCGGCGTCCACATTTCAGGGTTTTTTTCCGGAGCAAAACCGTCCAGATACCACGCATCCACAGAGGCGCTTATTTTTGAAAGCATGTCTTCCACGTCTCCCAGCATCAAGGTCAGGATGACACGATGTTTAAAAAGCGGGATGTGATGAATGCCGGGTACTGCGGGCGGGTAGTGCGGGATAAATTCGGAAAGCATCGGGTCCAATTCAGGCCAGCAAGACAACGACTGTTTAAGGTCTGCGAGACGTAAAGGAAATTTTTCAACAGAGATGAAATGTAAACAAGCCTTTTTATCGCTTTCTTGGAGCCACCGGGAGGCGGTGCTGAAAAAATTGAGTCCGGTGCCAAAGCCTGTTTCCCCAATGACGAAATAAGGTTTTCCTTGCCAGCGCTGCGGCAGATAGTTTTGATCTAAAAAAACATACGCTGTTTCAGAAATGCCTTTGTTGCGTGAGAAATAGACATCATTAAATTGTCGGCTGAGCGCTTGGCCCTGTTCCCACAAAAGATCTGCTTGTTTCATCGAATGATATTCATATAAAATTCCACTTTTCCATGAACAAACACCAGTTTAAAATAAATAGGGTTCTTTAGTAAAAACTTCCTGTAATGTTGGTTTTGTTTAGCACTCATAAGTGCAAGTTTAGAAATTAAATTTATTACTGATAATATGTGTTTTTTTATAGAATTCAGTTTTAGTATCTGGTAAATATCTAATACCTTAAATGAGTCAACAATATGGAGATCAAATGATGAAAAAAAATGTTTTAATCTTGCTGGCCACATTGATGCTGCTTCAAGCGGGTGTCAGCCTAGGAAGTGAAGGTCATGATGCGCATGGGCCGGTCTCTGATCAAGAAGTTGCCAAGCAGCGTGAGTCCCTTTTAAGCAATACCAAAGGGAAAGGGTTCGGGCCTCAATCACCGCGTGATATTGATTCGAACGTGGGCAGTAACCCGCGAGAATTCGGTGAAGCACCTCCTTACACAGAAATGAATCTCTGCAATATTCATTTTCACAAGAATGCCGAACACAAGGGCGGCGAATTTACCCAGTATGCGGGTAACGGTGATGGCAAGGGATACCAGAGCGGTTACAAATATTCTGGAAAGCTGAGCGAAGCAGAGCTAAAACCATTTAAAGTTCCAGGCAAACACGGCGGTCTTTCCTCGGGAGACACGATTGAAGTGCACTACGTTCACTCTACCGCACAGGTCAAGCCAGGTGAAACTTTAGGCGCTTGTCTACATGAGTCCATAGGGAATCCCCAGTTGCGTGTAGAGACACAGGTTTATGTGCTCGTCAATGATAAAAACGCACTCGATTTCCGTGAAGTGGCCAAACACGACATGAAAAACGGTCTACACCAGGCATTGAACATCCCGAATAATACGGGTAAGCCTGTTCAGTACGATGGATCGACGACAGGCCCAAGTTACAATGAGAAAGGTTCTCCTTTTCATGTGACATGGAGTGTTCGCCCTAAAGTGGCCAAAGTCCATATTGAGACGGTCGCTGAGTGGCTAAAAAACAATACATTCAATGAAGATCACGGACACGGCGTCAGAAACCTTGTGACCCACCCGGATCTTCTTTCTGAAATCGACCGGTAGTTTAAAGCGACCGAAAAACGGGACGACCCGGAACGCTTGCTTTCACTCTGGCTCCCATAAGTGTCACTTTTTTATATTCGGAAGTAAACCGGCACTTATGGGAGCCGGTGAAGCAGTCGAGTCGATTCCCTCTTTTCCCAGGGAGATTCCTTGTTTTTCAAGTGTTATTTTTTTGACTTTACATGATGAAGGACTGATCCTAAGGTTTTTGCGGTTAAAGATTGAAATACAAATGTGAACATTAAGAAAACTGCTATCTTCTTGACCCCCTTTCCTGCTTTACCCTATAATCCGCTCGTGAAAAACAAGGTGGATAAAATAATCAAAAAAGCCGGGATTATGAACATCCTTTTCTGGCTGTCTCTTTTTTTTCTGATCTCTGCCTGTGCTTCAGATCCGAAACAGCCTTCTCATGTCTTGACTCGTGTGGCGCATATCCAAAAAACGCTCGATCAATTCTCAAAAGCCTATAAAGACCATGACCCAGAAGAAATACTATCAAGACTGAACCCGGATTCCACACTTCTTGAAGGCGTCAGAGATGGCATTCGTGAAGACTTGCAAAGCATTTCAACGGCCAGGCTTGTCTTTGTCATTGATCGTGTGGAGATGGAGGACACCTCTTTTAGAACCCTGCTCCGTTGGCAGGGGGCCTGGGAAAACCCTGGCTCATCTGAATCCATTGAAAGAAAAGGGGAAGTGATTTTTTCATGGATTAATCCGGATGATCCCATGCTGACAGAAGTGCGCGGGGACTCTCCTTTTGGAATTTTCGCCCGCAGGCCATAAGGGCAGGTTTATGCCAATCGCTGATTTCAAAACAGATTTTCTGATTATCGGTGGAGGTATTGCAGGTCTGCGAGCGGCCATCGGTGCCAGCCGCTTTGGAAAAGTGACCATTCTGAATAAGGGCTTGAAAGGGGAGTCCAGTTCCGAGTTTGCACAGGGTGGTATTGCGGCCGCATTAAACGAGGAACCCGCCGAGATTCAATCCCACTTTGAAGACACCCTCATTGCGGGCCGAGGTCTTTGCAGGGAAGATGCGGTTCGTGTGCTGGTTTCTGAAGGCCCGCGACGTATTCAGGAATTACTCGACTGGGGCGTGAACTTTGATAAAAACGGGGATCGTTTTATTCTGGCGAGAGAAGGCGCTCACAGCAAGAGCCGGATTCTTCGGGCACGTGGGGACGCGACGGGCAATGAAATCGTCAAAACCTTGCAAAGGGCGATTGCTTCTAATAAAAATATTACCATTCTAAATGGCCATTTTACGATAAGCCTGCTGGTGTCCAAATCACAAGGTCGTCCTGACTTTTGTTATGGCGCGCTCGCTTTGGATGAAAAAGAACACTGTTTGAGGCGCTTTTTCGCAAAGGCGGTTGTTTTAGCGACGGGCGGTATCGGACAGATTTTTCGTCGGACGACGAATCCGCCCGTTGCGACGGGGGACGGGATTGCGATGGCCTTAAAAGCCGGGGCGGAACTGGAGGATATGGAATTTTTCCAATTTCATCCCACGGCGCTTGCCCTGCCGAATGCACCTTCCTTTTTGCTTTCCGAAGCCATTCGAGGGGAGGGCGGCCAACTCCGAAACGCAGATGGAAAACGTTTTATGGATCGTTATCACCCGGATGCGGAACTCGCGCCCCGGGATTTGGTTTCCCGGGCGATTATCAGTGAAATTCAGGTGACAGGTGAGGATCATGTCTTTCTTGATGTGACCCATTTAGACCCACATTTTGTCCGTGAGCGCTTTCCGATGATTTATGCCACCTGCCTCTATTACGGCATCGACATGGTGAAGCAGGCCATTCCGGTTGCGCCGAGTGCCCACTATATGATGGGGGGGGTTAAAACAGATCTTTTTGGAAAAACAAATGTGCCGCGACTCTATGCCGTGGGCGAAGTGGCTTCGACCGGGGTTCATGGCGCGAACCGACTGGCGAGCAACTCTCTTTTGGAAGGTCTGGTTTTTGGCGCACGGCTTGGCGATGCCCTAGAAGCCGAGACATCGCATTTATCGGACGAGGCGGATCTCTCTGAAAATATCACCATCGGAAATGCGGGGACCTTGCTGAAAAAATCGGACGACGAATACCGGGCAACTCAACAGGAACTGAAGTCCGTCATGTGGAACGATGTGGGGATTGTTCGGTGTGAACCGGCTTTGAGTAATGCAATCAAGGCTTGGCGGCACTGCTCAAGTGTCCTGAATCACCCTCCGCTTTCGCGGCTGGCACTGGAGACGGGCAATATGCTTTGGGCTTCGGCGGCACTCATTGAGTCTGCACGACAACGGCGAGAGAGCCTGGGAGCGCATTTTCGGGAAGATTTTCCAGAGACCCAACAAGACCGTCCTCCGGAACATTCCCGAGTAAATTATGAAATCTTAAAAAGAAATTTTCCGGTCGATACGGTGTAACAGGATATGGGTTTTTTCAGGGACCCGGCAGGATGGACTGAGCGAGAATCCTGGAGCCCTGACTATTGTTGGTTTTTGTTTTGTGTCGCGTGACTTTTTCTTCCGTTTCTCCCAGGTAAAATTCAAAAAATTTGAGTACTTTTTCCAGATAGTTTCTGGTCTGCTCAATGGGGGGTACCCCCCCATGCCTTGAAACATTGCCTGGACCTGCGTGATAGGCTGCAATGGCCAGCCGGAGATCCTGATCAAATCGATCCAGCAAGTATCGTAAGTAGCGTGTCCCGCCATGAATGTTCTCTTCTGGATCAAAGGGATTTCCCAGCTTTAAATCTTCTGAGGTCTCTGGCATGAGTTGCATTAATCCCTGTGCCCCCGCTGATGAGAGCGCCATCGGATTAAAGTTGGACTCTGCTCGGATCACGGCTTTAATCAAGGATGGCGAAAGCTGATGGGTTTCTGATGCCTCTCTGATCCAGGTTTCAAGTTCGACTTGGTCCATTTTTTTTGAAACGATGGGGCGGGTTTTTGCCGGGTTCATCTGTCTAAAGCGGGGGTCTGTGGGGACATTGGTGAAATGGAGGGTTCCGGCGGCGTCTGTGTATTGGTAAATTTCAGAAGAAGCAGGATTAACGAGTAAGCAGAAAAAGATAAAAACCATGAAGGATTTGAAAAGCGGCATAAGTTTTCCTCTTTCGGAAGATATCATCGAAGAGAAGGTCTGTCAATTTGAAGTCTGTCCATCGTGCGGGTGAATCTCTCTCTTGAAAGATCAGTCAAGGAGGATTATATCTGGGGTAAGAGAGATATATTAAGGAGGTGTCTTATGCAGGCAGATCGGTTCACACTCATGGCACAAGAAGCGTTGGAGGATGCACAAAAGAAGGCGGTTTCCCACCAGCATCAGTATGTCGATGAGGCACATATTGCCTTGGCCTTATTGGATCAAAAAGGGGGCATGATCCCCAGTATCATCAAAAAAACAGGCCTTCCTCTGGAAGGTCTTCGAGGAAAGGTGATTGACCTCTTAAAAAAGAAAGCGCTTGTCTCAGGGCCGGGTGCTTCGGGTCCCGTACAGGTGACGCCTCAGGTGGCGGCATTACTGCAAAAGAGTGAAAAAGAGGCCAGTGACCTTAAAGACGATTACATCAGTACCGAGCATCTTTTTCTTGTGTTACTCGATTCATCAAGTGAAGTGGCGACCCTTTTCAAAGCGGAAGGGTTGAGTCGAAAGAAAGTGCTTTCGGCCTTAAAGGAAATTCGAGGAGAGAATCGGGTGACAGACCAGTCGCCCGAAGAAAAATATCAGTCACTGGAACGTTATTCTCGTAATTTGAATGACCTGGCGCGAAAAGGAAAACTGGATCCAGTCATCGGACGGGATGAGGAGATCCGCAGGGTGATCCAGGTTTTGTCTCGTCGAACCAAAAATAACCCCGTGCTCATTGGGGAAGCGGGTGTTGGAAAGACCGCGATTGCGGAAGGACTGGCGCAGCGCATTATTTCTGGCGATGTGCCGGAAGGCCTTAAAAATAAACGGGTTCACTCTCTTGACATGGGGGCCTTGATTGCCGGGGCAAAATTTCGAGGTGAATTTGAGGACCGCCTCAAAGCTGTGATTAAAGAAGTGGTGGCGGCGGAAGGGGAGATTATCCTTTTTATCGACGAACTGCATACGCTTGTGGGTACCGGAGCGGCCGAGGGTGCCATTGATGCATCAAATCTTTTAAAGCCTGCATTGGCGCGTGGAGAACTTCGCACGGTGGGTGCGACGACGATTGACGAGTATCGAAAATACATTGAAAAAGACCCTGCGCTGGCACGACGCTTTCAAGCCATTATGGTGAATGAGCCGACGGTAGATCAAAGTATCTCCATCCTTCGTGGTTTAAAAGAACGCTATGAAGTGCATCACGGCGTGCGCATTCAGGATGCGGCCATTGTTGCTGCGGCGATTTTGTCTCACCGTTATATTGCGGATCGTTTTTTGCCTGATAAAGCCATTGACCTGATTGATGAGGCCGCCTCGCGTCTTCGAATGGAGATCGATTCGATGCCGACCGAACTGGATGAAAGCGAGCGAAAAATTCGTCAGCTTGAAATCGAACGAGAGGCCGTCAAAAAAGAAAAAGATGAAGTCTCTCAAACCCGATTAAAAGAAATTAAAGAAAAACTCGTCAATTTGAAAGAAGCATCTGAAGTGCTCTCAAAACAGTGGAAAAATGAAAAAGCGGTGATTCAAAAGATTTGTGCCTTGAAAGAAGAGATTGACCGGACCCGTCAGGAAGCCGAGCAGGCGGAACAGGCGGGGGATCTGGGACGTGCAGCAGAACTGCGTTATGGGAAAGGGCCGACCCTGGATAAACGGCTTGCCGAGGAAAACGAACGCCTTCACGTTTTGCAGTCCGATCATCCGATGCTGAAAGAGGAAGTGGATGAGGAAGATATCGCCGTGATTGTTTCCAAGTGGACCGGTATTCCGGTTACGCGGATGATTGAAGGCGAGATCGAAAAACTCATTCATATGGAGGCTCGGCTTCATCAACGGGTTGTGGGACAAGATGAGGCGATTACGGCTGTATCAAATGCCATTCGCAGGGCGCGGGCGGGTATTTCCGATCCGAATCGCCCGCTGGGTTCTTTTGTCCTCCTGGGGCCGACGGGGGTTGGAAAAACGGAAACGGCACGCGCGTTGGCGGAGTTTCTCTTTGATGACGAGCAGGCCATGATTCGCATTGACATGTCCGAATACATGGAAAAACACAGCGTCTCTCGTTTGGTCGGTGCCCCTCCGGGTTATGTCGGGCATGAGGAGGGCGGACAATTGACCGAAGCCATTCGGCGGAGACCCTATGCCGTGGTTCTTTTTGATGAAATCGAAAAGGCGCACCCTGATGTTTTTAATATCTTGTTGCAGGTTTTGGATGACGGGCGGCTGACCGACTCGAAGGGGCGGACAATCGATTTTAAAAACACCGTTCTTATGATGACGTCTAATATCGGAAGCCAGGAAATCCAGGATTTATCAGGAGATGAAAAAGAAATGCGGCAAGTGGTCCTCAAAGCTTTACGTGGACACTTTAAACCGGAGTTTCTCAACCGAATTGATGATATCGTGATTTTTCATCCGCTTCAGATGGTGCAGCTGGAAAAAATTGTCGAGATTCAACTTGGGCTGCTTAAAAAACGATTGAGTGACAAGCAGATCAAACTAGTGCTCACACCAGCCGCTCAGGCCTATCTTGCCCAGGAGGGCTATGATCCTGTCTACGGGGCGCGGCCTTTGAAACGGGTGATTCAGAGGGATCTTTTAAACCCTTTGTCTATGAAATTGATTGATGGCTCTGTTCAATCAGGGGATCAATTAGAAGTCGATTTAGAGGAGGGCCGTCTTATTTTTCGTTGACAATAATTGGGGAGATCTGTATAGATTAGCGGGTCTGTTACGTCTTTAGCATCCTCGGAGCATCCCATGACACGCGATATCTTTCTTGTCCACGAAGATACTCATTTTGTTGAAAATTTTCAAGAAAAATTGAGAAAAAATGGTACTCGGGTCACGTGCATCATGGCACATGGGGATTTCCCTCAAACGTCAGATCTTTCTGAGTCTGTGGTGGTGATTGATGCTGAAAAAAATTGGGAACGGGCACTGCAAACCCTTGAAAATCTAAAAAAACAGGGAACCCCCTTTTATGCCATTGTTTCAGAGGGCCCCTTGCTTCAGAAGACAATGACACAGATTGATTCCACCTCGGAACAGCTGGCGCTGAATGGCACGGTGGTGCTTCATAAACGAAGAAAAACAGATCAAGAAGGGGAACCTAGTTTTTCAGAAATAATTGAACACCGTTTGGCCGAATTTGTAAAAAAAATCAAGGCATCAGATGGAAAAAATCTCTATGAACTCTTGATTCAGGAGGTTGAAAAACCCTTGATTCGACTGGCTTTAAATGAGACCGCCGGAAACCAGGTTCAGGCTTCTGAGTTACTGGGCATGCACAGGAATACGCTTCGGAAAAAAATGAAGGAACTTCAAATCCCTTCATCTAAAAAGACACAAATGTCGACAAAATAGCCGCCTCGCCTCCCCGGCACGTCTTTACACTATTTATCTAATGCGTGTTGTAATCAATCGGGAGGCCGCTCTCCAAAATTAAAACCCTTTTAAGAGAGGGAGTCGGCATTTCTAAGCCATCTTCCTTTAAATATATCTACACTCTCATCGTATTATCGCCGTATATTCTGTGATAAATCTATATTTATTGACAATATTGGATTCTTTGGTAGGTTTAGTGTCGGGAACGAAACTGCCAACAGGGAACTGCCACGATTATGCCAAAAAATATTATCGTATTCATTTCATGGATGTTGATGTTCAGTCTGACCGCCTGTGGTGGTGGAGGTGGCGGGTCAAGTCGTTCCGTTTTGACTTACAAGGTCGGGGGGGTAGTCAACGGCCTTGTAGGTAGCGGGTTATCCCTTCAGAATAATGGGGAGTCTTTGCCCATCAATTCAGATGGTTCTTTTGTTTTTGGGACCTCACTCAGCGAAGGAGAGTCTTACGCTGTTAGTGTGATGACACAACCTGACAATCCGCAACAAGTTTGCACGATTATTCAAGGCGCGGGCCTTGTACAGACGCAGGATATTACCAATATCGAAGTGAATTGTCTGACCGGACAATTTACTGTGGGAGGGACGGTCAGCGGATTAGTGGGATCAGGTTTGATCTTGCAAAACAAGGGTGGCAATGATTTAACGGTCAGTGGAAATGGCAGTTTTACGCTTAATGCGGCATTCGGAAGTGGAGAAACCTACCTCGTCACTGTCTTAACTCATCCCAGTGCACCGGCTCAGACCTGTAGCGTTTTTAATGGTAGTGGCAGTGTGAGTAATGCCAATGTGAGTAATGTTGCGATTAGTTGCAACACAGGATCCTCAACAGTCGGTGGCACGGTGAGTGGTTTGAGCGGGACAGGACTGGTCTTACAAAATAACGGCGGCAACAACATCTCCATCAGTGCAAATGGTAGTTTTACGTTCAGCGCTCTAATCGCCAATGGCAATAATTATAATGTGAGCATTTTGACCCACCCCAATAGCCCGACACAACTTTGTAGTGTGAGCAATGCTTCAGGAACGATCAGTGGCGGCAGTGTGAGTGATGTCGCAGTGATTTGCGCTACGGAAAGCTATACCCTGGGCGGGACTGTCAGTGGGTTATCGGCGAGCGGACTGGTCTTGCAAAATAATAACGGGGATGATTTGCCCGTGGCGGCAAACGGAGCCTTTATCTTTAGTACGCCCCTAGTAGACGGCGGGATTTATAGCGCCACAGTATTGGTTCATCCGACGGCCCAATTTTGTAGCGTGAGTAACGGGTCGGGGACCTTCAACGGCGCGAATGTAAATAATATTTCCATTAATTGTGTTTCGGGCGCGACCTATTCCGTTGGAGGGCTTGTGAGTGGTATCGCGGCTCCGGGTCCGGGCCTGGTTTTGCAAAACAATGGGGGTGATAACTTAACGATCAACGATAATGGGAGTTTCACTTTCAATACACTTTTGAGTGATGGCGCGGGCTACAATGTTACACTGAAAACCCCGTCGAGTACCCCTAATGTGGGCTGTAGTGTTTCAAAAGGGAGTGGTTCAATCAGTAGCGCCAATGTGAGTGATGTTGTTGTGACCTGTTTGCAATATGATGGCGCTCAAAAAATAGAAAATGAAGTTGGATCGACCGGAACGCCTGTCCTGGTTTCCGATAGTCTTGGTCATGTGACCGTGGTTTGGCCGCAACAGGATGGGGCCAATTTAAATTTATGGTCGACTCGCTTCACAATTGGCATCGGCTGGGATGCAAATGCCACAAAAATTGACACTGAAGACTTAGGACCCGTGGAGGGAGTCATTGTTCTTATCGACAACCCAGGAAATGTGACTGTGATCTGGGTGCAATCTGAAGGAATCCGTTCAAACCTATGGGCGAGACGGTTTGAAGTGGGTACTGGCTGGGGCGGCGCGCAAAAAATTGAAACAGGAGATGGAACTGTGCTTCCCCGGGGAGGCTTTGCTGGACCTGAAGCGGTCATCGACGCTTCATCAGGTGAGGTCACTGTGGTCTGGAGTCAGAAAGTCAGTGGCGGAACCGTCTGGAATCAATGGTCTAATCGATATTCGGGAGGTGGCTGGGGTACGGCCGAAATGATTGAAGTGGGAGCTGGTGATTTAACAGGGCCAAGCTTGGTGATTGACCCTCTGGGAAATGTGACGGCGATATGGGGACAACTGGTGAGTGGTGGGTCGCTGCTGGATTTATGGGCCAATCGTTATGATGTCGTGAATGGCGCTTGGGGAGCGGCACAAAAGATTGATACGGCAGATGATGGAAATGTTAAGAAACCTGTGATCGTGAGTGATCATTTAGGGAATCTCACTGTTGTTTGGCCGCAATTTGACGGTGCATGGGATAACCAATGGTCAAACCGATATACAATGGGTAGTGGATGGGGTACAGCCGAAAAGATTGAAATTGAAGATGCCGGAAATGTTTTTGCAGCGAAATTAGTCGTTGATGCTTCTGGGCATGTGATGGCGGTTTGGAAACAGAATGACAGCATAAGAGACAGTCAGCGTGCAAATCGTTACACCCTTGGACTTGGATGGGGTGATGCCCAAAAAATAGAAACAGAAGATGTCGGCAGTGTAGAAGATGCTGTCCTTGTTGTGGACGATTTTGGAAATGTAACGGCCGTATGGACGCAATTTGATAATTCTCCTCGTAAAAATCTTTGGGCCAATCGTTATACGGCGGGAACGGGTGTTTGGAACACGGCGGCTGAAAAGATTGAAAGCGATGATTCAGGAGACGTGGTGGGAACACATTCTGTGCTGATAGATTCTCTTGGCAATCTTACAGCGCTATGGACACAATCTGATGGTGCCCAGAATAATATTTGGGCCAACCGTTATCTCATTACAACGGGTGTTTGGGGTGCGGCTGAAAAGATTGATACCGAAGATTTAGGGGGTGGTGTGTTATCCAATGCTTTTTCTGCCGGGCTTGATGCTACGGGAAATGTGACAGTTGTTTGGATCCAAAACAATGGGTCTCTGTGGAACAAATGGGTGAACAGATACGTTGTGGGCGCCGGATGGGACACCGCCGAAAAAATGGACACCGAAGATTTGGGAAATGTTGCTTTAGGGAAGCTTGTTGTGGATGGCTTTGGCAGGGTTACTGCTGTCTGGTCTCAGTTTACCAGTGCAGACAACCGTTATAACTTATGGTCGAACCGGATCGATTAATCTCGGATAGGCCTTGAAATTGTTCTTGAAAATTTAAGCAGCGCCATGTTTTGTAAGCCATTTATTCTGCATGCGCAACATCGACGTTTCAGAGGTCATCTGATGAAATGAAACGATGTCGATCCAGGACAAATCGTGCGACTCTTCACTCACCTGAAAATCCTCAGAACCCACAGCTTGTAATGCAAAACGAATATCATAATGATCATGCGCGCATTCCTTGCCTCGTTCAGGAATGCGGTGAATATCCAGATCAAAGATTTCTTTTTTTACGGGAATGATTTGATTTAAGCCAGATTCTTCGTAGGCTTCCCGCATTGCGACCGATAAAATATCTGATTCTCCATCGGCATGCCCACCCAGTTGCAGCCATCGATTGAGTTTGCGGTGGTGCGTGAGCAGTACTTTCGTTTGATCCAGATTTACAAGCCACGCTGAGCCGGTGAGATGTCCTGTTTCAAGTTCGCGTTTGAAACAATCCTTATTTTGTTTGATAAAGGAGGTGAAGCGGCCGATGGTGAGCGCTTCTTCGGGATGAGCGTTACGGTAGTCTAAAATCAGGGAAAGCAAGGCGTTTCGATGCATTTAGGCCGGAATTAAACTACAGCTTGGGGCTGTACAGGGATTGTTGTTGCTGTGTATCGTTCACCTTGTCGAGTAATGCGTCTTAATCCCCAGGGTAGTTAATGTATTTTCCTTCAGAGGCACAGCGTTCAAAATAGGCTTCATCAAAAGTAAAGGTATGTGTGGCTTCGTCAAAACTTTTAATTTTAGGCATGATGAGCGGACGGTGTTTCAGGCAGCCATATTCAAGATGTTCCACGATGACTTCAGGGAAATTATAAAAAATACTGCCGATTTCAATACCCTCTTCAGTACACAAATAACAGTGGCCTGCGCCTTTGATGTGCTGGCAGTCTTCCAAAATGGAAAGCACGGTTTCCTCTGTGGCCTCTCCCGCTTCTAAAAGTTCGAGTCCACGGGTAATGCGGCCTGTTCCCGTTTTGCAGGAGCTGCATTGTCCACAGGATTCGAGTGCCAGAAACTTTGAAAAATTTAGGCCCATCGTGACAACACAAGCGGTGTTGTCTAAAACAGTGTATCCTCCCGACCCAAGACCGGAAGGAATTTTTCGCATGGAACCGTAATCAAGCGGCGTATCCAGCTTGTCTGCCGGAATAACGGCATTTGTAGGCCCGGAAAAAACGGCCTGAATGTGACGGCCCATGAGTGGGCCACCGCCGTAAACATTAATCAGGGTGGAAAGTGGGGTGCCAAGCGGGAGCTCGTACATGCCGGGCCGCTGGACATCCCCGGTGAGGGTAAAGATCATTGTGCCAGGTGAGTCGGCAGTTCCAATAGACTTGAACCAATCCGGCCCGTTTTTAATAATGTAAGGGACGGTGGAAAGGGTTTCAACATTGTTCACGCAGGTGGGTTGGTCGTAAAGGCCGACAAACACCGGAATAATCCCTTTGGCGCGCGGCCAAGGGGGCTTGCCTTCAATAACTTCAAGCTGTGCCCGATCTTCACCCAGCAGATAAGAATCGGGGCCAATCGCGATCTCTAGTGGGAGGTCGTGTCCGCTGCCCAAAACATTATCCCCTAAAAAATTGGCCTGGCGACATTCTTCAATCGCTCGATCCAGAATGGCTTTTTCCCGTGTTGAAATCACTTTGATACAGATAATGGCGTTAAGCGTGCCAATCGCGTAGGAGGCGATCATCATGCCTTCAATGAGGGCATAGGGATTATTTTGAACAAGAAAACGGTCTTTGTAAGTACCGGGTTCTCCTTCTGAAAAATTGCAAACGAGGTATCTTTCAGGTGCTTGTCCATGTGCGCCGGTTGCGTTATTTCGAACGCCATCCCACTTGATCCCCGCAGGAAAACCTGCGCCGCCTCTTCCTCGCAGGAACGACTTTTTGATGATGTCGATAATTTGCATCGGGGTCATTTTTAAGGCCATTTTAAGAGCCTCAAAACCGCCGACTTCGAGATAATCTTCAAGCGTTGTCAAGGGTTTATCGTATTGAAGCAGGATGCGTTGTTCTTCTAGGGTACGCTGTTCGGCCATGATCGGGTTCTCCAATTTTTTGAGGAGATTATATTGAAGTGTCGCTCTAAAGGCAAGCACAAGATCCGTAATGAAGCCCTGAAAAAACAGTTTAGTCGCCTGAGAGGCTAGGCCGGAAGATCATAAAGGTAAGCGAGGGGTACTTTTTCTCGTATGTTGAATCGAGACTTACGTTCATCCACAGTATTTAAGGTGAATCGGTACTTTTTAAAGAATCAGTGGCTGGGTTTGGGCGCCATAAAGACCAGTACAAGTAAACGTGTGCCGGAATGGTTCATGACGCCATGTGGCAAACCCGCGGGGGCTAAAATGGCCGAACCTGCACCAACAACTTCCTCTTCTTCGCCTACGGTAAAGGTCCCTTGACCTTCCAGGACGCAATACACCTTGTCTTCCCCGGCATGCGCATGGATTTTTTGAAATTGCCCGGCTTCAAAACAATAGAGGTCGCAAAACATGCGATCTGTGCCGAAGAGGTTTACCTTTTTCATTTTCTCGGGAGAGAAGGTTTTCATTGTATCAAAAGTAGCGATATTCATGTTTCCTCCATCAGAATCAAAGGGGTTCAATTTATAAGAAAGTTGCGTCCACAAGCAAGAAAAACCGCGAGCAAATTTCTCCGATAATGACCATCATCATCGCGACATAGAGTAATCCGGTTGCCGACATGGTCGCTCGGTCTTTTACTGTCAGGACAATCATCGGGGCCAAAATCACGGGGCCAACAATGCCGATTAATATGCGTATCCAAAGATAAAGCCCTTCGAAATTATTCAAAAGCAGCGCATCAAGAAGCCGCTGTGTCGGGGAGAGAAGCGCCAAGCTCAAGATGGCGATCACCGACTCTACAAAAATAAGGTACATAAAGACGTTTACCAGGTTTTTAAGTGGAACGATGGAAAGGCCGGGGCGTGTCAAATAGCTGTGTCCCAAAAGCATGGACAACACTCCTGCTCCGAGGACCAGACTTGAAACCAGAAAATAGAGTGAAAGCGCAATTGTTCGGGTGATTCCAGATTGGGCGGGAAGATAATAAATCGTGCTGGCTAAAATTGCGGCCGTTCCGAGTGCGGTCGCTGTGATTAAAAGGGCGCGGCTGTGGTGTGGATGTTTAAACCAGAGTCTGAGGTTATAAATGAAGAGAACAATAATGAAGGCTGCAAATAAGAGAAAAACCAGGCCAATCAAGTTGAGATCTAAAAAAAGAGACGACCACTCCGCCCATTCGATGGGAAAAAGGGCGATTCCGAGCAAAACGGTCAACAAGAAGACCAAGCCATTGGTTCTATAAAATCCAATGCCAACTGTTTCCAGGGAGGGGAGAGAGAGTAAAAAAACGCCGCCAACCGCCAATTGCCCAAAAACTAAAAATACAATTTCCTGAATACGTGCCAAATCCTACCCCGGCACCGATCCCCGACTAGTGTATCGGTTCGCCGGTTTCATCCTCTTCGTTTTCTTTTCCGGTTGCGATCACGGGTGAGCCATGATGGTGCACCAGAAGCCAGGCGCCTTCGCGCCGCTCAAAAATATTGGTTGAAAGCACATGACCTTCAAGCCATTTTTCATTGTCTTTGGTTGATATGCTTTCATTACAAACCGCCCAGGCAAGATCGTTTTTAACAATCACATCAATCAGGGAAATGGTGAACTTGATTTCATGGGTGTGATTAAAAATCAGAACCCAGCTATCGCGTACATCGGGCCAACCTTGGCAGGCTTCCCATCCGGGATGAATGCACTTAATATAATCTTCCTGTACCCACAGGGCATCCATCTTTTGGATGTCCAATGTTTCAAATGCTTCGTAAAATGCTGTATTTGCGTCCTGAACTGCAATGACGTCGCTCGCAGTCATGGATACTTCAATAGATGTATCAGCCATTTTAGGAGCCTTTCATTTGGGGGAAATGGAGCACCACAATATATAACTTAGTTTACCAGGCAGGTCAATCATATTGCGGCTCCTGTTTTTTTATATGTCTTTTCTTCGTTGACAAGGTCCTGATGCTTTCATAGAATCTCTCGAACCGATATCATCACTTGTTAGTATAACTCTTTTTTTGAATATGAGGAGGACGGGATGGCCGATCACACAGAGGAAGATATTACATCAGTCTTACATGAAAATCGTCTCTTCAAGCCAAAAAGTGAATTTAGTAAACAATCCCATGTGAAAAGTCGGGCGGCTTATGATCGACTCTACAAGAAAGCTGAAAAAGATCCGGAAGGTTTTTGGGGGGAGCTTGCAAAGAGTGAACTGCACTGGTTTAAGCCCTGGACCAAGGTTCTGGATTGGAAACCGCCCTTTGCCAAGTGGTTTGTAGGCGGGACGACAAACGTTTCTTTCAACTGCCTTGATCGACACCTGGACGGCCCTCGCAAAAATAAAGCGGCGCTTATTTGGGAAGGAGAGTCCGGCGATTCCCGCACCCTCACTTATCAAGACCTGCACCGTGAAGTTTCCAAATTTGCGAATGTACTCAAAAATAAAGGCGTGAAAAAAGGGGATCGTGTAGCGATTTACATGCCCATGATTCCTGAATTGGCCATTGCAATGTTGTCCTGCGCGCGGATTGGCGCAACGCATTCGATCATTTTTGGAGGGTTTTCAGCTGCAGCTTTACGGGACCGGATTAACGACGCCGAAGCCAAACTGGTTGTCACCGCAGACGGCGGCTATCGCAAGGGCGGTGTAATTACCCTGAAAGAGAAAGTAGATGAGGCATTGGAAGCCGCACCCAGTGTCGAAACGATGATTGTGGTGAACAGAACGGGGACCGAAGTCAGCATGAAAAAGGGCCGCGATTTCTGGTGGCATGATGAAATGCAGGGCGCTTCCGCAGTGTGCAAGGCTGCGGCTTTGAGTTCGGAACATCCACTCTTTATCCTTTATACCAGCGGAACGACGGGGAAACCGAAAGGCGTTGTTCACACTACAGGTGGCTATCTTTTGGGGGCGACGATTACCTCTAAATGGGTTTTTGATTTGAAAGAAGAGGATACCTATTGGTGCACCGCCGATATCGGCTGGGTGACCGGGCACTCTTATATTATCTACGGTATTCTCTCGAATGGGGCCACCTCAGTGATGTATGAAGGTGTCCCGACCTATCCTGCGCCCGACCGTTTTTGGGCGATTGTCGAAAAATATCGGGTGAATATTTTTTATACCGCACCAACCGCCATCCGCGCCTTGAGTAAACTCGGAAAAGAATGGCCAAAAAAACATGACCTTTCAAGCTTGCGTCTCCTGGGTACAGTCGGAGAGCCGATCAACCCTGAAGCGTGGATGTGGTATCACGCTGTAATCGGCGGCAGACGCTGCCCCATTGTAGATACCTGGTGGCAGACGGAAACTGGGGCGATTATGATTACGCCACTGCCCGGCGCGATTCCGGCAAAACCGGGTTCTGCGACGCTGCCATTTCCTGGTATTTCTGCAGAAGTGGTTAATAAGGACGGGAAAAAAGTACCACCGAATGTGGGTGGCTATCTCGTCATCACACGCCCCTGGCCTTCCATGTTACGCACTGTATGGAGAAACCCGAAACGTTATAAAGAGACTTATTGGTCAGATATTCCGGGTGTCTATTTTTCAGGAGACGGCGCAAGACGCGACAAAGACGGCTATTTCTGGATCATGGGGCGTGTAGACGATGTGATGAATATTTCCGGTCACAGACTGGGTACGATGGAGATCGAATCTGCGCTTGTTTCTCATCCCACTGTGGCCGAATCCGCCGTCGTCGGCGCACCCGACGAAATCAAGGGAACATCTGTTTGTGCCTTTGTGACCCTAGAGTTGGGTCAAAGCCCTAGTGAAGACCTGAAAAACAAGTTAAAGTCGCATGTCGTGAAAGAGATCGGTGCGATTGCGCGGCCGGACCAGATTCGTTTTACAGACAACCTGCCCAAAACCCGTAGTGGGAAGATCATGCGGCGACTGCTCAGGGACATCGCGGCGGGCCGGGAAAGTGTGGGAGACACCTCGACGCTTGAAGACTACACCGTTCTCGCAAAATTGCGTCACGATGATGAGGCCTGACCCTCTCTCTTTTATCAACTAAATTGTGCCCCCGTAGCTCAGGCGGATAGAGCAGTGGTTTCCTAAACCGCGTGCCGGGTGTTCGACTCACCCCGGGGGCACCCTGTTGAACTGATTTTATGGGTTTAATGGGTGATTAAAAAAGCATTGTTCACGACTGAGTCGGGAGGCGAGCCTGAAGCAAAAACAAGGCTCTCTTTTTCTGCCAGAACCACAGCATCGTGTACTGACCAATGATCAGATCAATACGGATGTGCCTGTTTGAGTCAAGACAAACTTGATTCTCAGATGAGGAGGACAGCATGATCAAAATTACCGATATTGCTTTTACCGGATACCCAGTGACTGACCTTGCAGTCGCGCGGCATTTTTACGAAGATTTACTCGGACTGACTGCCAAGGTTTATTCCGAAGAAGAGGGCAAAGCCTGGGTTGAATATGAATTGCCCTCAGGCACCTTTGCGATCAGCAATGTTGCTCCCGATTGGAAACCCTCGACAAGCGGGCCATCCATTGGCTTGGAGGTCGAAAACCTGAGCACGGCGTTAGAGGATTTGAAAAAAAAAGGTGTGCCTGTGTTTGAGCCTTATGAATCCCCCGTTTGCACCTTGGCTCAGATTTTAGACCCAGATAAAAACTCAATCATGCTGCATCAAAGAAAAGCCTGTCACCCAGACTACAAGGGCTGAGAGCGCCAGGGACTCAGCAAAAGAAGCGCGGTCAGACGCATTGCATTGTCCTGTTATGAGGTATTCGCGGGCCTTGTTTTTTGTCGTTGTTTCATTACTTCCTAAATAAGCCGGTTTATTTTTGCCGGTGATGGTAGGCGGGGAGGGTTTGCAGTCGATCATCACCTTTGGGGCCGCCGACTGTAAAATGATACAGGCTTTGCCATGAGCGCTTGTTGATGCCTAAAAGATCGTGCATGACGTCGTCAAAAAAACAACCGATGCCCGTGGCCTGAAGTCCTGCATCTTCGGCTTCAAGATAGAGCGCCTGCCCGATGAGTCCCGTTTCCCAAAACAGCCGCGGGTAAACATAAGCGCCTTTTTCACGCAAGCTGGACTCAAAGTGGGCGAGCATTCCCAGGGAGAACACCCCGTCTCCGGCAATATTTTGTCCACAGCTGACTTGTGCGGCAATCTCTTGTACATCCTGAGCTGCCAATAGAAACAGTCCAACGGCTTCAGGGCAGTCCGTCGGTTTTTCCCAAAGAAAATCGGTTTTGGTCTCAGTCTTTAAAAGTGCAAGATGGCTTGGGTCTCTCACCAGGGCGTAGAGTCCGGGTTCAAGGTCTGTGACTCGATGTACAAATATAAACAGGGCAATATTTGGCCGCCAGGGGAGGCAGGCGTAGGGATTTGCAGTCTCATTCGTTTGCAGGCGTTGCAACATGAGGTAAAAGCGGGATTTTTCTAAGGTGCTTAGGCCGTCCATCGCGACGGCGCTTCGTCTTTTTCGGATAATATGAAAAGCCGTGTTTTTAGATAGTGAGATCATCTGCGGTTTTTTTGTCTGTAAATCCTTTGTTTTTTGCTCAAGCGTTTGGGCCACAGTTTCATTGTTTTTTGAAGCGGCCGACACCGCTTCAATGATGGGCCAATCGTGATGATCCTCGCTCAATCGGTTTTCTTTTCCCAGGCAAGGCGTCTTTCGCAAACGTGTCAGAAAGTCAGCCTTGAGCTGAAAAGACGTTCGTTTCTGTTGCGTTTGATCGGCTCGGGGATCGATGATCAGCAAGCAATCGGCGTGTTCGGCTTCGATGCCTTCCTGACGATCCAAGCCTAGAAGCAGGGCGGTCTCATCTGTGGCGAGATCCAGCACTGCTGCACGCCAGCCCAGGCTTTGGGCGGCCATTGAAATGGCCGCGAGTGCGTGTCCCACATCATGCTGACAATACCGAAACGCACGCTCTCCGTACTTCCAGCTTTCTCTCCAGTAAATCGAACTCAAGCCCATAAGAAAGCCGTCACGAGGAAGTTGTTTCTTTAAATGCTCCCAAAGGGCCGTATCGAAGGCGCGGCGTTTTTCCAGTGCATGGGGGTGTGGCAGGTAGTGATGAAGGCCAGGATCAATCCGTTCTGAGGCTTGTGAGCCGATGATGAGGTAAGACTCTGTGGGGTGCAGGTTGCCGCTTGAGGGATTCACACGCAAGGGCCACGCATTGCCCTCGGGAATCTTCTTCCAGGCGGACAAGGCCATGCTGTAATAAAAAAGCTGGCTGATGGAGGCATGGTTTATTTTCTGAGGGGGAATTTCTGTCTCGAACAGTTGATGATAAAGCGGGCCTCCGGCCTCATCTCCCAAGGCGAGCGGCGTACGCGGCGCACCGTCATAATGCCGAAAAGGATTGGGCTGGTTTTTCCAGTCCATGTAGCCCAAGGCCCTTGCGTAGCGGCTGAAGTGATGTTTTGTCTGCTCGTGGTAATTGAAAACCGTATCCAATGATGTCGTCATTTCATTCATTTTATGATCTTCTCCATCGTGTGTCATGGTTTATATCATGAATGGGTCATGGTCATGTTTCGGGAAATTGCAGTTTGGCCCTTGTCATCGGTCATGAATGCGCATTTTCGGGATCTGGTGACTGCAGAATTTTCTTTAAATCGCGGCCGGCAGACTGCCGGATTTATTTTTAAAAGATAAGGTCAAAATGAACCTTCCATCACATTGAAGCCGTTTTCCCCATTGCAGGATAGTCTTTTTTGTGGGATGCGGTAGTTGCGGAGATCTCTGGGAATGTGTTAATTTCCTGCGGCAAATGGTACTGCTTTAATATTCTACTTTATGGAGGTCGAAAATGAAATTTGTACGTCTCTTATGGGTCGCGTTCTTGTTTTATGGTGTCTTGTCTCAAGCGTCTGTTTCTGCTGCTCCGATTGGTATTCCAGGGGCGACCTCTGGCGTGAATCAATCGACTGTGGGAGTGGAATTAAATTTTTTAGTTGATCGAGATCTGGATGGACCTGGAGATACAGAGGGAATGCACGTCCTGGCCAAGGGGCAGGTCGGTGTTTCGGAAAGAATTGATTTTCTCTATCGTCTGGGGCTTGGGCGTTTTGAAAGTGGTGGAAATGATTCCGATGCAGGTCCTGCTTTTGGTTTTGGCACAAAAGTCACATGGGCAACGGTTGAAAGTATCAATCTCAAAATTGGTTCCGTGGCGCAAATGCTTCAAGTGAGAGCGGATGTGGACGGCGGAGGGCGCCAAGCCTTTAAAGAATACGATTTTGCACTCGGCGCTTTTCTCGATGCCGCTTCTTCCGGAAACCGATCGATTTTAACGTCTTACGCCGGGGTGGCTTTTTCCGGTGTGGAAATTACGGGTGGAACTAGAAATAGACTTGAGAACAATGCTGTTGGTCTTTTTGCCGGTCTCGTCATGAATATGAATCAAAAAACCCAGGTGGGGCTCGAGTTGCGTCTTGCGGATCAAACGGCACTTTCGGTCTTTACTTCTTTTGCATTTTAGGTTCTGGAAAACGCCTTAATCATCAATAACAGGTTATGCCGATGTTAGCGATTGACATGCATGTTCATCCGGGGACGAAGGAGTATCTGGTGGATGCCGGAGGGAAATTCCTGGCCGATGCCTTGACCTACTTCCATAAAGAAGATGCGGTTGTGAGCGTGGAAACGATGGCAAGCCATTATCGAAATCTGGATATGATGGCTGTGCTCCTGGCCTGGGATACCGAGACACAGACGGGACTTCCGCCGGTGACGAATGACTATGTCGCTGACATCGTGAAGCGCTATCCTGATGTTTTTATTGGTTTTGCCAGCGTGGATCCCTGGAAGGGGAAAATCGCGGTTGCCGAACTGGAGCGTGCTGTTAAAACCCTGGGACTCAAAGGTTTAAAGCTGCATCCCATTGCGCAAGCCTTTTATCTGAATGATCGGCGGTTTTATCCGCTTTGGGAAACCTGCGCTGCTTTAAAAATCCCACTCCTGATACACACCGGCACAACGGGAGTGGGTGCAGGCGTTCCTGGAGGGAACGGCCTCAAACTGAAGTATAGTCGACCCATTCCCTACATTGATGATATTGCAGCCGACTTTCCTGACCTGACCATTATCGGGGCACATCCCTCCTGGCCTTGGCAGGAGGAAATGCTCGCTCTGGCCGTTCATAAAACAAATGTGTACATCGATCTTTCGGGATGGTCTCCCAAATATTTTCCACCTTCTTTAATTCGTTATGCCAACACTCTGCTTCAGGATCGAGTCCTCTTTGGTTCCGATTATCCCTTCCTGACCCCTGAGCGCTGGATTTCTGATTTTGAGACAGCAGGATTCAAACCAGAAGTTCGTCAGAAGATTTTGCTCGATAACGCCAAGCGCTTGCTCGGTCTTTGATCTTTATGACCGCTGATTTTAAAAAAAAACTTGCGCCAGAAAGGAAATGAACCGTATGATCAGCACCTTCAGGTCACGAGCTTAAAAAATGTCAGAGCCTACCGAAACACCCCCCACAGAAGACGAATCAAAGTCAGGACATAAGAAACCGCTCCGTCGGTACTTTATTACCGGTATCATCATGATTGTTCCCATTTGGGGAACCTATCTGATCCTGAAGACCCTGTTTGTGACTCTTGAAGGGGTTTTGGGGAATTTCATGAAAACCCAGGAGCTTTATTACATTCCCGGGTTTGGGATATTACTCCTCCTGGCCCTGATTTTTTCAGCGGGGATTTTCGCGACCAATGTTTTTGGAAAGAAGCTGCTTCAACTCTGGGAGAAATTACTGAGCCAGGTGCCGCTGGTGCGAAATGTCTATTCAATGGTGAAATCGGTTGTGGGCACCCTTTCTTTTCAATCCGGAGAAAGTGATAACTTCAGCCGGGTGGTGCTGATTGAATATCCGAGACGCGGACTCTTTACCTATGGTTTTGTTACGAGCAACATGAGAGGTACGATTGATCGTATCTCAATGGGGCGAGTTTTAAGTGTTTTTATTCCCACAGTACCGAATCCGATTTCGGGCTTTCTGATGCTTGTGCCGGAGGAAGATGTTATTCCGCTGACAATTACGGTGGAAGATGGCATGAAGATTATTTTTTCAGTCGGTCTTTATCGCCCTGAGTTACAGGTAGATCCAAGTCGCCTTCCCAAGCGGATTGAGGAGGAGCCCCTTGACTGAGTATGCGGCGATTATCCTGGCGGCAGGCCAGGGCACGCGAATGAAATCACGCTTGGCTAAAGTACTGCACCCCTTGGCCGGGGTTCCGATGTTGAGTTATGTCATCGACCTGGTTCAAGCCCTTCAGATTGAAAAAAACATTGTGATTGTGGGGCATCAAGCCGAAGCGGTCTCGGCGCTGGTTTCGGAAAAAGGCGCCGTCGCGCTACTGCAAAATCCACCCAAAGGCACAGGCCATGCGGTGCTTCAGGCAAAAGAAGCATTGAAGCATTTTCAAGGGCCTGTCCTTATTCTAAATGGAGATACGCCGCTTCTTCGTAAGGAAACCATTGAACAATTTGTGGCGCAATATCAACGAGAAGGAGCGGCCCTTGCCCTTTTGACCGTTTCTCTAGACAATCCCAGGGGTTATGGTAGGGTTATTCGAAAAATGGCCGGCGCGATTTCCCATATTGTGGAGGAGAAAGATGCAAGCCCGGAGGAGCGTCTGATTTCAGAGGTCAATACGGGTGTTTATCTCTGTGATGCGGCATTTTTGTTCAAGGCGCTTGCGCGTATTCAGCCCAATAATCAGCAAAATGAGTATTACTTGACGGATATCATCGGTATTGCCGTTTCCGAAGGAGTCCATTTAATCGGAATAGAAACTCGCCCGGAAGAGGTGATCGGGGTGAATAGTCGGGCCGATCTTGCAAAAGCCGAAGCGGTGATTCGAGATCGGATCAATCAGCAATGGATGGCTGAAGGGGTCGCGATGATCGATCCCTCTCAGGTTTACATTGAGGCAAAGGTCACAATTGGGCGGGATACGGTTTTGTACCCCGGGGTAGTTTTGGAAGGGGAAACCCACATTGGTGAAGGGGTGACGGTGCATCCCGCAAGAATCCGGGACAGCCGCATTGGCGATGAGGCACTAATTAAAGATTATTGTCTTATTGATTCGGCTGAAATCGCATCCCAGGTAAGCATTGGTCCCTTTGCGCATATTAGACCGGGTTCCGTTATTCAAAAATCAGCAAAGGTAGGGAACTTTGTTGAAGTGAAAAAAAGTGTGCTGGGAGAAGGGTCAAAAGTCAGTCATCTCAGTTATATCGGTGATGCGCACGTCGGAAAAAACGTCAATATCGGTGCAGGCACCATCACCTGTAATTATGATGGCAAAAATAAATTTCAGACCACGATTGAAGATGATGTTTTTATTGGAAGTGATACCCAGCTCGTTGCCCCTGTCCGTGTTGGCAAGGGGGCTTTGATCGCCGCAGGGACAACCGTCACAAGGGATGTGCCTCCGGACGCGCTGGCGCTTTCCCGTGTTAAACAGGAAAACAAGGCAGACTGGGTGAAAAAACGAAATCGACTGGAACCCAAAAAATAGACTCAGCCCTTAGGCTCATCTTTTCAGAGGAAATATTATGTGTGGAATAATCGGATATGTCGGGCAGCGGGACGTGGTTCCCCTGGTGGTTGAAGGTCTGCGACGGCTGGAGTACCGAGGTTATGATTCTGCCGGGATTGCCTATTTCTTAGAAGGAAAGATTCAACTCAAACGCTCAGTCGGGAAGTTATCTTCTTTGGAGGCCATTTTGCCGAGAAACCCTTCTGACGGGGTTTCCGGTATCGGACATACCCGTTGGGCGACGCACGGCAAACCTTCTGAAGATAATGCCCATCCTCACCGTGCCGGAACTCTGGTCATGGTGCACAACGGCATCATCGAAAACTATCTTTCACTTAAAAAGAAGCTCAAGGCCGCCGGGCGGGTATTTGCTTCAGAAACCGATTCTGAAGTGATTATTCATCTGGTGGATTCCTTTTATCAGCAAGGCCACTCTCTCGAAGCTGCCGTTCAGGAGGCCGTTAAAGAGATGCGCGGAAGTTATGCGATTTGTATCTTATCCGAAGACGCGCCGGATGAACTGGTGGCTGTTCGTTCCGGCTGTCCACTCGTTGTCGGGGTGGGTGAAAATGAATACTTTGTAGCATCTGATATTCCTGCTTTTCTGTCCCATACCCGAAAAGTCATCTATTTGGAAGATGGTGAGATCGTGCTGATTTCAAAAAAGGGTTTGGAGATTTCTGATTTTAAAGGGGCAAGACTGCTTAAGGAACGACACAAAATTTCCTGGGACCCCGTGATGGCGGAAAAAGGGGGATATCGCCATTTTATGCAGAAAGAGATTCACGAGCAGCCACGTGCCATTATCGACACCATACGAGGCCATGTCGCGCAAGAGGCGGGCGACGTGCTTTTGGCGGGAGCGGAAGAAATTGGTGATTTGATGGAAAACTGCCAGCGGATTGTCATGATCGGCTGCGGCACCTCCTGGCATGCGGCCCTGGTCGGAAAATTCCTTCTTGAAGACATTGCCCAAATCCGGGTGGAAGTCGATATCGCTTCCGAATTTCGTTACCGCAACCCGCATCTCTCAAAAGGAGATTGGGTGATCGGTGTTTCTCAATCCGGAGAAACAGCGGATACCTTGGCGGCCATTAAGGAGGCTGCATCGAAAGGGGTCCCGACCCTGGCCATTTGTAATGTGGTCGGAAGCAGCTTAAGCCGTGAGACCGATGCTGTTTTTTACACCCATGCGGGGCCGGAAATTTCCGTCGCGTCCACAAAAGCCTTTACAACACAATTGACGGCTCTGGCCTTGCTGGCGATTTATTTGGGACGAAAAAGGGGACATCTTTCTGAAAAGGACGGAAAAGAGCTGATCCACCAGCTGTTGCTGCTTCCGAAACAGATTGAAGAGGTTTTAACCCATGAAGATCGTGTGGTTGAAATCGCAAAGCGGTTTTTTAAATATCGTGATTTCCTTTACCTGGGCCGGGGAATTCTTTATCCTGTCGCGCTGGAAGGTGCTTTAAAATTGAAAGAAATCTCTTATATTCACGCCGAGGGTTACCCGGCGGGAGAGATGAAACACGGCCCGATTGCACTCATTGATGAAAATATGCCGGTTGTGGTGCTGGCGCTTAAAGACAAGGTATATGAAAAAATGGTGAGTAATGTGATGGAAGTGAAGGCGCGGGGCGGCGTCGTGATTGCCTTTGCTGAAGAAGGGGATACCGAGTTAGGGCCCCTGGTTGATGAAATCTTTTTTATTCCTAAAGTTGTTCCTGCGCTCAGCCCTATTTTAATGACGATTCCGCTTCAGTTATTGGCCTACCACATTTCAGTTTCGCGCGGGAGCGATGTGGATCAGCCGAGAAATCTGGCAAAAAGCGTGACGGTCGAATGAGCGAAGCCATGCATCCGATATTAGCCCAACTGAATCCGGCACAGCAGGAAGCCGCCGGGCAAATTGATGGGCCTTTGCTGATCCTGGCCGGGGCGGGCAGTGGAAAAACCCGTGTCATTGTTCACCGCATTGCTTATTTGATCGAAGCGTTTCATGTGTCTCCTTTTCGAATTCTCGCTGTTACTTTCACGAATAAAGCCTCTCAAGAGATGCGGGAGAGGGTGGCCAGTCTGCTTTCCCCTGAAATCAGCCGCAGAATCATGGTGTCCACCTTTCACTCGGCCTGTTTAAGGATATTGAGACAGCACATTGATTTGCTGCGTATTCGCAAGGACTTTGTCGTTTATGATGCCTCTGACCAATTGACGTTGATGAAGTCCTGTGTTTCGGAATTAGGCATCAATGAGGATCTTTTTCAGCCGCGTTCGCTTTTGGGGCAGATCAGCAAATTGAAACACAAGCTTGTTTTGCCGGAAGATTATGAAGGGCAGGCCGGTGATTTTGGTTTTGAGGCGGTTTTAAAAAAAGTGTACTCCCTGTATCAAGCCCGTCTTGCGAGTTTAAATGCGCTTGATTTTGATGACCTGATCGGCTGTACGATACGGCTTTTACAGTCTCGCCCGGACGTGCAGCGCACCTTTCATGAACGCTTTGAATATATTATGGTGGATGAGTATCAGGATACCAACCATGCTCAGTATCAATTAATTCGCTTGCTGACCTCTAAAAAAAGAAACCTTTGTGTGGTCGGGGACGATGACCAATCGATTTATGCCTTTCGGGGAGCCGATGTCGGTAATATTTTGACTTTTGAACGCGATTTCCCGGATGCCAAAGTGGTGATTTTAAACCAGAACTACCGATCCACAGGGACGATTTTATCTGCTGCGTCTGCGATGATTGAAAAGAATCGGGACCGGAAACAGAAAAACCTTTGGACGGAGAATGGCACTGGGGAAAAAATTGTCTGGGGCAAAATGGCGGACGAAAATGCCGAGGCGCGGTTTGTTTTAAAAACAATCAACTTATTTCAGGACAATGGAGATTACGGTCTTTCGGACTTCGCCATTCTTTATCGGACAAACGCCCAGTCCCGAGTGATTGAAGAATGTCTGCGGAACGCCGGGATGCCCTATTTTATCTATGGCGGGCTTCGGTTTTATGATCGAAAAGAGGTCAAGGATCTCATCGCTTATTTGAGGGTCATTGTCTACGAAGGTGACGATATCAGCCTGAGGCGGATTATTAATCTACCTCAGAGAAGTATCGGGCGTGTGACCTGTGATCATTTGGCTTCTTTTGCCGCTTCGGCTCAAATGTCACTTTTGGAGGCGATTCCCCAAGCGGAAGAAATGGGGTTGTCACCGCAGGGCAAACGCGGCCTCGCCACATTTTTTGAACTCGTGGACAGTCTGCGTGCATTTGCTGCGGATGCGACTCTGCCGGAACTCGTACGTTTCCTGATTGATGAAATTAACTATCTCGATTATTTAAAAAAAGCTTACGGGCATGAATCGGAAAGCCGCATCGAAAATGTGCTCGAATTGATCGCCGCTGCGGACGAATTTATTCTACAGGAAGATCATGAACAATTTGATTTGGACGGAAATCTTGTAGAAATGGAGCGGGTTGGTCTGCCGGGGCTCAAGGCTTTTCTGGATCAGATTGCACTGGTTTCCAGTGGAGAAGAAAATGATCAAACGGCACGAGGGGTCACCTTGATGACCTTGCACTCGGCGAAAGGCCTGGAGTTTCCTGTTGTCTTTTTGGTGGGCATGGAAGAAGGTCTTTTCCCGCATTCACGATCTTTGACACAGGCAAAAGAGATGGAAGAAGAACGCAGACTTTGTTATGTTGGCATGACACGGGCCAAAGAACGCCTTTATTTGGTGAGCGCGACCCAGCGTCGTCTCTATGGCACAGCGCAATGGAACAATCCTTCCCGGTTTATCCTTGATTTGCCGGAGGAAAGTGTTCATATAATCGCACCTCCCCCACCAAGTGCGGCGGGGGGCTATGTCGATCGATCTTATGGGGGAAACCGGACACAAACCACCTTTGATCGATCTCAATACCGGAATGAAGCCGCTCAAAGCACAGGCGCTCCCCGTACGGTTCTGAGGAAACGGGATGCAGGGTCGGGCGAATTTGAAGTCGGCGCAATGATCCGACATGCCCGCTTTGGCCTTGGACGGGTGGAAGGCTACGAAGGATCGGGAGAGACGTGTAAAGTGACCATTTTGTTTGAGTCTTCGGGGATCAAAAAAATGGCGCTTAAGTATGCAAAACTGGAAAAATGGTGAGTGGAGCAAGCGGGTAAATGGATAATAAAGAAGTTGAATATGTGGCGACCTTGGCCAGATTGGCCCTGACGCCCGAAGAAACCACGGCATTTGCGGGTCAGTTGAATGAGATTTTTTCTTATATTGAAAAACTGAATGAACTGGACACAAGCCGCATTGAACCCACTTCTCATGTGTTGCCCCTCTCGAATGTTTTCAGAAAAGATGAGGTCAAGCCCTCGTTGCCTCCTGAAAAAGTGGTCGAAAATGCGCCCGACCATGAAGCGACTTTTTTTAAGGTGCCAAACATTATAGAATAAGTGACTTAAAAGAGCATTATGAACCAGGTAAGAGGGACTTAGATGTTACGACAGATGTTGAAGACAAAGATTCATCGTGCGACGGTCACAGAATCGGAGCTTGATTATGAAGGAAGTATTACGATTGATGTTGCATTGATTGAAGCGGCGGAAATGCATCCATATGAACAGGTTATGGTTTCAAACTTAAACAACGGAGAGCGGTTTGTGACCTATGTCCTTGCGGGAGAGCGGGACAGCGGTACGGTTTGTTTAAATGGCCCGACTGCCCGAAAGGGTGCAGTTGGAGATCAGGTGATTATCTTCTGTTATGCCTCGTATAACGAAGAAGAGATGAAAACCTATGAACCGCGTCTTTGCAAGGTAGACAAGAACAATAAACTGGTCAGTATCAGGAGTTCCTTTTGAACTGGATCAATCAGCCCGCGCATGAACTGCATGAAGCCTTGCTTAAAAAAAAGGTCTCATCCCGGGAACTGGTCATCGCTTTTTTCGAGCGGATCAATACGATCGAAGAAAAAACGAAAGCCTACCTTAAGCTCCTTCAGGATGAGGCGCTTTTACAGGCCGAGCAAGCCGACCAGGATATTGCAAAAGGAAAGATTACGCCCTTGACGGGGATTCCTGTTGCCCTAAAAGACAATCTTTGTGTGGAGGGTGTGCAAACCTCCTGCGCCTCTAAGATCTTAAAGGGCTTTATTTCACCCTATGATGCAACAGTGGTGTCCCGATTGAGAAGTGCCGGTGCAGTTTTTTTAGGAAAAACCAATATGGATGAATTTGCGATGGGTTCATCCAACGAAAACTCAGCCTTTGATCCGACACGCAATCCCTGGGATCTTTCCCGTGTTCCGGGCGGGTCGAGTGGCGGGTCCGCTGCTGCGGTCGCCGCAAGTGAAGCTGTTTTTGCCCTGGGATCTGATACGGGTGGATCAATCCGCCAGCCCGCCTCTTTTTGCGGCGTGGTGGGTTTAAAACCCACCTATGGACGGGTTTCGCGTTATGGTCTCGTGGCCTTCGCATCGTCTCTGGATCAGATCGGTCCACTCACACATGACGTGACGGATGCCGCAATCGTATTGAATGCTATTGCCGGCGATGACGACATGGACTCGACTTCGGTTGACCTGGCCATGCCGGATTTAAGGGCATCTTTGACTTCTAAAATAGCGGGTATGCGTATTGGCATTCCAAAAGAATATTTTATTGAGGGGATAGATGCAGAGGTAGCTGCTGCGCTTGAGCAAGTCATCGCCTCTTACCGGAGCCTGGGTGCTGAAATTAAAGAGATTTCCCTGCCCCATACCCGCTATGCGGTCGCCACCTATTATATCTTGGCGACGGCTGAAGCGAGCTCTAATCTTGCGCGTTTTGACGGGGTGCGTTTTGGGCATCGCACGGCATCCCCAAAAGATTTGCTTGAGATGTATATGCAAAGCCGCAGTGAAGGGTTTGGCCCGGAGGTCAAGCGGCGGATTATGATTGGTACCCATGTGCTTTCATCGGGGTTTTATGATGCTTATTACAAAAAAGGCCAACAAGTCCGGACACTGATCAAGCAGGATTTTGATACGGCGTTTGAATCAGTGGATTGTATTTTGACCCCGACTGCGCCCACGGCGGCCTTTAAAGCGGGTGAAAAAATGGATGATCCCCTTCAGATGTATCTTTCCGATATTTTTACTATTTCGGTGAATCTGGCAGGGCTTCCGGCCCTGTCGATGCCTTGCGGCTTTACTGAAAAAGGACTGCCTATTGGCTGTCAGTTGATTGCCCGTCCTTTTGATGAGCCGACCTTACTCAACACGGCTTACGCTTTTGAGCAAGGTCATGATTTTCACCTGCGGAGACCTCAACTCGGATGATTTATTTTGCCTACGGTTCAAACATGGATTTAGACCAGATGAAGATTCGCTGCCCCGGCAGCAGTGTCATCGGCATTGGTCAATTGACACACTATACGATGGCGTTTACACGATGGTCACGTTCCTGGAAAAGCGGGACAGCCGATATCCTGCCCGAGCGCGGTGCAATCGTTCATGGCGTACTGTTCAACCTGACGCTGGATGGTTTGAAAAAACTGGACAAATTTGCCGATTATTCCAACTCGTACTTGCGACAGGATGTGACGGTGATTTTTGGAGTAGAGGTCTTGCCTGCGATGACCTATGTGGCTCGACGGCAGGGAGTCTACCTTCCATCAAAATCTTATCTGGGGAAAATGGTTCAGGGCGGCATACAAAATCACTTGCCTGAGGAATATATCGAATATTTAAAGTCAATTCAGACGCATGATTAAGGACAGCCTATATGAAGTATGAAGCCGTCATCGGCCTGGAAGTGCATGCCCAGGTACAGACCAATACAAAGATCTTTTGCGGGTGCTCGGCTACGTTCGGCGCTGAGCCGAATAGCCATGTTTGTCCCATTTGTTTGGGCCTTCCCGGCGTATTGCCTGTCTTGAATCGTGATGTGGTTGAATTGGGGATTCGGCTTGGCATCGCGACACACTGTCAGATCGCCCCTTTTTCACAGTTCGCCCGAAAAAATTACTTTTACCCGGATCTCCCCAAAGGGTATCAAGTCTCAATGTTTGATCTGCCCTTGGCCGAACACGGTTTTGTGGAAATTTTTTCAGAGGATGAAACAGGCAACGGGACCAAAAAAATCGCCTTGACCCGAATTCATATGGAAGAAGACGCGGGTAAAAATGTCCATGATGGTATTGAAGTAGGCAGTCTTGTCGATCTGAATCGCGCAGGAGTGCCTTTGCTTGAAATCGTCAGCGAACCGGAAATTTCAAGCGGAGATGAAGCCGTTGCCTACTTAAAAGCCTTACGGGCCATTCTGATTTACACTGGCGTATCGGATGCGGACATGGAAAAAGGCAATTTTCGTTGTGATGCGAATGTCTCGATTCGTCCCGTGGGTTCCACCCAACTGGGGACGCGCTCTGAAATTAAAAATATGAACTCTTTTCGATATGTGCAAAAGGCGATTGCCTACGAAATGATTCGGCAAGAGGAAATTTTGGAAGAAGGAGGTCGTGTGGTTCAGGAAACGCGGCTCTGGGATGACAAAAAAGGCATGACCTTTTCGATGCGCAGCAAGGAGCAGGCGCATGACTATCGTTATTTTCCAGAACCAGATCTCGTTCCCATTAAAATTGATCAGGAATGGATCGCAAAGGTCAGGGCGGAGCTGCCGGAACTGCCCGAAGCCAAACGTAAACGCTTTATTGAAAACTACGCACTCCCGGCCTATGACGCGACCATATTGACCAGCTCCCAGGCTCTGGCCGACTTTTTTGAGGAGGCGGTTTCTGTTTTTCCAAAAGCAAAAATCGTGAGTAACTGGGTCATGGGGGATCTTTTACGCGAGTTGAAGCAGGATGATAAAGAGATTGAGGATGCCCTGATTAAACCCAAACAGCTTGCGGCGCTCCTCAAACTCATTGATGATGGTACGATCAGTGGGAAAATTGCCAAAACGGTGTTTGAAGAGATGGTTCAAAGCGGGAAAAGCCCTGAAGACATTGTTCAGGAAAAAGGCCTCACCCAAATGAGCGACGAAGGAGAGCTTGGACGCCTGATCGATCGGGTGATTGCCGCAAACCCCACTGAAGTTGAGGGTTATCGTGCAGGAAAGACAAAATTGATGGGATTTTTTGTCGGGCAAGTTATGCGTGAAACCGGCGGCAAGGCAAACCCTGGCAAAGTCAATACATTGTTGAAGGAAAAGCTGGACGGAGCTTAAGTTCTCATTTTTTTGATTGAATAAAATAGGAGTTCTTGATGAGTGTTATCACCGCAATGCGTGCGATTGAAATACTGGATTCTCGTGGCAACCCGACCGTAGAAGTCGAAGTGTGTTTAAGATCGGGGGCGATCGGCGTGGCCTCTGTGCCTTCCGGTGCTTCTACTGGCTCCAGAGAGGCACTTGAGTTGCGTGACAATGACCCCAAGCGATATTTAGGCAAAGGTGTTTTAAGGGCGGTTTGGCATGTTGAAAAAAAGATTGCGCCAAAACTGATCGGCCTTCCTGCGGAAGAGCAGTGTTTGATTGATGAAACATTGATTACCCTGGATGGGACGGAAAATAAAGGCGCTTTGGGCGCCAATGCCATGTTGGGCGTTTCTTTGGCTGTCGCCAAGGCGGCGGCGGCGGAACAAAATGTGCCTTTTTTCCGGTATTTGGGCGGAATCCAGGCGAGAGAATTGCCGCTTCCGATGATGAATATTATTAACGGCGGTGCCCATGCAGACAACGGACTCGACTTTCAGGAGTTTATGATTATTCCCGTAGGCGGATCGACTTTTTCTGAATCGCTTCGTATCGGAGTAGAGGTTTTTCACTCACTCAAAAAGGTGCTCGGCAAAGAAGGGTACACCACTGCAGTGGGGGATGAAGGCGGATTTGCGCCTGCGGTCAAGTCACACGAAGAGGCGCTTGAACTCATTATTCGTGGAATCGAGACAGCGGGCTATCGCCCCAAGGAAGATGTGTTGTTGGCCCTGGATGTCGCCGCAAGTGAATTTTACAAAAAAAAGAAGTATTATCTTGCTTCTGAAGGGACGGAGCTGACGGCAAAGGAAATGATCAGTTACTACGGCCGACTGGCGGACCGTTTTCCAATCGTCTCCATTGAAGACGGGATTGCGGAAGGTGATTGGACCGGATGGAAGCTGATGACGGAAGCGCTGGGCCATCGTCTTCAACTGGTGGGGGATGACCTTTTTGTCACGAATGAAAAAATTCTGGAACGGGGCATTCAGGAAAAGGCGGGCAATGCCATTCTCATCAAACTGAATCAAATCGGGACTCTCACCGAAACCTTAAACACCATTCAGAGCGCAAAACGTGCCGGTTTCGGAACCATCATTTCCCATCGTTCGGGGGAGACAGAAGATGTGTCTATCACAGACCTTGCCGTGGGAGTCGGTGCGGGACAGATTAAGACAGGCTCCTTATCCAGAACAGACCGGACGGCTAAGTACAATCAACTGTTAAGAATTGAAAAAATATTAGGGCAAAGCGCCTGCTTTCGCCCGCATCAGTTCTCTACTTAATGTCCTCATTTTACAAATAACAAAACTCTAAAAAATCTATACTTTTCAATGCTTTTCTCTCTGGCAATGGGCCTTGTCGTCTTTTTGAGACACTTGACAGCGGTATAATTTTGTCCTAAATATGACGTGTAAAGCATGTGTTATTCGTACAATGACCTATTGATAGTTTTGGGCAGCAGATAGAGAGGGTTTAACTGACATTTGAACGACTCACCTCTGGAGTAATGGCTCAAACATGGCTCTGATTGAAGACAAAAATGGGCTAGTTACAGTAAGGCAATACATAGTGTCTGAAGTTGTTCGTCCCGATCTTATTGTAAAGATTGAACTTCATACCCGATAAAAAATGGGAGCGTGAATTGCATTATTTGGAATAACAGAACATAAGCGCTCATTCGCGACACCATTTTAACCTCTTGTATGCAACGCCCTTTTTCCCAAAGTATTCTTAAATATTTTTGATCGAAATAACGTCCATATTCTATAAAGATTTTTGGAGGGCTTCATGTTTATTTTTTCTAAATTCTTAAAAAGAATCTGTCTTTTTTTTATTCTTTTATTATCAGGGACGCTTTTTACCGCATGCACTTCAAAAACAAGTACGACAACAACTGAAGAAGATCTGCCTGGGATCGTATTTACACAACGCTCGGTGGACGCCATTGGGGACCCGCTTGATCCGATTGAATTTTCAAAGGGCGGTGATTTAATGTCTCTGGTGCCTGCAACGCCTTCGGGCCAATTACGCAATCTGACAGGTGATTTGACGAATGGCGAAGGAGATGTTTCCGATCCCGATATTTTTCCTCAAACGGGATCAGATGCATTTCGGCTGGTTTTTTCAATGAAGAAAAACAATACGGATAACTGGCATTTGTATGAAATGACGGTCAATGCGGACGGGGGCCGGACAGATTTTCCTAAACAGCTGACCTGTGGCTCGGACAATGAAGTTGACCCGGCCTTTTTGCCTGACGGTCGTATCGTTTTTTCTTCAGATCGGCCGGGGCACCTGGATGAATACGAACGAAGAAAATCCGCCCTGCTTCATATTTTGGATACAACAAAACCGGTGCTGGGGACTCAAGAAACATGTGACGCTGGGGAAATTGTTCAGATCTCTTTTAACCAAAGTCATGATCGGAATCCCACGGTCTTGAAGGACGGCACAATCATGTTTAGCCGTTGGGAGCACTTAGGGAATGTAAACAAGTTTACGATCTTTAAAATAGAGCCGGATGGCACCGACCTGTTTGTGAAATATGGGTCTCATTCGGGAGTGAATTCATTTTTGGATGTCCGCGAGCGGGCCGACGGAAAACTCACTGCCACGATGATGCCGTTGACGGGAACTTTTGAAGGGGGTGCAGTGGGTGTTCTGAATGCTGAAGAAGAGGCAGATAATGCAAAAACGGCTTCTCAGCAACTCCTCGAAACACAGGATATTCCGACCGGCAGAGAGCCCTCAAGCAAGGGACGGTATTACAGTGTTTATCAGGTGCCGGATGATACAAACCGCTACCTCGCCTCTTACTCCGTGGGAAGTGTTGTGAGGGATATGGAAAATGACATGGTCGAAGAGCCGACCTACGGCATCTGGATGCTGGGTACCGATGGGATTAATAAACCCATTCAGCTCCCGCCCCCAGGCTCTCGCAAGGTTTTTCTTGAACCTGTGCCTTTGATGGCGCTTGCACCGGATCAGATTCCAACCTCGAAACCGACCAAGGCGGCCAATCTAAGTGATCAGGGTACGACAGGCGTGCTCGGTGCAGCAAGCGTCTATGATTCCGAGGCGAATCGTGCGCTTTCCAATGCGGTATTAGGTGTAGAAGTCCCGAGGGATGTCAGTGGCAATATTGACTTTCAATCACTGATGGATAATCCCGCGCTTCAGGTGGTGAAAGAGATCCGCGTCATCGCAGCCGTACCCAGTATGCCGGGTACGGGTCGTGAAGACATTGGCTCTACAAACTTTGAACGTCAGAAAATTTTGGGATATGCCCCAGTCGAGGCGGATGGTTCTTTCCGGGTCACAGTGCCGGCCGATACGGCGCTGACCCTCAATGTTGTGGATGAAAAGCGGCGTTCTTTTAAAGTAAAGGAAAACTGGCTGCAAGTCCGCCCCGGAGAAAATAAAACCTGTAACGGCTGCCATTCTCCGCGTCGCGGCGATCCACAACGTCTGGCCGTCGATTCGATTGCGTTGAATCGGGCGCCTTCTCCTTTGATCGCGCCGAATACTCCGGTGATTGATTACATGAGAGATATTCAGACCCTCTTTGACGCGAAATGTACGACGGCCTGTCATGAAGTCAAACCGGGAATTAGCGGCCCGGATGGCGATTTGAATCTAAGCAAGGATCTTTCAGGGGCCGGTTTTATTATTTCCTATGACGAACTCCTTGATAACATGAATGGATCAGGCCTGGTGCGCGTGGGTGAATCCCGCCAAAGTCATTTGGTTGAGCGCATGTTTGGTGAAGAGCTTCGTGCGGGGAAGGCCATTCCTGTATCAGACCCAAATGTTCATGCCACGATGCTGGATCCGGCGGAACGGGAGCGCCTGGTCGAGTGGATTGATTTGGGAGCGCAGTTCACCAACGAGGAGGTCATTACCCAAAGGGCCCGTGTAAATCTTTCTCAGACGGTCTTTGAAACGGATATTCTCCCGATTATGACTGCACGCTGCGGAGGCTGTCATGTGGCGGGCGGAGACAGTGATTTTGTGCTGACTGGCAGTGCGGAGGGTGATTTTGGAGCTGTGGCCTCACGGACCAACGTAAGCACACCCGTCAACAGCATCTTACTGCTAAAAGCGACCGGGGAGATTCCGATGGGACTTCCGAGCGCGCCTGTCTCTCCTTCACCTTTGAGCGTCGCTGATGCAGATTATACGACAGTTTTAAACTGGATCATCGCGGCACAACCCTAATGGCCTTTTTGATTAAAGCAGAAAGGGAGAAGGTCTTAGGGTTCTTTCCGATGAATAGGATCCGGGTCATACTTGGGGCTGGGCTTTTTATTGTTTTTTTATCTGCTTGCGGACAGGTTGAGCCAGGCAAGGAATCAGGCCTCGGCGTATTGGACCACGATCTGTTTAAATCTGCGGTTCAGCCCGTTTTGGACCAGCGCAATTGCTCGGATGCGGGCTGTCATCAACGAGACAAAAGCGCCCCCAACACTGGCGGTCCGGGCGGAAGCTTTCGTCTTTTTGAGTGCAGGGCATTCCCTTGTACGGCGCTCGAACTTCAGGCCAATCACGATTCGGCAGAAGGGATGGCAAACCTGGTGAATCCGGATGATAGTCGATTGCTCACCAAGCCCCTCACGCTTGCTGAAGGCGGTATTCAGCATTTGGGCGGAAATATCTTTTTGAGTGTTACGGATGCGGATTATCTGACAATGCTCGCATGGATACAGAGTCCGTTGTGATGAGGGCGATTCAAAGGCAGGCGTTTTTTCAGGCTGGGTGGCTGTGGGTCTTTCTGGGCGGTTTGATCGGAATGTTTTGGATGCCGCCATTTGCATGTGCGGACGAGGCCCATTTCCCAAAGGCAAAAGTGATGGAGGCTTTTCTGGAACTTCATACCGGGCCGGGGAGAAGTTATCCGGTCTTTTATGTCGCAGAAAAAAATGAAGCACTTTTTCTGATAAAAAAACGGACGGATTGGTACAAAGTCCGTCTTTTTACGGGCCAGGAGGGTTGGGTGCATCGGGATGAAATCGAAAAAACACTTCGGGCTTCAGATCTTCGAAACAGCTGGACCCAGCGTTTTTATGACCGGCACATCGACGGAAAATTATATGGGGCTTGGAGTGGCGGCACCTTTGAAAATGATCCCTCCCTTTTCCTTCGGCTAAGCTATCTTCTGAGCGAGGTGCTTGCGCTTGAGTTTGGTATGGGAAAATCCTCGGGTGATTTTGGAGAGACCGACCTTTATCTTGCAGGTTTGGTCTTAAGACCCTGGAAGGGGCAATGGTTTTCCTTGAATGGGGCAATCGGCGGGGGGGTTGTCAAGGCGGCCCCGGCCCAGTTGCTGGTAAATGCAGAATCAGACCGTTTCGAGACCGCGTATGCAGGTGTGGGGTTTTCGGCTCCCTTGCTCAAACGTCTTGCCCTGCGGGGAGACTTTAGACATTACACCCTGTTTATCAATCCAAAAAGAAACCGGTCTTTTCAGGAAGTGAGTCTCGGACTCGCATTTTCTTTTTAGGATTAAAGGAGTATGAGGCGGTGCGGATGGGTAAAAAAATGAAATGGCTGGGGGCTTTGTTTGGCGTTCTGCTGCAATCTGCACTTGTTTTTGCGCAAATCCCGCAACTGCCTCAAGACGAAGCGCCCCTGATTACCCCTCCGGTCGAAAAAAAAGAAATAAAGGAAGCCAAAATTGATCAGGAGTTTCTTGAAATCACTCCTTTTTATGGATTTTATGCGATTGAAGGTTTTAGTACCTCAAGCGTCTATGGCATCCGGGCGGCCCTCTATATTACGGAAGCCTTTTTTCTGGAGGCGAACTATGGCGTGACCGAAGCGGATACCGAAGCATTTACCCTTCGCACCGGCACCTTTGCGTTTACAGATCATCAAGTGAGTTACTGGAATGTCAATGTCAGTTATAACCTTTTTCCAGGTCAGGTTTTTCTCACTTCCCGGCGGACCTTGAATTCGATGATCTATTTGTCTGGCGGCGTCGGTCAGACCGAGTTTGATACGCGGAACCGCTTTACTTTTAATGTCGGGACAGGATACAGGATTTTTTTTACAGACTGGATGAATGCCGGATTTCGCTTGACCGTGCATTCATTTGAAGTTGACCTGGCCGGCGTGAAAGATCGTCTCTTTAATCTGGAAGGGATTGTGGGTATCGGGTTCTTTTTTTGAATCATGATGTAGAAAGGACGTGTGTGAAACAAATAAACAAAATGAGTACTATCTTTTTGTTGGTCAGCTTGATTTTAATTGGGGAAGTTGGTTTTGCCAAGACACGCATTGCCTCGGAAAACGCAGCGGATTTTACGATAAAAAGTCTCGCCGGTAAAAATATCAAATTGAGCGAACATCGGGGGCGTGTGGTTATTTTAAACTTCTGGGCAACATGGTGCGCGCCCTGTAAAGAAGAACTCCCGTTCTTTAATCATCTTTATGGAAAATACAAAGATGTTGGACTCGAAGTTTTGGGTGTGAATATTGATAAAAATGCTTCCGAAGTGCGACAGATGAGTGAGTCTCTCAAACTGGCTTTTGCGATTTTGCCCGATCCAACAGGTAAAGTCTCTAACCTCTACAAAATTCGAAGCATGCCGACGACCTATGTGATTGGAAAAGACGGAATGGTGCGGCATATCCATTGGGGTTTTGGTCCCGAAGAACCGGCGCGTTATGAGAAGGAAATTCGAGCGCTTTTGAAAGAGTGATGTCTTGATGAAAACCAAGCCCCGCATATATCTCAGTCTCATCCTCTTGGCCTTATTGTTTAGTGGTTTGGCGGGCTGTGCTTCCGTGAGGCCCTGGGAGCGGGAGTATCTGGCCGACGAGGCGATGTCTTTTGATCCCGATCCGCTGGAAACAAGCTGGCACCTTCATTTGGAAGAGGTTTCGGAAGGGAGCCGGGGCGGATACAGCGGTACCGGCGGAGGATGCGGTTGCCGGTGAAATATCTTTTTTTTGTGATGGTGAGCCTCGTATTGTTATTGGATTTCACAGCAAAACATGTGATGGCGATTGATCCGCCTGAGGATGAGGTTTCGATGGTTTACAATCTTTATGCTGGCGGCGGCATTTCGGTGCGAGGGCCAGCAGTGATTGTTCGCAAAGAAATGATGGGGAAAACCGCGATTGAAGCGGGTGCGCGTGTCGATTTGGTGAGTTCAGCTTCGATCGACGTCGTGACGCAGGCCAGCAAATATTCTGAAGAGCGGAAGGAATACACCCTGGGCGGTAGTCACATCTTTGGAGAAACCCTGGTGAGCGCAAGTTATACCTTGAGCGACGAGCCGGACTATACGTCTGATACCTATGCCTTTGGCATGTCACATGATCTGTTCGATAAAAACCTGACTTTGAGCTTCCGGGTCGCCCGCTCCTGGGACAAGGTAGGGCAGAACGATGACCCCGACTTCGGCTGGAAAGATTTTAGCCGAACCCTCTATACTGCGAGCCTGACTCAATCTTTTTCCCCGCGCTGGCTTGTTCAGTTTAATTATGAAGTTTCAGCAGACGACGGCTACATTAATAATCCCTATCGAAGCGCACTCAGTACAAATAACGCGCTGATTGATGAGCATTATCCCGATGCCCGAACAGGGCAGGCCGTGGTCTTTCGAACCCGTTATGCCTTCCTCGAAGAAACCTCAGAAGGGCCGGGCCGCCTGGAAAGCGCCATTCAAATGGATTATCGTTATTATCAGGATACCTTTGATGTGCGGTCTCATACGGGAAAAATTTTGTATCAGCGGTATCTCGTTTCAAATTGGCTGGCAGGTGCTTTTTACCGCTATTATCAGCAGGATGCGGCCAGCTTCTATGGAGATCGTCTTCCGGTGGATCAGCTTTTTCGGGCGCGCGACAAAGAACTTTCGACTTTTTCGGATCACTGGTTGGGCCTCACACTCAAATATAAACCCCGGCGGCGAACATGGGGGTGGATAGAAAATCCTTATTTTAAGGCAGGTTACAGTTTTATTCTCTTTAAGTACGACAATTTTACCGATCCGCGAAACGGAGAACTGTACTCAAAGGAAGCCAATGTTGTTTCGGCCAGTTTCGGCTTTAATTATTAAAATCAGTTTGTTGACCTTCTTTGTTTTTCCCCTGTATGCAGAGGAGTGGCAAGGCGAGGGTTTTCTGGTGACTGAAGAGCGTGTTTTGATGGGGACGCAAGTCATCGTCAAGGCGATCGGGCCGGATCAGTCCCGCTTGAATCTGGCCGTCGAGGCCGCATTTTCAGAAGTGCATCGTCTGGAAAAAATGATGAGTCATTATATACCGGAGAGTGAGCTGTCCCGGATTAATCAGCAGGCAGGCAAGGCAGCGGTCGTGGTGAGTCAAGAGCTGTATGAGTTGATTAAAAAATCCCTCTATTTTTCAGAATTGACCGATGGGGCTTTTGATATCTCTTTTGCCTCGGTCGGAAAGCTATGGGATTTTCGTAATAAAATTGTCCCGTCGGCGCATTCGGTGAATCAGCAGCTTCCCTTTGTGAATTACCGAAAAATTCAACTAAATGAAGAAGACCAGAGTGTTTTTTTGCCTTTTTCCGAGATGGAAATCGGCCTGGGCGGTATTGGAAAAGGCTATGCGATGGATCGCGCGATGCGCGTTCTGAAAGAACATGGCATCGACAATGCCATGGTGATGGCGGGAGGGGATACCTTGATTCGGGGAAAAAAAGGAAAAATGCCCTGGCGCGTAGGGCTTCGTGATCCAAATCAAAAAGAGGGACTTCTGGCGGTCCTGCCTTTGTCGGATCAGGCCATTTCGACTTCTGGCGATTATGAGCGATTTTTTATCAAAGACGGTGTTCGATATCATCATATCCTCGATACAAAAACAGGGTTCCCGGCTCCTCAAAGCCGGAGTGTCAGCATTCTCGCACCGGAGGCGACCACAAGTGATGCGCTCTCGACTTCCGTTTTTGTGCTGGGCCCTGAAAAGGGTTTGTTGCTGATTGAAAAACTGGAAGGCGTAGAAGGGATTATCATTGACCCGGAAGGCCAAATGCACCTTTCTTCGGGACTGGCCTCTCTGGAGGCAACATCGGCGTTAAAATGAGGCATAAAAACATGAACCTGCGACAGACTGTCCTTTTTTTATTTTTTACAAGTGTGGCCCTGCTTTTTTTTTCGCTGAACCGGGCATGGGCGCAAGAGGAAACACAAAGCCCATCGGCTTTTTCCGCTGAAATTGATGTGCTCGAACCCAAAATTCAGGCATTGAAGGAGGAAATCGTTGAACTGAACACGCTCTTGTTCAAGCTTCAGGAAGACCTGCTTTTTCCTGAAGATTCCTCGGTGGTGGTTTTTTTGAGTGTGGAGGGTGACCATTATTTTCAACTCGATTCGGTAAAACTGTCGCTCAATGATCAGATGGTTGCGAGTTATCTGTACACAGAGCGCGAACAGTCCGCCCTTAAAAAAGGGGGTATTCAGCGACTTTATACGGGCAATGTCCGCTCAGGTGAGCATCATTTTGTGGCGGTGTTTCACGGTGCGGGTCCTCAGGAAGTGGATTACAAACGCGCGGAGACCTTTTCTTTTGTCAAAGAGAAAGGCCCTGTTTTTATCAAGTTGATTGTCCGTGATCACCCGGAGATGAAACGGGTCGAATTTACATATGAAACCTGGAACTAACAAACAAGCCGATTTAATCCGCAGGGTTTTATTTCTGACCCTCTTTTGTGTGCTCACGCACTTGCTTTTGTGTCTTGAAGGAAGGGCGGAAGACCTGATTCCTGAAAGAAACCCCGGATTGTCTGTGATTGAAAAGGAAGGCTATTTTCATTTCTTTTTGGACGATTTTCTCAATGCCGCCACACATTTTAAATTGCTGGAAGGGACTTCTGTTCTTGAGCAGGATGAGGAGATGTTGAAGCAGAGTCGATATTTATTAGGCAGCCTTTATCTGAGCTGGGGCATGCATCTTTCGGCGGCGCGGATTTTTGACGAATTGGTGAAGGCTTTCCCGGAAGGGAAAAAACAGAATGAAGTATTTCTTGCCATTGAGCGCATGCAATATCGCCGCGCCCGTTACGTTAGGGTGCTTGAAACCTATGACCGTTTTGCACTGAATGCGCCATTTCCCGGTGTGGATGAGGCCACTTACCTCGCTGGAATGAGTCATTATGCGACAGGGGCAATGGAAAAAGGAAATGAGGCGCTGAAACGCATTCTTCCGGAAAGCCGGTTTTATCCCTACGCTCAGTTGGCTCTGGCCAAATCCTGGTTTGTGGTGGGAAACCCTCAGAAATCCCTGCGACTTTTTGAAAAAGTGAGTTTATTGGACAACAAGGGGGAAGCGCTTCTGAAATCCCTGACGGAAAAAGCCCGCTTGACCTGGGGACAGCTTTTGATCGAGGTGGGCCGTTATCGCGAGGCGTACACTGTATTGTCTCTCATTCCCAAAGAAAGTCCGTTTTTTCCGGATGCTTTATTTGGCATGGCCTGGGCGCAATTTAAAGATGAAGCGTATTTAAAGTCCATCCTGCTTTTTGAGGATCTGATCGCATTGAAACCGAATCACCCTTATGCCTTAGAAGCGATGACCGCAGTGGGGCATGCCTACAATCGTCTGGATGCCGATCAAACGGCAATCGAACACTACTCAAAAGCCATTGTCGTTTATAATAGGGCTGAAGAGAGTCTCCGTACCTTTCAGACGCAAATCCAGGACCCCCGACACCTGTCGCTTATGATGAAAGAGGTCGCCCGGCAAAAAGAGGGGTTGTTTGCCGAACTCATTTTTGAGGACGAGGGAGTGAGATATTGGGTCTCGCAATATCAGGCATTGAGGCAACTGGAAGCCGTGCTTGATCATAAACTGAGGGATACAGCCATTTTTGAGGTTGTGGCGGATCATCGGGAAGCGGTGTTCCGCGATTTTTTGCCAAAAATGCAAACGTCTTTTTCATCCCATGCCATCGCTGAAAAAAAGGAAGCACTTTCTGATTTAAATGACCGGCTTGATCAGGCCATCCGGGAAGAGCAGCACGAGATGCTGTGGACAGCCGAGTCTGCAGAAGTGCTGCAACAGTTGGAAAACGCCAGAAATAGAAGTACTGGCCTTGGATTAAGGCTTGGCAAGCTTGCGGATGAGGTCGTGAGTGAAGAAGGCCATGCGCGTCTTGATGGCTTGAAAACAGATTGGTATATTACAAATCGATGGCTTCGGATTGCCGAGGGAGAACAGCTTTGGAAATTAACGACAACACTTCCCGGAAGGGTGGACGATCTTCGACGTGCGATGCGGCGTTTGATCACTTCATTTGAGCGGCTTGAGAAAAGACACGCCGAATGGCTTAGCAGCATCCCGGCAATAGAACAGGAGATCGTCTCATTCCGAGGTCGTATTGAATCGGTCCGCCGTCAATTGATGGCGAAACAAGAGGAAACCCTTCAACTACAGCAGGCGATTTTACCCGCCTTGAAGGATAAACTCTTTGAAGCTTCCGAGAAACGTTTGAAACGAGTGATGTCCTGGGTATCTGCGGCGGAACTGAGTCAACTTCAAATTCTTGATGTAAAAGGCTTGAATTAAGTCCGATGAATCACATTAACAAACAGAACGAGAGATTTAAATCCCTGATGGCCCCAATACTTGTTGTGTGCCTTTCGTGGGTCGTATGGGGCTGCAGCGCTCGGGCGTCGCAGGTTAAGGAGATCCCCGATACGCCCAGCCTTGATGAAAGAGCGCGTATCCTGGAAAAAGAGGTCACTGAACTTCGAGAAGTGCCGATTTATGCGACAGAGACCGATGTCCGCACGGGTTATCTGGCTTTTTTGGAACGGCATTCGGAAAGCACGCTGAGATTAAGGGCGCCAGCATTGAAACGTTTGGGGGATATGCATATGAAATCCGCCCATGAACGTTTTCTGCATGACATGGCAACCTATGATCTTGATCCGGATGGATTACCCCCTGTGGTCGATTATCAACAAGCCATCGATGTGTACAACGCGCTTTTGCGGAATCATCCGGATTACGCGGAAAACGATCAGGTTTTGTATACGCTTTCCCGCGCATATGACGAGATGGGGGAGAAAGCGCATGCCCTGCCCTTGCTCGAATGGCTGGTCAACAGTTATGTCCGGAGTCCCCACCTCCTGGAAGCGCATTTCCGGCTGGGGGAGTATTATTTTGACCGGGGTGATTTTAAGAAAGCGGCCGTATCCTACGCAAAAGCAGCGTCATGGAAAGATCCCTTTTTTCAGGAAAAAGCCTTATACAAGCTGGGCTGGTCTTATTTTAATCTGAAGTCCTATTACAACGCGATTGATCAATTTCTGGCGATCGTAGATCAAAAAACAGAAGGGATGGCGCAGTTTGCGCCAGAAGAGGGGTCCTTGGTCTGGGAGTCTTTAGGCTATGTGACGACCGCGTTTCGGAACTTGGGTGGTTCCGGTGTTATGGCGGCTTATTTTGAAAACAGAGGGCATCGGCCTTACGAAAAAGATCTTTATCTCATGATGGGAAACCACTACATGGTGGAAAAACAGCCTCAGCTGGGCATTAAAGCCTATCGTGCCTTTACTGTAGCGCATCCGCTTGACCCGGTGTCGCCATTTTTTGTGTCATATATTCTGGAAGCGCAGCAGAAATTGGGTGACATGGTGGCGGCAGAAGCGGAGCGATCAACCCTCATTCATCACTATCGTTCTCAGAGTGAGTGGTCTCGCGCAAATGACGAGGATGCACGAAATCGCGTGCGGCCTTTGATTCAGACGGAACTGCATCGACTCGCGCTGTCTACACATGCGAAAGCCCTAAAAAATAAAGAGGAAACCCAGGGTTTTCGTGATGCCGCAGATCATTACCGCTTGTTTTTGGCGGAATTCCCGGATGCGCCCGAAGCACAAAATATCCATTTTTTACTAGGCGAAACACTGATGTCACTCAAGGAGTATATCGAGGCCGGTGCGGTTTTGGAGTCGGCGGCTTATGATTATTCGGAAGAAACCCCAGATGAAAAAGCAGCCTATGCCGCAGTGGTCGCCTATGACCAGGTCAAGACCTCCGAAGCGGGTCCGAAGTTTGTTCAAAGCTCCGAGCGTTATGCAGGTCAGTTTCCCAAAAATCCAAAAGCACCGGTGGTACTCTTTAATGCGGCCGAATTTCTTTATGTGAAAGAAGCCTATAGCGCGGCCGCAGAAATATTAGAAAATCTCATTGTTGTCTATCCAAAACACAGCACTGCGACGACAGCCAAAAAGTTGAGTGCACATAGTTATATGAAGTCCGGTGATTTTAAACAGGCAAGGCGCGCCTACGCACGCGCTGTGGCTGAATACCCTAAAGCGCAACAAGAAGAGAAAGAAGCGCTCTATGCATTGCAGGCGACGGCGATTTATAAAGAGGCCGAACTTCAAAAGAAAGATGGAAAATTTGAAGAAGCGGCGCTCCTGTTTCAAGCCGTTTCTGAAGAAACGCCCGCAAGTGAACTGGCTCCGGAAGCGCTTTTTGAGGCCGCTTTGCTTTATGAAACGTTAACAAAACCAAAAGACGCGATTCGTGTTTACCAAAAACTCGCCCAAGGTTATCCGTCTTCCAATTTAGCAGCGAAGTCGAATATTCACGCGGGTTTGTTATATGAAGCGTCGGACGATCTGCTTCAGGCTTCAAGTCATTTTGTCCTTGCCGCCCAGTCGACTCAGGACGAGGCGCAAGCTCAGGCACTGCTTTGGCGCGCGGGACTTTATTATGAAAAAGCGGGGGCGCCCGAAAAAGTGATCTCTACCTTTTTAATATTCGTACAACGATTCCCAAACCATGTGGATAGAACCGAAGCCTTCTTCAAGATGGCCGAAACGCGTCAAAAACAAGGGCGGAAGAAGGCCGCGATGAAACTCTATGACACGGTGATCGTGAAGGGACCCGAAACAGTGTTTGCGGCCAAAGCCCGTTTTTATAAGGCAGAAAGGGCCTTTGAGGGATTAAAAGCAGTACGCTTGAATAAAGACGCCGCCAAAAAATTCAAGACGAAAACACAGCGATTTAAAGCGGCGGTTCAGCGTTATACCGAAACCGTTGAAACGGGTCATGTCGAGGTGGTCACGGTGTCGGCTTTTCGATTGGGCGAGGTGTTTGAACATTTTAAGTCTGCTTTGCTCAATGCCGAACGTCCCAAAAACTTAAATGAAGAGCAGATGGAGGAGTACCTTTTTCAGCTGGAAGAGAAGGCTTATCCCTTTGAAGAAAAAGCCATTACCGCCTATGAAAGTAATGTGCGCCGTGCGCGCCAGTCCGTGGGGCTTTACAACGAATGGGTGAAAAAAAGTTTTGCCCGTCTGGCGGAACTTCGCCCGTCACTTTACCGACGGGAAGAACGTTCTGAACGGGTTGTTTCCAATATTGATCCCTTGTTGCTCCCGACATTGCTTTCTTTGGGAGAAGAAGCGAACCGAATGGTCCAGGTGAAATAGGGTGATTCGATGATCATATATCCCAAAAAACTGGGAATCATATGCCTCGGTCTTTCTCTTTTGAGCGGTGGTTGTATGACGATGAAGCAGGGGCCCCTTCAGGCAGGGAAAGTGGAGACTCAGGCACTTGAATCAAGCAATGGCTTAAAAGACGCGCCGGAGACCCAGACGGAATCTGTCACGGCTAAAGATCAAAAAGACCCGGCCGAATTGAACGAAACGCCGTCGGCCTTGCCCGCGCCGGTGAATCCGCAGTTGGATCGGGTGATCCAACGCTTTCAAACCGGGACGAGGCTTTTGGACAAAGGGGAGGTTGATGAGGCGCGCATTCTGTTTGAAACCCTCCGAGATGAATACCCTGAAGTGTCTGTTTTTTACCTGAATTTGGGAGTGGCCTATAAACGTCTTGAGCGTTTTGAAGAGGCCATTCAGGCGTATCGTCAGGCCATTTCGATTTCGGACCGTAACCCGAATGACGGTTATGCAGAAGCACATTATAATTTGGGCATACTGCTTCGGGAACAGGGTGATTTCAAGGGGGCGGAGGCTGTTTACTTACGCGCGATTGACTTGGCCCCGGCATTTCAGGATGCCCATTTTAATCTCGCGGTTTTATACGATCTTTACCTAAACGAGCCGGCCAAGGCGGTCCGGCATTATCAAGCGCATATGGCATTGACGACAGGGGTGGATGAAGAGGTCAATATCTGGATTTCCGCCCTTCAAAAAAGGCTCAATGAAACTGGAGTGTCTCAATGAAACACATTAATCGCATCTATATGGTATTCATAATAGGGTGCTTTTCATCTTTCCCTGCCTGGGCTTCTGCCGAAGAAGTGGGTTTAACAAATCAACAAACGGATACGAGTGAAAAAGTCGAACGACTGTTCATGGGGGGGACTGAAATTCAGGGAACGCTTGAAAAACCGCATGTTGTTTATGTCGTGCCCTGGAATCGGGAGGTGACCGTGAAGCAGAATGAATTCCCATTTGAACGCAGTTTTAAGGATGAGATTATGGAAACAATTGATCACATCCGGTTTCAGGGGCAATGGGGCGATGACTCGGAAAGCTCGAAAGGAGACAAAACACAATGAATGGTATCGAAGGCATTATACGTTTTTTTCAGTCGGGCGGATTTTTTATGTACCCGCTCCTTTTTATTCTAGCAATCGGGACAGCGATTATTGCGGAACGGGTGATCATCCTGTTGCGTTCACGTGTCGATGCAGCACGTCTCTGGGCGCAGCTGTCGCCCGTGGTCTTGTCCAAAAACTATGATGAGGCGCTTCAGATGTGTTCGGGAAGTCATGCCAATCGCCCGCTGTACCACGTGATTAAGAGTGGTATTCAAGGGATAAAAGCACATAAATCACGTGAAGACGTTCAAGGCATCACGGATGAAGCGCTCATGGAGGTCATGCCAAGACTGGAGGCACGCCTGCACTATCTTCCCAATTTAGCCAATGTTGCAACCTTGATCGGATTGCTCGGGACGATTATGGGGCTTATCGAAGCCTTTACGGCCGTGGCGGTGGCCGATCCTGCACAGAAAGCCGCTTTGCTTGCCAAAGGCATTTCTGTGGCGATGAATACGACCGCGTTTGGCCTTGTGGTGGCGATCCCGATGATGTTGATTTATACGTTTCTGCAAGCCTGGACCAATCGGGTGATTGATCGCCTCGATGAATATGCCTTGAAACTGGTGAATGTTTCCGGTCACTTGTTTCAAGGGCAGTCGGTGGCCGCCTCCGCATCTGCGCAATCAAATGGCGGAACACGGCATCAAGAAGACTTAAGCCGCGCTGCGAGCGAGGCAGCCTCTGTTGAAAGCCTGAGCCATGGAAAATAGACGGACCACCAGAGCTGGGCGTCGGCGAAGTGTTGGTGCGGCTGATCTGAATATCACCCCCTTTATGAATTTAATGGTGGTCTTGATTCCGTTTTTACTGAGCGGGGTTGTGTTTTCAAGATTGGCGATTCTGGAGATGAGGCTGCCCACTTCTCAAAATACGCCAGCGGAGAGCAAAACGGAAAAAGAACCCTTCCGTCTTATTGTGACCTTGCGTCAAACGGGTTTGACGGTGTTGGGCAGTGGTATTGAAGAAACACGCTTTTCATTTAAAACATCGGCGGATGATTTGAGCGCGATGTCCGAACTTTTACAAAAAGTAAAGTCGGCCTACCCCATGGAAAAATCCCTGATTTTATTAAGTGAACCGGATATTCCCTATGAATCACTGATTGCGGTGATGGATGTTTGCCGGGAAACGGAGGAACACGCCCTGTTTCCCGAGATCTCAATCGGGGAGGTCAAGACCATATGAGCGCAAAACGTCGTCAAAGAAAATCAAGAAAAAATGGGATTGTCCAATTAACTGTGATCAGCTTGATGGATATTTTTACGATCCTGCTGCTTTTTTTATTGCTTCAGCTGGGTGATGAGGGCGTGTCCCTCCCGGCCTCAGACAAATTGCAATTACCCAGTTCCACCTCTAAAAGTATGCCTAAATCGACGATTCAGATCATGGTGACCGGAAAGGAGATTTTGATTGGAGGCAACCGGGTGATGTCTGTTGATGAAGCCCTGAAGGAAAAGGGTTTGATTCTGTTTCCGGTGAAAGAGGAATTGGGCCGTTTGGCCGAACGGACAAAGTTTTTGGCAAGCAAAAATGCCTCGGTTCAATTTACCGGAAACATCACACTCCTGGGAGATAGAAAAATTCCCTTTAAACTGCTCAAAAAAATTATGAATACAAGCGCTCAGGCAGAATATCCAAATATTTCTCTCGGTGTGATGCAGCAGGAAAAACCGGTTTAGGGAGGGATGCGATGTCTTATCATGTAGATCAGGAAGAACTGCTCTTCCGAAAAACACTCAAGTATTCGCTGGGATTTTATTGTTTGTTGGGGCTGGTGTTGACGGTGGTGCGTCTTCCTGCGTTTAAGCAGCCGGATGTCCATCAGCTTTCGGATCGCGTCGCAAAGCTGATTTTGGAACCTGCAAAGGTCATCACCCCACCGCCGCCACCCATTCAATTGAAGTCTCCAAAAGCCGAAGAAGGGCTTGAGCCTAAAAGCGAAACAAAAACGCTTCCAAAGAAAAAAGTGCCCGTCAAAGCCAAACCAGAACCCAAAAAGAAAGTGATCGTCGAAAAAACAGCCCCTCCTCCATCTGCTGCACAAAATCGTGAGATTGTTCGGAAGAGCGGGCTTCTGGCTTCATTTATTGAAGAAGAATCGGACGGAACGCTTAATGAGATGATGGCAGACAATCGTCTGGAGAAAGCGCTTTCCGATGTAAAAGTCCTTTCCGCAAAACCGACGAAACAGAAGACCAGCACATCCTTGAGAACGATGAGTCGTCCCCAAAAGAACAGTCGCGCCGATGAAAAGATCGCCAAAATCGCAAACCTTAAAACAGGGGAGGGCGTTCAGCTCGCGAAGCGTGAGGCGCTTACAGTGACTCAAATCACCGCGACGAGCGGCGGAGCGGACGGAACGGGCCATCGTTTGGGGCAGGATGTTGGTCTTCAGGTCAAAGGCGCAGGCTCAGATCGGGCCGAGATTGATTACGATGCCATCTCCCGCGTCGTTGATAAATATAAGGGCGGACTGGTGTATCTTTACAATAAAGAACTCCGCACAAAACCAACGCTCAAGGGAACCGTTACCGTAGAGTTCTCTATCGATGAAAACGGGAAGGTCGTCGAGGTGAGCGTGGTCAACAGCACAATGGATCATGAGCGTCTGGAAAAGGCTTTGGCAAAACGAATCAAGATGTGGAAATTTCCAAAGTTGTACCAGGGCATTATTGTGCTGACGTATCCATTTGTCTTTTTTCCAGTATAATCTATATAAGGATTCAGGGAGATTTCGCAGGGACTTGAGCAAGGATTTTTAGGTAGCAGTGCCCGGACGTTTGTGATATTAAGAGAGAGACAGTCTTTTTTGCTGTTTGTCCGATTCAAGGTGATATATGCTTAACCGTCGAAAAGAACCCGCCCCAAAAGGCCAAAATCACACTGGCCGGGTTTTAATTGCTTTTGGTGTGTTTATCAATCTATATATGCTGCTTTCTTTTTTCTTTGGCGAAATGGGATTGCTGAATGCCTCTAAAGTGAGAAGGGTTTATGCACAGGTTCAGACTGAGATTCAATCCCTTCAGCTTGAAAATACTCGTCTTTCAAAACAGATTGAAGCGCTGAAGTTTGATTCGAAAACAATTGAGCGGCATGCTCGTGAGCAGTTGGGACTCGTCAAAGAAGGGGAGTTGGTTTTTGAATTCTTTGAAACAGAGTCTTACTAAATCGCCCGTCTTTTTTCCCTTCCAGGTTCAGTTTTTATCCTCCCTTTAGATGTAAGGCCGTTTGTTGATATCTTTTATAAAGGAGTTTGCTTATCTCAACTAAAAAAAACACCCCAAAACGTTCAGGTTTTGTCGCCATTATTGGGCGGCCCAATGTCGGAAAATCGACCTTGCTCAATCATATTTTGGGTGAGAAGGTTTCTATTGTCACCGACAAACCCCAGACCACGCGAAATCGTATTCTGGGCATTTTTACGGATGCCGAAGGGCAGATCGTTTTTTTTGATACGCCGGGCATTCATCAGGCGCGTGGCGGTCTCAATCGCCGTATGGTTCAGACCGCACTTGCCACGCTGAGCGAGATTGATCTTGTCCTTTTCCTGGTACCTCCCGACCTGACCTTTGGTGCCAAAGATGCTTTGATTACCGATCATTTAAAAGAGATTAAAACCCCCAAAATACTCGTCGTGAACAAGATTGACACGCTCAAGCAAGATGGCATTATCCCACTGCTTCAGGCCTATACAGAAGAGGGACTGTTTTCTGATGTGATTCCGATCTCGGCGCTCACGGGTAAAAATGTTGATCGATTGCTTGCATTGATAAAAAAGGAAATGCCTGAAGCAGAGCCTTTTTTTCCGGATGACATTGCAACGGATCAGCCGGTTCGCTTTTTGGCTTCAGAGATTATTCGAGAGAAAGTCATCCTTAAAACACGAGATGAGGTTCCCTATGTGATTGCAGTCAAGATTGAATCCTTTAAAGAGGAACCCAAAGGGAATTTGACCCGGATTCAGGCCACGCTTTATGTCGAACGGGATTCACAAAAAGGCATTCTCATCGGGAAAAACGGGCATTTATTGAAAGAGATCGGTCAAAATGCGAGACTGGAATTGGAAAAACTCCTGGCCACAAAAATCTTTTTGGAATTGTGGGTGAAAGTCAAAAAAAACTGGCGAACGGATGATCTTTTTCTGACGCATATGGAATATTAGTTTTTTTTTGAAATGAATCGCCTAAAAGGAATAACTGCCTTGAAAGAGCAGTGAATCCGAATCATCATTTGGTTTTTCGTTGAAACGATGCTGCCACCCCGCCGTAAGCGCGATATTTTTTGTAACATATCGGAGGCTCGGCGTGAGCGCCGTGTAGTCTGCATTGGCGTTGGCCGGAACAAAGGTTTGCCGGTTGACCCTGAAATTTCCCTCCAGCAGCAATTGCACTTGCCGTGTTTCGTTGAGCGGAACCAGTACGCCAAGATCAATGAGGCCGTATTGCTCCTCGCTCAGATCGCCCGAATCCTGAAAATAGATCCCCCCATCGGCGTAAAATCCCATCAGCATCTGATATGAAAAAAAGGAAATCTCTGTCTCAGCCGATGATACAATCAAGGCTTGGAGTCCCCATGAATCGACTGCTCCTGCGCCAATTTTGGGATCTCCCGTTGGGAAAAAAGCGGTCAGGGAAAGGGCAAAACCCGGAAAATTAAGATCAGTGCTGGGTTCCAGAAAACGCCACTTGAGTGAAAGGTTGACATCTCCGCCATTGTTCTCATCTTTTCCGGTTTTATTACTGTTTGCCATGTAGGGGATTTGTGCCGCAACTTCCAGATTGGGCGTAAGCCCCATCGCTGTTGTTGCATAGACGACATATTCAGTAAAGTCATTGGGTTTGTTGTTGTTTTTGCCACTCGCGCCCAACCCGACTTCCAGGGTTTTGGGAGGCAAGGTATCTATCGATTGTGTTAAAAGCAGGCCCCTGAGTCCGGACAAGGTGGAAGGTATTCGAAAAAATAAGGTTGTATCTGAGGCCAGAGCGCTATGGTTAAGAAGTAGTAATATCAGAAATGATCCCGAAAAAAATAAACGATGTATCATGGCGGCTCCTTTTGAAGGAAAGTCAGGCAGGCTGAGGAAATCATAACGAAAGCGCTTTGAGGGGTCAAGACAGATGCATGAATTCGCTCAATATATTTAATAATTCCCTCCTCAATCGCGCCGAGGCCTCGTTGCACTTTTTTTGATGCCGATTTTTTGAGCAGAAGCGGAGACTTGAGATAAGCGGTGCCTCATGATGTATAATGCAAGGAAGTTAGATCTTGAGAGGACACATTTCATGTTCAAAATAAAACAGGTCTTAATCCTTTTTCTCATTCTTTCATCCACTGTTTTTTCAGGGTGTTTTGCTGGGGTTAAACCCATTACAGAAGATTTGAAGCAGCGGATTACACCCAACCTGACGTTTCATGAGGTGATTCGTGATCCTGCTGTATCCGTAGGTAAAACAGTCCTCTGGGGCGGGGTGATCTTACATACGACCGTTTATAAAGGTCGAACCGTGCTTGAGGTGATCCAGAAACCCTTGGGCCGACGGGATCGCCCTTTGGAAACGGATCAAAGTGCTGGACGTTTTCTGGTTGAGCAGTCAAACCAGTTTCTGGATCCGGAGATTTACAAAGAAGGGCGCGAGGTGACCGTTGTCGGGGAAATCTTCAAAGAGGAAAAAAGGCCCTTGGGTGAAATGGAATATCGGTATCCTTATGTGATTGCGACATTTATCCATCTTTGGCAGGAGCGCCCACAGCCTTATGATTATAGAGCGTATCCTTATTCTCCTTACTGCCGACCCCCTTTTATGTATGACTGTTATGATCCTTTTTACCCCTATCCGTTTTTTGGCCCAAGACCTTACGGGATATGGCCCTACCCCGGCTCCCATTTATTAGGCCCCCACTTTCCACACCGACATGTGCCCCCACCAAACAAGGCAAAATAATCCCTCATCCAGAGCCTTTCAGATCAGCGCAGAATTAGTTTTGGTCTGAGAGCAGCGCTTCATATTCGAGGGAGAGGGTTTCCCAAAGTGCTGTTTCTTCATCAATTTCTTTTTTGAGCTGGTTGTGGCGGGTCATGATTTCATGAAAGCGGTCTTTGTCTTGATAAACCTCAGGGTCTGAGAGGAGCTGAAGACAGTCCTGGTAGGATTTTGTTTTGGTTTCAATGGCTTTTTCGATTTTATCAATTTTCCCTTTGAGGGGTTTTCGGGCGCGGTATGATTCATTTCGTGATTCCGCTTCCTGGCGCCGCTTGGCTTTTGAGTCATTGGCATCGGTTTTTTGAGAAGGCGCTGATGCCTCTCGTCCCCTCGCAGTCTGATCAATGCTTTGTTCTTTTTTATAACAATAGTGGTCATAGTTACCCGTATATCGGGTGACTTTTCCGTTATCGATCTCAATAATCGTATTGGCGGCTTCACGGATTAAATGACGGTCGTGTGTAATCATACAGAGCGTGCCTGTATAGTCCTGTAAGGCCCTGCTAAGGACTTCACGCGAGGGGATATCGAGATGATTGGTCGGCTCGTCCAGCATGATCAGGTTGGCGGGGCGCACCAATAATTTGGCCAGGGCCAGACGGCTTTTTTCTCCGCCGCTTAAAACGGATACTTTTTTAAACACATCATCTCCCTGAAATAAAAAGGCACCGAGAATTCCCCTTAAAAAGGTTTGGGGTGATTGTGGGGAAGCGGACTCAATTTCCTGAAGTAGGGAATTTTCCGGAGTTAAGGTCTCCAGTTGATGCTGGCTGAAATAGGCGGTCTCGACCTGGTTGCCGATGGTCCGTTTTCCTGTATCCAATGAAATGGTTCCGGCCAGCATTTTGATTAATGTCGATTTTCCCGCACCATTTGGTCCGACGAGGGCGACCTTTTCACCGCGTTCCAAAACGAGATCAAGACTCTGAAAGATTTTTTTTTCACCATAGGATTTTGAGACATTCTGAAGTGTGATCACTTCTCTTGAACAGCGCTCAGGCTGAGGGAAGACAAAGCGGACGTGTTTATTTTTTGGAGGTGGTGGGGCGGTAATCTCCATTTTTTCTAGTTGTTTGACCCGGCTCTGGGCTTGACGGGCCTTGGTGGCTTTTGCCCGAAAACGATCAATAAATTGTTGTGTTTGTTCTATTTTTTTTTGCTGATTTTCAAAGGTCGCTTTTTCCACGATGGCCGTTTCTGCTTTTGTCACTTCGTATCGATCATAGTTTCCTGTATAAAAAATGAGTTTTCCTCTGTCGATTTCAAAGATGCGGTTGGCCAAGGCGTTGATGAAGGCGCGATCATGTGAAATCATCAAAATGCCGCCGGGATACTCCTTGAGAAAACCTTCGAGCCAGATGAGCGAGGCGAGATCGAGATGGTTGGTGGGTTCATCCAGTAAAATAATATCGGGCTGTGAAAGCAGCAGTTTTGCAAGTGCAACCCGCATCAGCCAGCCGCCGCTGAGTTGTTCGGTGTTTCTTCGGAGATCTGCTTGTTGAAAACCCAGGCCGCCCAGGATTTTCTCCGCGCGGGAGCTGAGTTCGTAGCCCCCCATATGTTCAAACTCCCCTTGCAGTGCGGCATAACGAAGCCCCAAAGCGGATTTTTGATCCTGGTCTGTGGCGGTCTCGATTTGAGTGTTAATTGCTTTCATTTCTGTTTCAATTTTGTCGAGGGCCTTGGAGCCGGAGAGCACTTCTTCCAGAATTGTTTTGCCACGCAGGTTGATGATTTCCTGTGTAAGATACCCAATACGAACCGATTTTGCGGAAACGACTTCGCCCGTATCAGGCGTGATTTCGCCAGAAATAATATCAAGCAGTGTTGTTTTGCCCGCGCCGTTGGGTCCAATCAGTGCAATTCGATCCTTCGCGGAAAACTGGAAGGTGAGCTCCGAGAAGAGTGCGCGTTGCCCAAATGATTTTGAAACATTAAAAAGAGAGATCATCAGGTCGCACGTTTTTTATTTAAATCGGATGAGCGCCGTGTCATGAACAATGATTATTCAGGGCTTTGTGATGTGGTTTCTTGCCAGTAACGATAGGCAAGGAGCGGGTTCCACATGGCGCCGGTTGCGGACATCACGGCATCCACGCCGGATTGAAAATATTCGCGGATGTGGTCGGGATTCATAATGCCTCCGACGCCGACAATTGAAAAATCGTATTTGTACTGCTTTTTTAACTCCACAAGGTGTGTTGCTTGTGTCAGCGCGCAACTGCGAATGGCCGCGCCGCAAACGCCGGAGCGAAGTCGGCCCTCTCCGGGCAGCGCGGGCTCTCCTTCTTCGTCAATCACTTCAAAAGAAAGCGTGTTAATACTGGAGATGGCATCAACATAGGGCGCGTTTGCACCAATGACTTTTGCACGTTTGAATGGATCGGCAATATACCCCATTTTAATGATGAGGGGCACATCGCCAATTTCTGTTTTTACAGCTTTTGAAATCTGTGATGAAACTGCTGCATCGGTGTAAATACTGCCTTCGCGGGAAAGCACATTGGGACAAGAAAGGTTGATTTCAATGGCCGGGGCACCTGCTTCGACTGCGAGAGCCGCCCCTTTAACATAGTCTGCTTTAAGGTCGTCTTCGCCAGGAGTTCCCACCACACTCACGATGAGCAGTTGTCCGGGGCCAATCCCTGCTTTGGCTTTTTGTACATCGGCCTGCCAAACTTCCGGTGCGCGAGAGGGCATGCCAAAGGAGTTGGTAATACTGATGCGTGCGGGATCTTCTGGAGGCGTCATACTGGCGACTAACTGCCGATCAAAATCGACGTCTAAAAGCTGCCGTTTTTGATTGAGATACATGCAGTTCGGATTGGGGTGAGCGGCTCTTTCCTGGGTCCGGACGGTTTTGTAGACAAGCAGATCAAAACCGAGCTCGGCGTAAGCAATGATCCAGTTGGCATTTAAGAGAGGTCCGGCGGGTACGCCGATGAGTGAATTGACTTTGAAACCCAGGAAGCTTTTGTCAGGGCTGATTTTTCTTTGTGGCGGCGAGAGCTCTAGAAAAGGGCCTTTTTCGTAATTTTCATCGTAGGAGCGTTCAATATCATATGTTGAATTGGTTTTCATGTCGGTTATGGGCTCGGGACGGGCGACTGATCCAAGATTAAGAATCCACCTTTTCGATGACGAGACTGAAGTGTCCGTCGTCGGTTTCTTCCAGCTCAAGAATTTTATGGCCTTCAGCCTTGACGCTTCGCGGGACATTTCTCACGGGCTCCCCGTCATCAATGATCACTTTTAAAATCTGTCCTTCTTCCATCTCTTCAAGTTCGAGCTTGGTTTTGACAAAATTCATCGGACACATTACGCCCGAAAGATCCAGAAAAACATCTGCTTTTTTCTCTTCGCCCATCACTTCCTCACATGATTAATCTTGAAAACCGATGAAAAAACTATACCTTTCGGAGTCTCATTTTCGAATCGATTCGGTCATACACTTCTTGGCATTCCAGAACAAAGTTGCCGCCTTCTTTCAGAAAATGTTGCACCGTTTCAGCTGTTTCACCAAAATCGACCCACTTGCCTAATTCTTTGGTGAAAAGCTCAAAACGCTCACTCAAAATACCCTGTTCCACCAGTTTTTGCTGAAACTCCTTTAAAATCTGGTCGTCGTGTGGAGAATCCGTGCCATAGGTATACAGCAAGGAACGGGCATCCAGTAAAATGGCTTCCTGAATCAGTTGTGCGGTCTCAGCATATTCGCCCTTGTTGTAGGCTTGCTGCGCTTTTTCAATGGTTTCTCCTGCCATGCGAAGACCGTATTCGATCATGTCAATGACGGTTCCTGAACATTCACCTGGACCGATCTCATCCAGAGAAAATTCCTTGTTATCTTCTTTCCAATCCCAATACAGGTCGGGTCGTTCGTCGGGGGGGGCCAAGTCTGAAAATTGCGCCAGTTTTTCACCGATGGCTTCACGGCCGAAGCGTTCGACAAATTCATTAAAAGTTTCTTCGCCTTGTTGTTCCGTTCGAAATAGGCGAATGAGCTCCAGGACGGCCGAAGGAATGTTCTTGGCCGGGAGTTTGATCTTTGATTTTCCAAGCGTGGGTGTTTCCGAATTGAGTCCGCCGCCGAGATGAAGTTGGTAGTGGGGCACCAATTTCCCATTCACCTTTTTTGCGACGCCGTGCAGTCCGATGCCTGCAATATGATGATGCCCGCAAGAGTTGGGACAACCGGAAATTCGGATACGAAGCCCGTCTAAATCGTCATACATGGGCAGTTCTTCCGAGAGTTTTTTGTTGATCGCGCCGCCAACGCCCATTGAATTGGTCAGCGCCAGCTGACAGGTATCCGCGCCCGGACAGGCGATGACATCGACCACGCGCTCCGCTCCGGCGTCGCCGAGTCCGATGGTCTTGAGTGCAGTGTAGAAATTGGCGACATCCTCACGAATCACGCGGTGAAAAATAATGTTTTGCTGATGGGTCGTGCGCACGCCATTTGTTGAAAAACGTTCTGCGAGATCGGCGAGACCGCGAAATTGTGCTTCTGTCACATCGCCCAAGGGCAGTTTTGTTTGAATCGCGAAAGTATCATCCCCTTGTGGAATCAGGTTTGTTCTGGCCCATAGCTGAAAAGCGGCTTCATTTCCTGGTGTGCCGTTGGCACTCGGAATCTCTGCAAGCTGTGCAGGTTTTTCCTTTAAAGCCGGATCAGGCAAGGTGGGGAATATTTTATCCGAAGCCTTGATTTCGGCTAAAATTTCCCCAAGTGTTTCCCGGAATTTCTCAAGTCCCCATTGTTCGAGTACGAATTTCATCCGTGCTTTGCTCTTATTGCGCCGGTTCCCGTGGGTATCAAATAATTTTAGCGTGGCTTCGCAGAGGGGCAGCACTTCGTTAATCGGCAGAAAATCGGTGTAGGGGAGGGCGAGCTTGGGATGTGAACCCAGACCGCCGCCGATAAAGACCTTGAATCCGAATTCTGTTTTTCCGTTCACTTCACGAGATGCGGCAATAAAGCCGAGATCATGAATGGCGGCCAGGCCGCACTCGCTGGTGCATCCTGAAAAAGAGATCTTGAACTTTCTCGGAAGATCCTGATTAATTGGGTTCCAAAGCAGAAAATAGGCGACCTTTTCAGAAATGGCCGTGACATCAAAAAGCTCCGTGGGGCAGATGCCCGCACGATGGCAGGAGGTCACGTTTCGGACTGTGTTGCCGCAGGCTTCCCTTGTGGTCAAACCGACTTTGGCCAAGTCAGTCATCACGTTTTTCACATCGTCTAAAACAACGTAGTGAAACTGGATATCTTGACGGGTCGTGACATGGCCGATGCCTCTGGAATAAGTTCCTGCAATATCGGCCAAACAGCGTAATTGATCAGCATCCAGCAGTCCTGAGGGAATTTTAACCCGAACCATCTGATGTCCAGGTTGACGTTGTCCATAAATGCCGTTTTGAAGCCGGTAGCGCTTGAATTTCTCTTCCGGAATTTCTTTGTTATTAAAGCGGTCAGCCATTTGGCTGAAATTCTCAATTTCCTGCGCAATGGCCTGGGAAAGCTCTGATTCTAATTCTTTCATTCGAAAAATCCTCGCTTAATACAGTGTAATAAGTTGAATAAAAGAATACACCAAGCCCAAAGGACAATCAATGCAAAATCTGTGTCACCTGGATTTGACTCCCTTTTAAGTATGGGGATAAAATCGGACGGATTTTAGAGTATCTGCTTCTGGAAAGGCTGGTTTGTACTGTGAATGAGTGGAATGAAACCCACTCAACTGATAAAACGTGAAAGGGTTGAATATGGGGCAGCAGTATCAAAACATCAATGAACGATGGCAGGCATTTATCAAGGCCCAGAAGATGTTTTTTGTGGCGACTGCGGCCAGTGAGGGCCGGGTGAATCTTTCTCCAAAAGGCATGGATACCCTGAGGGTTCTGGACGAAAATCGCGTGCTTTGGCTTAATTTAACCGGAAGTGGCAATGAAACGGCCGCGCACATTCAGGAAAATAATCGGATGACCCTGATGTTTTGCGCCTTTGAGGGGAATCCCGTTATTCTCCGTTTATATGGGCGGGCCGTCGCGGTTCACCCGAGAGATCCTGAATGGGGCGATTTTCTTTCTCTTTTCCCTGCGATTGCCGGGGCACGGCAGATTATTGATTTAAAGGTTGATCTGGTGCTGACTTCTTGCGGCATGGCGGTGCCTTTTTACAAGTATGAAGGCGAGCGAGAAGAACTAAACACCTGGGCGGAACAAAAAGGAGAATCCGGAATCAGGCAGTATTGGCAGGATCATAATCAAATCAGTCTGGACGGAAGACGAACGGATATATTGGAAAAATAGGGGCAGGGACTCTGAAAAAAGAACAAGGCCGAACGTAAAACCCGTGAGGCATGTTTTATCGACGTTCCTTTGCTGTTTTTGACTTTTATTCCTTAACTATGTCATATAGAGGCTCCCCCCGGACTGAAGATTTTCGAGCGCTTCAACTGTAGGAAAATAGTCAGACAGAATAATCATTCTTGATAAATAAGGATTGGAAAAATGATGAGATACGCAATGGGTACGATTATTTTCTGTGTCATTCAGGTGTATGCCCACACTGCATCCGCCGGAGTACTTCACGGCCAGGTTCAGCATCAAAATTTGGCACCTGTCGGCGGTGTTGAAATTACGGCTACAAAAAAAGGTGAAGGCAGCGTAAAAAAGACGACGACGAATTCAAGTGGGATTTATTCCATTGAGCTGGATTCGGGTGCCTACACACTTGAGGTTCAGGGGGTTCAATTTGAGGTTCGTATCTCCGATCAAAAAAAACGTAAAGACCTGAAGCTGCCATAAACAAAGGGAGAAACCAAATCAAAGAATCCGTTAAAGAAATTGAAGCACCCGCTAAAGAACGAGATATTTGGCAGCGTCTTGAATCAATTACGAAAATCCTCGCAAGTATGGCGCTGCTGATCGGCTCAATTCTCATTCCTGTGTTTGTCCACAACAATACAGAAGCGAACCGCAAGGCTCAGGTCTATGCCGAAATTATGGCCCAGCGAGAGCGCTCTGATACCGATATTCGCGCAACGATGTTTTCAAGCCTCCTCACCGGATATCTTGGGCAATTTAAAGATAAGGAGATTGACCCTTCCGAATCAATCAGGGACAGAATTCTTATTTTGAATTTACTGGCGAAAAATTTTCAGGAGTACTTTCACGCACGACCGCTTTTTGAAGATCTTTACAAACGAACAGAGCGAATCTCCGACAAAAAAATACGGGAAGAGCTGAAGTCAGATCTCAGAGATATTGCGCAGACGACAACCTCAAAACAGGTCTCGATGTTGTCCCGAATTGGGGAAGTTTTTAGGTTTGATATCACGGAAGGCGATGAAAAGTGCATCCGCCTGTACCCTGTGGAGCATTTGATGGGGAAAAGCGGGGCCTTGCCGAATGTCATTGATCAGGCCTGTGGCAACGATGTGATGCCTTATGATAAGGCCATTGATTTTAAAATATTGAGCGGCATGCAATCGATTCAAGTGACCGCTGAAGAAATAGATGAGGACAAAGTCAATGTACATATTGCCGCCTACGATGATTTTTTTGAAAACAATCATTACATTGCCAGTATCATTCGGAGTGATCTCAGTTTTGCGGTGTCGTTCTTCGACATGCCCTATATGGATAACACCCGGCTTGTAGATGGAAAAAGATTTGCCCTGGTTTTAAAAAATATCGACAAGGGCGAAGACGGTGTGGATGACTCCTATGCCGATATTTCCGTCGTCAGTTTTCCGGAAGAGTTCATGAGCCTGAGAGACCGCCCCTTTATCGAAGACATGCTCAGAAAGCTGCAAGACGAGTTGTAATTTTCGACTGTGGCTGCAATCGCGCAAATCAAAGCACCTCATCAAAAATAGAAATGTGACTCTCCTTCGTGTCTGAACCCAGCATCAGTGTCATCATCCCTGTTTTTAATCGTAAAGACCTTATTTCACGGGCGCTTTTTTCGGTTTTGAAACAAACTTTTCCGGTGCATGAAGTGATTGTCATCGACGATGGCTCAAGCGATGCGACGGGTGAAGTGGTCCAGCAACAATTTCCTGGGGTGAAATGGATTGAGCAAAACCATCAGGGGGTGAGTGCCGCGCGAAACCTTGGTATTCAGAGGGCTGCGGGAGACTGGATTGCCTTGTTAGACTCCGACGACGCTTGGGTGCCGAACAAACTGGCCTGCCAAATAGAGGCTTTGAAGAAAGCCCCGGATCATCCCCTTTGTCATACCAATGAAATCTGGATTCGTCATGGGGTTCGTGTGAACCCCATGAAAAAACATGAAAAAAAGGGGGGATGGATTTTCCGGCATTGTCTGCCACGCTGTGCGATTTCCCCTTCTGCATCGTTGATCAAAAAGACGCTTTTTGAGGAAGTGGGTTATTTTGATGAAACACTCCCTGTTTGCGAGGATTATGATTTGTGGTTAAGAATATGCGCCCGATATCCCGTACTTTATCTTGACGAAGCCTTAACCATTAAATACGGCGGTCATGAGGATCAGCTTTCAAGGCAGTATTGGGGCATGGATCGTTTTCGGGTGCAGGCGCTTGATCAGATTTTGATGTCCGGGCTTGTGCAAGGGGCTGATCAAGTTGCGGCTTGCCAAATGCTGCATCGAAAATGTCAGCTCCTGCTCAAAGGTGCGATCAAACATCAAAATGAGGACTTACGCGCGTATTGTGAAGCACTTTTAAAGCGTTATGCGGTCTTCACTCAAGTCGAGGGCGCGGGTGAGTGAAGTCATGAACATGCGGTGGTTATGGGTTTTCGATTTTTTTCGACCAACGTTCGCGTAAGGTTTGGTGTAATTTTTCCCGGAAAGCCAAGGGCATTTCGAACACTTCGCCGTCCTTATAGAGTTTGATGGTGTTTCGGATCGTGTCGACGACAATCTGGCAGGGGTTGCAATCTTCTAAATGAGACTCAAACTGATCGCAGATCGCAGGATCGATTTCCCCATCGACATAATCATTCAGCATGCGGAGCATCTCTTCACATTTCATAAAGCGAACCCTTTATTCCTGATAACTTTGGAAGAGCAGTCGGGCCGACGTTTTGTCCGAATGCGCTTCACCATGATTGTGTGTTTGAAAAATTCTTTTGCTTTCGTCGCCAAAGCGCCGGGTCAGGATCTCACGCAGTGCCAATCGCGCCCGTAAAAGGCGGACTTTGACATTGGCATTGCTGATACCAAGTGCTTTGCCCGTTTCATCAATACGCATTTCCACCACATCCCGCAGCATGAACACAAGACGGTGCTTTTCTGGCAGGGTCTCGATGGCCTTGTCTAAAATTGATTGTAACTCCCGCTGCTCTATCTGTTTGCTCGGATCGTGACGCCAATCAGCGATAAAGTCGGGATGGGGAATGAAACCTTCTTCGTTCTCGTCCGTGGCTTCATCCAGAGAAATGGGGGTGTTCTTTTGTTTACGCAAAAGTTTCAGGGCTGTATTGCTGGCGATGCGGGTTATCCATGTGGCAAAAGTTGCCTCTTCCCGAAAGGTATGCAGATGTTCCAAAACACTGATAAAAGTGGATTGCACGACATCTTCTGCGTCTTCCTGGTTTTGTAGCAGATTCATCGCAAAGCGATAGAGTCGCTTTTCATGTCGGTTGACCAAGGTCTCAAAGGCGGAAAAATCACCGTTTTTAGCCTTTGCGACAAATGGCGCATCTTGATCTTTTTTGATAGGACTGGCGTTTAAGAGAGGCATGTATTTGACTACAACATGTTTGGTCGGTGAGGGTCAAGAGAGAAATGCCCCAGGATCTATCCGTCGTAGTTGTGAAAAAAACAGCTGTTCTACGCCGTCATTAGAATCTTCTGCTATACTTTTTTCATGAATTTGTCCCATAGTTTCAGGATGATTTGGTAGATCCATATGATTCTTTTAGCGCTTGATCTTTACGGAATTCGCCCTTTCAGCCAACAGCACCGCATCACCTTTAAAGCCGGGTTTAATACGGTTCTTGGGCAAAATGGCTCAGGAAAAACAATGGTTTATCAGGTACTTTCTTCCATTTTTTCTAATACGACGACCCATAATATCGCTTTCGAATCAAATGAATCAAGGCAGGCGGCAGTCACTTTTCAAGTGATGGATGGCGGTATTTACCGCATTGCCCGCGACTATCAAAAAGAGGCCTGGCATCTTTCACAAATGGATACTGGAACAAAAAAATTCAAGACCCTTGAAACGGATCGAAGCGCCATTTTCCAATGGCTGAAGAAAAAAACCGGGGGATTTTCTGAAAACGAGCGGCGTCTTGTCTTTATGATGGATCGTCTTCGACTCCCTTCCTATTCTTCCCACAGCTCCGGGAACCAAGAACACGATCCCATATTGGCGATTTATAAGAGTCCTTCCCCAGCTGTCCAGGGTTTAGACCCTTTTCCAAAAAAGAATGTTGTTTCGGAAGAGGAGCGGATCAAAGTGGAAAAAGCTTTGAAGGAAGCTGAAAAAGAACTGGATGCAATGACCGAGGTCGAGGATCGGATGCTTTTAATGCAGGACGAAGCGGCTGCGATTCGCAAACGAATCCTGTTTTCACAAGAGACAGAAGAAAAAATAAATCGGATGGAGGCAATTAAAACAGAAAAATACCGGATCTTTTCCTCAGAAGGCATGATCAACGCAGAACAGGAAAAAGCCTATCAAAACGGAGAAAATGTCTTGAATATGGCTTTTGATGAGCTGGAAGGTGAGGCGAATTCCCTTGAAGCCGAGCTGATTTTAAAACATCAGCCAAAAGGGAAAAATGTGCTCCTGATCATCGGACTTGTCACAGCGTGTGTTTCTCTTTTTCTCCCTTTTGTAGTGACGCTGCTTGGCCCGAGCCGATTTATCTTTTTGGCTGGCTTTATTGGTGGCAGCGCATTGGCGGTTTTTTCATATTTCAAGCATGCTCGTCTCATGGCGGCTAGAAAAAAACTGGAGGATCAATTGAGTGCCTTGAAAGAGAGAGGGCGGCAACTGGAGAAAAAGTTTGAAAAAGAACATGCCGACGTTTTAAGGCTTGTTGAAAAAACAGGGGTGAAGGATCTCCCTGAATTAAAAGCCCAACAACAGATGTATCTGAATCTGATGGAGAAAAAAGAAACTGCGATTAAAAAAATCGAAGAGGCTCTGTCAGGAGAAACACTCGAAGGTCTTGAAGAAAAAGCCCAGGCCTTAGGTCGCGACGTGACTGCATTGCAAGCGAAGCTTCAGTCTCACCAGGTACTCTCTGAAGAAGTGTACCGCCTTCAGGAAAACCTTCGGGAGTTTGAGCAAGGTCAGGAATCTTCCGAACCGAGTATTACCGCGTTTCCGGATGCTGAACTTACGGCGCCGGGATTTCCTGTTTCTGATTCAAATTCCAAAAGTGCTCATTTCTCAGATCTTTTTAATATCTCAGGCGCGACTCCTGAGCAACGCCGGAAACGCCTTGAACGGGATGCGGGTATTATCTATCGGCGTTTTCGGCCAAAAAACACAAGGCCCATCCGACTTAATGAAAAAGGGGAAATTTTTGTAGGAGAAACTCCGCTTAAAGAATTAAGCGACGGGATGGCCGATCAGGTGTTTCTTTCCCTCAGTCTTTCGGCCATCAGTCAGTTCTCAGCCATTTCGTTTCCCATTCTGATTGACGATCCCTTTATTGTCCTGGATCACAACTCCAAAGAAACCGCGATTAAAATCCTGGAGATTATCTCCAAAAAGAGGCAAGTCATTCTTTTTACCGCCCATCCTGAATCTTCAGAAATCGGTCATACCTTCGAACTGGCTTCAGGCTACTAAAAACAAATGCTTCAAAAATCCAGACCGAATTCCATTAAATATGCCTAAACGTATTTTTCTGAATGCCCATTGTCTCGGTCTTGTGGGAGTGTTAGAGTGGGCACATGTCCGCTCAATCCTTCGTCAGCCGTCTGGCTTTTGTTCAGAACCTTAAAAATACGCTCCAACACGGCCATTCTGCGATCATGACAGGCGGCCCGATGATTGGAAAAACCACGCTCACAGATCATTTGGCCGATCTGTTTCAAAATGATCCTGCATCACACACTGCCGTCCGCATTGCTCTGGAGCAGATGCAGCGCCCGGCCGATTTTTGGGGCTTTTTAATGGAAGCCATCCTCTCCCAGCTAATGGGTCCCGATCAAAAAAATCCCTATCGAAAATCGCCCGACACCCTGGGGAAAGTAATGACGCAGATTCATTATCTCTCTGAAAAGCAACCCGATCTTTTGGTCGGGAAAAAGCTGGTGTTGCTGATTGACGATTGTGATCGTTTGTTGCCCGATGCCGCCGCATTGATTCCCCAAATTGAAAATATGCGGATGGAGTTGATGGCCCCCTCAGTGGAAGCGATTTGCTGGATTGGCGGGCTTTCTTGGCTGGATTGGGTGGATACACATATGGCGCATTTTATGGGGCCGCTTCGCCGCTATCCCCTTGCGACCGTTCCGATCCGTGAAGCCCGGTCGATTATTCGGCAACAATTGGGGGCTGAAAAAGTGGATCAGGTCTGGTCCGAAACCGGAGGGCATCCCTTCCTGCTCGAAAGATCGTTTGGCGGGGCGGAAGGTTTTTCCCTCGACGACTTCAATGAAAGAATCTGGTCCGGCCTCAAAGCCGAAGAAAAAGCCATTCTGGCTGAGCTCGATCCGGGGGGCGCATGGCAGATTTTGGATGATCTCAAAATGGAAAACGGCATAAAACCCCCGAAGGCGCTGCTCGACCGTCTCTGTATGGCCGGTCTTGTTGTTCGCACCTTGGATCACGGCACTGCTGTCGTACGTATGACTTCTCCCTTAATAAGGGATCCATAGACGCTCCTGAGCACAACACGGTTTTAGACGAGATGATTCTGTTTTCAAAATTCAGACATTGGATTGACCGCAACATCCTCGAACTCGGCCGCGAAATGCGTCTTTCTTACTTACCGCCTTTGATGGTGTATGTGGCGGCAGGCATTTCCGGTCTTACCTCGATTGTTGGTACCTTTTTTGTCAAAGATTATTTAGGCTTGAGCGCTGAATTTCTGGCGGCGCTCGGATTTTGGGCGGGCATGCCCTGGGCCTTGAAAATGCCGATCGGCCACCTTGTGGATCTGATCTGGCGTTTCAAATCATTCCTGGTCTTTATCGGGGCGGCGCTCATTTCAAGCAGCTTGCTGATTATGATCGGCCTCTTGTCCGACCCGGAGGCGATGCGGCAGATTCTCCCGGCGGAAGCCTGGTTTGTAATCAGCACCATTCTGGCACCGGTGGGTTATGTGGTGCAGGATGTGGTCGCTGACGCAATGACTGTGGAAGCCGTTCCAAGCCTGGATCGGGAAGGACAGCCTTTTAGTCAAGAGAAGACTCGCTTGATGCACACGACGATGCAAACCCTGGGACGGGTTGCCATTATCAGCGGCGGCATTCTCGTTGCCCTGCTCAATGTCTATCTGTTTGAGGGGGCGGCGGCACTGGATGAAATAGGGAAAGTCCGGGTGTATACCCATATCTATGAATTGGCGCTGATGATTCCCCTGATCTCTGTCCTGGGCGTCTGTCTGGGCTTATGGCTGAAATGGCGGGAGATAAAACATCTGCAATCGCATGGTCACAGCATGAAAACCGCCTGGAATATGCTGAATACTCAAACAGAAAAACCACAAGCCAATTGGTGGATTTTAGGCGGCAGCCTGGTTTTTGTGGTTTTTACTTTGCTCGTTGGTTTTTCCAATATTCCCTTCAATCAGGAAATCATCTTCGTGGGTTCAATGGCCATTGTGCTGTTTCTCATGTCTCGCCTGCTCAAGGAGTTAGCGCCTGAGGCCCGAAGTACGCTTGTCGGCACGGCGATTATTATTTTTGTATTTCGGGCGATGCCCACGCCGGGGCCCGGAGTGACCTGGTGGATGATCGACGAACTGGGTTTTGATCAACATTTTTTATCGATTTTGTCGCTGATTGGTGGTTTGTTGACCCTTTTGGGGATGTTTGTCTTCAGACGCTTTATTGCGGAAAAATCCATTGCGTATGTGGCCGTGGCCCTAACCATTGCCAGCACTTTTTTAGCGCTTCCTATTGTGGGTATGTATTACGGTCTGCACCAATGGACGGCCTTGCGCACAGGCGGTTTGATTGATGCCCGTTTTATCGCCATTGTGGACACGGCCTTAGAATCGCCGCTTGGGCAAATCGCCATGATTCCGATGCTGGCCTGGATCGCAAATTCCGCTCCCCCAAAACTCAAAGCCACCTATTTTGCCGTCATGGCCTCATTTACGAATCTCGCGCTCTCTGCGAGTCAGTTAGGTACGAAGTATGTCAATCGCATCTTTGTGGTCACGCGTGAGGTGAAAGATCCCGTGTCGGGCATGATTGTCACGCCTGCGGATTACAGTGATCTCGGCCTGTTACTCGGGAGCGTGACCCTCATCGTCTTTTTAGTGCCGCTGCTGACGATTTTCATCATTCATAAAACCAGGTTACAAAGCGCCTAAATAAACAAGGAAAGACAGGTCTTTTTTTTAATTGATGAGACATGCGAGGTATTCGTTCAGGGTTTTAGCCCGTGTGTTTTCTCCAAGGCGGGAATAACTTGAAATCAGGTTTCGGATCATTCGGGCGAGAATTTGCCGATCCGGGGTGGGCGCGAGATAGGCGTCCTGCCAGGGATGGCCATCTCGTGTCACAAACTGGACACAGGCTTCCCGCGTGAGGACTTGGCCTGCATTAAAGGGATCAATCAACACCATTTGTTCTTTGCTGTGATATGCGGTCAGAAAATGCCCCGGCATGCCGACCCCGACGAGGGGGAGCCCCAGTCTTCGGCCAATAAAAAGATATATTGCTGAAAGCGAAATCGGAATGCCGAGTTTTCGATCAAGTACCCGGTTTAGGTAGCTGTTTTCGGGATTGAGAAAGTCATCGCTGTTTCCTTGAAAGCCCAGTTCTGCAAAGAGGTAGTGACTGATGGTTTGAATGAGCACTTCCGGCGTGTGTTGGGCGGAAATCCGCTTCTTAAGTTCTTTCGCCATATCATCTAGTTTTCGCTGATAGGTCGGGACATCAAAATTAGGGGCAGCGTATTGTGCAAGGAGAAAGGCCCCTTCTTCCAAATCAGCATCGCCCCTGGAAAACGTTTGAAATTGCTGAAACACTTTTTCTGAGCGGAGTTTTAAAAGAAGGTTGTCGGCCGCTTCACGCACGATCTCTTTTGGATGTGCCAGGGCTTCTTCAAGATAGGGGACTGCGTGTTCACCCAGTTCTAAAAACCGGGATTGAATGGTTTCAGCGACCTGCGCATTTTCATCGGCGAGTAATTGAACCAGGGCCTCGATTTGTCGGTCTGGCAGTCCCTTTGATTTGTTGTCAGGTTTTTTCATGGTTTAGAGTAAACGATCTCTGTTTCCGATATCTGCTCATCTAGAATTGTAAATGCCCGGATGTGGGGCCTGTTTTTATCTTCCAGTGAAGCAATTAAATAGTGCACATCCGGATAAAAAGCAAGCCGAACGTCTGTAGGAGAAGGGTAGGCCGGGCTGTGCGTGTGTGAGTGATAAATGGCAAGTATCTCCGTGCCGTCTTCCCGCATTTGTTTGAATGCAGCGATTTGCTCGTTGGGGGCCATGACGTAACGCAAGGTGCGGTCTGCGGGCACCTTTAAATCCTTTATTGATGGATCGTCCGAGGGCAGGTTGGTGATCCTGTAGATTTTTGTGGCGACGCCGTCCTTCCCCGCTAAAAGACCACAGCATTCATAAGGATCTTCCTCCTGAGCGTGGGAGATGAGGGCATCTGAAATTTCTTTTGTGAGTTGGAACATATGTGATCTCTACCTTGGCAATGTTTTCCCGAAAAATGAGCTTCTGGATTGAAAATAATAACACAGCGGCCTGCGATGGCGCGATGTCTGTTTCGATGTTTTTTTCTGAGTGTGTTGTTGGGTCATATGCGTCATGACATCAAATATGAGTCCCTGAGGACTCAGGGCAGAAGAAAAGTGGGCCATTTAAACTGTTATTTTATATTTAAATCGTTAATAATTACGATATAGTATGAATTATAGATTTTATTCGTATCTAATAACGACTTGACAAGTGATTGTTTGTAGGTTACAAATCGTCATAAGTTACGATTCGTGTTGTTCTGGTCATATAAATAGACAAAATAGGCGATTATGGAAATCACAGAACTGCTCACAGACAAGATCATTCTGGCGGAACTGGGTCAGCGGATTACAGATAGAAGGTTGGATCTTCAATTAACGCAGGCGGCCGTGGCCGAACAAGCGGGTATCGCAAAACGAACGCTCGAACGCATTGAAGGCGGCGCTTCGGCGCAAATGTCCACTGTCATCCGGATTCTTCGGGCGCTTGACCTCTTGTCGGGCCTGAATCGATTGATTCCCGATGTGGGGCCAAGACCGATGACCTTGCTCAAGGGAAAAGGAAAAGTTCGCAAACGTGCGTCCTCCAGCCGGTCTTCAAAGCGCAGTGAAAAGCCTTGGTCTTGGGGAGATGAGTCATGAATACCCTTGCGGAAGTCAGGCTTTGGGGGCGGACGATTGGTGCGGTTTCACTGGGGGACGGTGATGAAGTGGCGGCCTTCGAGTACGACCCGGACTTTGCCAAAAGCGGTATTGAGGTTTCGCCGATCATGATGCCGCTTTCAACGCGGGTGTATCGCTTTCCCGAACTTTCCCGAAAGACATTTTATGGATTGCCCGGTCTGCTGGCCGACTCGCTGCCGGACAAGTTTGGTCATACCTTGATTGATACCTGGCTGGCCGCTCAAGGCCGCGCGCCAAACACATTTAATGCGGTTGAACGGCTTTGTTATACGGGAAAGCGGGGTATGGGCGCCCTGGAATTCTCTCCGGCGATTGGTCCGAAAACCCAGCGGGCCGGCCAAATACAAATTGACCATTTGGTGTCACTGGCCTCGGAAGTCCTGAGCCATCGCAACAACTTACAGGCGTCATTTGCCGACCAAAGCCGGGAGCAGGCCTTGAGCGATATTCTCCGGGTTGGTACCTCGGCGGGCGGTGCGCGGGCCAAGGCAGTGATTGCCTGGAATCCGAAAACGAATGAAGTGCGCTCCGGGCAAATGCCAGCGGGAGAAGGTTTTGAATACTGGCTTCTGAAATTTGACGGGGTTAGCGGAAATCGGGACAAAGAACTGGAAGACCCAAAAGGCTATGGCATGATTGAATACGCCTATTCCATGATGGCTAAAGACTGCGGTATCGAAATCAGCGACTGCCGCCTGTTTGAGGAAAACGGCCGCCGTCACTTTATGACCCGGCGTTTTGACCGTCTGCCCAGCGGCGAAAAACGACACATGCAATCCCTCTGCGCCCTGGCGCATTATGATTTTAATCTGGCCGGGGCCTACAGTTATGAGCAGGCTCTGCTTGTGATCCGTCAATTGGTCTTGCCCATGTCCGCAATTGAGCAGCAATTCAGACGCATGGTGTTTAACGTCGTTGCACGGAATCAGGACGATCACGTTAAAAACATCGCGTTTTTAATGGATAAAAATGGCAGCTGGTCACTTTCTCCTGCCTTTGACATGACCTATAGCTTTAACCCGGAAGGGACCTGGACCTCAAAGCATCAAATGACCCTGAACGGGAAACGTGAAGCCTTTACAATGTCGGATTTTAAAGCCTGTGCAGAGACGGCTTCGATGAAGCGTGGACGCGCCGAAAACATTGTCCATGAAGTGCAGAACATTGTCTCCCTCTGGAAAGCCTATGCCGAAGATGCCGGGGTGCCGGAGGTAACACAGCATCAAATTTGGCAGACATTGTGTTTGAAGCCTTTTTGAGCGGAATGGAGTGATGTGTGTATCTCGCTTTTTGATGCGGCCATTGCAAATGGAACTGTATAGATAAACCCCACGATTTTTTGAAAATATGGGCCAATCTGAAAATGGGACTTGCGTTCTTATTATCCCTCACGGGCTTGCTCTTCTCCTTCTCTAGTCGTTATCATCATTCTATCATCAAGTAATGGAGGTCAGTGCAATGGAAAACGTAGAAAAATTATTAAAGACCTCAATAGAGGAGATTGAACGTGTTCTCAGCACAAAAACAGTCGTTGGCGATGCAATCACAGTGGGTGACGTTACCATCATACCGCTTGTGAGTCTGGGGTTCGGATTTGGCGCGGCTGGGGGCAGCGGAAAAGGACAAATGCCTTCAGGCGACGCGAAAGGTGAAGGCGAAGGGGGTGGTGCCGGAACCGGTGGTGGCGGAGGGATCAAACCTGTCGCAATTGTAATTATCGATAAAGAGGGTGTGCGTGTTGAAACGATCAAGGGCGGCATATCCTCGGTATTCGAAAGCGTTGCGCAAACGATCGGTAAAGTAGTTCAAACAAAAAATAAAGAAAAACCAGACGACTGAATAGTGATTTTATTTTTTGTTTTGATGGGTATTCTCGTATTCCCGTTTGTCTTGTTTACGATACCCATTGAAATTGAATACAGCTATGATAGTCAGTCCAGTCTAAAGTCAAAAACACGTATCGTATGGCTTTTTGGGTGTGTTCGATTTCAACCCAATCCCAGAAGAGAAGAGCACAGGGGCAAAGGCGAGCTATACCCTAAACAACGTGCTTCGAAAAAAACCGTTAAGGCAGATAAAAAGGAATTTAATGTCCTGTTTGCCATCATTCGCAGTGAGGGTTTTGCCTGGCATCTGTTCAGGCTGTTTTATGCGATTTTAGGAAGCACTCACATCAAGCAACTTAGGGCAAGACTTTTATTGGGTTTTGACGACCCTGCGGATACCGGTTTTATTCATGGTTTGCTTATGCCTGGTTTTGCTTTTTTGTATGCTATCCCCAAGATTGACTTCATCGCCACGCCTATATTTGACCGACCTATTCTCCAAACAGAGCTACATATGAAAATACGTTTAGTGCCCATCCATTATCTCAAAGCACTTGTCGTCTTTGTTTTTTCCTTAAAAACCTTCTGCGCGGCAAAGGCCGCTTACAAGGCATATCAATTATGAGGCAGATTCGACAAGGTAAAGCGATAGAGATCCCCGGCTTGTCCATCATCCCCGTCGAATGCGTCGTCATTGATGGCCTTTGTCACCCGCACGGAATCGCCATATCTGTTGAATACACGCCCATAGGCATTATTTTGGATGATGGAGGGAAGCGATGGGCGATCGGGATAGACGGAACACCCCTTGATCCAGATACGCTTATTAAGTCTGGATAAAGGTTTTAATCGACGAAGAAGGAATGAGGAATATGGCGCTGAGAGCATTTTGCGAGATTCATTTTCTAACTGGTGACGCATCAGAATGGATACGAATTATTTTGAAAATGATGCATCGCGAATCTAATAGTTCAAAGCGGTTCACTTATGCATCAAATACATTAACGGGCTTCATTTTTGCTATTAGCAAGATGTTTTCTGGGCCAATAGCCATTAAAAATAGAAAAATCGAGGTATCAGGTAAGAGGAAGTCTTCGAGATGATCTTAGATTGATAGTCATGTTTGCACTTTCAATGTTTCAGTTTTTTCTTTTTTCTGGGCCATTCTTTTTGGAAAACTTAAAGAGGCGTTCTTGAAATTCTTTATGATCATTTAAAACAAGCATTCCATTTTTCTGAAGTTGTTCGCTGACAGCCTGTGCGCCTTCCCCGCCGACCCATATGGGGCATAAGGCAAGAATATGCTCGGAGCAAATCTGAATCACCTTTTCTAAGGTTTCTTTTGAAGGCGTCAAGGTCATGGATAAAAGTGTGAGGTCGGGTTGCACTTGCGCGCAGAGTGCGCGCAGGGAGTCGGCAGGGACATTTGAACCCAGATAGTGGACTTGGTGTCCGTGGAGTCTGCAAAAATAGGCCGACATTTGCGCACCGACTTCGTGCTCTTCCTCTGGTGCGCAGGCAATGACGATTTTGTAGCCCTTCTCGCTGATTCTGAATTGATTCATTGCGGTGAAAATTTTCTGCTGCACTTGCTGTGTGACATAGTGTTCGACGGCAATCCCGATTTTTCCATCATGCCAGAGTTGTCCAATCCGAATTTGAAGCGGAATGAGTATGCCATGAAGCGCCTCTTCGAAGGGGATAACCGCAACGGAACCACTTAAACGCCGTTCAAACGTAATAATATCAAACGGGTCTAATGAGGCCGTCAGTTCGTCTATTAAAGAATCAAAAGCTGGTGGCGAATAAGCTTCAGCCTCAGGCTGGGCATGCATTTTTGAGATTAAAGCCTCCCGCCCCAAGGCGGAGAGATCCCCGATCGATATACCTTGATCCATTTCCTTTCTAAGGTAACGAAGTAAAGCGACATCTTCGTCCGTATAGATGCGATATCCGTTTTCTCCTCTTTGGGGTTGAATAATCCCGTAACGCCTTTCCCAAACCCGTATGACGTCCTTGCTCAAGCTGGTCAATTTGGAAACCCGGTGAATGCGATGTGTATTCATAATGTTTGATTATAAAGTTACGTCTAATGCTTGTCAAAGTTTTACTCTCTAAAATACTTGACAAAGAATAGACAGTATTGTTATATCATTCTTAAGCATAGACAAACTATGGACATTGATTCAGGGGGATTGGGGGGAGTCATGAAAAAAAATAAAGAAATCAATAAACAAATTATTGAGAAATATTTGAACAGCCCGTCCTGTCAGCGTTGTGGCGGCTTGATGGTCAGTGCGTTTTATTTAGGAGAAGAAAAATTTATTGGCCGTACTTGTGTTCAGTGCGGGGAGATGATTGACCTTTTTGTCATTTTAAATCGCTTTGGATTCTCTACTGAAGAGAACGATATTTTCAATCTTTTTCCGTTTTTGGAAATTGCGGTTTATCCAAATTAAAAAAGAGATATCAGCTCCCACTACTGTCCGGTTAAATGAGCCCTAAGCTATACAACATCATGTAATTAAAGGGAAATATTATCATTTTGTCTGTTACCGACTTGAACCACGGTCATTTTTTCTGCCATGCTCCCGGGATAATTTTGCAACGGGAGG
>JAJDBT010000071.1 GCA_029261215.1 Nitrospirota bacterium | reverse complement strand
AGCTGCCGCGTAAACCCGCTGCGCTGAGCTCCTGATGTTTTAGTACGGGAAAAACCCGCCCAGACTAAAACATCAGGCCCATTAAAAAGCGGACAACTCATGTGCTCTAAATCCGGACAACTCTATTTGCTTTTAACAGCCCCGGCTTTTTTGAAATGTTGAGCGCGACTTATCCCACAATGACTTGAGGTTGACATGGCGATGGTGGGAGCATAGAATTTTCCGACGTGTACAGTATGGATATTGTGAGAAACACGCATTATTTTTAGGAGCACATCATCATGAGTGATCAGCGGGACTATCGAGAAGAGGTCTTTGAACCGCCTCAAGAGGAATCGGAACGGGTTACCGCGCTTCAGCTCATAGACCAGGTTCTTTTAGAGGCTGTTGAGGACGATCAGCGGAGGATTTTGATCCGTTTACGGGAAAGGGTGCTGGAAAGCGATTTGACCTTGCAGCACCAACAGACCGAATTAAAGAAACTGAATGAGGTGGTCAAGCAAGTGACCGCTCCGGCAAACCGTATCGGGACCCTTCTGGGTTTGCCGACTGATGAAACGGCGTATATCGTCGTCGGGGGTGCGGAGTATTACGCCAACGTCGATCCGCGCCTCACGCCGGAAAAACTACAGATTGGATCACAGATTTTAGTCAATGAGGCCTATGTCGTCATCGAAACCCTGGGATACGATAAGGGCGGTGCGGTCATGAAAATCAGCGATCTTTTGCCCGACGGCCGCATTCGGGTCGCGCAAGAGACCGGCCTGAACGCCACCTTGCTGATCCGTGCATCCGCATTAAAAGACACCCCCTTAAAAGTCGGAGACGAGATCCGGACAGACTCAAGCCACCGAGTGGCCGTGGAACGAGTAGAGGCCTCGCAGAAACGCAACTATTTTTTAGAAGAGACCCCCAAAGTCACCTGGGACCAAATCGGCGGGCAAAAGGAGGCCATTGACGCGATCCGCAATACCCTGGAGCACCCGCTGCTCCACCCGGATCTCTACAAACGCTTTCAATATGCCCAGCCCAAGGGGTTTTTACTTTACGGCCCGCCCGGCTGCGGTAAAACGCTTATTGGCAAGGCGACGGCGGCCAGTCTTGTTGCACGTTTGCAGGAAGAGAAAAAAGAGAAGGTTGAAGAATACTTTCTGCATATTAAAGGTCCGGAAATCCTGAATATGTGGCTGGGCGAATCCGAGCGCATGGTGCGCGATATCTTTGCCCAGGCGCGGGAAAAACGAGAATCCGGCTATCTTCCTTTTGTTTTTATTGACGAAGCAGAGTCGATTTTAGGCACCCGCCGGTCTTCACGTTCCCATAATATTTTAAGTACCCTTGTGCCAATGTTTTGCGCCGAAATGGATGGTGTGGCTTCCTTGAAAGACATGGTCATTATTCTGGCTTCAAACCGGCCCGATCTTATCGATCCGGCGGTACTTCGGCCCGGCCGGATCGATCGAAAAATTAAAGTCGGTCGGCCCAATCGGGAGGCCACGCAGGAAATTTTTTCAATCTATCTCAAGCCGGAATTGCCTTTGGATCAAACCTTGTTGGGTGAAGCGGGCGGCGACTCCGCACAGGCCAGAGAAAAACTGATTGCTTTGGCGGTCGATGCCCTGTTTGACACCAGTGAAAAAAACCGGATCATCGAAGTCCGTCTTCGCAGTAGCCGTCGGGAAACGCTTTATCGAAAAGATCTGGTCAACGGCGCGATTATATCGTCCATTGTTGAGCGGGCTAAGGAAAAGGCCATCAAACGGGCCATCGCGGGAGAGGCGGAAGGCATACGCAAGGAAGATCTGCTTGAAGCGATGACCGAGGAGTATAAAGAGGGTGAGATCCTTCCCCCGACGGACATTCTCGAAGACTGGCTCATGCTGATTGACCACGACCCCGAAAACGTCGTCGGCATTTCTCCTTTTGGCAAAGAAAAGCATCGTGTGATGCCCCGAAAAAGTGTGATTTAAGGACGTTTTGATATGGCCCGACTTTTTGGACTTGAAACAGAATACGGCATCATTCGCGAGGATACGGAAACATCGGATCCGGTGATTGAGTCGATGGAACTTGTGCGTTGTCACCATCGTCCCTTTCGAGCCGACTGGGACTACGGCGGAGAAGACCCCAAACAGGATGCACGCGGGTTCCGGGCCAAAATACTTCAACAGGAAGAAGAAGAACTGGAATTTGAGGAAAAGGATCGCCACCGGCCATTCTCCTTTCATGAAATGAAAAGTGACCTGATGCTGGGGAACGGGGCGCGTTTTTACAACGACCACACCCATCCCGAATATTCGACGCCTGAATGCGCAACACTCGTAAGCCTGATCGCACACGACCGGGCCGGGGAGCGTATTTTGCTCGACTGCGCCAAAAAGCGTAATCAATTGTTGGGCGCGGCGGATGCCGTGCAGCTCTATAAAAACAATACCGATTTTCACGGGCACAGCTACGGCTGCCACGACAACTATCTTTTACCGCGTCATGTGCCATTTGGCGATCTTGCAACCCATCTCATCCCATTTCTGGTGACCCGTCAAATCTTCGCAGGTGCGGGCAAGGTGGGGATTGAAAAGGGAAATGATTACCGGCAGGAAGGATATCAGCTTTCGCAACGCGCAGATTTTATGGAAGTCGAAATGAGCATCGACACCATGCACGAGCGGCCCATCCTCAATACACGAGATGAACCGCACGCGAACCGCGAACACTACCGCAGGCTGCATCTGATTATCGGTGATGCCAATATGTCGGAGTTTGCGACGGCCCTTAAAGTCGGGACGACTGCTCTGATGCTGCAATTGATCGAACGCGGGCTTTCACCCAAGTCCGCTGCTCTGGCCACACCTGTCGAAAGTGTGCAGGCGCTTTCACGTGATGTATCCCTGAGAAACCCGCTGCGTTTGTCCGATGGCCGCAGTATTGCGCCTATCGATCACCAGCGTTTGTATCTCGACGCGGCCAAAAGCGCTTTTTCGGGGGGCGATACGGAAACCCGGTGGATTCTTGAAAATTGGGAAACAACCCTGGATGTTTTGGGAAATGACCCCATGCAGCTTGTGGATCGACTGGACTGGGTGGCCAAAAAGTGGCTGCTGGAAACCTTTATCGATGCTGAAGGAACGGATTGGCAAGATTCACGCCTACCCGGACTGGATCTCGAATATCACAACATCGACCCCGAACGCGGTTTGTTTTTGGGCTTGGAATTGGAAGGGGCCATCCACCGATTGGTGACGGATGAGGCGATTGCTTTGGCAATGGACACCCCGCCAATGGACACCCGTGCCGGAGTTCGCGGGATGATCGTATCAAAATTTTTGAAAGACATTCATAAGATTCAATGGGAAAAAATCACGTTTCAGGGGGGAATCATCAAGCCGGTCTATTCACTGGATCAGCTGTTTGAACCTCAGGCAGTACAAAAAGAAATGGAACGGATTCGAAAGTGCCAGAGTGTCGATGAGCTGATCGGCGTCTGAAAACATTAATGATGAATCTGTCGGAGGATGCAAAATGATAGGACAATTTGAACGACGAGAAAAACCGATCGACCCTGTGGAAAAACCACGAGATACGGGCGGTCCGGAAAAACCGGATACCGACACTTCGCGGGACAAGCTTTTAAAAAGAATGCGCAAGGTAGACCCCAAACAATCGGAACGTTACCGGCAGAGAACGGGGGAATAATGGGCGAAGGAAATTTCCTTAATTTATTAAAAACCACGGGTTATACTTTGGGGCCTGTCGGGCTTTCGAACCAGAACAATACGCTTTCACACGGAACCCTTGTCACTTCGGCAACAACCATTTTGGCCTTTAAATATAAAGGGGGCGTATTGGTGGCCGGAGACCGTCGGGCAACTGCGGGTACGACAGTGATGTATGACCGCGCGGACAAAGTGATTGATATCGACAGCCACGCGGTGATGGCGATTGCGGGTGTTCCGGCTACGGCCTTTGAAATGGCGCGGGTTCTGGAACATAGTTTCAAGTACTACCGCAGAAGTCAGCTTCAGGAATTGTCCCTCGAAGGCAAGGTGCGGGCGCTTTCCCGGCTATTGAAAGACAACATCCCCATGGCCATTCAGGGCATCGGGGCGGTCGCGCCCATTTTTGCGGCCTATGATCCAAAAATCAAGGAAGGCCGGATTTATTTTTACGACATCCTCGGGGCGGAATTTGAAGGGGTCGAATTTGCGACCTCCGGTTCGGGCTCTCCCGGCATTCGCGGGGTGTTGCATTACCAAAATAAGTGGGAGGAACGGCCAGTATCCGCGCTTCCCCAAAAAGAGGCCGTTATTTTGGCCTTGAGATTGTTGGAGACTGCGGCGGAGTTTGACGCAGCGACTGGGGGCGTTAAAAAGAGTGCGAACGTTTTCCCCATTATTAAGACCATTAATGACGCGGGTGTTCAGGAGATTCCTCTGGATGTTTTAAACAGGCTTTATGAAGAACAAGTGGTGGGCAGTCATGTTTGATGAACCGTACCGCTGGGTCGAGGCGGTTTCCAATCGACGCGAATATCTTGAAGAGCAGCTCAAAGCCGCAAGTCCTGTGATTGCGCTGCCTTGTCTGGAAGGGATTTTACTGCTTTCGGTGAGTGCAGGCACACAGAAATTATATGAAATCTATGACCGTATTGCCCTGGGCGCGATGGGACACCCTGCCGATGTAGAACGTCTTCGGAACGTCATTTTAGATATGGCGCACCTGGAAGGATTTAACCGATCCCCCTCAGATGTGACCGCGCGGCGGCTCATCCAGTTTGGCCTTGCGCCAGCGGTTAAACAGGCCTTTGAGGAAATCAGTCATGCGCCCTACATTATCCGTTTGTTGATTGCGGAGCTGGGATCGTCAGATCAGCCTATTCTGTACACCCTGAATTATGACGGAGTCTTTAAGGAGTCTCATCAGGGTGTTGTGCTCGCAGCTTTTGGTGAAGCGACGGAACGCGCTGAGGCGGCGATGAAAGCCCTTGACGATCCGGCCGCACGCCCGGTGGCTGCTGTTTTTGAAGATGCCCTCACCCTTTGGGCCTTGGGCGAAGTCACAGAAGAGCATGTTGAGACACACCTAAAAGAGACCCTGAAAGAGCGAACCATCGAAGGCGGTTTACTTTCTGTTTCACTGAATGGTTCTTCAAAATACCGGGGGATTACAGCGTCAGAAATCAAGGCATGGACCGGGAAATGGAGCGATGGATGAGACCCGGACACCTCTTCGGACTTGAAACGGAATATGGTCTTCTCATTCACAACCCGGAAGTCGGTATTCCGCCCGAAATGCTGGTGCATCAGGTGCGGGACCATCTTTTTGAACAACACAAAGTCGGTTTGATTGATCGGCATCATCGCGCGCATGACGAACCTCCCGGCAACGGTGGTTTTCTTTTAAACGGCGGTCGTTTTTACATTGACATGGGGCACATTGAATACGCCACGCCGGAGTGTACAGGCCTTTCTGAAATGGTGGCATTTGACCGGGCGGGGGATGTGCTCTTGCATCAAACCCTCGTGGATATGGGCCTTTCGGAGCACGCCAGTTTTATTAAAAATAACATTGATTACGAAACGGGCGCGACGTTTGGGGCGCATGAAAACTATCTTGTCTCCCGCGATTTTCCCTTTACGGAGCGGGGCCTCGGCCGTCTGGTGCCTTTTTTGGTCACCCGTCAGGTGTTTACGGGCGCAGGACGGCTGGGCGCCAACTTTGTTCCAGAGGGCTACATGGTTTTGGGCGATCCTGAGTTTCCCAAGATTCCTTTTCAGATTTCACAACGCACCGACCATATCGTGAGTGATTTTTACCAGTGGGTACAGTTTAACCGTGCCATCATCAATACCCGTGACGAACCCCTGGCCGACCCCGGCCGCTATCGACGGATTCATCTGCTTTTGGGGGATTCAAATCTTTCCGAATATGCCACAGCCCTTAAGGTTGGAACGACTGCGCTGGTGCTGGATTTGATTCATGAAGGCGTGGCCCCGGATGTGGCGATTCTCGACCCCGTGAATGCCCTTAAGCTGATTTCGCGTGACCCTGAACGCCGTTGGGAAATTTGTCTGGAAGATGGCAAGCCGATTACGGCACTTGAGGTGCAACGCGACTACCTGGATGCGGGAAAAAAGTACTTGTCTGGCCAAAGTGATGATATCGACTGGACACTGAAAGCCTGGGAAGAAACCCTGAATGATCTTGAGACAGGGGATTCGGAAAAGCTGGTGGGTCGGGTAGACTGGGCCTCAAAACTGTGGCTGCTGGAAGGGTTTATGGCCGAAGAAAAACTTACTTGGGATGATCCCTGGTTAAAAAGTCTGGATCTGGAATATCACAATCTTGATCCTGAGCGCGGGCTCTATTTCGGCCTGGAAGCAGAAGGAAAAATGAGTCGCCGAACCACTTTAGAGTCTATCCAGCAAGCGATGAAAATGCCGCCGGTAGAGACTCGTGCTGCTGGCCGCGCCATGCTGCTTCGGAAATTAATGAAGGATCCCGCCCCCTATATGTTCAATTGGACTTCGGTGTATATCGAAGGGCAGCATCTTTCGATGGTTGACCCATTTCAAACCTACCTCAAAGAAGCCAAAGTTTTTTTGAAAACCGTGAATCTTCTATGAAATAATCCCGCTCATTTGACAGGGCTTCATCTCGATAGATCGAATTTTAGTTGTCGTTAAACGATTAGGAAATCCCGTTTTCTCTTTGAATCCAGCGAATGTACCCGATAATCTCGTCCACTTCTTCTTTGGAAACCCCACTGATTTTTGGCATATTTCCAAAATTCCAGTGGTGGGCCCGAACGCCTTTTTGTACGGCCATATGAAAAGCCCCGTCACCGTGGTGGCTGGGTTCATAAATCTTTGAAATAAAGGTCGGCCCACGATCCGAGCCTTTTGCTCCCATGCCATGACATCCTGCGCAGTTACTGTTAAAGAGCTTCTCTCCGCTGGAAAACGCTGCGGGTGCGGGAGGTGTGGGCGCATTTGAGGCCGGGGCATCCGGGTTTGTGCAGGCGGAAAGCATTGTGAGAAAGAAGATGCTGAATAATACGAACTTGAAGTGAAAATAGCGCATGATTTTTTCCTGAATTGTTGTTATGGGTTCTTAAAAAGATCTGGTTTTATTGTAGGAGAAGCTGTTTTGTTAAGCAAGGTGTATTCTTGCCGAAGGGCAGGGATAAAAAGGTATTGAAAATATAGCCCATATTCATATCGGAAGCCCGTGTTTTTCTTGATTAAAATAAGGGCTTACAGTAAAGTGTGCCTAAATGTGGGGAGAGGAAATGCCTGAAAAAGAAAAAAAGACAACAATTGGTTTTAAAAGGATTTTGGTGGGAACGGATTTTTCTGATTATTCGGAGCGCGCAGTTGAATTCGCCGTCGTGCTGGCAAAAAAATTCAATGCGACATTGTCCCTCTTGCATGTCATCGAATCGTTCAGTTACAGCGTGACAGACAGTATGACGGTTGTGGGTCACGAACAAGCCCTTTCTGCGACGGCGGCGGCTTTATTGGAAAATCTTCAAAATGATCTTGTGGATCAGGGTTTATCCGCAAATCGGTTTTTAGAACAGGGCTCAGCCTACAAGGAAATCATCACGAAGGCGGAAGACGAAGGCGTGGATTTGATTGTCATCGGCACGCACGGCAGAACGGGGATGGAACATCTTCTGCTGGGCGGCGTGGCGGAAAGGGTCGTGCGTTTGGCCAAGTGTCCCGTACTGACGATTCCAGGAAAATAATGTCAGACCGATTACAAAAGGTTATTGCCCAGGCGGGGATTGCATCACGCCGCGAAGCGGAAACAATGATTTCCGAAGGGCGGGTGATTGTAAATGGCGCTGTTGTGACGGAGCAGGGGATGAAGGTTGATCCGGCCTCGGACTACATTAAAGTCGATGGCAAACGACTCAAAAAAGCCTCGCGAAAAGTGTATATTCTACTCAATAAACCGAAACGCTATATTACGACCCGTCATGATCCCGAAGGGCGTCCGACAGTGATGGACTTGATCGCTGATGTGAAAGATCGGGTTTCGCCGGTCGGCCGCTTGGACTACGAAACCGAGGGATTGCTTCTTTTAACCAACGACGGGGATTTAGCCAACGCATTAATGCATCCAAAAAACGAGGTTGAAAAGACCTATTGGGCCAAAGTGCGAGGACATTTATCTGAAGAAACCTTGCTTAAAATCGCAAGAGGCGGAATTTCTTTGCCCACCGGGAAAACGGCCCCGTGTAAAATTCGAAAGATTCACGAGACGAAAGAAAACGGATGGGTTGAATTGGTTTTGCATGAAGGCAAAAAACGGGAGATTCGACGGGTTTTGGAGCGTGTCGGGCATCCTGTTGTGAAATTGAAGCGCGTGGCCTATGCCTTCTTAAAAATAAGAGCACTGGGCATCGGAAAGTACCGGCATTTGACCTCGTATGAAATTAAAAAATTACAAGCGATTGCCTTAGGTGAGCCTTTTGAGCCACCTGTTTTAAAGAAAGCTCCTGTTAAACGTTTAGCGAAACCCAGTGTGAAAAAGACAAGGTCTGCGGCCCCTGCACCAAAACAGAGGAGAAAATCATGAAGCGATTTGAACGATTCCTAAAAAAAATGCTTTTGATCTTGATTTTAGTGTTAACGCTTACCAGTATATCTTCAACAATCCTTTTTGCCGCCGGTTATAAAATTCCTGAACAGTCGTTTAGTTCTTTAGCGTTGGGTGGGGCTTATGTCGCGAATGCCTCCGGCCCTGATTCGGTTTACTTTAATCCGGCGAACATAGTTTGGAGTGCTGAAGGACCGGCGATTGAGACGAGTTTAAACTATATCCATTTGCCAGGTGTTGATTTTAGAGGCACTTATTTAGGCGTGAGTGCCGATACAACTTCAAAAAGTGAAGATGCTTTTTTACCCAATATTCACTTTATCTCCTCGAATTATGGGAAGGCCCGTTTTGGTTTTTCGCTTGTTTACCCTTTTGGGCTTTCTAAAAGGTGGGATGGATCACCTCAGAGGGCATTTTTTAAAGAATTTACATTAGAAGTCATTGAACTTGATCTTGCAGTTGCCTTTCTGGTCCATGAAAACCTTTCGCTTGGATGGGGCATTAGAGGCATTTTTAGTGAAGGAGTCATTAAAGGCGACGGGACTGCGACGGTTGATGCTTCTGGCCCCAGGGATTTGATGCGAGATTTAAAAGGGGACGATTTTAACTCCGGATACTACCTTGCGGTATCGTATAAACCACTGAAAATGCTGACTTTATCAACGCTCTATCGTTCAAAAATAACTCCGAATCTTGAGGGAGATGCAACACTCTCCGCTACAGGACTGGGTGGCGGTTCTTTTTCCGGCCCTGCTTCACTTGAGGTTGTACTTCCGGCAACCTGGCAGATTGCTGCAGCGTATACTCTTCCAAAAGCCGTCTTTGAGTTTGTTTACGAACGAACCTATTGGAGTGCGTATAGTACACTTGATGTTGAATACCCTGGTGGTTTACCTACGGGCTCCCCCGCCCTCGCAATATTTGATAATCCTGTTGTGAAAAATTGGGAAAATTCGGATACCTATCGCCTGGGCTTCACTTATCTTTATAATCAGGATTTTACATGGTTGCTTGGTTTTGGTTTTGATGAAAGTCCTGTTCCGGAAAATACACTTAGTTTTGAATTGCCGGGGGCTGATGCGTTCATCTATTCCACTGGCTTGAAATATCATCATGGAGAACGAACTACCTTGGCTCTGGGATATCTGCTCTCCCAGAAAAAAGATCGGGATGTGAGCAATGCCAGTGTCGTTGGCACTTTTGAATCCAGGATTCATATCGTGAACGCGTCTTTTAGTTATGTTTTTTAGTCGTCGGGCAGCGTATTCTCGACACCGTACATGCTCAAGCCTCCAAGTTCACAATATTTTCGCAAGTTGACTCCAGATAAAGGGGTGTGCTAAAAATAATAACTTTTTATCTAAAAAATATATTGTGGAATCTTATGCGTTTTAGCATAGATTTCAAGTGTTTGAGTCGGATGGGTTTTCGAGTCTTTTACGAGAAAATGGAGATGTGTCAATGAAGATGACAGGATCACAAATATTAGTGGAATGCCTCAAAAAGGAGGGCGTCAAGACGCTCTTCGCTTATCCGGGCGGGGTTAATCTTCCTATTTTTGATGTCCTTTATGATCAGAAAGACATAAATGTTGTGCTTTGTCGGCATGAGCAGGGCGGCGGTCACATGGCTGAAGGTTATGCGCGTGTGACAGGAAAAGCCGGGGTTGTGCTGGTGACTTCAGGGCCGGGCGCGACCAATACCGTGACGGCCATCGCCGATGCGGCAATGGACTCAACGCCCATGATTATTCTGACGGGGCAGGTTCCCACTCAAATGATCGGAAACGATGCTTTTCAGGAAGCCGACATGGTGGGTATCACGCGTCCCTGCACGAAATATAATATCCTTGTGAAAGATGTCAACGACCTTGCGCAGGCCGTGAAAGAAGCGTTTTATATCGCGACTTCAGGGCGGCCTGGCCCTGTTTTGATTGATCTCCCGAAGGATGTTGTTTTGGCAAAGGCCGCATTTAATTACCCAGAGTCTGTGTATATTCGGAGCTACTCTCCTAACTTTAAAGGGAATAAGTGGCAGGTTAAACAAGCGGTTCAGGAGATTTTAAAAGCGAAAAAGCCTGTGCTTTATGCCGGTGGCGGCGTCTTGGCGTCTGATGCCTCAAAAGAGCTTCGCGAATTGGCAGAGACGGCCCATATCCCTGTAACAAACACCTTGATGGGTTTAGGCGGATTTCCTGGAACTCATCCGCTTTTTCTGGGCATGTTGGGCATGCACGGGACTTACAGCGCCAATATGGCGATTCACAACTCAGATTTGATTATTGCCGTGGGGGCACGTTTTGACGATCGAGTGACGGGCCGCGTGAAGGATTTCGCGCCGAACGCAAGAATTATTCATATCGATATTGATCCGACCTCGATTCACAAGGTGATTACGGCAAACATCCCGATCGTCGGAGAAGCCAAGACGATTTTAAAGGATCTTAACCAATATCTCTCAGCTTCAGGGAATGGCGTTTCAGGAAAATGTAAACCGTGGCACGAGCAAATTGCAGCTTGGAAAAAGGAACGCCCCCTCTCCTATGATCAGGGTGATGAGACAATTAAACCGCAGTATGTCATTGATAAAATTTACGAGGCCACACGAGGCGAAGCCATTGTCGCAACGGATGTCGGCCAGCATCAAATGTGGGCGGCTCAATTCTACAAATTTGATCGTCCACGAACCTTCCTCACTTCGGGAGGTCTGGGGACGATGGGTTATGGTTTGCCCGCAGCAATCGGGGCTCAAATGGCAGCTCCGGAAAAAATGGTTTTTTGTATTGCGGGTGATGGCGGTATTGTAATGAATATCCAGGAATTGACCACGGCGGTCCAATACAAGCTTCCAATAAAAATTGCGATTATAAATAATCGATACCTTGGGATGGTGCGTCAGTGGCAACAGCTTTTTTATGATAAACGGTATTCTTCGAGTTTTATCGGCGAGCAGCCTAATTTTGTTAAACTCGCAGAAGCCTTTGGTCTGACAGGTCTTCTTGCCTCTAAAGTTGGGGAAGTTGAGCCCGTCCTTCAGGAAGCCTTGAGTATTAAAGGGCCTGTTCTGATCGACTTCAGGGTAGACGAAGAAGAAAATTGTTATCCCATGGTTCCGGCGGGAGCCGCAATTAACGAGATGGTTTTTGCCGATCCGGTTGGTCCAAGACCTGCGGCAGAAATTCAGAAGGCAAAAAAAGCCGGCGGGATTCTGACCGCTTGACCTTTTATTTGAGGAGGAGCGCGGCAAAGAATATCTTTGTCCGTGTTTAATAGAGATCGTATGCAGCATATTGTTTCTGTTTTGGTTGAAAATAAGTTTGGCGCGCTTTCCCGTATTTCAGGTCTCTTTTCAGGAAGAGGTTTTAATATTGAGAGTCTCTCCGTGGGCCCCACACTTGATCCGGATGTTTCGACGATGACAATTGTGACAGAAGGTGATGATCGGATTATTGAGCAAATCACCAAGCAATTGAATAAGCTCGTTGATGTAATTAAGGTCGTCGATTTGACTGAACAGGAATACGTCGAACGCGAAACGGCCTTGATCAAAATCAATACACGTTCTGAAGACCGTGCAGAGGCCTTGCGTATTGTTGATATTTTTCGTGCGAGAATTATTGATTCAACGCCCAATACCTATACCATTGAAATTACCGGGGATGTGAAAAGAATCGATGCTATTATTAATCTGCTTAGACCGCTTGGTATCAAAAATCTGATTCGGACCGGAAGAATTGCGATCGCGCGTGGCGAAGGCAGGAATGCTTCTGTCCGTGATATTCCAGAGCGGCGAAGTGTTTCAAGGTAATATTTAATCAACAAAGGGGAATTGAATGAAGATCTATTATGATGCAGATGCGGATACCGCTGTTTTAGCTGATAAAAAAATTGCAATTATTGGTTTTGGCAGTCAGGGCCATGCCCATGCTTTAAATTTAAAAGAAAGTGGAATGGATGTTGTGATTGGGCTAAGGGAAGGCAGATCTTGGGACAAGGCCGTACAGGCCGGACTGAAGGTCATGCCGGTGGCGGATGCCGTGAAATCCTCTGATGTGGTCATGTTGCTGACACCCGATGAATCCACTGGGGATTTGTATAAAAGTCTGGTTGGCCCTAACCTAAAAGATGGCGCTTCTCTTGCCTTTGCACATGGGTTTAATATTCATTTTGGTCAGATCATTCCGCCGAAAGAGATCAATGTCTTCATGGTTGCACCAAAAGGGCCTGGGCATTTGGTGCGATCTGAGTACCAAAAGGGGAGCGGCGTACCTGCTTTAATCGCAATCTATCAAGACCCTTCCAATAAAACAAAACAGATGGCCTTAGCTTACGCCAGAGGGATTGGCGGAACTCGTGCCGGTGTGCTCGAAACTGATTTTAGAGAAGAGACCGAAACAGATCTTTTTGGCGAACAATCCGTCCTCTGCGGCGGACTGACCTCTCTCATTACGGCAGGTTTTGAAACCCTGACTGAGGCCGGTTATTCCCCGGAAATGGCTTATTTTGAATGTCTCCATGAAGTAAAACTGATTGTCGACCTCATTTATGAAGGTGGTATCTCTAATATGCGTTATTCCATCTCCAATACAGCCCGTTTCGGAGACATGACGCGCGGACCTCGTATTGTGACGGATGAAACAAAAGCCGAGATGAAAAAGATCCTGGGCGAGATTCAAAGCGGTCAGTTTGCGAAAGAATGGATACTGGAAAACAAAGCCAACCGTCCCGTATTTAATGCATTGGCCAAAAAAGGTGAAGTGCACCCGATTGAAGAAGTCGGCGCAAAACTTCGGTCTATGATGCCGTGGCTTAAACAGGGTCTTTTGGTTGACCGGGATAAAAACTGAACTTCCTCTTTACTGGTCGTCCCTATTTTTTTCCCCTATAACGTGGTAGAATTTCGCTGGTTTTCGATTGCCTGCCTGAGCCATTACTGCGTTTATCCTGGCGCAGAGTGAGATTGAGGCATAACATGGTAAAATTATTGATATTTAGAGACTCTTTATGGCAGTAGAAAATCAAGCCCCGATCGTAAAAGAAGGGTACATTTTTATTGGTATTGGCGCAACAGTGACAGCATTGAGTTATGCGTTTCTGGGGCAGGCTTCAACGATTTTTTTTGCGCTGCTGACCTTTTTTTGTATTTGGTTTTTTAGAGATCCAAAACGGAAAGTTCCTCAAGGCGAGGGCTTGTTGGTTTCCCCCGGCGATGGCAAGATCGTGGATATTTCTTCTGTCCAGGAGGACCGGTTTTTAAAGAAGCCCGCAATCAAAATCAGTATCTTTTTAAATGTCTTTAATGTCCATGTGAACCGTGTACCTGTAGAGGGAAAGATTGTCGATATTTTTTATAATCCCGGCCGTTTTTTTGCGGCCAGTGTCCCAAAGGCATCCCTGGAAAACGAGCAGAATGCCGTTTTGATTGAGATGCAAAATGGAAAACGAATTCTCTGTATCCAGATTGCGGGATTGATCGCAAGGCGCATTGTCTGCTGGATAAAAAAAGGTGCTGCGCTTGATCGTGGAGAGCGTTTTGGTTTGATCCGTTTCGGCTCTCGTGTTGACTTGTTTGTGCCCCCTGAAACAGAAATACAAATATCAATGGGAGATAAAGTTGTTGGAGGGGAAACAATCTTAGGGATTTTAAGATGAGCAAAAGACGAAAACACAAGATGACAGAGTTTGGGAAAAAGGGGATTTACATTATTCCTAATCTCTTTACAACGGGTAATCTTTTTTGTGGTGTTTTCTCAATTATGTCGGTGTTGCACTCCCAATTCGTGACCGCTGCAATGGCGATCATGGTGGGGGCCATTTTTGATTTGTTGGACGGAAAACTGGCACGTTTGACCAAGACAACCAGCCGCTTCGGTGTGGAATATGATTCCCTGTCAGACCTTGTTTCCTTTGGCGTCGCTCCCGGTTTGCTGGCGTATGCCTGGGCGCTTCAACCCTTTGGTCGTTTTGGATGGATGGGATTATTTTTGTACATCGTTTGTGGGGCACTGAGATTGGCACGTTTTAATGTTCAGGTTTCTGGACCGGAAAGCAAAGATTTTATCGGTCTTCCAACGCCTGCCGCCGCAATTCTTGTTGCTTCGATGGTTGTTTTTGATGCAGATATTTTTAATCTGGGTACTAAGTTTCGGCCGGGGTTGACGCTTTCGCTGACCTATCTCTTGGCATTTTTGATGGTCAGTAATATTCGTTATCGGAGTTTTAAGGGGCTCAATTTAAAAGATCGTAAGCCGTTTAATGTTTTAGTTGGATTGGTGCTTGCGTTGATGGTATTGGTGACGATTCCCCAAATTATGATGTTTTCCCTTTCCCTGTTGTATGTCCTTGTCGGGATTCTTGAAAAACCACTCGTCATGCTCTATCGTAAACTGGATGAGCAGCCCAGTACCGAATCCAAAAAAAATACGATTTTTTCTGAAGAGGAAATCGACGATATTGAAGATAAAGAAATCCTGATTAAAAGCTAGTTTTGTAGGTTGAAGAGCTACTCGGGACAGCATTTTTCTTTTTGAAAGGCATTTTTGAACCATGTCTAGAATGATTTCCATATTTGATACCACACTACGTGACGGAGAGCAGTCTCCTGGCGCGACAATGAATGTTGCGGAAAAGGTATCGATTGCGCGTCAGTTGGCCCGATTGGGAGTGGATGTCATTGAAGCAGGGTTTGCTTTTAGTTCATCGGGTGATTTTGAAGCCATTAGAACCATCGCCCACGAAATTGAAGGGCCGACAATTTGTAGTCTTGCGCGTGCTAAGTCGGCAGACGTGGAATGCGCATGGAAGGCCTTGGAGGGTGGTCAGAATGTTCGTATTCACACCTTTATCTCGACCTCCGATATTCATTTGAAATATCAATTTCGTTTAACCCGTGATGAGGCCCTCAAACGGGCTGTAGAAGTTGTTGCTCAGGCCAAAAGCTATGTGGAGGATGTTGAGTTTTCTCCCATGGATGCGACCCGTTCGGATGAGATGTATCTCTACGAGGTGATTGAAGCTGTGATTGCTGCGGGTGCGAAAACGGTGAATATTCCTGATACCGTTGGTTATACGACGCCGGAAGAGTTTTATCACTTGATTCAGGGTATTCGAAAAGGGGTAGCCAATATTGATCAGGCGGTCATTTCGGTGCATTGTCACAATGATCTGGGGCTGGCTGTAGCCAACTCATTGAGTGCGATTAGTGCTGGCGCGGGACAGGTTGAATGCACCATTAACGGCATTGGTGAACGGGCGGGGAACACCTCTCTTGAAGAAATTGTGATGGCGCTCCGCACCCGAAAAGGTTTTTTCCAAGCGGATACCGCGATTGTGACCGAAGAGATCATGCGTTCGAGCCGATTGGTCAGTAAAATTACAGGGATGTCTGTTCAGCCGAATAAGGCGATTGTGGGCGCAAATGCATTTGCGCATGAGTCCGGGATTCACCAGGACGGTTTGCTGAAAGAACGAATGACGTATGAAATTATTCGCCCTGAATCCGTTGGCGCTGGAAAAACGAGTCTTGTATTGGGAAAACATTCAGGACGTCATGCTTTTAAAGCTCGTTTGGAAGCGCTCGGATATCACCCGAATGAGGCAGATTTAAACAAAGCCTTTGAGCGATTAAAAACATTGGCTGATAAAAAGAAGGAGATTTTTGATGAAGATTTAGAGGCGATCATTTCGGATGAAATGGGTCGTCCGACGGAGGCCTTTCGTTTGATTTCCTTTCATGCCGAAAGTGGGAGCGAGACCAAACCGACGGCGACGGTGACGTTATCCGTTCATGAGCAAGTGATTGAAAAAATGGGGCACGGTGACGGTGTTGTGGATGCCGCTTATAAAACGATTGCACAGATGACAAAAACGAAGAGCCGACTCTGCGCCTATATCGTCAAAGGAATTACGGGTGGTACGGATGCCATGGGTGAAGTGACGGTGACTGTTGAAGAAGCGGGCCGTCGCATTACGGGACACGGTGCGGATACGGACATCATCATTGCCTCTGTGCAGGCGTATTTGAGTGCACTTAATCAACTGGCGGCCTTGGGTTCAAAGGAAAATGCCGGTGAAAAGAAGGTTGGCTTAATATAGCCTCAAAAAATCGGATGTCTTTTTTTCAGTCCCCGTAAAAAAACTGTTTAACTCACTATATAAAAAATAGGGCAAAACATGGCAAATGAGCTGAAAATTGCTGTTCTTCCCGGAGACGGCATCGGTAGAGAAATTACCCCACAGGCGGTGGCTGTATTGGAAGCACTTGGCGAAATGACACATCACGCCTTTGAGTTTAATCACGGGATTGTGGGTGGAGATGCGATCGACCAGTTTGGAGTGCCGCTTCCTGAAGAGACCCTCCGTATTGCGATTGAAGCGGATGCTGTTTTGCTTGGGGCTGTGGGCGGACCTAAATGGGAGGGGCTGGATTACGCCATTCGTCCTGAACGGGCCTTATTGGGTCTTCGTGAAAAGCTGGGGCTTTTTGCCAACTTGCGACCCGCGACCCTTTATCCCATGATGACGGATGCCTCGACCCTGAAGCGGGAAGTCATCGAAGGCATTGACTTAATGGTTGTGAGAGAGCTGACCGGGGGCATCTATTTTGGAAAGCCTCGTGGAATTGAAAAATTTGGAAATGAAGAGCGGGGAATCAACACCCTCGTTTACACAACGTCAGAAATTGAACGTATTGCGCGTGTGGCCTTTGATGTGGCGCGAAAACGGGAAAAAAAACTGACCTCAATCGATAAAGCCAATGTGCTGGAAGCGACTGAATTATGGCGAAGGGTTGTTACGCGCGTTCATGCAGACTACCCGGATGTGGCGCTTTCGCATATGTATGTAGATAACTGTGCGATGCAGCTGATTCGGAACCCGAAGCAATTTGACGTGATTGTCACGACCAATATGTTTGGTGATATTTTGTCGGATGCGGCGGCGATGTTGACCGGGTCCATCGGCATGCTGCCCTCTGCGAGCCTTGGCGCTCAGGCTTCCAAAAACCGCGAAGGCTGTCTTAAAGGAATGTATGAACCGATTCACGGCAGCGCTCCGGATATTGCGGGGCAAGACAAAGCCAATCCTTTGGCCACCATTCTTTCTGCGGGCATGATGTTGAAATATTCATTTGGCCTTGAAAAGGAAGCACAGCTGATTGAACAAGCGGTCTTTTCTGTCCTGGAGGCGGGATATCGTACCCCTGATATTTCGGGGAAAGGCACAAAAACAATCGGAACCATTGAGATGGGCGAGCGGGTAGTCGCGCAGTTGAAACAACATTCTTCATAGAAGGTATTGCGATGTTTCAAAAAAAAGATAAGTACAATGTTGCGATCGCCGGAGCCACGGGCGTTGTGGGTGAAGAAATGTTGGAGATTTTGGCTTCCCGGAAATTTCCGATTGACCAACTGTCTCTATTTGCCTCTGAACGTTCAGCAGGGAAATCCTACACGTTTATGGACAAAGAGGTTTTTGTCGAAACCCTGGATGAGGCGGACTTTTCAAAAATTGACCTGATTTTAGGGGCCACGAGTAGTTCCCTGGCTAAGATCTATGCACCAAAAGCGTTAAAGGCCGGTTGCGCCATTGTTGATAATTCGAGTGCGTTTCGGATGGAAGCTTTGGTCCCATTGGTTGTGCCAGAAGTGAATGGGTACCTCGTTACTTTAGATCAGCCCATTATTGCAAATCCAAACTGTTCCACAGCGCAATTGGTCGTTGCCCTGAAACCTTTGCATGATGCGGCCAAACTGCGGCGTGTGAATGTGACCACTTTTCAATCGGTTTCCGGTACAGGCAAAGAAGCCATTGATGAGCTGATTGAGCAAACGAAGGCGATTCTTTCTTTTAAAGAAGCTGAATGTCATGTGTATCGTGAACAAATTGCCTTTAATTGTATTGTCAATTGGGACTGTGATCCCGAAACGGGCGATACGGAAGAAGAAGACAAAATTGTCGCCGAGACAAGAAAAATATTGGGCGAACCTGATTTACGTATTACGGCAACAACGGTACGCGTCCCTGTTTTTCGTTCTCACGGCGAAGCGGTGACGATTGAAACAGAAAAAAAACTCACATTGAACGAAGCGCGTGCCTTGCTTTCAGAGGCTCCGGGGATTATTGTTCTGGATGATCCTGCTCGAAAAATCTACCCCACACCGCTGGACACTGTGGGGCAGGACAATGTGTATGTCGGACGTATCCGGGAAGACAAGTCTACAGAAAATGGACTCCATCTCTGGGTCGTTGCAGACAACCTGCGAAAAGGCGCTGCCTTGAATGCCATTCAGATTGCAGAGTGCCTGATCAAAGCCTGAACCCTCAAGAATGGCTTCTTAAAAAATCGATATCCAGCCTTACTTTTTGAGCGCTGCCTTCCCCTTCTGAATCACGAACGACGAGGGTTACATATTGAACTCCCTTCGTTTCTTCCGGGATAAGCCATTGAAAATGACCTGTTTTAGGGTGAAAGTGCATGCCGGGCTGGGGATCTAAAATCGAATATTCGAGATGATCTCCATCCGGATCTGTCGCCACGACTGCATAGGTATAAGTGCCGTCTTCAAATTGAAGCGGCGGACTGGAGATGATGCTGGGGCCACGGTTTTTACTTTTTGATTGAAGTGACTCAAATGCCCGACCGGCTTCAATCCCGTCGTGTGGCGTGACCTGAACCGTGATCAGGTCTTCCTTTTTTAGATCGTTAATGACGATCTCTGAACCATGATCAGAGAAAAGCGGGAGCCCATTTTTTCTCCATTCATAGTCGTATTCAATGGAGTCTCCTTCATTGTCTATGCCCGTGACCTCAGCCCTGATGACTTGACCGGCTTGAAAGGGTTGCGGCAAAAGTTGTATGGATACGATTTCCGGCGGCGTGTTTTTGACGACTGACAATGCCGTTTTAAAAGGGAGTCCATCGTTGTATCCGTCATTTGGAATAATTTCGACCGCAACTTTTGCCCCTCGTTTCAAAAAATGTGGCGGCAATTCACGTTCGTGATGGACTGACTTTTCATTGACGAACCATTCATATCGAAATGTGATTGCATCATTTTCCGGGTCTTTCCCATAGGCTTGCGCCACAACGGAATGTCCCTGTTTTAATTCTGCTGGAAAAAGTTCGGCGGACACAATCATGGGCGCCTCGTTGGATGAGACTGATTTGATTTCGGCCGACTGGCACCCCATTACGATCATCCCTGTGATGCCAATGAACATCAGTGGGCCAACCTTTGGCAGGGTTTTTATTTTAATTTTCAAGCTCGATCTCCTTTTTGTAAAAAAACAGCATGTTTATTTTTGATGAGGGGCTCGGCCCGTCAAAAGTCACGCCACCCTTTCACCCCGCTTCGAATGCTGAGCGCCGGATCGCCGCAGACTTCGGTAATTGTCCCCGTACTTTGCTGGACAAAGCCCTTCACGCCGCCCTGACATGTGCCGCTGCCACCTCCGCCTGAGGCGGAACCGATATGAAGCCCGATACCCGAGGGTAGTCCTTCTCCAATTTCTTTTACATTCTCAATGACTTCTGCCGGATCTCCTGGAGGGGGAGGGGGATCGCCGAACGAAGATTTTTTATAACTGGTTCCTGTCTCAAAGAAGAGTCCATGAATAAAACTTTTTCCTCCTGCGGTACAAGGGTCACCGTTGGGAATAAAAGTGGTAAAGAAAACAGTGCCACCTAGGACAGAACTTTTGGCGAGTACACGCTCCTTTGTGGCCAGGTTTTTGTACCAGCCATCTTTTGTGAGAGCAGTGCTTAAGAGTGCAGCCAAGGTGGTATCTGATCCACCGCCCACGACCGAACTATCTGTGTAAACATCGATCGATGTCGTATCCCTTAACCCTGCGGTTGTCATCGTGGTTGTACACGCGAGGGTTGTGTCATTCCAGCAAGGATCTTTAATGCCGTAAAATCGTTGCTGGGTGACGTCGCTCTGGTCTGAAGGATCGTAGTAACGTCCCGTCCCAAAATAAATCCACAGCTGATTATTTACCCCAAAGGAAGCTGTGGGTGCGGCCGTAATGGGGCCCGGATTGGTTGCATACACTGTGGAAAGGACCCAGTCGGCCGGGTTGAGTCTGTTTTGAACATTGACGCGATACATGTTCCCTTTCCATTTTCCGCCTTGTATGTAACTGCTGCCGATATAAGCGACATCCGTTGTGTAGTCGAGATTTCCATCGACATTGATCGAGTCACCCATAAAGGCATTGCTCAGTCCTGTGTCGATGGTACGTTCTAAAACACCGGTTGCGACATCGACGATTTTAATTTTCGCATTTTGTGCACTGGCCCCTGTATAAGTGGTCGGGCCTGAACCCACCATGAACATCCATTTTGTTGCGGTGGGTGGCGAAGCGCCGTCCGTGACCCGCAAGATGGATGGAAATGAGGTGGTAAATCCGACGTCATTGTCTGTGAAACTGGCCAACAATACGGGGTCCTTTTCCGGGTTGGTAATATCCAGAACAAAGTAGGCGGATCGGAAATTTCGTGAACTCGCTGTGCTGCCTGAAAAAATATCAGTGACCGTCATTGAGCCGCCGCCCATGCGCATACCGCCAATTAAGATCGTTCCCCAGCCATTGGGATGATCGGCATCAGGCGTAAAGATCTGAACATCGCTGATTTTTGGTTTCAGATCGACATAATAAACATGGGTATAGTCTGTCCGGGTGAGCCATTTTAAATGAGGCAGCAATTGATAGGGGATGAAGGACCAAAGCTCTTCTCCCAGTTTTTTCCCTGTCCCGGGGTCAAAGTGCCCATGTTCTCTTTCGGGAGTCAGCGGATCATCTCCTGGATTATAAAATCCGGCGTTAAAGGCGTGCAGCATCCCGTCATTGGCTCCGACATAAACGACGTTTCTCCGTTTTTTGTATTGATTGTAATAGGCCTGATAAGAGGTGTCGCCATAAATCAGGTCATAGCGTTCTCTTGGCGCGGCCACGGTTGCGGGTGTGGAGTAGACAATATCACCTAACTTCCAGATTTTTTTGACGCCATTGATGGTAATGTCCCTTTCCCGCATTTTGGTAATCTGTTCCCCCCGGATGAAATTAATGATATTGGCCGACTCATCATCCGCTGTGCCGTTGCCGTTATCATCAAGGGCACGAAGATAGGGTTTTAGTTCTGCTTTTTTCGAGTCATCGAAGGAGATAAACTCTCCGGGATCTACCGTCCCGTCGTCATTGGCATTGAGCCATGTAAATATCTTGCGGCTGCTGGGACTGGTTAGGGCCAGTTCTTTTCCCGCTTCCCAGATCGGAGCCATTTCATCTAGGGCGATGGTATCGGAGGGTGTGCTTGAATCCGCTTTTCCGTCACCGTTCGCGTCTAAAAATTTATTCACCTTTGTGTCCCCGGAGACGGAGTCAAAAAAGCTTCTGACAATCTGATCTTTACTCAAGATGAGCCGACCATCCTGGTCGGTGTCTTCTCTCAAGTTGCCGAAGGTATCAAGAAAAAGACCATGTAAAAACCCGATCCATTTTCTTTCCAGGCCGTCTTCATATTTTGAAGGGAAAAAATAGGCCTGATACAGCGCGCCTTCCCCTTCGCCTGAAGTCGCGAGCACGGAAACCGAGGTGCCAGAAGAAGACCTGTTTAAAACCGCAGTCAGGGCCTTTGCAATTTCGGATTCTAATTTCAGGGGATTAGCGGCATTAAAATAGGTATCCGGTGTCCCGTCGCCATCATTGTCCCATTCGCCCACCAGATTGGGGGTGCCGTCTCCATCACTGTCTTTAAATCCCCCGTACTTTGCTGCGTACCAGAGCGGACTTTTTAAAAATCCGGTCGTGGTACCGGTAACGGCAAAGGTGCGTTCGCTTTCAGGCGTTTCATTTTTGTCATAACGGTCGCAGTCATTAAAACCTGCCGCTCCGCCGCAGCGAATTTCATAGTATTCTCTTGCAGCTGAAACCCCGCTGATGGCATAACCGGCAAAATCCTCATGCCCTGCAGCAGCGGCAATCCCTTTGGTTTTGACCGTAATGGTCGATGCGCCCTGTTTGACGTAAATCCGATACTGAATATCCAGTTCGTAATCCCATCCGTACTCTGCATCATCCCACATACCATCGTAACAGGAGGTGTACCCATTGCCTTTTTCGGTGGTCCAGTCGGCATCATCGGGGCAAAACTTAAAATCGACCATCGCGCCTTTGGAGTTATCTCCATTCAAGCCTTGGGTGAGGCAGCCGGCATAGGACGTATCTGGGCAGCCATCGTGAAAAATGGGAACGATGACCACTCTTTTTCCGTCAACATCAAATTCAAGGTTGGGGATGACGGATCCGGTGGAAATGGCATAGGTCGTCATATCCTGCATGCCAGGGGCCGGATTGAGGTCTGTGTTTTTGGCATAGTTGGCAAGACCTGCAATATAATAAGCCCCCTGTTTGGTCGGCTCTTCGACACAAAGCCCCCTGATACTGCCAAAGCTCGCTGGTTTGGCTGTGCAGTTCCGGTCAAACGTTGATGTGGATTCTCCGATAAATGTAGAGCCGATGGATTCAAGCACATCCATGTTGGCCGTGCTGACCAGGCTTTGTACGCTGGGCGTATCCGAGGTGCTGATACTGGCGGGCCAATACGAACCGGGGAGATCGTCTGAGTCATAGTTCGTGAACTCGTCGCTTAAAATCATGGCAAAGGCCTTTGAGCAGGCCGGACAGCTGAGATAGGGGTCTTCCCATGTCCCCTCAACGTTAAGAGACGAAAATCCAGGATCGGGTGTGCCTAGTTTAAATTCGGGGGTTGCTCCAACCTGTGCCTGAAAATATCGTATGGTTTCATAGAGCATCTCACCCACGGGGTTACCCCAGCTGGTACAGACTCCATTGCTGAGTACTGCAGGTTCTGTCGGTACGCAGCTTCCTTCTGTCCCTCCTAAATCGTACCAGCCGGTGCTGTAGTTGTATTGTGTGATATTAAAGTTATCGATGGTTTTAATGATTTTAGATACGCCTTTCACAATGCCGTTTCCGTTGTCCACTTCGGAATTGGAGAGGTCTCCGATATTGCTCCGCAAGACACCGCCGCTGACATTGGCCCCGTAACTCCCGGTCATCAAACCAAATTTCATCTTCACCCGATCATCGGCCGTATCCGGGGTGCCATTTCTTTCGACCCCGAAGGTTTGCATTAAGCCGGAGGGTTTGAAATTGGGTGTAGAACCTCCTGTTTGATATTCGGTGCAGCTTAGTTCGAGCATACCGGTCACACAAACTTCGACATCAACCTTATAGGTGTCTGCAATCGTTAAAGAAGAGCCGCCTGGTTTTTCCAGAGTGCATTGTTTGCCTTCCGTACTTGCGGCATAGGGGAAGTAGCCGTTAAGTGCAAAAAGAAGGGAGGAGTTTTCTGTTTTTGTTGTGTTGGTATTGCAGAGGGTAATGTCGCTCCAGCTGTAGGGCGTTAAGGATGAGATGTCTGTCCCGCTGTAGGTTTTTGCCCATGAATGTCCATCCCGTGGAAGCAAGGCCCGTCCTAAAACGGTTTTGGAGCTTGTATCTGTGACACGTTTGCCGCCATAAAGCACTTTGCGAATGAGGTCCATGCGTGACATGGATGCCCAATTTAAAAAGTTACCGCTCCACTGGCCGGTGCAATAATGGTAATTGGCTCCGGTCCCCAGGTTTTTCGGGACGAAAACGCCTGAGCCATACTCGTAACATTTATAAGCATCAAAGTACCCGTAATAATTAATTGTGTCTTTGTAGGTGGAATCGGGGATGCCGTCGTCGTCAAGATCGGTAATGTCGTTGTAGGCTTTGTAAAAAAGTTTATGGTTTTTTGATAAGACAAACATCGTCAGCGGAGGTGCGGCGGTTGTGAGAAATGGCGGAAAAGCCGTGAAATCAGACATTTCAGAAAGTGTAGTCGGCGTCGGAGCGGGCGCGGGAGTTGGTGAAGGCGAAGGAGATGGTGATGGCGCCGGAGCGGGCGCCGGAGCCGGTGCCGGTGCCGGAGAAGGCCCGCCGCCGCTATGCCACCATTTATGGACCGCAAAGGCAGGCGCTGTCAGCGTCATTTGCATGAGAAGAACTGAGAGGATGATGACCATATATTTTGATTTATAGTTATTCATAACGATGCTCCTTATCAGGCCTTTATTTTTTAAATCGTCTAATCACGTCCGGCATGTCGATCCCATTAAAAAAAATCGCTTTGGCGTTTCCGTCCGCATCCAGTAAAATGCGGACATTTCCGCGATCATCGTTTGCCAGATTTTCAACATCGATCAACACATTTTTAGAAAATCGAATGTGCTGGCCGGTCTCAAGTTTGATGTCTTTGTTTGTATAAAACCGGATGTTTCCCCATAAGCCCTCTTTTTGCGGGTCGGCTTCCGTCATGCTGACGGGTGTCCATTGTACTTGGGCCGCTGAGGCAGGCAGGGCCAGGGGGCCGTAAAGAATGAGTGCAAAGAGAATAAGGATTGCATTTTTCATCATGTGCTCCATTTTGCTCAATATGGTCTGATTCCGATGCATGTTATTTCTGACATGCCCCCGAAACAACGCAGTTGTAATAGTTGGTGATTGATCCATTTCCATTCCCGACAGTGGCCTCTGAAACCATTTGGAAATAGTTTTCAACGCCACCACTCGCTGCACCAGAGCCGACTCCTTCAAAACCTGCAGCGAATTCAATCGCGCTGCCGGTTTTGAGTTTTGTAAAAAGGTAGTCGATATCCATGCTGACTGTTCTTGTCCCTAAGTCAAATTGAAGGTCGGGCCCTAATGCGCCAGCAAGCTTGGGAGAATCTGCCTCAACAAGATGATCTAAAATTTCATTCTGTAGGTTTGTGCCGACGATGACTGGCCCTGTCGGGTTAAGATAAGTCGCCGGGACGCCCCCTGATAAAATGGTGTCTTCTAAAACAATCACCTGAGGCTCCACGCCGCCTTCCTCATCATTCATTCGTGTTTCATAAATCCGCTCATTTTGGGCCGTTCGATTTTCGATAGAGGTAATGGAGACCGAAGTCAGTCCAATGACAGTCAGGATCGCCAAAAAAAGTAACATGGTGATGAGTGCCGCTCCTTGTTCATCCCTTGCTTTTTTTCTCCCGTATCCACTATTCATATCGGTTCGAATCCTTTCTTTCTTGAATTAAAAATGCGCCTTGTTTTTATTTCTTGTTTAGTTTTTACCGATTATTTATGGCAGTCCTATATTTCTGGGACGCACAATGCGTGTTAAAACTCTGCTCCGAAAGGGTTGGTAGTCCGCCAGATCGTACCCTCCGTCTGTTGTTGGATCATGATCCTCTAAGGTTTCTGGTACACCGAGGATGTATCTTGGATCGCCTTGACCGGTTTGCAGATAGAGTGAAACACGGACCAGCCTGATCGAGGAAAGGTCTGCAGGGAGGTTCACGAAATCTCCCGCATCGTATGCGCCGCTTAAGTTGGCGTCATCAATGCGGCCATCTCCGTTGGCATCCAGGGCGTAGGCAAACTGCATATCCATGACGCCGCTTGCCAACACACTTCCAACGCCTCCGATCGTTCTGCTGAGTTCCCTGGTTGCAGGATTCAAGGAATAGACCACGCAGCCTGGCGTTAAAATTGGGGTTCCGGCGGGATATTGTTCTCCTGAACTATCCAGCGCTGGAGAAATATTGACCGTTGTTCCGACATCCAGTACGGCGGTTGCGGTACGGATGCCATTAAAGGAAATTGTTCCCTCAACAAGATCAGCGAGTGTGATCTTCGCATTTCCGGGTGCGCCGGGGGCCGCAAGTGTGGTTGCAATGGTGGCCATGTTGGCGATACTGATTCCATCGGGACCACTGTTTGAGTTGGTGGGGGTGATTGCATTGGGACAAGCCCCGAAGCTGGTGACCCCATAACCTGCCATGGAGATATCACGTACAAGGGTCAACATTGCGGCCCGTGCGTCTTGCTGCACATCAGTGAGCGCAGAGTTCACAACGGCCGAGCGGTTCATATTATTAAAGAAGTCAGAGCCTGCTGCCATCACAACGACAAATATGGTGCTCGCAATGAGAAACTCCAGTACCGTAAAGCCTGTTTGATTCGATTTTTTTCCAAGTAACTTCATCTGTATATTCATTTCATCCCTATGAAAGAATTGATGTCATCATGGTAACGGTGAAATTTCGTGTGGCACCCGGCCAGGTAATGCTGACGGTAATATCATTGCGATTCAGCGGATTGACCGCCGGTTGTACAACCGTTACAGTTCCTACGCCGCCGGGAAGGTATTGCTGAATGCGTGCGGCCCATTGGTCGTAGTCCCCGCGTGCCTGCCATGCGGCGGCAGAAGGCCTCGTTGCCGCCAGCGAGGTGTTGATCCCGTTGTAGGCAGTCACGTCAAAACCGGGGCTGGCCACACCTGGCATTTTAAGTCGGATGCGTTCCATCATTTCGTCCGCCATGTTTGTGCTAATACTCATTTTACTGCCGACCACTGTGCCCTGAATGGCGGCATCCTGCATGACGGCGATGCCGAGCAAACCCACGGATAAAATGGAGACCGAAATAAGAACCTCCAGAAGGGTGAAGCCTTTTTCATTTTTATTTTTTCGTTTTGTAAATGATCTTTTAAATGTCATAATCATCCTCAGATATTGTTCATGGTGATGGTGACTTTTCCACTGACGGTGACCGTAATGACGTACCGGGTATTTGTTTGCGACACACTATCGAGATTAATTACTTGATTTCCCCCGCCTCCGGATGTTCTTTGTCCAAAGGCATTAAAGGTGACGGCCACAGGGAGCCCGCCCACGACGCTGACATCGGCTGGAAAGATCTCAGTGGGAATGACTGAAATGCCACCGGCATCTTTCATTTCATACTCTGTGTCTGTGCCATTGGCCTGAAGTGTCAGTGTGATTGCAGCATTCCGACTCATGGCATTGAGTTTAGAAAGTGTGAGGTTAGACGAAAGGTTTCGTGCGGCATCTTTAAATTCGTAGCGTGCATTCCATGTGAGGTAATTAGGGATTGCAATGCCAACGAGTATCCCGAGTATCGCGACAGCAACCAGAATTTCCAGAAGTGTAAACCCTTTTTTATTCATCTTTGATTCAGACTTTCTATTGTTGATGGTTTTTTGTGTCTCTTTATTCATGGTTTCTCAAATTTGCAAGTCTTGTACCGAAAATTTCTTGTCATTGAAAGATGAAGTATTTCTTTTAATTACAACGCCTTATGGTTCTGGAGTGTGGGCGTGGGTTTTTATGACTGGATGTAAAATAAGGAATCGAGCAGCGAGAAACTGTGTAAATGATTACATAGTTTCTGGGATGATCCGACGCAGAAAATGTGAGTCGCGTTGAACCCGTTTTTGAATTGTGGTATACAAATTTCCAATGAAACTTTTAAAAAAAAGTAAGCCACGGAGAAAAAAAAGAACGCGGATTGTCTCTCGTGTCCTTTTTTTTACGGGCTTTATCTTTCTGGGGATTTCAATCCTCTACGTCCTTTACCTGGATGGCGCGGTGGTCAAAAAATTTGAAGGCCAACGCTGGCAGCTTCCGTCTAAAATTTATTCTGCACCATTAAAACTTTCTCCGGGGCTTGATATAGCTCAGGCGGGTCTCGTTTCTCGCCTGAAACGCCTCGCGTACCGTGAGGTGAAACGGCCCATTCAAAATTCCGGAGAGTTTTTTCGGAGTGGGGAGTTTGTAGAGGTGTATCTTCACCCCTTTGACTATCCGAACTATGCGGAAGCCGGTTTGCCGATTCGGGTGTCTCTTTCTGAAGAAAATAGAATTTTGAAGGTGAGTGATCTGAGTCTGGATATTGACCTGGATTATGCTTTGATCGAACCTGAAGTGGTCGGTGGCTTTTATGAAGCGGAGTGGGAGGAACGACGTCTCATTCAGCTGTCTGAACTGCCTAAAATCCTAACCGATGCGGTAATTGTGATGGAGGATCGCAAGTTTTATGAACATCCTGGCATCAATATAAAGAGTATTGCCCGGGCGGCCTGGGTGAATTTACGGGCCGGAGGGATTGTCCAGGGCGGAAGCACGCTTACGCAGCAATTGGTTAAAAATTTTTATTTGGGAAATGAACGGACTTTTGCTCGTAAAGGGCAAGAAGCGTTGATGGCGCTACTCTTGGAGCGGCGATATGGAAAAGATGAAATTTTAGAAACGTATTTGAATGAGATCTATTTTGGCCAAAATGGCATCATGGGGATCTATGGCATCGGACAGGGGGCCTGGTTTTATTTTGAGAAAGCGCCTAAAGATTTGACTCTGGGGGAAGCTGCTCTGCTGGCAGGCATTATCCGCTCCCCGAATGTCTTTGCTCCGAGCAAAGATATCAATAAAGCGATTCGCCGTCGAAACCTTGTACTTGAGGTGCTTTTTGCCGAAGGTAAAATCACACTGCAATCTTATTTTTCGGCAAGAGGGGAGAAGGTGATTGCAAAGACCCTGAAACAACGCCTGAACACTGCGCCTTACTTTATTGATGAGATTCGTCGTCAGGTTGCAGATCTTTATCCCCGGCGGATCCTTACTTCGGGTGGTCTTAAGATTTTTAGTACGCTTGACCCAGAGATCCAGCGTATTGCCGAAAATGCTCTGAAAAAGGGACTTGAAGATCTGGAGGCGAAGGATTCCCGACTGAAGCGTTCTGACCCGGATGATCAGTTGCAGGGTGCCCTTGTTGCGATTGACCCCAAAACAGGTGCGGTCAAAGCGATGGTGGGGGGCCGGGATTACCAAAAAAGCCAGTTTAATCGTGTCACGGATGCGCAGCGTCAACCGGGTTCTTTATTTAAACCGATTGTGTATTTGACGGCATTTGAGCAAGCCGCGAGAGGCGGGACGCCGTATACCCCGATTAGTGAGATTGATGATGCGCCTGTTACGCTTTCTGTGGGGGGAAAAGAATGGTCTCCGGAAAACTATGATCATCAATACCTGGGTCCGATCACACTGCGGGCGGCCCTTGAAGGTTCTCGAAATACAGCGACGGTCCGTCTTTCACAAGAAGTGGGGATGGATGCGATTATAAGCATGGCGCGTGATATCGGCATTAAAAGTCCTTTAAAGCCGGTTCCCTCCCTGGCCTTGGGGAGTGTCGAAGTCTCGCCACTTGAAATGGGTGTTGCTTACAGCACCTTGGCGAGTGGCGGGGTTTTTCGTCCTGCGATGTTTTTAGAGGGCATTATCGATCCGAGAGGATTGCCGATTGAAAAAGAAGGGGACGATAGCAGAGACCTGCGGCCGCGTCAGGTGGTTTCAGCTTCCGCTGCTTTTTTGGTGACGCACTTAATGAAGGGTGTGCTTGATTCCGGTACGGGGAAAGGGGTTCGTCAGCTGGGTTTTAAGGCACCTGCCGCAGGGAAAACGGGGACGACCAGTAATCTGCGCGATGCCTGGTTTGTGGGATATACGCCTGACCTTGTCACGGTGGTCTGGGTGGGTTTCGATAAAAACCAGCACGGGGCCTTGACGGGAGCATCGGCAGCGCTTCCCATTTGGACCCGATTTATGAAAGAGGCCTCATTCTCGGCCCCAAGTGATTTTACGCCGCCTACAGGTGTGGTATTACTTCATGTAAACGACAGAGGGATGATCTGTGATAAAGATGGCTCGGAAGAAGCCTTTATTCTTGGCACGGAACCCTCTCAAACCTGTGATAAAGGAATTCTAAAATGGCTCAAACGTCTCTTTTTTTAGTTCAAAAAAAACGTCGTCCGACTTGTATTTTTCTGAGTCTTATTCTCCTAATCGTCATAGGAGCGGGGTGTGAGAAAAAAAATCCGAGTACTGAAGGAGAAAAGGTGGTCGGTGAGATCCTGGTGGGTGTTGCCGGGCCAATGACAGGCGATCAAAGCAAAATCGGAGGCGATGTCGAACGCGGTGCGCGCATTGCCGTGGAGGAATGGAATGCCCGTGGCGGAATTATGGGACGTATGATTCGTCTTGAAGTCGGAGATGATCGGCATGATCCGAAAGAAGCGGTTTCTGTTGCCAATAAAATGGTGAATCTTGGCATTGTCGGGATGGTGGGACATTTTAATTCGAGTGCGTCGATACCGGCCTCTTCTGTGTATCATGATGCCGGAATTCCGATGATTACCCCCGCATCCACTAACCCGAGGTTAACGGAGCAAGGTTTTAAAAATGTATTTCGTGTGGTAGGCCGGGATGATCAACAAGGTAAGGTGGCGGCCGACTTTACCTTTACACAGCTGAAAGCCAAGCGCGTCGCTGTTCTTCATGATAAGACCACTTATGGCCAAGGTCTGGCCGATGAATTTCGAAAGAGTCTCGCCCGATTTGAAGGGCAAGGCATTGAGGTTGTTTCATTCGATGGCTTGACTCAGGGGGACAAGGATTTTCGTGGCATATTGACCAGTTTAAAAGAAAAGAACATCGACCTTTATTTTTTTGGAGGGATTTTTCCTGAGGGCGGTCTTTTGGTTAAACAGGCGAAGGAGGTCGGTTTAAATGTTCCGATGATGAGCGGAGATGGTGTTATTGATCCAAAGTTTATAGAAATTGCGGGTGAGGCAGCGGAGGGAACGTATCTCACTTTTATGCCCGATATTGAGCAATTGCCGAACGCGGCTCATTTTTTAAAAAAATACAAAGAAAAATTTGGGGAGGAACTGGCTCCCTACGCGATTTATGCTTATGACGCAGCCAATATTTTGCTAAAAGCCATCTCGGAGGGAAACAGTACGGATTCCGCGAAGATTATTGAATTGATGCGAAAGATGAAATATGACGGTGCTTTGGGGCACCTTGAGTTTGACGAAAAGGGAGACGTTACCGAATCACCCTATATTGTGTGGATTACTCGAAATGGACGGTTTGAAGCCTTTTGGAATCCCGCTGAATGATATAAACGTAAGAAAATTAGTATCGATAGGCGCCATCAAAAACGCCTATCACTTTATGGCATTAAAACAATCCTTGATTCGACTTTCCCTTTCTTGACAGTTTTTTCCCGCTTAGGTATTTTATTCGGACTATGCACTTAAAAATACTTGAAAAAAAACAACTCAATCAGCTCTTGAGTCGAGAGCGGCAGCAGAAGGAACTCCAGGAGGGGAGTCCTGCGCTTGATCAGGTTTTAAAGGAAATTTTAAATAAAGCGAATCAGTTTGTGCCTTCCGAGGCGGGCTCAGTTTTACTAGATAATCCTTTTCGAAAAAAAGAAAAGGTGCAATATCAGGAACTTGTTTTTGTCGCCTCGTTTGGTCTTGGCTCAAGCAATCTTCCGGGCCTTCAGCTGCCGATCAATGCAGGAATCGTTGGGGCAACCTACCTTTCGGGAAAACCCTATTTAGGTAGAAATTTATCTGTGGTGAAGCGCTTTGAGCCTAAAAGAGATCAGGTGAGCCGATTTAGAACACGATCCATTATTTGCGCTCCGATTATTATCGAAAAATCGGTGTGCGGCGTAATTGAGCTGATTAACCGTAAAGATAAAAAAAATTATACTCAAGAGGAATTGAAGCTTTTAGAGATTTTTGCAGGGTATACTTCGACCTTGATTCAAAATGTGCTCTATGCCAAAACTCATATTGAGATGTCTAAGCTGGATGGCTTAACCGGTCTTTTTAATGATCGATATTTTTATGCAAAGCTTGACAAAGAAATCAAGAATGCAAAACGGCGCCGAGATGACGACCTCATTCTCCTTTTTTTGGATTTGGACCATTTCAAAGCAGTGAATGATGAATTTGGACATTTAACCGGAAGCCGAGTGCTTCAAGATGTGGGTGCAATCCTTCGTGAAATTGTTCCTTCAAGTGGCACAACCATTTCGCGTTATGGTGGAGATGAGTTCACGATTATTTTTTCTAAAATGAGATTAGAAGAGGCGGATAAAGTTGCCCAATCTGTCCGTGAAGCGATTCAATCGAGCGCGTTCAAATCCATTCCGTCTTATCCGAAGCAGAAACCGGATTTATTAAAAGGGTGCCTCACGTGTAGTATCGGTCTTGTTTCTCTTAAGGAACATGTGGGGTATCAGGTGTCAACACCCAAAGCCCGGCACATGCTCATCCGAAAAGCAGACGCGGCAATGTATAACGCAAAGATGAATGGAAAAAACCGGGTATGTATCGCGGGATCTGCAGAACAAACTCAAGCGGGTTTTGGGTGGAATTCACAAAGGGGTGATTGAAGGTGAAAAGTGTTCAGTTCAGGAAAGGACTTGAACTGAAAGCCCTTTCCTGAACAAAATTAAGAGAGGTCTCTTGCTTTTACGGTTTTGCGTTTGTCTTTGCGGGCTTTTTCAATTGCTTCGTTGCAGATCCCTTCAACGGATTGGCTTAATGCATCCAAGAACTCTTTTGAAGTATTAAATTGGGCTTTGTCCTGAACGAACTTTTTAACTTTTGAACTGACAATCAAAATGTCTGACATGCGTTCCTCCATATTCTCGCTTAGCAAAAGTAACCTGATTCGCCGACATTCTATGCCAGCTTATTAAATAAAGGCAAGGGAAAACATTTATAAATAAACGGATTTTTTTATGTCTTGGTTTCCACCTTCATTAACGACAAAACGTCTTGAACTGGTTTCACAACAAGGGCTGGGGCCACACGATTTCCCTTCTCTCCAGGGCGTGGATCTCAATACACTAAGGGGTTTACCCAGTAACTGGACGATTTTTTTGAAAGCGTCCGAAGAACCCATTGGCAGCATAGGTTTCATCCGTTGGGAACGTGATAGCCAATTAGCAGAAATAGGATTTATTCTAAAACATACAGAGAGAAGGCGTGGCTATATGAGTGAGGCTTGCCAAGCTGTGGTCGATTTCGGTTTTGAGGTGATGTTACTGGAAACGATCGAAGGACGATCCATGTCCGAAAACCAGGCCTCGATTTCTCTCTTGAAAAAAATTGGTATGCAGTTTGAGGAACGGGTTCAGGCACGTCTTTCTTCAAAAGGAGCCCTGGTCGACCTTGATGTTTTTCGCATACGGAATGCACCTTCTCTTGATATGCGTCCTGTCGGTGAGCCAGTGAGTTAGTTCGTAGTCTATTCTTTATGATCTCTCGTTTTTAAAAAATAAAAATGGTTTGTGGGGCCCTGCCCCTTCCCTATAGAAATACTATATCGTATGGCCTCAGTGACATAATGTTTGGCAGTGGATATCGCGGTTTCTAAGGTTTCTCCTCTAGCCAAATGTGCTGCGATTGCAGAAGCATAGGTACAGCCCGTTCCGTGGGTGTTTGAGGTCTGGATGAATTCCCCCTTAAAGTGTTGGATTTTTTCTCCGTCAAAGAGAATATCACTTCCGGGCGATTGAAGCAGATGGCCTCCTTTTATCAATACGGCGCGACAGCCCAATTTAAAAATTGTTTTTGCAGCCTCTTCCACTTCTGAAAGCGTGCGAATGTTTTTACCGATCAGCTGTTCGGCTTCAGGGATATTGGGTGTTAGTAATGTTGATAGGGGAATGAGCTCCTTTTTCAGTGCTTCAATCGCCTCCGGGTTGAGTAGGTGTGTGCCGTCTTTTGACTGCATCACCGGATCAAGTACAAAGTTCGGGATCGGGTTTTTCTTTAATAGTTTGGCGATACTTTTAACAATCCTTTTGGAAGACAGCATGCCTGTTTTGATGCCCGAAAGTTTGAAATCCTGAATGAGTGTTGTGAATTGTGATTCAATCATCCAGATCGGAAGATCAATAGCTGATGAAAATCTGACACTGTTTTGAGCTGTAATTGCCGTCAAAACAGACATGGCAAAAGCCCCGTTTGCTTCAATAGATTTGATGTCCCCTTGAATCCCGGCCCCGCCACTGGGATCTGAGCCAGCAATGGTCAAGACAATAGGAACCGCTTTTGATTCGTTGTGTTGGGTTGATTGGCTGATGTGCTGCGGCATAGTGCTTCCTTTTAACTGCTATCTCTTGATATGGTCAAGAAAAAATAATTTCTGAATAGAAAATCTCAAATAATTGTCTTGTCTTCTTGAAATTGTAAGCGATTTCGTATATATCTCTCCCATCTTTTTACTAGTAGAGAAAATGAAATGATTCAAGAGAGTCTTCTATATCATAAAGAACATGAGTGGGTACGTTTAGACGGGTCGAGGGCGACGATCGGTATTTCCGATTTTGCGCAAGAGGCGCTTGGTGATATTGTTTATCTTGAAATTCCGAAACTTGGGACAATGCTTCAATATGGTGATGAAGTGACCGAGATTGAATCAACTAAAACAACGTCTATGTTATATGCCCCTGTCGGCGGTAAAATTGTCGCGGTCAATGAGGCATTGGAAGGGCGCCCAGAATTAATTAATCAGGATGTCTACGGTGAGGGCTGGGTCATTGTGATTGAAATGAATGACCCGAAAGAGGCGAATACATTGATGTCAGGAAAGGAATATGCTTCCTTTCTTGAAAATGAGACAGCTTGACCCAGAGCACCTGGAAGAATAGGAGGTCGTTATGAGTCTTTTCTTAAGAAAAATAATCTTCTGTCTTACTATCTTTAGTGCTGTGTTTTATTTTCGTTTTTGGTCACAAGCACAGTTCAATGATCTGCCTCATGTCATTGTCCCCAGTACCGCCATTGCTTCTGATGCGCCATCCCCTCAAAAAGAACAGGGTCGTGAATTAATTGATATTAATACGGCCACTTTGGAAGAATTGACATCTCTCCCCGGTATCGGGCCGAAGATTGCTGCATCAATCATTAAAGATCGTGAAGCCCGAGGGCCGTTTCAAACTTTAAATGATCTTACCCGTGTGAAGGGAATTGGAGACAAAAAATTAAAAACGCTCTCTCCCTTTCTTTCCCTTGGATCTGTTGTCCGATAGGAGCACCCATTCATCTCTCTTGTCGTCCTGCCTTGATTCTTTCGCCTAGGTTGTTCAGGTGTTATCCTTTAGTTTAGTGTCCAAAATAGCTAAGAGGTTGTATAATGACGTATTCATTAGTATGGATCATGGTCTGGCCATGATATTTCTGACATTGTCAGGTTTGGGGCACCTTATTTGATGGATCAATCTCTAAATGAACTTGAAAAAGCTGTTGAGTTGTTGTCCCGTGGCACCGAAGAGGTGGTTCCAAAAGGAAAATTAATAGAAAAGCTTAAAAAAGCCATTCTGGAAAAAAGACCTCTGAGGGTGAAGGTCGGAATCGATCCGACGGCGCCACGGCTACATTTTGGTCATCTCGTTCTCCTGCAAAAAATGAGGCAGTTTCAGGATTTAGGACATGAAATTCTCTTTTTGATCGGGGATTTTACGGGGATGATTGGAGACCCTACAGGACGTTCTGAAGTAAGAACGCCTTTGACACGTGAAGACGTACTCAAGAATGCTGAAACGTATAAAGAACAGATCTTTAAGGTGATAGATCCGAAGCGGACGACGATTCGCTTTAATAGTGAATGGATGGATGTCATGACCGCTGAGAAGATGGTTTACTTAACATCTCAATACACGGTTGCAAGACTACTGGAAAGAGATGATTTTCAAAAACGCTATCAGTCATCCCAGCCAATCGGAGTTCACGAATTTCTTTATCCGCTTATTCAAGGGTACGATTCTGTTGTTTTGAAAGCAGATATTGAACTAGGCGGAACAGATCAGAAATTTAATCTCCTCGTCGGAAGGGTTTTACAAAAAGTGTATGGTCAATCCCAACAAGTCGTGATGACCCTTCCCTTGCTCGAAGGAACAGACGGGCAGAGGAAAATGAGTAAGAGTTTTGGGAATGATATTGCGCTAACGGACACCCCTTCTGAAATGTTTGGTAAGATTATGTCTATTCATGACGAATTAATGTATCGATATTATGAGCTGTTGACAAGTGAAGACCTGGCAGAGGTGAGGCAGCTTCATCCGATGGAATCGAAACTCCGCTTGGCTTTTTATATGGTCGAACAGTTTTACGATAGTGAGAAGGCCCAAAAAGCCCGTGACCACTTTGACACAACCGTTGGCAGAAAAACAGAAGCGGAGATTCCGGTTATTATTATAGAGGACAGTGAACCCTTGAGTATTATTGATTTAATCATTCAAAAGGGATGGGCAAAAAGTAAAAGGGCAGCCCGCCAACTGATAGTGCAGGGTGCCGTTGAAGTAAACCAACAAAAAGTGAACGACCCTTTAGATAAAATAGTAATTAAAGTTGGAGATAAGAAGGAAATAAGGGTTGGAAAAAAAAATCGGTATTATTTAGTTAAAAAGATTTGACTTTTAATTTCTGGTAATGGTATAACACGAAACTTCGCAAGCGCAGTGGGAAAAAACACGCGCTCAGATGGGAATATCCAAAAGATGGTCCCCGCATAAAAGAGAGATATATGCGGGGATAATTTTTGATCTTTGAAAACTAAATAGTGTGTATTGACACATAGCGAATCAAGCAACAATAAAAGTATCAATTTTGAAAAAGGTTCAAACCTTTACATGGAGAGTTTGATCCTGGCTCAGAACGAACGCTGGCGGCGCGCTTAACACATGCAAGTCGTACGAGAGGTTTCTCTTCGGAGGAATAGTAAAGTGGCGCACGGGTGAGTAATATGTGAGTAACCTGCCATTAGGTGGGGGATAACTTCGCGAAAGCGAGGCTAATACCGCATGGTATTCTTTGGTCAAAGCTGAAGAATTAAAGGTGGCCTCTGTTTCAAGCTACCGCCTGTTGAGGGGCTCACATCCCATTAGCTAGTTGGCAGGGTAATGGCCTACCAAGGCTACGATGGGTAGCTGGTCTGAGAGGACGATCAGCCACACTGGCACTGAAACACGGGCCAGACTCCTACGGGAGGCAGCAGTGAGGAATATTGCGCAATGGGCGAAAGCCTGACGCAGCGAC
>JAJDBT010000008.1 GCA_029261215.1 Nitrospirota bacterium | reverse complement strand
GTGAGATTTGAGTAGTAGAGCATCCTGCCCCACTCTGAGAAGATGGAAGTGCAAACTCACCATCAAAACGGAGAAAAGGAGCAGGATGCAGATCAAGACTATCCTCAATCGTGTGCAGAAATTCAAATCATTTGTTTACGGAGAAGTCCGCTGGGTAGAAAAAGCATCGATTCCGAGCCTTGAGATTGAGATAGCATCTCGATTGAACAGCCAGGCCCTGTGCTCTGGTTGTGGTCAGAAACGCCCCGGTTACGACACACAGCAAGAGCGGCGTTTCGAGTTTATCCCGATGTGGGGCAACAAGGTGTTTTTTGTCTATGCCCCCCGGCGCGTAGCGTGCCCGAAATGTGGGATACGAGTAGAGCGGATGCCTTGGGCCTGTGGCAAACATCGATTGACTGAGGCCTATACTTGGTATCTGGCCGACTGGGCGAAACGCTTGAGCTGGAAAGAGGTCGCTGAAGTGTTCCGAACAAGCTGGGATCATGTCTTCTGCTCGGTAGAGCGTGCAGTGACCTGGGGACGGGCGAATCAGAATTTTTTGGGGATTGAAGCAATAGGTGTTGATGAGATTGCCTGGCAGCGAGGCCATCGTTATTTGACGCTGGTCTACCAGATTGATGGACACTGCAAGCGACTGCTATGGGTTGGAGAACAACGCACCGTCCTTACATTGCTCCGATTTTTTCGCTGGTTTGGCAAAGAAAGAAGCCAGGCACTCAAATTTGTTTGCAGTGATATGTGGAAACCCTACCTGAAGGTGATTGCCAAAAAGGCCGGAGACGCACTGAATATTCTGGATCGATTTCATATCATGTCACATCTGAGCAAAGCGATTGACGAAGTGCGTGCTCAGGAAGTAAGAGATCTGCAAGAGAAAGGATACGAACCGGTATTAAAAAAAACGCGCTGGTTGTTGCTTAAGCGACCGGAGAATTTGACGGCCAAGCAGGACATCAAATTAGCAGAGTTGCTGCGGTATAACCTCAAGTCGGTTCGGAGCTATCTTTTGAAGGAAGAGTTTCAGTTGTTTTGGGGATACATTTCACCTTATTGGGCCGGAGTATTTCTCGACAAGTGGTGTACGAAAACAATGCGATCAAAGATTGAACCGATGAAGAGAACGGCAAGGATGATGAGACGACATCAACCTTTGCTGCTGAACTGGTTTCGGGCTAAAAAACAGTTTTCCAGTGGGATTGTTGAGGGTTTTAACACCAAAGCGAAACTGACTACCAGAAAAGCCTATGGTTTTAGGACCTATCATGCAGCTGAGATGGCTTTATATCATACGCTTGGGGCCTTACCTGTGCCGAAAACCGCCCACAAATTTTTCTGACGAGGCGAAATTTTAAAAAATATTAAGATGAACGGAATTTTAAACAAGGATGATCAGAAGGAAAATTTATGAAAGACCATATTTCTGTTTGCATTTGTACATACCGCCGCAATCAAATGCTGGAACATTTGCTGAGGAAAGTGGCATCCCAAGAGACGGACGATCTTTTCGATTTTTCAGTGGTTGTGGTAGATAATGATATTGCGGGTCCAGCCAGAGAAACGGTTACGCTGTTACAAGAGGAGCTTGGTCTCGATATAACCTATGCCATCGAACCGGAGCAGACGATTCCTGCCGCCAGAAACCATACTCTTCGGCTTTCAAAGGGCAACTACATCGGCATCATTGATGATGATGAATTCCCTCCACCACATTGGTTAATTACCATGTACCGCGCCATCCAAACCTTCGATGTCGACGGGACTCTTGGACCTGTCTATCCATTTTTTTTGCAACAACCCCCTGCCTGGTTATTAAAGAGTCAGTTCTGTGAGCGACCGGTTCACCGAACTGGGACGTTGTTGGAGTGGGAACAAACCCGAACCGGGAATGTCCTTCTTAAGAGAGATGTTTTTGATAAACACCAGCTCTATTTTGATTTGAATTGTAAAACCAGTGGTTCCGACAAAGAGTTCTTCAGGGAGGCGATGCAACTAGGGTACCGCTTTGTTGCTGCTAAAGAGGCCCCAGTTTACGAAATCGTACCACCTGAACGCCAGACAAAAAGCTACTACTTGAGGCGCGCTAGAATTCAAGCCTCAAATGAACGAAAATTCAGAGCCCCCCTGCTGCGCGGATTGGCAAGAGTGTTCGCTCCTATGAAAGCGATGGTCGCATTGTTAGTTTACTCACTGATGTTGCCGTTTTGTGTTTTCGCCGGAAGTCATGTGGTAATGAAATATGCGGAAAAGAGTTTATATCATCTGAGTTGGTTGTTAGCCATGTTAGGGATTGACTTGGCTAAGAAAAGAATTTTTTGAGAGATATCCATATTTTGACCCTTCAATTTAAGAATGTCATCGCAAAGCTAAAAAAATCATCTTTCGTTAAAAATGTTTTGGTCGTTATGACAGGCACAGCAGTGGCTCAAGTCATTGGCTTTTCCCTTACTCCTGTCATTAGCCGATTATTTTCTCCATCGGACTTTGGAATCTTTGGTTCATTCAATTCTGTTGCCACCATTATCGCCGCAGGGGCTACCCTGCAATATACCCAGGCCCTTATGTTACCTAAAGAAAAAGTGGATGCCATTTATCTTTTTATTATTTCTTGTCTTTGTACATTTATTATTACTTTACTTTGTTTGATTGCCACTATGTCTCTTCCAGAAACTCTGAATGGCCTAATGAAAACGAGCGGTATCTGGGGACTGGTCTTGCTGGTTGTAGCCACCTTAATCTCGGGTCTCAATCAGTCCTGTCAGGCATGGAGTGTCCGAGCTAAGGCCTTTAAACATACCTCGGCATCGCAGGTCGTTCGCAGCCTCTCGTCCAATGGGATGCAAATCGGATTTGGATATCTCATCAAAGCAGGATCTGTAGGACTTATTGTTAGCAGTATTATTGCAGATATTTTGGCAAGCTTGAATCTGGCCCGGGTTGTCCTCCGAGACTTAGCTGAGTTATCCTATAAAATTAAATGGAAACGGGTGAGGCTATTAGCAAAGGACTACAGAGATTTTCCTCTCTATTCGGCTTCCATGAACGTAATCAATTCATTGTCTTTGGGTTTGCCCGTTTTGCTATTAGCGCACTTTTACGGGACAATGGTCGCTGGTGCTTATGCCTTCGGAATGCGTATTCTGTCAGCTCCGATGGGTTTTGTCCTAACAGCGATGCGACAAGTACTTTTTCAAAAAGCAGCCGAAGTTTATAATGATGGGGATCGACTTATGCCCCTTTACCTGAAATTTACGGTGGGACTTTTTGCCGTGGCATTTTTTCCTTCACTGGTCATCTTCATATGGGCTCCACAACTTTTTTCGTGGATATTTGGGGTTGAATGGCACATGGCTGGGGAGTTTGTGCAAAGTCTGGTTCTGTGGATGATGTTCATGTTTTGTAATCTGCCTGCAGTCCTTTTCGCACGGATAATTCGAATACAGCGCAAGATGTTTATTTATGATCTAGTGTTGCTTTCTCTTCGGGCGCTGGTTTTATTTGGAGGAGGGATGTATCTTTCTGCTGTTGATACGATCTTCCTCGTTTCGCTTGTCGGTGCCACCATGAATGTTATATTTATCTGCATTGTCGGGTTCCTCATAATGAGGCAGGAAAGTAATACCGCAACAGATGTAATGACGATTAGCAAGTAACGGAGGAATTGTTGTGGTGCGTATTGTAGTTGGGGGTGATGTCTGTCCAACAGGCAGGATTCAAAATGCATTTATAGAAGGGAAGGCAGATGAAATATTCCACGATTTGTTAGGAGAAATAGCTAACGCCGATCTTTCTATTGTGAATCTTGAGTGCCCTTTGATTTCTCAGGAAACTGCGATATCCAAAGCGGGTCCAGTTTTAGGAGCAAGTATAAAATGTATTCAAGGATTTGTAGCCGCTAAATGGGATGTTTTGAATTTAGCAAACAATCATAGTTTTGATCATGGAGCCAAAGGCTTACAAGAGACTATGCTTACCATTAAGCGAGAGGGCCTGAGTATTGTTGGCGTGGGTGAAAATATCAAAGAGGCTAATGCGCCCTTAGTTAAAGAAATCAATGGCGAGAGAATCGTCATCTACTCAATGGCAGAACGTGAGTTTTCCATTGCCGATGATAAGACACCGGGAGCGAATCCCTTGGATCTTATTAATTTCGTAAATGCGATTCGTCAGCATAAACAACAGGGCACCTTTATTGTGCTCATCCATGGGGGAAAAGAGTTTTACCCATACCCAAGTCCAGAGATGGTCAGAAGGTGCCGTTTCATCGTAGACATGGGGGCTGATGCAGTCATTTGTTGCCACACACACTGTCCGCTTCCATGGGAAATCTATGCTGACCGACCGATCGTTTACGGTCTGGGTAACTTGGTTTTTGAACCACTCAAGAAACAACTCCCCACATGGCACGAGGGTTACCTAGCAAGCTTGACTTTTGAAGCTGGGCAGGTTCGCTTGGAAGCGATTCCCTATTTTCAATCTCAAGCGCTCCCTGGTGCTCAGAAAATGGATAAAAATGGCCGAAAGCAGTTCCGTGATGAAATGCAAAAGAAAAGTGCGCAAGTAAAAGATCCTGGGTTTCTTGAGGATCGTTGGCTACAATACTGTCGTAAGCAAAAAGAGACCTATTTGTCGGGTCTTTTTGGCTATAACCGCCTGATGCGAAAGTTAAGCAGACTTTTACTTAGAATGCTGTATTCAAAAATGGAAATACAACGGGCTCTGCTTCTGGTGCAATGTGAAACACATCGGGAAATATTGAATACGATCTTCACAGATGAGAGGCGTGGAGAATGATTTGGCCAGATGGGCGAAGCTAGAGCGCCGCTGGTTTTGATTATTATCTTAGAGAAAATCGTTGTTCGAGAATAACGAGAGCCTTTTAGGCTATTAAGCCCTACCTAGAGGAATCACTTATTGAAAGTAGTTAGCCAATTGATGGCAAAGATTTTTAATCGGCTATTTAAAATCCTGTACTGGCCAATATGCCGTATGTATGCGAGCTATCTTGGAAATAGACCGGCGGATGCCTTGCTTCGATTTTTCTGTGGGCTCCAGTTTCGGAGGACGTATCATTTTTGGCCAAATTTTTTGCAGCCGAGCCGTTTTTCCGAAAAGGTGTGGAGTCGCCAATTACATGAGCGTGATCCCCAATTTACATTGATCTCGGACAAGTTTCGGGTACGTGAGTACGTTGCTGGGAAGGGAGGAAGCGATTATTTGATCCCATTGCTTTGGAGCGGAGACAAGACAGAAGAAATTCCTTTTGCGAAGTTACCCTTGAAATTTGTGATAAAGGCGAATCATGGGTGTGGCTACAATATTATTGTCATGGATAAGGCGACGTTAGACCAAGAGAAAACAAAGCAGCAGCTGAATCAATGGCTCAATCTCAATTTTTGTACTGATACATTTCTTGGGATAGCGTGGGGCTATCGGAATATTAAACCGCATATTATTGTGGAGTCCTTATTGGAGGAAAATGGAAAGCTCCCGGTAGATTACAAGTTTTTTTGTTTTTCGGGGCGCATGGAATTTTTCAAGATTGACTTTGATCGATTTGATGGGCACTCTGAAAAGTTTTTTGATAGAGAGTTAAACGGGTTGGACTTTTTTGAGGTGGGCCTTATCCCGTATCAGGGAGAAATCAACTTGCCCTATAATTTTGAAGAAATGATTTGTGTCGCAGAATCCTTAGCAGACGGATTGGATTTCATAAGAGTGGATCTATATAGCGTCGGCAACAAAATATATTTTTCCGAATTAACCCCCTATCCTGGTGGTGTTTCTGCTAAGTTTGAGCCTGAAAGTTTTGATTACCTCTTTGGCGAAAAATGGACGTGGAAATGAAACCGGTGTGATTTTCTATTCAGACCTTGATTCAAAGCGGAGGCTGTTTTGAGGGATCGTTTTATCGAAATTGATATTCTGAGGGTTATAGCAATATCTTTCATAATAATGGTTCGTCATATTGATGACTATGCTTCTGAGATGTTTCAATCCCAGCTTGTTAGAGATTTGACTCATGTCTCCCTTGGAATTCTCGTCTTAATATCTGGATATCTTCTTGTTAAAACGACCACTATTTTCCGTTCAATTGCCGACATTAAGAGTTATCTTTATAAAAAGATATTAAGGATTTACCCCCTTTACGTATTGGTTTTGTTTTTATTTTATTTATTATCTATAATCAGCTCTAATCAATTATATTCTGGTTTATTATTCTATAATTTATTCAATGGAGAGCATATCTTAACGCTTTGGTATATCTCCATGCTGATGTTTTTTTATATTATATTTATAGCGTTAAATTATAAATCAAATACCTTGAGATTGTTTTTAATATCAGCGGCTATTTTTTTTCTGCTGATAGTCGAGAAATTGACACTCAATAGACTTGATGGGAACCTGATACTATACTTTCCTTCATTTATCTGTGGGATTTTCATAGCAAAATATTCCCATTATTTGAAATTGACCATTAATAAATCCATTTTTATGATTGGTCTTTTTTTGATTGTGCTGTTCTTAAAACATTTAGCACCTTCAAAACTAGGCATCATTAAAGTTAATATGATGATCGTTAGTTTTGCACTTCCGTCTATGTATTTTTTTAGTAAAATAAAAATACATGCTGTGATAAGAAAATTCATTATTAATTTGAGCTATGCCTCGTTTTGTATGTATCTAGCACATAGAATTATTTTTGAAATAGCTCTATTTATATATAAACCAACATCAGACATTGCCACTCTGCTATATCTATACTTGGTAGCAATCCCGATTATTTGTACCCTTGCCTTTTACACCCAAAAATTTTACGACAAATTATTTAGATATAAAATAGTTGTTTAGTTCCCGTTGACAGTCTGTTTGTTCATGGTATCATTGAGCGATGAAGATAGGACAAATGCTTTTTAGGGTCTTACCATTCACTCTAGTTCTTATGTCGCTGCCTGTTGCATCATGGGGAGAGACTCTCACAGCCGCTTCGTGTTCATTAGCAGATGTGAGCACAGCCTACAGTGCTGCGTCTGTAGGAGATACGTTGGTTATCCCAGCAGGAAGCTGCACATGGACTTTAGAACTCCCCGTAGGAAAAGCCCTCACGATCATCGGAGCAGGGTCTGGTGCGGGTGGAACGAAGTTGACCGCATCTGGGGCAATGACCAATGGATTTTTTCATGTCACCGGGTTTACTTCTTCAAACCTAGTGAGGATAAGTGGGTTTTATTTTGAATTGACTAATCTTACGAGTCACCGTGCGATTAAAATATCAAATGTTTCCTTGGCCCATTTACGAATTGACAATAATAAGTTTACCAATGGCTATGAACAAATTGAGTGGGCAGGCTCTAAAGGTGCCATCGATCATAATGATTTTTATAACCCGATGAAGGCGATCAACTTCACAGCAGGAACTGAAGCTCAGGCAAATGCCTCATGGGATTCAATGACGGCTGGCACTGAGGATGCCTTGTTCGTAGAGGATAACCGCTTTATAGACGATTCTAATTTTATGGGCGCATGGTCTCAAGAGAGAATTGGCACTTATAATGGAGGAAAACTTGTTGTTCGTTACAATCATTTTGATTCTTATGACTTTCCCCTTTCCACAACAGTTGACCCCATAATGACACATGGCAGTGCTGCTGGTGGTGTAGCTGACGCTTATTGGCAGCAAGGAACAGGAGCAAGAAGAGGGCAGTCCGTCGTAGAGATTTATAATAACGTAATGGAAGGGAAAAGAATAGATTTTCCGGTTACAGTACGGGGGTCGTCAAACCTTATTTATAATAACACAGTCACTTTATCTGGAGGATTTACCCCTCGTATTTATCTAAGAGAAGAGGAATACACTATATCACAATGGAATCCGCTTCGCACTGAATGGCCCGCTGAAGATCAAGTCCATAATACCTTCATCTGGAATAACACATACAATGGCGCTCAAATGAACTCGGCAAATATAGTTGTAGTCCCAGATGATGTCTTCCCAAATGAAAAGATCAAAGAAGGTAGAGATTACTTTCTACATGCACCAGAAGCAACAGGGGGGAAGGAGACGTTTACTGGCGCAAATGGCGCGTCAGGGAGTTTTCCGACGGATGGGGTAGAGTTCCCAACACTTGGTACCATGGTTTTTTCTACATCAGGGCCGAACGCTCATTTCCCCTATGTTCCTTATACCTATCCCCATCCAATTACTACTATTCCAGAGCCTCCAAAAATACTCCCAGTGCAGTGATGGTTATGATATCAGCAGCTTTCTGACCATTAATTCATCAATTGGATCATTCAAAGGCTCCCTCTCTTCGCGAGACATGCTCGCCTCAATGGAATGACACGCGATAGGGTTTACTTTCAGTTGCTCTCTGGACTATCCTAAAACCCGAATGATTAAGCTCCAGATTTCACTTGTAAAAGTAGCAACACTGTTCTCACACTTGAATCCCACTTCTGACTCCCATCCAAATGAGCAGTGATAACATCAGAACAAAACAACATCGGCTCTTCCTATTCTTCAACATTCTAGCCCTCGCCCTCTATTCCTCCCCCCTGCGTAATTTACTCATCAATTCACTAGACAACCAGCTCTACACTCATATCCCCTTGATTCCGCTGGTGAGCGGAACCCTTTTTTATCTGAAAAGAAAGGTTATTTTTTGTACCACAAAGTATGCGTTCACACCCGGAATTTTCTTGGCTCTACTCGCGGGCATATTATATTTTCTCGGGATGACACAAGTTCTTCAGCTCAACCAGAATGACTATTTTTCTCTTATGACATTTTCTGCAGTTGTGTTCTGGATTGGGGGTTTTGTTCTGTTTTATGGAGTTGAGACCTCCAGAAGGGCATCTTTTCCTCTTTTTTTTCTCGTCCTCATGATCCCAATTCCGACTTTCGTTGTGGATGCGATTGTTCTTTTTTTACAACATACCTCAGCGGCAGTATCATTCGCATTTTTTCAGATGACTGATGTTTCTATCTACAGAAAGGGACTGGTCTTTTATCTGCCTAATATCAGTATTGAGGTCGCAAAAGAGTGTAGTGGCATTCGCTCTACCATTGCCCTTTTTATTTGGAGTATCCTCGCAGGTCACTTCTTTCTTGATGCAGGATGGAAAAAGGTGGTTTTAACACTCTTAATTTTCCCGATAACGATCATTAAGAATGCATTACGCATTGTAACTCTCACTCTGCTTGCGAATTATGTGGATACAACATGGCTGACAGACAGCTTTCTCCATCATAATGGCGGCGTGTTCTTTTTTATCCTGGCGTTGCTTCTTTTTACTCCCATTCTCAAATGGCTAAAAAAAACAGGAAAAGGCTTATCTCCCTTACCTCATAAGCCCTAAATTCTTATGCTTCTTTCATCACTTCTATCACTACTTAGTGCAATTTCATGCTTATTGTTGGGTGGCTTTGTCTATACCCGGAATCGGCGAAACGTAGCTAATATCGGTTTTGCCCTGGGAATGCTCTGTCTGTCTTGCGCTGAGTATTCCGTATTTAAGATCAGCATGTCCGATGACCCGGTAACAATGCTTTATTGGGGAAAATTATTGTCTGTGTCTCAAGCTTTTTTCCCGGGGAGCTGGTTTCTCTACTCTCTCACCTTCGCTCGCCGTAATGCGTTGACGGCACTCCGTCGATGGAGGCCGATGTTTGCCGCTTTCTTTATTGCCCCTCTCCTTTTCTTCGCCTATTTTTGGGACAAGGGCTTTATTAGACTACCTCCTCCTCAGACATCTGTCTCTGTTTTTATTGTCAGTTCCTCAGGGTATTTTTTTACCCTTTTTCTCTTATTAGCCATGGTGATTGTCCTGATGAACCTGGAACAGACCTTCCGCGCCTCGGCTGGTTTAGAGCGACTCAAGATAAAATACATGATGATCGGGTCAAGCGCGATCCTTGGCCTAAAGATCTATGAAGCAGGGCAGGTTCTGCTTTATTCCCTCATCCGCTTTGATTCCTTTCTGATTCAGTCCATCTCGCTTCTTTTTGCAAATACTCTGATTTTCTTTTTTGTCGTACAGCGGAAACTGCTGGATGCCGATATCTTTGTCTCTCGTTTCATCGTCTTGAAGTCGGCGACCCTTTTTCTAACCGGATCCTATCTGCTCCTGGTGGGCCTGATGGTTTTCGGGATTCAGCGTTTTGGAGGGATGTCTTATGTTCAATTCATTCCGCTCCTGATTTTCATTGCCTTGCTGGGGTTTGTGGGTCTGTTCCTTTCCGAACGAGTCCGCGTTAAAGTAAAAAACTTTATCGTGACCCATTTTTATCGCTCCAAACATGATTTTAGGGTCCTGTTTCCGGAGTTTTCTCAACAAATCGGAACAAAACTCACCCTCTCGGATCTCCTTTCAGCTTATGTTTCCTGGCTGGGCAAGACCCTCGGAACGCATGAGGTCTCAATATGGCTCCTTGATCCGAAACAGTCGGTGTTTACTGAAAAATGTTGCGCATCTGAAAAACAAAAAAACCTGACCACAGACAGCCCATTTGTACAGTTTCTCAATGAGCACGATGGGGCTGTTCTTGTTAAAGACAAGCAGCAAGATGAAGCGTGGCTTCGAATGTCTCAGCAATGTCCTGAGGTATTAGACAGAATGAGAGGGGCTGTTTATCTCCAGATCCAGTTGGCTCAAAAGATGATCGGTTTCGTCGTGCTTGGCCGAAAGATTGCGGCCCTGCCATATGATACTCATGATCTGGAATTTTTAATGATAATTGCTGATCTGAGTGCTGGCCAAATTGAGCGTGTCCGCTTGGGGGAGGAATTGGCCTCTTCCAGAGAAATGCACGCTTTTCATACCCTCTCATCATTTTTTGTTCATGACCTGAAGAATCATGCGGCCACACTTTCGCTCCTCGCACAGAATGCCTTGGAGCTTGGAGAAAATCGGGAATTTCAGCGCGACGCGTTTGAGACAATCCAGAAGACGTCGAGTGAAATCAATCAGCTCATCAAGAATGTTTCTCTCGGTTCAAAAAGCCTTGCGCTTTCACGGTCACAAGTTGATCTTAATCAATTGATTGAAAATACGCTGACGAGTCTTCATCTCCTCAGAAAAGGAAGACTCCATCTTTCGTTAGGAGTGATTCCAAAGGTATTTATCGATACGGAGCAGATCTCCACCGTTATTCGTAATCTCGTGATTAATGCAAACGATGCAATTGGTCTTTCGGGTGAAATGTCGATTGAAACCTGGGCAGAGGACAAGAAGGTTTTTTTGTCCGTCGCCGATAAGGGGTGCGGGATGTCAGCAGAATTCATCGTAAAAGAGCTCTTCAAACCCCTCAGTACAACAAAACCTTCCGGCTGGGGAATCGGGCTATTCCAATGCAAACAGATCATTGAGGCGCACGATGGCAGGATAGCAGTAGAAAGCGAAGAAGGAAAAGGAAGCACATTTACTATAGAATTTCGGATCGAAGTTCCCGAGTGAGGGGAAATTGGGTTTGGTTTTACAGATGAAAGGGTCCGAATTTCGATACCAAGCAATCGCACAGGATGGTATCGGAGCTGAGGTCGTAAAGAATATATCTAATTTCTAATGATTCGTTTAGGATCATTCCCAGAATTTGAAACATTTACATCAATATAAAGGGAGTCTCAAATCCCTTGAAAATGAAGATTCCTAAATGTTATTTCTAGTAGAAGAAGGAGAAAAAATGCGAGTAAAACCACCAATCTCCTTAATAAAGGGTTAACGATGTCTCCCACCCTTCCCCTGAAAAACCCGCGCCTACTCATCGTTGACGACGACGAGTCCATCCGCAACCAGCTGAAATGGGCCTTCTCGAGGGAATATGAGGTTTTTCTGGCGGGAGATGGGGTAGAGGCCTTACTGCACTTCAATAAGCAACACCCGTCTATTGTTGCCCTCGATCTTGGCCTTCCTCCTGCGCCACGTGAAGCGACGGAGGGGCTTAGGGTGCTGGCCAAAATCCTTGAAATTGCGCCTGCAACTAAAATCATTATCATCTCAGGGAATATGGACAAGGCAAATGCCCTTAAGGCAGTTGCCTTAGGTGCGTATGACTTCTTTTCAAAGCCGGCTGATTTGGGTGAGTTGAAAATTCTGTTCAAACGGGCACTGCAGCTCTATCAACTGGAGCGGGAAAATAAATTACTTCAAAAGAGCTTATCAGAGCAGCCCTTTAGTGAAATGGTGGGGCAATCCGAAGAGATCCAGAACATTTTTGCAACGATTCGGAAGGTGGCCACGACGGATGCCTCGGTTCTGATTCTGGGAGAAAGTGGCACAGGAAAAGAACTCATTTCCCGTGCCATTCACCAGGAAAGTCCCCGGAGTAAGAAACCATTTATTGTGATCAATTGTGGCGCCATTCCAGGAGAACTGCTTGAAAGCGAGCTCTTTGGGCATGAAAAAGGAGCTTTTACTGGAGCCAATGCTTTAAAAAAAGGAAAATTCGAGTTTGCCGACGGAGGGACACTCTTTCTTGATGAAATTGGGGACATGCCGCTTCACTTGCAGGTGAAGCTGCTGCGGTTTCTCCAGAATTTTAAGATTGAACGACTTGGAGGAAAAGAAGAAATTGGTGTCGATGTCCGGGTCCTTGCCGCAACCAACAAAGATCTATTAAAAGCAATCAGCGAAAGAAAATTTCGAGAAGATCTTTATTACCGTTTGAATGTCGTGAAAATTGCCGTTCCGCCACTTCGGGAGCGCGGTGGGGATATCGAACTTTTAAGCAATGTCTTCCTCCAGCAATATTGTAAAGTCTACAAAAAAAAGGTGGCACGATTCAGTACTGAAGCCTATAAATCACTCCAGTGCTACAACTGGCCTGGGAATGTGCGGGAGCTTGAGAACAAAGTCAAACGCGCTGTGATCATGTCCGAAGGAAAATTCATCACAGCAGAAGATCTCGATATCCCAGTCCACAACACGAAGAAACAGACCTCTTTACGCGATGTAAGAGGTCTGGCAGAACGAAAACAAATCATTGCGGCACTTGCTCGAAATAAGGGCGTGATTAGTCGGACTGCTGCGGAACTTGGCATTAGCAGACCCACCCTATATGAGGTCATGAAGAAACTGGGAATCCAGAAATGATTTCGGATTTATAGATGTTTCTCAATCAAGATCGTCGGAAAACTTTACACTTTATGCTTTTGAAGGAGTTATTCGTAGTAGATTGTTTTTATTAAGTATTAATTGAAATTCCCTCCTATACTCATATCTTCCTCGAAGTTCTGTTTGTATCCCTTTTAAGCTTTTACAAGGGATCTTTTAGGTCAAAAAATAGCTAACATATTGTTTATTAAAGTAAATATGTAATTTCTTCTAAATTTGTGGGATTCATTTCGAATAGTATGTGTCGGGAAATTTTACAGGTTTGAGCAGAAATAATTTCCTCATCCTGGTCTGTGAAATTGACCTGTTTCATTTTTGAAAAATGATATTTTAGGAGTAATTTATTTGAAGAGGGCAATCGATGTTGGAAGTGGTCATGCTGTAGATATTATCCTAATATTTCAATGTGTTAAGTGCGATTCATGTTGAAAGGTATGAGTCGTACTGAAAAAACCAGAAGACATTATCTAGAAATAGAGATCGTTACCTCAATGGCTGGCACAAATATTGTATTTCATGTTGAGTGAAACACAATGTTTCGGATGGAGGTGATGTAGGTGAACAAAATAATAAAAAGAACGCTTTTTTCAGTCTTGGGATTATCTCTTTTTGCAGGGAATGCAATGGCGATTCCTCTCGGAACAGGCTTAGAGACTGTTTTTGACAATATAGCAGTTGATGGCAGCAATGATGTCAATGTTTATAGTGATAATCTTGCGGATACCGGGCCGGGCTCAGATTCGTATTGGCAGTTGAACGGGTCTGGAGGATCGTTTAATGCGTTGATCATTGAAATCGCTGGATTCGCAGAAGGAAATAACTTTGGTGTCTACGACAGGGGAAGTGGTTTGAAGTATGAACTTTTTGCTGGTTCTGCCACTGCTGGCGCGGGTGTAACTTTTGGTCTTAGTGGCGCTTTTGAGGTTAAAATAAACTCCGCAGGAACCGGGCAATTTTTTACAGGAAATAGCTTTGGGTATTACCTCGAGGTGACTAATTCCTCAGATCCCGGTACGTATTATTCTGACACGCTCCTTAATACGGTGGATAACATGGATCACATGCTTGCTTATCGAGGGATTGGCGAGCAGGTAGATCTTGACGGTATTTCTGGTAACACTAATTTTACCGCGGGGCCATGGGGTTCTGGCGAGTACATTCTGGCTTGGGAAGACCTTTCCGGGCCTTGTGTTGGTAATGGTGGTACTGCAGACTGTGACTTTACTGACATGGTTGTGATGGTTGAATCCGTTACGCCAGTACCAGAACCAGGCTCTCTTGTTCTTCTTGGAGCGGGACTCTTGGGACTCTGTTTTTTTGGGCTGAAGCAGCACAAAGAAAGTGTCCTGAAAAACGAGCTCGTGTAGCTTAAGAAGATTTATAGTCGTTTGCGTGATTCTCGCGTGATTCTCGAAGGTCGAACAATCGAAAGATTGTTCGACCTTCCTTTTGGGAATACTATGCCTCATAGAGCATACCCAAGGGTCACCACAGAATACAGGGAACCGTAACAGTGCTGCAAATTCGGTCTAAGGATTATTACATAGGCCCATGTTTCTGTTGAGAATGTAGTCCCCGTAGAGGATGACGTCTTTAGGAAATAGAACCCCTTATGAATTACAGGAGGCCTATAAATGACGAAATTCTCGACTTTTAAGTGGTACTGATTTTGCGGAGTTTACAACTTAGCCCTAAAATACTAAGGCTCAAGCCAACTCTGAACGTCAAAGCAACAAGAAATAAGATGCCCTTTGAATTTAAAAGGAGGTAAATATGAGCAATACTAGACAAACGATGCGATCTATTTTTGTTTTTATTGCTACATTGGCAGCGCTCACGCTTTCTTCCCCTGCACACGCGATCCCGACGCTTCAGTTGGATATCGGAGGCGGCTATTATATGAACGGAACCGAACAATCGGTTGTGACCGGAGCAGATATCTTTGCCGTGTATGCCTTAGCAACATCCGGAGGTGGTATGTCTGCGGCAGATATCCTTGCGGAGACCTATTACTTATCTGTTTCAATTACCCCTAAAGAAGGCCCGCAGGCTAGCAAATTAGGCTCTTTCACTTTCCAGCAAGAGGGGGGCTCCGTCGAAACTGTTGATGTGACGACGGATATGACCTATGGCTCACCACCACTCACAGCGACGGCAAATCCCTACCTCGGCGGCCATGATATTTTCGATACCTTTTACATTGAGCGGTCTTTTACTTTTAATGCCTTGCAGACCGTTGCAACCTACAATGTAGAAGATGATGCAGGCGCTAGTTTTAGCCCTGGCACATCCATGTATTATATTGGTTTTAACATCGACATGAGTCTTTACGATGATAGTGTGCATGATCTCCACTTCGACCTCTATAGTAGCCAAATCAAGAAAAACGGAGAGATTACCCTTGGTGACTTTGCTCCCTTTTCTCACGATGCCAGCACGGTTTCCGTCCCCGAACCCTCCAGTGCGGTTCACCTAGCAATAGGTTTTTTCGGGTTTATGATGCTTTGCTGGGCGAGCAATTCCAGAGTGTTTGCACAAGCCCCTAAAAAGTAGAATTTTCTGTCCCTTTTCTAAGGGACAGTTTGCTATGAACCCGCGATCACGGAATATTTCTTCATCAGAACTACTCATTTAAAACACCCATCCTTCTCACAATTTCAGATCATAGATTTTTGAGATTTCTTTTGTTTGGATACCGAGTTCGGCCAAAGTCTGTAGCTGGTTCGCGTGATCGAAGTCTTCCAAGCAAGGGAATCGGCGTCTGATTTTTATACTGCCAATAGCCCTAGGTCTTTCTTAAAGTGTGGCTGCCGTAATTTCGAGCTCTAACTGAAAGTGGTGCTTGAAGGGGATTGAAAAAAACGGCGTATCTGGTTGATTTGAGACTGCGAAGAAATCAAACAATCTGATGAGGATACGCCACCATGATCAACGACAATTATTTTTCCCGGTCGTATTGCCTCATCCAAAAATCGAACTACTCGTCAACTGTTGACTCATTTAAAACCTGATCAAGGTCATGATAGTGTTTCGTGAGAGAACCTTTTGCTGTGTTAAATTAGAGTAGAGGGTGGGGAGAGAAAAGAGAGATGATCGATCATAAGAATAAAATAGTCCAGGAAGAGGGAGAGCCCATGATCTCAGGGAATGGAGCCTCAAAAGGATCTCCTTTGGGTCGAGTCGTGGGCACCTCAGATCCGGAAGTATCCGCCACTGCA
>JAJDBT010000070.1 GCA_029261215.1 Nitrospirota bacterium | reverse complement strand
CACATGGTGCGGCGGATTACAGACGGGGCCGAGTCCTATATTAAAGTGGCGGGGGGCTTAGGGCCGGATTTGTCGGACGTGGAGTAGAGAAAGGGTCTTTTGGATAAAAATCGCGGGTGTTTCCTGGTTTTTCTTCAGGTTGAAGGGCTTATCCACAAGAAATTAGGATATCTTGTGGATAAGGGTCTGCTTGGGCTGAATTGGGGCGACGTCAATTCTTCTCTCTCATTTTGCACTTATTGAGTGCATTGTGGCGCTTCATTTTGAAACACAAGATCGGGTAGGGGGAGGACGTTATGCGGCGATGGCTTCTAAGCCGTGTCGATACGCTAAGGTCAACAGCTTTAGATTCCCTCCTCTGGGGATGACATCACCGCGTTCCCATTTTTGATAGGTGGAAGGGCTGACGTTCAGATATTTTGACATCACGTTTTGGCTGACGTTGGCTTTTATGCGAATGCTCTTAATTTGACTCGGTGATAAAGGCTTCACTTCCGGGAGCGCCAAGGCCTCCAAGTCATGCATGGTGACTTTGTCGAATTTCAAATCTCTGGCTGATTCCAGGACAAGATCCATGATGTTTTTTCCGTCCATTATTTTTCCTCCTCAATCTCTAAGATTTCGCACGCGTTGATCCGTTTGAGAATTTCTCTATCTGGCCAATCCAGTAATGTTTTTCCATAAATTTTCAAGGCCTGTTTTTCTTTTTCTGTGATGTTAGCGCGTTCACCTTTATCAAAGCCGTAAATAAAAAACATTCGATGACCACTTTTAAAAGCGACTATTGTACGTGTGCTGCCTCGTTTTCCTCTCCCGCGGGTTGCAATCCGTTTCTTGTAGAGATTTCCACCTAATTCAGCATCAACCAACCCCTTGTTGATCTCTTCAACCGCTTCTTTGAGGAGGTCATCTCGTAGTCCCTGTTTTCGGGCCCATCGGTCGAAGTGCTTGTTTTTAAAAATCCGCATCCATTTCCTTTTCTATTGCCATTAATACTATAGTAATAATGATCATAGATCAACTAAGGCTTTCCCCGTGGATCAGTTATTAGATGTATTTAAAGACTCATGACAGAGGTGGACCCCATGTCAATCAGCGCCCAATTTTGACCCCCGTTCAGCGTAGAAAATGACCCCCTAAAAGTAAAAAACATTATGTTCCTTTCTTGAGTCTCCAACTGTCATTTCCTGTTTCTATGATTGTGCAATGGTGGGTCAATCGGTCCAGCAATGCGGTGGTCATTTTCGCATCCCCAAAGATTTGAGACCATTCCCCAAAATTGAGGTTTGTCGTTACGATCAGAGAAGTCCTCTCATAAAGCGTGCTGATGAAATGAAACAAGAGCGCTGCTCCCGCTTGAGAGAAAGGCAGGTAGCCGAGTTCATCGAGAACGACAAAATCCATATTGGCAAGGCGTCTTGTGAGTGAGCCGCTTCTTCCAGCAAGCTTTTCCTGTTCGAGTTTATTGACAAGATCGACGACGCTAAAGAACCGTCCTTTCTTTCCCAATCGGATACATTGGATCGCAATGGCTGTTGAGAGATGTGTTTTTCCTGTGCCTGTCCCCCCGATGAAGATTAAATTCTCTGCCGCTTCCAAAAAGTCTCCCAAATAGAGCGCCTTTATAAGCCCCTCATTCACATGTGCTTCTTTGAACGAGAAGGTGTCGATATTTTTATGCACAGGGAACTTGGCAATGCTCAGCTGATAGCTGATTGACCGGGCTTTACGTTCTGCATCCTCTGCCTGACAGAGCATCACTAAAATCTCCTGGACTGTATTATTGTGTCGAATACCTTGGGTGACGGCTTCATCAAAGGCTGCGACCATGCCATACAATCTCAATTTTCGAAGCAGATCAATCAGCTTATGTCGTTCCATGCAGCACCTCCTCTCGCAGAGTATCGTAACGTGAGCAATCCGCGGTGGGTTCGATCCTCAGCCTGAGGGATGTTGGAACAGCGGCTGATTCGACAGGAAGTGGATCAAGGTCTCTGGCAATCATATTAAGAATGATTTCTCCTCGGATGACGCCCTCGGCGACTGCTTTTGCGCAAATTTTCTCAGCCAAGTCCAAGCCATGTTCGCGGGCTTTGCAAAGAATCTCCACAAACGCTCTGTCACCCCCCTGTCGATTAGAAAGAGTGGATCTGACCCGTCGCAAACTTGCGGGCAAAGCCCATCCTTGAAAGGGGGCGCCATTTCTTAGCGCACCGGGCTTACGGCTGAGAACATCAAGGTAGTGCCAGGGATCATAGACCACTTTGTCCCGGCCAAATTGCCGGGGGTGGTCGGCGATCACTTCTCCCTTGCTGATCACTTTGATGCGATCAGCACTGGCTCGGATCGTTGCTGTGTTCCCGGCCACCTTACTGTCTACGCTATAGTGGTTGCGGTCATATCGAATCAGGCTGGTGCTGGATACTCGGCACTCTGTGTCGATATACCCTTGGAACGGGGTGGTGATTGGAATCAGGCTGCTTTTCTCTTCCTGGAAGACTTCCCAGATCGTTCGATCTTTATCTTCCGGATGCCTTCGTTTTTGGCATATTTTTGTGCATTGCTCGAGAAGCCAGGCGTTTAGCTCATCAAAACTCGAAAAACGAGGACGAGGGGTAAAAAGCCATTCTCTGATGTTTTTGACCTGCTTCTCAACCTGTCCTTTTTCCCACCCGGAAGCAGGAGTACAGGCGACTGGCTCAAGAAGATAATGGCTACACAACTGAAGAAACCGCGGGTTGAACCGCCTTTCTTTGCCTCGAAGCACTCTGTCGACCACTGTTTTGAGATTGTCATAGATGCCCCGTTTGCATACGCCTCCAAAGAATTCAAAGGCGCGATTATGTGCATCAAAAACCATCTCCTGTTGCTCTCTCGGATAGGCCACAACAAAAAATAGTCGGCTGTGACTTAAACGAAAGTGTGCCACTTTGACCCTCTGAGCCATGCCGGACAAGATGACGCTTTCATGGCTCCAATCAAACTGATAGGCTTCTCCAGGAGAAAAAGTTAATGGGATGTAAATCTGATCGGGCTGTCTTGCTTCCTGATGACGCCACTTTTTGACATAGCGCTGAATGCTGTCATAGGCACCTTTATATCCTTCACCCTGGAGTAACTCGAATAAGCGTTGGGCGGTCAGGCGCCGCCGTTTAAGCCGCTTCTTGTCTTCTTTAAGGAGTGTGGTAAGCCTCCCTTTAAATTCTCCTGGGGCAAGGCTGATCTTCTCGCGTATAACTGTGTGCGGTTGTGCCACTGCGAACCACACCTCTGACGGTATTTCTGGAGATCCGAAGTTCCCTTGATATTTGTTTGATTTTCTTCCCCTCTACAAAAAAATAGCGGCGTATTTTCCCTATTGTCTCCACTATGAGCATCCTCCATATCCTCCATGATCACTTTGATCACAGATGCTTAACATAGGGGGTCAATTTTCGACGCTGTTTTCTTCTATAAAGGGGTCATTTTTGCACGCTGATTGACACTCTGTTTTCTACAGAGCGCTTTGAAGCATTGCTCGATCGGAAGATGTCAAGATAGATGTCGCATTACTTTTCATGCTGCTTGTTGGACAAGGATTCTTTTCCAATCGCTTATTTTTCTTCCGCAGACGTTTTAATTCGGTTTGCATGTTCGCCATGCTGCCAAGGTTGGATTCACCACCTTCATTTTTTCTAATTCTCGTTTCCATCGCCCTAGAATACTTGGACTCACTCCCAAGTTCCTGGCGGCTTCGGCCACCGGATAACCCTGCTCTTTTATCAGCTTTACTGCTTTTTCTTTGAATTCTTTTGTATGAAACCGTCTTCCCTTTTTAATCATTGAACACCCCCTGAATGAAATTAATCTACACTAAGAAAAGTGTCCACTAATTCCAGACCACCTCAGCTTAAAAGGGATCAGCTACATGGCGCGGCAAAGCGATTGCGGTGCTTGTCCTTTAAGGGCACGATGCCTAAGAAAACCCAACACCGTCGCACGACAAGTCACTTTTTTTACCGGAAAGACCGAAGAAGCAAAACAGACCTATACTCAAAAGATGATTAAAAAGATCGATTCGGAGAAAGGCC
>JAJDBT010000069.1 GCA_029261215.1 Nitrospirota bacterium | reverse complement strand
GGTACGAAGAAGGCGGAACAACCAAGAGTGAATATTTCTGGCAGGATTTGATGGTGGCCAGAGAGATCTTTGAGTCCAGGCCGGAAAGGCATGTGGATATCGGCTCCCGTGTGGATGGCTTTGTCGCCCACGTGGCCAGTTTTCGTGAAATTGAGGTATTTGATGTCAGGCCGATTACAACGCAAATACCAGGCGTACTATTTAAACAGGCCGACCTCATGAAGCCTGTGGAAGGGTTGGCAGGCTATTGCGACTCACTGTCCTGCCTCCATGCACTGGAGCACTTTGGCCTGGGTCGGTATGGTGACCCGATTGATCCGGAGGGTTTTAAGCACGGAATTGTGAATATGGCGTGGTTGCTCAAGGAAAATGGAGTCTTTTATCTGTCCGTCCCTATCGGAATGGATCGAGTCGAGTTCAATGCTCACCGTATTTTTGATCCTCGTATCATTATCGGTGTGGCATTGGAGCAATCTCTACAGCTTTCCTCCCTCATTGTGATTCAGTCAGATGGAAGGGTTGAGACGACTATGCCCGATGACGCACAACTCGCTAGCCTCGCCGGTCAACGGTATGCGCTGGGGATTTTCGTATTTCGAAAGCGCCAGAAAAAATAAGAAAGGTGATTTAAATGTTTTACAAAAACATCAACGAAGAAAATCGACAGGTCTGGTTGAAAAAGACACTGCTTAACCTGCCAGCAGGTTACCGCATTCTTGATGCCGGAGCGGGTGAGTTGCGTAATCACTCACTGTGCGATCACCTTACCTACGTCTCACAGGATTTCTGCCAGTATGACGGGAGTGGGGATGCCAAAGGGCTTCAACCAGGCAACTGGGACACCAGTCAGATTGATTTGGTCTGCGACATTACCTGCATCCCCGAGCCAGATGCGGCATTTGATGCCATCCTGTGCAGCGAAGTGCTGGAGCATGTGCCGGAGCCCACTAAGGCCCTTGACGAATTCGCACGACTGCTAAAGCCGGGTGGCAAGTTGATTTTGACGGCACCCTTTGCCTCGTTGGTGCATTTTGCACCTTACCACTATTGCAGCGGCTTCAGTCGTTACTGGTATGAACATCATTTGGCCGAGCGCGGTTTTCAAATTAATACGCTCATTCCAAATGGGGACTGGTTTACTTATTGTCAACAGGAATTGATGCGTTTGGGAGGTATGGCACGGCGTTATGGCGACTGGAGCTGGCCATTGGCATACGCGTTGGGTGTGATGGGCGCGCTATATTTTAAAGTACGGGGTGGCAAGCGGGCGGAGGATCTGGCTTGTTTTGGATGGCAGTGTGTGGCGGTGAAAAACTGATGGATATAGCTCACTCAGGGAGTATTATTTTCCGTAAAGGAAGGGGGCTGAGTTTTTCAAAAGGGCAGGTTGCCCTTTTGTTCTTATTGTTAGGTGTTGGTAGTGGACTCATATTCGCCACGATCCAACAGGCATCTTTAAATTCTGTTTTTCTTCTTTGTTTGGTTTCTATTGCCGGGATCGTACTTTGTCGGAAGACTCAAATCCGGCTAAATGATCCATCTCTCAATGTTCTTGGGTACTTTTGGCTCATTAAGCTTGGATTAACCCTTTGTTTGCTTTACGCAGGCTGGATGCCGCAGCTACAGGAAGCTTCGTCAAGTGCATGGGGTTACGATCCTCAACGCTATTACATTCAGGCGCAAGAGCTGATTGATAATGGCTGGTTGCCAGATTTTGTTTCGCTCAATTATGTGGGTATTCTCTACTATTATGGCGCAATATATTATTTCCTTGGGCATAATCCGGTTATTCCTGCTTTAATTAATGCGTTCGTAACGCTTATCGCAAGCTTGTATCTGGTGAGGGTAGGCTATGAGATCAAGAGTCAGAGGAGGGCACGTGATTGGACCTTAGCGTTTGTCTTGTTGCTACCTGAGATGCTTTGGTTCGATGTGATGACTTCTCGAGAAACGTTATTGGCCGCGCTGCTTTTGTTTTCGATGCTGACGACAGGTCGTTACCTTGCACGCACGTCGGCGATTTCTCTAACCAATGTTTTTATTATCAATGGATTCTCTTTGCTGGGTATTGCTGCCGTGCGGACCAGTATGTTGTTTCCGGTGATTGTTTCAATCGTGTTGATGCTGTTACTGGTTAAGCCGAAGTCCGGGTCACGAATTGTCCAAAGGGCAGTTCTAGGTGTAACTGCCGTTGTTGTATTTATTGTTGGGCCGGTCATAGCTGGATTCTTGGGCGGGTACGAATTTGATGTGGGTAAGACTATTCAAGTGGCGACTTCAGCAGGAGGAAACATTGCGCTAAACTCTAATATGGAGTGGAGTGAGAGCTCCATCGGAATGCTGCTTATGCCGGAAGGTTTATTTCAGTCTGTCCTATTTTTACCACCACGAATGCTGCTCTATCTGGTTGCGCCTCTTCCAAATATTTTGGTGCCGGTCAGTGATTTGTTGGTGGGGAATTGGTCTGCATGGCAGAGGCTCCTTACTTTGCTTTCATCCGTAACAAATCTGCTTGGGATTCCCTTTGTATTGGCTTCTCTCGTTCGATCCATCAAGAGGCGAAAAGACAATACAGCACCGTTTGTGTTCCATATTTCGTATTGGGTTACGTTCATGGCCATTGCTGGAGGGAACCTGATCATACATGAACGTTATCGTGTTATGGCAACGTTTCTACTTTGGGTGTGTGCGTGGTTGGGGGCACAAACATGTTCAAGACGTCTTATCGTTAGAATGTCATTGGTTTGGTATGGGTTACTCACCTTGAGCGGATTATTTTATATCGGCTATAAACTCGGCCTTGCATGAGTATTATTACTCGTATAAAAGGGGGCCTTGGTAATCAGCTCTTTTGTTACGCCGCTGCGCGGCGCTTGGCTTTGCATAACAATGCCGAGTTGGTTATTGATGATGTAAGCGGGTTTGTCCGTGACCACCAGTATCGCCGCCAGTATATGCTTGATCACTTTCATCTCCCGGTTCGCAAGGCAACGCCGTCCGAGCGTCTGGAGCCTTTTGAGTACTGCCGAAGAGGGTTGCTGAGATACCTGTCCCGCAGGAAACCTTTCTCGGAGCGGCGATATCTGGAGCAGGTCGGAACTGCTTTTGATAATCGTCTACTGAGCATTAAGGTGAATGGGACGCTTTATCTGGATGGTTATTGGCAGAGCGAACAATATTTCAAGGATGTAGAGCAGAGCATTCGGGAGGATCTTCGTATGATCCCGCCTCAAGATGCGGTAAACCAGCGCATGGCTGAAGAGATTCATCATTGCCATGCCGTGGCCTTGCATGTGCGCTGGTTTGACGCGCCGGGCAACACGGCGACTCACAATATCCAGAATGACTATTACCAAGGTGCGATTGCTCTGATGGAAGAGAAGATTGACGCTCCCCATTATTTTCTCTTCTCGGATGATCCGGAGGCGGCTCGTGCAAAACTGACCTTGCCGGAAGGTCGGGTGACCTTTGTTTCTCACAATCAGGGTGATGAGAACGCCTACGCCGACCTGTGGCTGATGTCTCAGTGCAAGGACTTCATTACCGCCAACAGTACCTTCAGTTGGTGGGGGGCGTGGTTGGGAGAGTGGAAGGATAAGATTGTAATCACACCCGCTCTCCAGATTGAAGGTAAGATGGCCTGGGGATTCAAAGGCTTGATCCCCAACGAATGGGTGATGATATGAGTTCTTCTCCTTTTAACCGTGAGCCTGACGTTTCTGTCTTAATGTCCTGCTACAACGCCAGTCGTTGGCTTCATGAGGCGATAGACAGTGTGTTGGCACAGACCCACAGCAACTTCGAGTTGATTCTCATAAACGATGGCTCAACAGATGAGACCTGGAATATTATTCAAAACTACCAGGATAGGGATCAACGAATTGTTGCCCTATCAAAGCAAAATACGGGTTTGGCCGACTCTCTGAATGTGGGCCTCTCTAAGGCAAAAGGAGCGTGGATTGCTCGTCTGGATGCCGATGATTTCTGTGAACCCATGCGGCTTGAGCAACAGCTTGATTTTGTACGGAATCATCCGGAGGTGGTGCTGCTCGGCGCCGGGTTTGTCGAAATCGATGAGGCGGGGCGGAGCATAAAAACCCAGTTGTATCCATCCCGCCACCGAAAACTGCTTCGCCACATGGAGCGTTCACAGCGATTTTTCCCGCATTCATCAGCCTTTTTTAGTCGTCAGCTAGCACGAGATGTCGGGGGCTATAACCCCTTGTTTCGCAAAACGCAGGACAGAGACTTATGGTTTCGTTTCGCTGAACGTGGAGAAATCGCGTGCCTGGCAGATTGTCTTGTAAGGGTCAGAAAACATATGGCGCAGATATCAAAATCAACAGAGGGTGTGCCCCAACTTGTGTATGGGACAGCAGCTTCCGTTTGTCATTTTCTACGCATACAGGGCGTTCCTGACCCAGCTAGTAGGGGCGAGACGGCTTGGCAGGAATTGATTAAATGGCTTGATCGACGAATTCTGGAGGAAGGCGTTTTTGAGGCGAGGAAAACATGGATCGATGCCCGCTCAGCATATTTTGCCACCGAGAGCAGGCTGACCGGTGCGATTCGCTTCGGTACCGGTCTTCTGCGATCTGGTTACACTTGTCCTCTGGTATGGGAAAAGTGCTTTGGGACATCACTGCCGGAACGCTTGGCGAGAGAATGGATGAAACAGTCATGTGCGGCATCATAGGCATTTCCGCTCGATCACCTGTTTCCAATCGTGGCTGGCTCTCTGCCGGGAGTAATGTTTTGGCCCACCGTGGCCCAGATGATACCGGTGAATGGTGGTCGGCGGATGGTCGTATCGGTTTGGGGCATCGTCGGCTTGCCATTATCGATCTTTCCCCCGGCGGGCATCAACCCATGCAGGATGCCAAGAGGGAGTTGTGTATCGTCTTCAACGGCGAGATCTATAATTTTGTGGATCTGCGTGAAGAATTACAGGCAAAAGGCCATGTTTTTTGTTCCCACAGTGATACGGAGGTCATTTTGGCCGCCTATCGTGAATGGGGCACAGACTGTCTTTCACACTTGAATGGCATGTTTGCCTTTGCGCTCTACGATGATCGTCAGCGGCAACTTTTTTTGGCGAGGGATCGGGCTGGGGAAAAGCCGCTCTTCTATGCCTTGGTCAATGGGGTGCTACGCTTTGCTTCCGAGCTCAAGGGCCTGATGGCCGATCCGGATTTTTCTCGGCGTATCGACCCGGAGTCATTGGATTGTTATCTCGCGATGGGCTTTGTTCCGGGGGAGCGCTGTATGTTGCAGGGCGTGAAGAAATTGCCGCCAGCCCATGCGCTGGTCTTCAATATGGAAAATGCTCATTCGCGGCTGTGGCAGTATTGGCAGTTGCCGGAGCTGGATGTTACGGCAGCAGCTGGGCCAGTGAATGAAGATGCTTTGCTGGACGAGCTGGAGGTTTTGTTAGAGGACGCTGTGCGGCGGCAGTTGGTGGCTGATGTGCCTGTCGGCGTTCTGCTCAGCGGCGGGGTGGATTCCAGCCTCATCACCGCTATGGCGGTGCGCGCGAGTTCCCAGGTCAAGACCTTTACGGTGCGTTTCCCTGGTCACGCCAAACATGACGAAACCCGGCACGCCCGGCTGATTGCGCGTCATTTTGGTACCGAGCATATTGAACTGGAGGCCGTCGCGTCTGCGGTAGATTTGTTCCCCCGGTTGGCGCGACAGTTTGATGAGCCGATGGCCGATTCTTCCATGATTCCGACCTATCTGGTCAGCCAATTGATTCGCGAGCATTGCACGGTGGCGCTGGGGGGGGATGGTGGCGATGAGTTGTTTGGTGGTTATGGGCACTATAATCAACTGCTCCGATTACAACGGAGGCTGGGAAAAATTCCTCGTATTGTGAGCGTTCCGATTGCATTTATGGCAGAGCGTTTACTGCCAGTAGGGCTTAAAGGACGGAACTGGATGCAGCGGCTAGGGATTAATTTGGATGCGGGTCTCCCGCTGATGGCTTCTTTATTTGATCGTTCTTCCCGCAAGCAGTTGATGATCAAGACGCATCAATGGCCCTTAGTGGCAGAGGCGATCCGTGAAAGGAAAATTCCTGACACCCATGATTTGTTGCAACGGGCGACACGAATGGATTATCAGAACTACCTGACCGAGGACATTCTCGTTAAAGTCGATCGCGCCAGCATGTTGAACTCGCTGGAGATACGCGCTCCCCTGCTTGATTACAGGGTGATTGAGTTCGCTTTTGGCAAGGTCCCTTCCCATTTGAAGTCTACGGTCTCCAGCCGAAAGGTTTTGATGAAAAAACTTTGTGGACGTGTATTGCCGCCTGAATTTGATCAGCAACGCAAGCAGGGATTCAGTATCCCGCTCGCCCATTGGCTCCAGAGTGGCCCCTGGCATGATTTCTTTCACGATGTTTTATTAGGCGCTGAGGATTGTTTTTTCGACAAGAAATTTATTCGCAACTTATTTGATGGGCAGAAGAGAGGTAGGACCAATAGCGAACGTCTGTTTTCGCTGGTACTATTTGAATTGTGGCGCAAGGAATACAATGTTGTTCTTTAGCAGATGTCGAATCAAGTCTATCTGGTAATAACATGAGAATCTTAATCAACGCTTTTTCAGCGCGCCAGGGTGGTGGACAAACCTACTTGATTAATCTGCTGAAGCGATTACCCCCAGAGAGCGATGTCGAAATACTCGTTCTAGCACCGGAGGCTTTGAAGCTTTCGGAGGATTGGCACAACATGAGGCGCTTGTCTGTCGATTGGCCTGTCGAAAACCCGTTCGTGCGAATGATTTGGGAAAGACTCTATTTGCCCAAGCTGCTTCGTGATGAGAAGGTGGATATCTTGTTTTGCCCAGGTGGCGTGTTGAGTACCCTTGTTCCTGAAGGGTGCAAAGCGGTCACGATGTTTCGAAATATGATGCCATTCGATTTGCCTCAAAGACGTAAATATCCGTTTGGATATCAGCGGCTACGGAATTGGATTTTGCACAAAGTCATGTTGAAAAGTATGGTGCAGGCGTATTTGGTGATATTTATTTCTGAATATGCGCGAAAGGTCGTTGAGTCTATTGTGGGTAAACCCTTGAAGTGTTCTGTCGTTATTCCTCATGGCATCAATCCACAGTTCAGAATTGATTCAAAAGCCCATTGGCTGCGGCCGGAGTGGCTTCCGAGTGGAGACTATTTGTTATATGTCTCCACGCTGGATGTCTACAAGGCACAGGTAGAGGTGGTGCAAGGTTTTGCGATATTGAAACAACAACGTCAAACCCAGGAAAAATTGATCCTGCTTGGGCCGGAAAACCCCGCATATGCCCGGCGGGTGCGGGCTGAGATCAATCATTTGGGTTTGAATGAGGATGTGCTTGTGCTTGGATCAATTCCTTACGAAGACCTTCCCGCTGTATATCATTTCGCCAAGATTAATATTTTTGCCTCAGAATCTGAAAATTGTCCGAATATCTTACTGGAAGCACTCGCGGCAGGCCGTCCGATTGTGTCATCTGAGCGCCCTCCGATGCCGGAATTTGGAGGGGATGCCGTTCTCTACTTTAACCCGGCCTCTCCTGCGGACTTGGCTGAGAAACTGGCGTTGATCATTGATAATGAAGACACACTGGAGCAGTTGTCAGAAAAAGCTGCCGAACGATCTCTCCTTTACGACTGGGACAGGGCTGCACGCTTAACCTGGAGTGCAATCCAGAATCTATCGACAGGGGGCGCGCCGTTAAAGTGAGAGTATTGATCGTAAGCCAATACTTCTGGCCGGAATGTTTTCGTATTAATGACCTCACGCGCTCATTGGCAGAAAAAGGCCATACGGTTGATGTTTTGACAGGAAAGCCCAATTATCCGGACGGTGTTATTTTTCCAGGCTATCGCGCATGGGGATGCAGTGTGGAGGACTGGCAAGGGCTCAAAGTGCATCGTGTGCCGATTTTGGCAAGGGGCCGCCAAAGTGGCATCAGGCTGGCTTTGAATTATGTGTCCTTTGTTGTGTCGGGTGTATTGTTTGGGCCGTGGATGTTGCGCAGAAAAAAGTATGATGTGATCTTTGTCTACGCGCCGTCTCCCATTTTTCAATCCATTCCGGCGTCTTTTCTCGGATGGTTAAAGGGCTGTCCGGTCGCATTGTGGATACAGGATTTATGGCCGGAAAGTGCGGAAGCTACGGGTTATATTCGTCGTCCATGGATACTGAAGTTGCTTAAGCGGATGGTTCGGTTTGTTTATTGTCATACTGATTTACTGCTGGTCCAATCAGAGGCATTTCGATCCAATGTGGCTGCCTTGGCCCCTGGAAAATCAATCGTGTATTATCCCAATTCAGTTGAATCCGAATTCTATCATCCCCCGGAAGTTTTATTACCGGAGATCCCCGGTTTGGCCGCTGGGTTTTCAGTGCTTTTTGCGGGGAACGTCGGGACTGGGCAGGCAATAGAGGTTATCGTCGGCGCAGCCGAGCTATTGCGGGAATACCCGGATATTCATTTTGTCGTGCTGGGAAAAGGAAGCCGCTGGGATTGGATGTGCGAACAAGCGAAGGCGCGCGGTCTGAGCAACCTGTATCTTGAAGGGCGATACCCGCTTGAAACAATGCCGGGCTTGATGCGGCAGGCGTCCGCACTGCTGGTGACTTTGGCAGACCAGCCTATTTTTGCTGCGACGATACCCAGCAAGATCCAGGCGTACATGGCTGTGGGTCGGCCCATCTTGGCCTGTCTGAATGGCGAGGGGGCGAGGATTGTCAGCGAAGCCAATGCGGGTTTTACGATCCCGGCAGAAAATGCAAAAGCCCTTGCTTCGGCGACCTTGCAACTTTACAGGTTGTCTGATGATGAACGAGAAAAAATGGGGCAGAATGGACAACGCTATTACAAGGAACATTTTGATCATGATCGACTGGTGCAGCAATTGATTGATGCGCTTCGTGATTTAACGCTGTCTTTTGGGGGGAAGAGATGAAAATCCTGGTATTAGGGGCGAGCGGGATGCTTGGGAATGCCGTGTTCCGTGTGATGAGTGAAAAAAGAGACTGGGAGGTATTTGGAACTGTTCGATCTGTCAGTGTGCGCCGATTTTTTCCGAAGGAGATTGCGGAGCATTTGATTACGGGATGTGATGTTGAAAACCATGACGGATTAGTGAAGACCTTTTCTGAAGTGCGCCCGGATATTGTCATAAACTGTATCGGGGTAGTTAAGCAATTGGCCAGTGCAAATGATCCCTTGCAGGTGATTCCGATTAATTCACTTTTGCCGCATCGCCTCGCCGGGCTGTGTATGCTTGTGGGGAGTCGATTGGTGCATATGAGTACAGACTGCATTTTTTCGGGTGAAAAAGGAGCATACACAGAAGAAGATCCTTCTGATGCGAAGGATCTTTACGGTCAGTCCAAGTTCCTTGGGGAAGTGCATGATCGGCATGCGATCACCTTGCGCACGTCTATTATTGGACATGAACTGCAAAGTGCGCATGGGCTACTGGGCTGGTTCTTGTCTCAAGAGACTCAGTGTAAAGGGTTTAAACGGGCGATATTTTCAGGCTTTCCAACCCTTGAATTGGCGAGACTGATTCGCGATGTCGTGATTCCTCGGTCCGATTTGTCGGGGGTGTATCATGTCGCGACACAAGCCATTTCAAAGTATGATTTGTTAAAGTTAATTGCGAATGAGTATGATAAGTTCATCGAAATCGTTCCGGATGAAGCCTTGAAGATTGATCGGTCGCTCAACGCGGATCGCTTTTTTAGAGCAACGGGATATGTTGCTCCTGAATGGCCTGAGATGATCAAATTAATGCATTCTTATCGATAAGGACCATGAGATGATGTTCAAAGACAAAGTACTGATGATTACAGGCGGCACGGGCTCCTTCGGCAATACCATTCTTAAGCGGTTTTTATCGACAGACGTGCGGGAAATTCGTATCTTCAGTCGCGATGAGAAAAAGCAGGAAGAGATGCGGATGACCTTCAACAACGATAGATTGAAGTTCTATATTGGCGATGTCCGCAATTACGACAGTGTTCACCAGTCGATGAAGGGGGTGGATTATGTGTTTCATGCGGCTGCGCTCAAGCAGGTGCCCTCGTGCGAGTTTTATCCCTTGGAAGCAGTGCGTACAAATGTGCTGGGTGCCGAGAATGTGATGTCTGCCGCGATTGCAAATAATGTTCAGCGTGTCGTGGTCCTCAGCACCGATAAGGCGGTATATCCGATTAACGCGATGGGTTTATCCAAGGCGATGATGGAGAAGTTTATGGTGGCCAAGGCCCGGATGCAAAATGAAGGTGAAACGGTGCTTTGTGCAACGCGTTATGGAAATGTCATGGCGTCCCGCGGGTCGGTGATCCCGCTTTTTGTTTCTCAGTTAAAAGAGGGAAAGGCTCTGACCGTCACAGACCCAAACATGACGCGTTTTCTGATGTCACTGGAAGATTCTGTCGATTTGGTGTTACACGCGTATGAGAACGGAGTCCAAGGTGATATTTTTGTTCAAAAAGCGCCAGCCTCTACGATGGACGATCTGGCTCGGGCGTTGAGAGAAATTTTTTCCAGGGATAACCCGATTCGCATCATAGGGACCCGACACGGCGAAAAGCTGTATGAATCGCTTGTTTCTCGGGAGGAAATGGCAAGGGCGGAGGATGTCGGTCTTTATTATCGTATTCCGGCTGATAACCGGGATCTTAACTACAGCAAGTTTTTTAGCGATGGTGAGGAAAAGATTTCACAGTTCGACGACTATACATCACACAATACCGAACGGCTGGACATCGAACAGGTGAAGACGCTTCTCCTGAACCTGGATTTTATTCAGGAGCAGCTCTGTGCTTAAGGTTATGACGATTGTCGGGACGCGCCCGGAGTTGATTAAGATGAGTCGCGTCATTGCTGAATTTGACCGGCATACGCAGCATATATTGGTGCATACTGGTCAAAACTTCGATTATGAACTCAACCAGGTTTTTTTTGAAGACCTCGGAATTCGAAAGCCGGATTATTTTTTGGAGGCTGTAGGGGAAAACGCGGCTCAAACCATCGCTCAGGTGATCATGAAAGCGGATGCCGTGTTGGAAAAAGAACAGCCAGAAGCCATTTTATTGTACGGTGATACCAATTCTGGCTTGGCGGTGATCGCCGCAAAACGACGGAAAATTCCCGTATTTCATATGGAGGCAGGGAATCGGTGTTTCGACCAACGGGTACCTGAGGAGCTGAACAGAAAGGTACTTGATCACCTGAGTGACATCAATCTGGTGCTGACCGAGCATGCCCGGGGGTACTTGATTGCCGAGGGAATCAAACCAGAGACGATTATCAAGACGGGCTCACACATGCGCGAGGTTTTGGATCATTATATGCCCGGCATCCAGAAATCTACGGTTTTGACCCGTTTGCAGTTAGCGCCTGAAAAATTCTTTGTCGTCAGCGCGCACCGGGAAGAGAATGTGGATACCCCAGGCAATTTGCTTGATCTTGTTGCCACGCTCAATACGCTGGCAGAGACCTATGACTTTCCAATCATTGTTTCGACTCATCCCCGAACCAGAAAAAGACTGGATATGTTGGAGCTTGGGGTCTTGAACCGACGGATTCAGTTCGTTAAACCGTTCGGTTTTTTTGATTATATTAAACTTCAGATGAACGCACTTTGTGTTCTGTCAGATAGCGGTTCGATAATGGAAGAAGCGTCCTTGCTTCATTTGCCAGCCATCACCCTTCGAAACGTGCATGAGCGGCCAGAAGGCATGGACGCGGGAATCCTGATTATGAGCGGTCTAAAAAAAGAACGTGTACTCGATGCGGTGAAAGTGATTATTGACCAGCATGATCGGAAGAAGCAGGTGATATCAACGGTAGCGGATTATGAGGGCGGTCTCGTGTCAAAACAAGTGCTTCGGGTTGTCATGAGTTACGTCGATTATATTAATCGAACTGTCTGGTCGCTACCGGGTTAATTAGAGGCGATGGGCGCTTAGCGATTTGATGCTCGGGTAATTTATGGCAACTATCTTTATTACAGGCGCCAACGGTTTTATAGGGCGGTACCTTGTGGATCTATTGTTGCGGTCAAATTTCAGTGTGCGTGCGGCTTTTAGGTGCCTTGCTCGCACGTACCCCGTTGAGTGTGACGTTTTTATCAGCGGTGATATCGGAGCGGATACGCTCTGGAAAGAGGCGTTTGTTGGTGTGAACACGCTTGTTCACCTCGCTGCCCGGGTGCATGTGATGAAGGAGACGGATCCTGACCCCTTATCTCAATTTCGTCAGGTGAACGTACTGGGGACAGAGCGATTGGCACGTGAGGCGGCTCGTGCGGGGATTCGGCGTTTTATCTATGTAAGCTCTCTTAAGGTAAATGGCGAAAGTACGGGTGTTCACGGTTGTGGTTTTAGGGAGACAGATACCCAAAATCCGAAGGATTTTTACGCCCTGAGCAAGTGGGAGGCAGAGCAAGTCTTGCATCAGGTTTCTCAGGAAACAGGGATGGAAGTGGTGATCCTTCGTCCGCCCTTGGTCTATGGGCCGGGGGTTGGGGCCAATTTTTTGAGATTGCTGCGCTTGGTTCAGAAGGGGCTGCCGCTTCCGTTTGGGGCGATTGATAATCAGCGGAGTCTTGTTTATGTTGGCAATCTCGTTGATGTCATCGTCACTTGTCTGGAACGGCCGGCTGCCGCCGGGCAAACCTATCTGGTGAGTGACGGCGAGGATGTCTCCACCCCGGAGCTCATTCGCAAAATGGCCGATGCCTTGAATCGTCCTGCGCGATTACTTTCTATCCCGCCTGCCGTACTGAGATTTTTGGCGACGCTTACTGGAAAATCAGGAGTGATGAATCGACTGTCAGACTCGCTGGTGATTGATAGCTCAAAAATTCGCAAGGAACTCGATTGGACACCTCCCTACTCAATGGCGGAAGGCCTTAAAGCCACTGCAAGGTGGTGTAAAAGTGGGAATTGAGAAATTTGAGATTGTGGAATCATATTCAAAACTGTCTAAACCTTATGCGGATGCGGTCTTAAAACGAATGAAGCGCATATTTGATGTTACAACAGCACTCTGCCTATCGGGCATTTTTTTGATTCCGATGCTGATCATTGGGGTCTTGATCAAGTTGACCTCCGAGGGGCCTGTTTTGTATTGGTCTGATCGCGTTGGCATAAACAATACGATTTTCAAAATGCCCAAGTTCAGAACCATGACTTTAAATACACCTGCAGTCGCGACGCATCTTTTGGATCATGCGAGCGCGTACCTCACTCCTGTTGGAAAGTGCCTGAGAAGATCCAGTCTTGATGAACTCCCCCAGTTATTCAGTGTATTAAAAGGAGACCTCAGTTTTGTCGGGCCGAGGCCAGCGCTCTACAATCAGGATGATTTAATTGCCCTGCGCACCGAAAAGGGAGTCCATTGTTTGGTGCCGGGGGTGACGGGGTGGGCGCAAATAAATGGAAGAGACGACATTCCTATTGAAAGAAAAGTCGCTTTAGATACCTATTATTTGGAAAATAGATCCTTTTTTTTTGATTTAAAAATATTATGCATGACCCCGATCAAGGTGATCTGTTCAGAGGGGATCAGGCATTAAGTGTGTTATTCAGGTTTTAAAGTTTGACTAAGTTGTGTCAGAATATTTCAGGCTTAATCAAAGCTATAAACGACCCCGAGATTGATGATGTAATCGGGGGATTCGTCGTTTAAGCCGAAGCCGACAGTGGTGTCAAAAGAGAGATCTTTTCGGGTTCGCAGGGCAAAGCCTCCCATTAAAACCAGGGTATCTGCAGTGGAAGATGAACTGCTGGTGTCTGATTGGCCGAAAAGCTCAGCGATGAGTTTGACGGGGCTGTCTTCCACCTGTGATTCGAGGCCCAGGGCATAACGCACCTGATCGGAAAGGTCTTTTCCGGCAGGATTGCCAATAAAATAATATCCGAGGTTGATATGTGCCGTAGCGGGTGAGAATGTTTTGCTTGCGATCGCCACGAAGCCCACATCGACGACACCGGTGGTTTTTAAGATGTCTTCTTCTCCTGCTGTTGGAAATTTGATGACCATTTGGCCCGCAATCGAAAGCGGATTGGCCGCCCGGCCTTTGATAAACCTGATTTTGGTTTTAAGTAATAGGTCGCCGATGGAGTTTTTACTATCATCGTTATCTTTTACAAAGAGAAAGGGGGTTTCAAGATCAAACTCCAGATTCTGAATGAGTCCGTATCGGAGGTTGACTCCAAATTCTGTTCTTTTTTGGCGATTGGATATCCGCTTGAGCACGAGACCGCTTTCAATGCGATAGGTGCCTCTTTCGGTCGGAATTGCAGTCTCAACCGTGAGAAAGGGCCTTTCAGCCAAGGCGTTTCCGGGGATGAGCAGAAGGAGCGAGAGAGAAAACAGTATTGGTAGACGAAAAATTTTCATAGCGCATATATTACGTATCCCTTGAATGTGTGTCAAGCCATCTGAATGGAATGATGTACCCTTGTTTCAAAAAGACCGTTTATCTTGACAGGGCTGCATTGATCCAGATAGAACTCATGTTGATGCGAATTGAATCCAAAAAATCGAACCTTGTGATTGTGCTGGCGATGCACGGTACGCCTCCCAAGGATTTCCCAAAAGAAGAACGCAAAGACTTGTTTGACTTACGTGCGCTCATTAAACACCTTGAAACCCCAGACGAAAAAGTGTTGGCCCGGCATGATTTTTTAGATCAAAAAATGCGCTTGTGGCCCCGAACGGCAGAAAATGATTCCTTTCATTTGGGGTCGATGGAACTGGGGGAAGATCTTGCGCGGCAGTCGGGGTGTCGAGTGATTGTGGGTTTTAATGAGTTTTGTGACCCCGATCTGGATAAGGCCATAAGCGAGGCCGTGAGGATTACCACAGGAAAGGTCGTTGTGACGACCCCGATGATGACGCGTGGGGGCGGTCATTCAAAAGGAGATATTCCAGAGGCGATTGAAAGGGTTCAAATTCGGCATCCTGAAACAGAAATTATTTACGCCTGGCCCTTTCCTGTCTCCGCCATTGCCAGATTTCTTTCGGAGCAGATTCAGGCTTTTCTATAAGTCATCCGCGTTGTCTATGCACGCCTGCCGTTGTGCCGGGAGCTGATGAGGGGCAGTGCGTTTTCAATCTTTTCTGAATGGGCCGGTTGTGGGTATTTGAATATTTTGTCTTCGTAGTTTTTGATAATCACTTCCTCATCATCAATATGCAGCAGTGTGCCTTCTGGTAAAATTGCGACCTTGCCGCCGCCTTGCGGGGCGTCGATCACGAAATGCGGAACGGCCATGCCAGAGGTGTGTCCCCTTAAGGCGTTGATGATTTCCAAGCCTTTTTCCACCCGTGTTCTAAAGTGTTGTGTGCCCCGAACCAGATCCGCTTGATAGATGTAGTAGGGCTTGACACGAATCGCCAGGAGTTTTTGCATGAGTCGTTTCATGACTTCGGGTGTGTCGTTGATGCCTTCCATGAGGACGGTTTGGCTGCCCAGGGGAATGCCCGCATCGGCCAGCATGCCGCATGCCCGGCCCACTTCGGGCGTGATTTCATCGGGATGATTAAAATGCAGGTTCATATAAACCGGATGGTATTTTTTGACCATTTCGCAAAAGGCCGGTGTAATCCGTGAAGGCAGTGTGCCGGGGACGCGTGTGCCAAGGCGGATGATTTCGAGATGCGGAATGGCCCGCAGAGCTGAAAGAATCCGCTCAAGGAGTTTATCAACGACCATAAGCGGATCGCCACCGGAAAAAATAATGTCCCGAATCTCTGTGTGTTCTGAAATATACGCAACCACCTTGTTGAGGTTGTCAGGGGTAAGGGTTCCGGGCGACCCGACAAAACGTTTGCGTGTGCAGAACCGGCAATAAATCGGACACTGGTTTGTGACAAAAAGCAGGACGCGATCGGGATAACGATGAACCAGTCCGGGAACCGGACTGTCTTTTTCTTCGTGCAAGGGGTCTTCCGCATCACAGGCGGAATCGGGGTACGCTTCTTCGGGAGAAGGCACGACCTGTTTCCAGATGGCGTCTCCTTTCTCTTTGATCTGCTTTAAGAGATAGGGGGTGATTCGCATCGGATATTGTTCAACGATGTCGCGGACAGATTCGGCGGGGACGCCCAGCACTTTCTCCAGAGTCTCAACATCATGAATGCTTTCTTTTAAATCTTTTTGCCATTGGTCCACTCGCCTGTTCTCCCTTTGTCTTCTGAGTGCGTCTCTCTAATTAATTCTTGGCTCCCTGTTCGTATGTTTCTTCCAGATAGCGCAGGATTTTCTCTTCATCGTCGAAAACCAGATCGTCCACAACGAGGACGGGAACGGTATATTGTCCCGAGGCTTCAAAAACCGCTTTTCTGCCGCTGTGCCATATGGGTACGTCTATCTTCTCATAGGTCAGCCCAAGCGCGTCAAGTTTTTCTCGCACCATAATGCAATAGGGGCAGGATTCCAGATTATATAGTTTCAAGGGGATCTCCTTCAGTTTAGGGTTCTGGTGCTGTGCAAGGGGCCATCACTGCGTCCACCATGCCATGAATTAACTTCTTTTCCAAAGAGCAAATCGTTGCCAGCACACCACCCAGCCTTGCCTCTTTTTTGTTCACAAAATAATAGGGGGAGAGGCGAACCCGTCCCTGCATAGATTTTAAGCGGTTTTCTTCAAAATGTGCGTATTCGACGGTGACCTTTCGGCCTTTATGAAATGTTTGAAGAATGTAGGGATTTGTCGAAAACGCATCGAGTGCATTGTGTATTTTGTCTCGCCAGTCTTCTTCGGAAAGATCATGTCCAACAGAAACGCCACGGCTGCCCCAGGCCAATTCTGAAAAACCGGAGGGTTTAATCACAAACTGGCGTTCTTTTTTTGTCGCCTCGCCGAGCTGGCGAAAGTCCGTTACCGGGGCTCCCCCAACGGTGAGGCCGGGTATAACCGCATGCGGCGGGACTTCCCTTGGGTCGATCAGCCATGTTTTTGGGAAAACCTGCGTCAGAAGGTGGGTCGTTTCTTTGCCCAAATGCCGCTGCCAAAAGGATTGAAGTGAAGGGTGATGAAACAAAGCAAAAAGACTCTTTTCTTCAAGATGGGCTTTGGGCGGCGGTGTGAGCGCGACCCGTTTCTTTTTTGCGGCATACAAAATCAGTTCTGATTTCGGAATGTTTTTAAGGTCGAAGAGTTCAAAAAATCGATAGAGAATGTCGATTTGCTGTCTCTTCCCATGAGCATTGATCCAGAGTCCCTCTTCTGTAAACAGGATTTCTTTGGGAGTGACGAGATGTGTTGCGAGTCCTTTTTCAGAAAGCGCTTTCGCGAGCCAGCCCATTTCGGGCCGATAACTTTTAGATTCCTCAGAGACGACAATGACCAATAGCGGATTTTGTTTGTCGGAGTGTGAGCGGATCATTTGTTCAAAACCCGAGACCAGGCCATTGATTCCCCCGACGAGGGTTCGGCCTTCCTGTACATTTTCGGAAAAAGCGGCGGATAAGGCACCCGTTTGTCCGATACCTCCCGGGACAGAATCAAGTTCTGTCGCCATCATTCCTTCATCTGTCAGGATCAGGTCGGGTCGAATTATGCCTGGCAGCGCACGTTTAAAGCGTTTCATTCGGCCGTATTCGCGCACAGCTTCGGGTTTCCCCCGGTCTAGATAATCGGATGCCCAGGAGGGAGCCTCTCCGTTGAGGCTTTCAAAATAAAGTTGATTACATGCTTCGTAAAAAGAAAGCAGGGGGTTTCCGAGTTTTTGCAAGAAAACAGTCTCGGTCTCGCTCAGCTGAAAAGGGGTGGTGGAGATTCTCCAGAGATTGTTTTGATGGTCTGTTTCTGTATTTTCAGAGGGCGATTCGGGCGCTGCAGATTGGTAGAGTCCCGCTTGGATCAGGTTCTCCCTGATTGCGGCGGTACGCCTAATCGAAGGGTCTCCCGAATCATTGATCTCGGGGTGCTTACCTATTCCCAATGTGCAAGTGCTCCCGTATGGACATGGTTTTCAATATAGCACTGGCTGGAGCGGGTCTGCAAGCGCGATGGATGGGCTAAGAAGCCAGAATAAAAGGAGAGGCTTTCCCGTGTTTTTTTAATTGCACGCCATGAGAAGATTGCTCCTCATGGCGTGCAATTAACGGCTTAGAAGGAGATTTGGTACTGTGTTCTGATACGCTGATCGTCGGTATCACCAGCGTCTGAGGAGATATTGGAGAGGTCAATCTGTAATTTACGTCGGTGACCTGCAAAGAAAAAGTTCACACCTGCTGTGAGTTCTTCCACGTTGTTGTTTCCGCCGGATGGATTCAGCAGCGCGTAACGAACGGCCACTTCGACTGTTTTGGGTTTGACAAAAATGCCGCCTTGAACATAGCCGCCATTGGCGTCGGGATTGTTATTGGCGTCGCGGAAATAATATTCGCCCTGCGCCGAGATCCCTTGGTATTTGTAAGCAAATTCAAAGGCGAGCGTGCTGGCTGTTCCGGGTGTCGCTGCATTCGTATTTCCGCCGTCATGGGCGAAGGCCGCGCCTATTGAAAGCAGCTGATGCTGCGTATCGTTGACGTCTGATTCCGAAATCGACATCCGGCCGAAGGGATTGAGCACAACACGCGCGACGGTAAGGTACTGGGTATTGTCGTTGTTGCTGGCTTGGTTAATGCCGTTCCCGTTAAAAAGGCCAAAGAAGTATTCGATTTTGTGATCATCGATTCCCCCGTTGAGCATGATGCCGATATCTCTTGCATTTGTCTGATTGGCATTGAAGCTTTTTGAGGCGAGGGAGGTATCGACAAACTGGAGGTCGCCAAAAAATGCCAGCTGCTGACGGTTAAAGGGCACTTTGAACTGACCAATACGAATGTTGAACTTTTCATAATGTTTGATATCAATCGCAAAATCTTTCAGAGAGACATCTTTTGTGCGATCGTTATCTGTCTCGTTCACTTTGCTGGGGTCAGCCAGTTCCAACTGAATGACATAACCCAGATTGGGATTAAACATAAACCCCGACCATCGCAGACGTCCTTTTGCTACCTTAAAGCCGCTGGTATTGGGTCTTGAGTCGTCATAATTAATATATTCATGCTGAAATTGAAGCCATGCGCCAAACTTGATCATAAACTGATCCTGCGCTTTGATGACAAAGCCATCGTCGTATCCGACCTGGAGACCGTCTTTTTCAAAAAGCATCGGCGCCGCATCGGCGCGGCTGTGCATCATAAAAACCAGCAGCGCTGTCAAAAAACTAAATAAAATTCTTTTTTTCATGATTATCCTCATTTTGATTGCGTTGAACTGCCCATGGTGACCTGATTATGTTGTTTATATGTGCATCTGTCTTTACCTTGAAAGGTGATGATTTTGGCCGAAAAAGTATCGAACTTATGAATAAAAGTCAATAAGGCGATGCTACAGGGTGCTCGGATAGATTCGGAGCGGGCAGTCGCTGCAATCGGCGGTTTTTTTACAATACACCTTTGCGGTTTTGACAATTAAGGCGTGATATTCGTTGTAGGTTTGTACGTGAAGGGGCAGCTGTGACATAAAGTCGTGTTGCAGCGTGTCGTAACTCGCTTTGGCGTCAAGCCACTGATGTCGTGAAAAAATACGCCGTGTATAGGCGTCTATCACAAAATAAGGAATGCCGCCAGCGTAGAGCAGGATCGAGTCGACGGTTTCTGGCCCCAGCCCATTCAAGGCGAGCAGTTTTTCTCTCAGCGCTTTTCCCGGAATCGAAAACATCGCATTCAGCGATCCTGTGTATTCCTCAACGAGCTTGTAGGAAAACCCTGTTTTTATAGATCGATCTTCCTCCTGGTGGATTATTTTTGAGGAGGGATCGTTTCCATTTCTTTTTTTCTAATAAAAAGATTTTCCTGTTTGCTCCTTCAAATTGTTTGGGCCTTTC
>JAJDBT010000068.1 GCA_029261215.1 Nitrospirota bacterium | reverse complement strand
ATCTCAGGCGGCACATCCGAAAGCCCCTGAAACTCCGCCGCCGTGAGTGCTCGATTTTGATTTACTGTTAAGTCATTCATCTGATGTTTTACGTCCTCCCCGCTTGGGTTATTTTAACATGATAATGTATTTTATCATGTTTAATGGGGGGAGATTTTCCCTTATAAATCAAGCCTAATTGCCGCATTAATTTTCCCTGTTATACTTACCATACTCACGCATTTCTTCAAGAATTTGATTCGATCATAAGTCCTATTTTTAAGGAGGGTTACCTTGAAGAGCTTTACCTTTGAAAACAGAAACAACCCGGTCTATCCGGCCTATCTGCGTATTGACGATTATTGCATCTATCTTGAGCCGGAACTCATTCAGTCTCTTAAAGAAATGACCGAGATCGGAGATAACAAGCGATTTCTCTCTCTCATTATCGATAAGATGGGAAGCAATTCCTATCTCCGGAAGATGATCCAGCATCATATTGAAAAAGAAGCGAATCAGTCGGCATTTGTCTTAAAACTCAGAAATGCCATCAATGGATTAAATCCGACAAAGGACCGTAATCCGCCACTTTTTGAGTTTCATAATTCTGTTTTACATCTCCAGAAATGAAGTCCCAATGGTAAAGACTATCCGTAATATTGTGGACTCACTCCCCACACTGGATCTATTTCAGAACGCCATTGACAGAAATTCGTTGAACTCAGATTTGAAAAATCTGTAGGCTTACATAAATATTGGAGAACTTATGGAAATTGAAGGAATCACAATTTTATCAAAAACAATCACTTCATCAGTTGATTTGAACTCGGAATTCAAAGAACTTTTTTGTACGCAAGATGCAAAGACAGAAAAAGGCATTGTTTACTTTTTTATGTCTATAAGAGCAATTCCAAGAGTAAATGGAGAATCGAACATTTTATATATTGGACAAACTATTGGATCATTGGGAGACAGATATCCAAATCCTGAAGTTCTGGCATCAAACAGTGACGGTAAATTCTATAAGTATATAATTGATAATTATGGAGGTTTATCTGTTGGTTATATTAAATCTGATAGCCCAAAAATAACGGAATCAGAGTACTTCAAAAAGTATTTCGATTATCATTTGGAATATCCACCAAAGTCAAAGGTTGGTTCTGTTGCAAAAACCTAATTTTAGGTGTTTTGACGAAAGTTGTGTGTTGCAATGTCAAAGAGTTACAGCCATAAAAAATCTTGTTTTTGAATTTTTGCAACAGTGCCTTTTTTGATGTTCCTCCAGAGCACACACTTCCATTAATGGTGGTAAGCTTTTTCTGAAAAGAGACCAGAATGATGAAGGAAATGTCAAGACCCGACGATGATGGTTCTTAGCGACAGCATACTTGGATTCACTGGAGAAAATAATGAGAGATAAAAAAATGGAAAAGAAAACATATTTTCTGAATTATGGAACCATGATATTAACTTTGCTCTTGGCAGGATGCGGCGGGAGTGACAGCAATTCGACCACGGCGGCTTCTTTGGGCACTGTTAGCAAAGTTGGCGTAACGGCCATACCAAACACAAATGCCACTACAAAACCAGCATTCTCAGGACGTTTCATTGAGAAGGGAGTCAAGCTCTTATTCAACAGAGGTGTCGCAAATGCCGCGCACACCGAATGCCAAAACAATGCGTCTCCCATCATAGCGGCCATCGCGGGTGGTGAAATCGAAATTGATGAAGCGATCGTCATCTTGGATCAGGTAGAGGCCGACCTACAGGGAGATAGCGCGAATGATGTAAAAACGGGACCGTTCGCACTGGACCTTTTGGATAATAATCCTGATGCCGGAGAAACCATCACGATGACCCTCGCGGCCGGGAATTACGAAAAGCTGAAGACCGACTTCAAACGGATCGGCGACAATGATCCCAATTCCAACATCCCCGCTGCAATCACAACGAAACTGCTTAACAGTGCAAATGAGCGAAGACCCAGCGTGTGGATCAAAGGCGATCTTGACGTGGATGGCGTCTGCACGCCATTTACCTTTGTGACCGACCATCGCTGGAAAGTGACCATTCCCTTTGTAAAGAGCTTTGCCGATGCCGGAAACGGCGTTGACCTGATTGTCCTATTTAGGCTTGTAAATGCCTTAACGGACGCCCTGACGAAGAATACCGCAAATGCCGACGCCCTTGTGCTTGAGGTGGGTGCAGGAACTGTTGACCCAATGGGAGCAGAATTCCTTGATGGCAGAACAAAAGACCCTGATCATGGAACGACGCTTGCGGAGGCCTGGGCGGCAGAAATCCCGTTGAACATGGATGTTTTCGCCCAGGATAAGGATGTCGTTTCGATAGACGATTCGACTCCGACCGGAACAAGCTTGATTGACGACAGCGCAAACAGAATCAGTGGAGATGACAATCCATCGGCGGATGATCTAGCAGAAACGCTCGGATAACTTACTCAAAAACGTATTGGTAGTAGAAAAGCCTTCCCTCCGGGAGGGCTTTTCTGCTAAATGAACCAACGGGGACATTTGAACAGAAACCTACGATTTTGAATCCAGGTGGTCCTTGCGGACAAGTTACATTCCGACTGTCGATCCCTTCGCGTTGCGAGTAGGGGTCTGATCAACGACAATTATTTTTCCCGGTCGTATTGCCTCATCCAAAAACCGTACTACTTCGTGCCCTGTTTGTGACGTCAATATAGGAGACCGGAAAAAACCGGGGGCTATGCCGCTTTCTTCATCTCTGGATACCATCCCTCAAGACGAGTGCGCCAGTCTCCGTCCAGCACCTTGGTACGGACTTGCAACAATAAATGCGCGCCCCGCTCGCTCCAGCGCATCTGCTGTTTCTTAACAAAACGCTTGCTGACAATTTGGTTTACCGCCGACTCAACGAAGGCGCTGGAAATGACCTCTCCGTGCCGGTATCGGTTCCCGTAGTTGGGAATGAATGGCCGGTTAGCAGTGATATAGCTGTCAAATTCGTGAAGGGCTTTCTGCAACTAACGCACTTTCGGACTTGGCTCTTCCACATCAAGCGTCATGTCCAGATCCTTCACAATCCGCAAGGCCTTGCGGACATTTCCGTGCCACAAATTGGGTGTTTTGGCACAACGCCCAAAATAGTATAGTTTGGAAGCTTCTGTTGCGAAAATCCAAAACAAGGTTATTGTAACAACGCCATTTTTGGAAAACATATCTCATCAAAAGGGAACCCTTTTGACAGATCAACAAATACAGACACAGCCCAGAATAGCGAGACATCCTCTCACCTGAATTCACCTTAGAGTAAGTACGGAGGCTCTGAGGGTAGATCCCTGTACGCGCAACCGCCAAGGCCTCCTCGTCAATATCGGAGGCGAAGATCTGAATCGGGCAATCCTTTTTCATCAACTCGATCTGCTCAAGAAGGATCATCCCGATAGAATAGGGCTCTTCCCCGCTTGAACAACCGGGGACCCAGACGCGTATGGCATCCTTCGGTTTCTTCTCTGACACAATTTTTTGGGCTCTGTTGCAAAAACCTGATTTTGGGGATTTTGACGAAAGTGGTTTCTTGTAATTTCAAAGAGTTACAGACATCAAAAACCTTGTTTTTGAATTTTTGCAACAGAGCCTACATTTCCCCCTTGATCTCATAGACCCTTGTACGTATATTGATAATCAATATCAATCTCAATAATGGATTAAAACGGGGGTTTATGTCTGGTGGAATCTGTGGAACAGGGATTAAATCCTAAACACATATATAATCAGTGAAGCCCTAGTAAATGCTGTAAGGCTTGAAAATAAAGTTAAGATGCCTTGTATTGCTCTTCATGCTAAAATCACAGTACCGACTTCCCTTTTGGCTGAACCGCGCAGACTTGTTATCTTCCATGAAGATAAATATATTTTAAATCCATTTTGGAAATCGGAGAATTTACGTGCAGACATAATAACTATGACCGAAGAGACCAAAAGAGATAAGAACAAATATGAATGGTTTCTCCATTTGTCAATCAGCGTTGAAAATTGACCCCTCTAAAACAAAAAAATATTACTTCCTTTTTTTGAGTCTCCAACTATCATTTCCTGTTTCTATTGACGGTATTTCGAGATATCCGAAGCTCTCTTAATATTTGTTTGATTCTCTTCCCCTCTACAAAAAAGTAGCGGCGTATCTTTGCAATTGTCTCCACTACGAGCATCCTCCATATCCTCCATGATCATTTTTATCACGGATGCTTACCATAGGGGGGTCATTTTTGCACGCTGATTAACAGTCTGAGTTACCGCCTTTGGCTGGATCTCGTTCACAATTGGGGTGAGCACCATCCAGGGATTGCACTAGACCTTCAACAGAGAAAATTTGAAAATCAGGGTGGTTTCTAAAGGTCTGATCTTGTACTATCGTTTTTGGGGTTTTTAGATGGGGAAAAATTTTAACCGTTTATTGAACGATCTAATTGGAGGATTCAAATGGCAGAAGCAAAAGGATTGAAAAAGGCAGTGAAACTGAAAACCAATTTAGCCCAGTTTTTAGGCGAAACGGCGCTTCCTAGAACAGAGATTACCCAGAAGCTGTGGGCTTATATTAAAGAAAACAAACTGCAAACAAAGACTGAAAATGGTAAGCCGGAAAACGCGGGTAAATATATTGTGGCGGATTCGAAGCTCCTTCCCATCTTTAAACTGACTAAATCAACCAGCAAGTCCGGAAAACTGACCGATTTAACCCACTTAAAAGAAGGTCAAACGATCGACATGATGCAAATGGCGGCAGTCGTTGGTGCCAACATCGATTAAAACGATCCTGATTCTAGATCCGCGTCCGAATTGCTATGACAAAACCATTCGAGCAACCTTGTTCCTCATAGGACAGGCAAATCTCAATAATTAAACCACCCCATTGAAGGCAAAGAGCGCATTTTCTCATGTCTGTTCAAGCAAAACATAAGTGGCGCTTCTCCACCCGCTTCCGAAGAAACACCTATGGCTGGCGTGGATCTCGTCTGGCTGCCCAGCGCATCAAGGAGGCGGTCTCGGAGATTAAAAAAACGGCCCGCAAGGACGCCATCGTGGGGGCCGAAGGGGCGATCCTTTTCCTGGAAAAGGTGTCGCCAGCCCTGGCGCATATCGACAGCTCGTCGGGTGCCATCGGCACGGCGGTCAACAATGCGATCGAAGCCCTTGTGCCCATTGTCGCCGAGGCACCAGCGGGTGAAGCCTTGCG
>JAJDBT010000067.1 GCA_029261215.1 Nitrospirota bacterium | reverse complement strand
CCCTCGTCAACACGCCTTTCTCCACCAGAAGCCGAACAAGCGCCTCTTGCCTAAAAGTTGGCGGTTATCGCAGCTCCCCGGTCACTACCCCTTTTTGACAGAAAAAAACACGTCGCCGGGCCTGTGGCACTGTGGGAAACCGCGCATGATGGCGGAGGCTGTGAAAAACGTCTTGAAAAATGGGTTGTATTTTTCAATGCGTTTTCCATAGACGCAGCGCGGGGTTTTCCACATTTCCATAGGCTTCTTTGAGGTCATGATTTTACAGATCTTACAGGGTGTCTGGCTTTCCGAAAGTTGCTTAGAAAGGAAATATGGGGGCCGACAGCCGACACAGGAAAACTACTGTTTTAGTGCCTTTTTCTTCACCCGGCCTTCCTCAAACCGTTTTTGCACGGCGTTTTCCCGTGCTTCTTCAAAAATGCTCATGCCTTGATCAAAGGTCAGACTCCCCGCATCAATCTTCGAACAGATCCCCAAACGCAAAGCATGAAGCCGCTGAAGCGCAAGGTCATTCGGTGTTTCCTTGACCATCTTTTCCCAGGTCAAAGCCGCTTCTCGATCATGACAATCGTTTTGTTCTTCCGCATGGAGTGGCGCCGCCGTCACCATAAAAACAAGCACAAAGAACATCCGAATAAAAAGCCTCACGCCCCTACCCTCGAATCCGCTGAATCTCTTCTAAAAGTTCGCTCTCGGTCAAAAGGCCTTTTTGAACCAGGAGGTTGATCAGCGCCTGATTGGTCAACACCTCCCCCAATAACACCTCTTCAAAAGAGGCGACTTCTTTCGGATCGAGTTTTTCAGCCATGGATCTCCCCTTTTCTTTTTTTTATCAATTGCCGATAATGTTTCCAAATGACCCGCCTCTTACTCACACTCCTCATGATCCTCAGTGTGCCATTCACGGGCATCACTCAGGCTGCGTCTGCCCCACTGAAACGGGCCTACCACGGCTTCACCCTTTGGCTTGATTGTGACACGCATCACGGCGCATTGGCCTTTTATTACGAAATCGGCAAAGACACCGGAAACATCGACCGCAAAGGCCACGATTTTAAAATCGATCACAGCATACCAGTCTCTTGCCAGGCCACCAGTTCTCAAAGTTACCGAACAAAGACCGTTCCCCCCCATACCGGAACCTGGGATCGGGGGCATCTGGTACCCGCAAACCACATGGACCACAATGCCGCCGCTTTCGCCGACACCTTCTATCTCACCAACATCTTGCCTCAAGCCTCAGCCTTCAATCAAGCCAAAGGCGCATGGTTTCAAACCGAAATCATCACGGAATGTTATCGAGAAATTACCCCTTTAAAAATATGGGGCGGTGTGATTTGGGGGAAGGACACACAGAACGACCATTTTACCCAAAGCCACGGGATACAAACCCCGGACTATTGGTGGAAACTGATCTACCGGGAAGACAATAATGAATACCTTGCATGGATTTTCCCAAATCACCGATCGACAAAAGCCAATAAAATTGATGATTATCTAAAATCCACCAGAGACCTACAATCAAAAGTCGATTTCTTTTCTGCTCTTGGCCCAATCGAAAAAGCCAAACAATCAAGAACAAGCTGGCCCGTGAAAAAATCGGGCGGAATTTTGAAGTGCGAAGGCCGGTCTACTTCCCTTGGTTAAGAAGAGTTTGCTCGATGCCACCTCTCTTTTGATTCATCACATAATTACTGTGGTCTTGGGTTAAGCTCTAATCGATGCTCAGTTAAGTCCAAATATTCCGGGTTGTCCCGGCACACCCACGTCATGACTATGCCGGGCGGATCAGGCTTTTTTGAAAAGGCGTTAAACGCGCTCTCATATTGCTCAGTCGTACAGCTTGCTTCTTTAAAGTGCTTCTGATTTGTCTTCAGCCCAGCCAGATCCGCATGCTCCAGTTTGGAGCGAAATGCTGTGACGGTTTGATCTGGATTGATGGCGAAGAAGAAATAATCCTCAGTATCAATCATGGTCGATAGCACGGATTGGACAATAGGGTTTCCAGGGTTAACCAAGCTGTTGTAGGTGGCATGGCCATAAAATTCAAAGGCGAAATGCAGGATAGGACTACGACCAAGTCCCAATACGGAGTGTCCAAAGCGGAAACCTTGCCGAGTCGAGGTAGATGGTATCGTTACTTCCGGTCTCAAGGCTAAAAAACCGCTGATTGAGCCTCTTTCTTCAACATATCCAAGTGCAAAAGAGGGGGGCGTTGCAGCCATCAAATCACGCACAAATAATTCATTGAGTATTAACTTGGGTAAAAGTTTGTGAATACTGCCCATGATTACGATCCGTCTTCATCTTTGACAGAGCAGGATCTGTCTACTTTTTACACGCACTACGTACAGACCGCTAGTTTAGACCTATTGATGTCTCAGGTCGGGATATCTTCGGATATAAACCTGTCGCGTCAACACCCTCCATAAGGTCAAGAATTTGAAGCTGCTTTATTTCAATTAGCTCTGCGAAGGTTTTTATCATCTCCTTGAGCGATGATATTTCTTTTGCCAAATGCTGAATTGATTTCATATCACATTCGTTGTTTCCCATATACTTCACTTCTCCTTTCAAGATTGTTACCCACCTGAAATAGGATAAAACAAGTCTTTAAAAAAAGGTCGCCCCCTTGCGGGCGCGGGAGGCCAAGCCCCTGGTTTCTTGAGAGCTATTAATCATTTTTAGTCTCCCCTCCCCTACCTGATCTTTTTCAAGCATCAAGATCTGAACATCCTCTTGTAAAAAAAAAGCGTTCCCGGATCTTGAAACAGTTTTTTTACAAGGTTCCCTTCAACACCAGCGAAGGTTTAAAGCGAATAGACTTTGAAGCCTTGAGCTTGATCGGCTCACCCGTCTTTGGGTTGCGGCCCTGTCGTGCCGCCCGTTTGGTGAGCGTAAAGGTGCCAAAACCGGGTATCCCCTGTTTGCCTTCTTTTTTAACCGTCTTGCCAATGGTGACAAAGGTCTCCGAAATCACCGCATCCACCAGCTTTTTACTGACCTCCGTTTTGGTGCTTTTAGAAACCGCTTTTGAAATCTTCTCAATCAATTCGCTCTTTTTCATGTGGGTTGTGCCTTTCTTTTTGATTGATCCC
>JAJDBT010000066.1 GCA_029261215.1 Nitrospirota bacterium | reverse complement strand
GGACAGAAGAAAAGACGGAAAGGCCCCCCGGAGGGCGATCAAGAGGTGAAAGGCCCAAACAATTTGAAGGAGCAAACAGGAAAATCTTTTTATTAGAAAAAAAGAAATGGAAACGATCCCTCCTCAAAAATAATCCACCAGGAGGAAGATCGATCTATAAAAACAGGGTTTTCCTACAAGCTCGTTGGGTGATCTAACCCAGCCATTGGGGCAATTGCCCCAATGGCTGGGTTAGATCACCCAATCGTTTTAAATTAATCACAGTTTCCGCATCTGCTCAGGTTATTTCTTATTATTTATCAATAGCTTACATGTGAAATATTTAAAGGCATAGTTATTGCGTTTAATTTAGAAAGTAACAGAGGGAAGAGTTTGAATTTACCCCTTGACTATCTGCCTTATTGGGAATATAATCCCAAAAATAAAGAAAAGAACAGTTCGGGTTAAGACATTTTTTACGAAAAAATGAGATTTTAATAATAACGAATGACTTTGGTCGACCTTGGTCGCCGACCAAAAGACTTGTACGGGAAGGGCCTAGTCCAGTGAAGCAAGATAACGATCATTACACGGAACTCCGAATTTTTCATTATTCTCACGATACATATGGACTCGGCCATATACAGAGAACCCTCGCCATCGCGGAACGCTTGGCTTCTTATTTTCCTCATGCGACACAACTTGTGGTCTCCGATACCCCTCAGCCACCTTGCTTCAAATTACCGAATCGACTCGATTTCATCAAGCTTCCGGACATGGATAAGTCTTCCAGTAGAAACTTTCACGCATCCTCTCCTATTTTGTTTTTCGACAATTGGCTTAAACACTTGCGAGAGAAAATGATTTTGGATGCGATCAGATGTTTTAACCCGGATCTCGTGCTGGCCAATGAATCGCCAGAACGTGTTAGTAAGGAGATGCTGCCCGCCTTCAACTACCTTAAACTCGAGCGACCGGGAACAACACTGGTATTGGGGATGAGCGCCATTGAAGAGCTACTCAGAAAAAAAACGTCGCTAGAGATCGAAAGCCACAGAAAACGTGAAGAATATGGCCGGGTTTTTTCATATCCTGCATATACCAACACGCTATCCACTTTTCAATGAGATATTCCTAGTAAATAAAACGACAAAAATGCGATGAACCCCTAGGAATCTTTCATTAAGAAAGACCATAAAAGAGACGATGAAACGATTACTTGTTTACTCTCACGATACATACGGCCTTGGAAATATTCGCCGTATGCTCTCGATCTGCACTTATCTGACAAAACATTTTCAAGACCTATCTATCCTTGTGATCTCCAGTTCACCCATGATCCACGCGCTTCAAATTCCCGACCGGATTGATTACCTTAAACTTCCATGCCTGCACCGATCTGAAGAGGAGGATTATACGCCCAAGTATCTGGGAACCAATATCGATGAAACAATGGAGTTGCGGGCAAACTTAATTCAATCTGCAGTCGCCAGCTTCAGGCCAGACCTCTTTCTCGTTGATAAAAAACCCTTTGGCATCAAAAACGAATTGAAAGATTCCTTCGAATATCTCAAGCACCATCTTTCCGAGACTAAGATTGTCCTCCTTCTCCGCGATATCCTCGACAAACCGACATCAACCATCAAAGTCTGGAAGAAGAACAGTTATTTCAAAGCGATTGAACGCTTTTACGACCTTGTTCTGATTGTCGGAGCCGCTGATGTCTTTAATGTAATCAAGGAATATCAATTCCCGGAAGCGGTTTCCAATAAGGTTCGCTTTTGTGGTTATATCGCCCGTGAGCATGGACGGAAGACGCGTGAAACCATCAGGAAAGAGCTTGGGCTTGGAGAGGATCCATTGGTGCTGGTCACGCCGGGCGGCGGACAGGATGGGTATCGACTCATTAAGACCTATATCGCCGGACTTCATTTTATCCCCTATGGTGTCAAGAGCTTGGTGATCAGCGGTTCTGAAATGCCAAATCACCAAAAGGAACGGCTTTCTGAGGCGAAGCTGAAATATCCCTCTCTTAAAGTTTTAGAGTTTACCGATGATATGATGAGTTATATGGATGCGGCCGATGTTGTGATTTCGATGGGGGGCTACAATACCATATGCGAAATTCTGACGCTTAAGAAGCGGGCGATTATTGTTCCGAGAGTCAAACCGGTGGAAGAACAGGCCATACGTGCTGAACGAATGGCCGGGTTCAATCTCTTCAAGACAATCCACCCCGATCACCTGAGTCCTCAGTTACTGACATCGATACTTCTCGAAGAATTAGGTGCTAAAACAAAAAACAGTTCCAGTACACAAGTCAATATGGACGCTCTACCCAGAATCACCGAGTTACTTCGATATTTGTGAATGAATCGGCTTTTCTGGTTTTCTAAGATTTTGAATTTAATTTTTATCGTATAGCGATCTATGGATTGCATGGAGAAATGTAGTGACTCCTGAGAAAGCGACTGAACAGATGAACGTTAAAACCGATAGATCTGAAATAGCCTATATAATGAAGGAGTATCCTCGACTCTCTGAGACTTTCATTATGAACGAGATCTCTTTGCTCGAAAAAATGGGGCTGCCAATCCGAGTATTTTCTGTCAAGAAACCGTCAGCGGGATTAAAGCAACACGCTACGGCTAGCCGTAGATCCGCAGTTGTATACCTTCCTTCGGTCACCTCCTTATCGGGCAGTAGTTTATTGGGATGGCTTTGGGTGAATCTGCCTAAGTTTATTAAAAGTCATTTTTCTTTATTCAGGAACCGGCCTCAATCCTATTTGTCCACATGGCTTCAAGTTGTGAAGATGACATTTCGCTACCGTTCAGGTTTTTTTGAGAAGCCCAAAAAGGCCTTTATAAAGGAATTTCTTCAAGCGGGATATATCGCACGAGAAATATTAGAATCAGGCCGTATTCGCCACCTGCATGGTCACTTCTGTCATGGTTCTACAACCATTACGATGTTTGTGAGCCAACTCACAAACATCCCATTTAGTTTTACCGCACACGCGAAGGATATTTATCTACCCAAATTGAACCCCGGGGATCTTCTCAAGAGAAAAATAGAGAAAGCCCAGTTTGTCGTAACATGCACTGGTGCGAACCAGGACTACCTGAGCAAGCTATGCGAGGGAAATCGACCGATCCATACGATTTATCATGGATTGGATCCTCACGTTTTTAAAGCGATCGAAGGAAGTGGGCTTTCTCAAGCGATACCGATTATCTTATCTGTAGGTCGCTTTGTTGAAAAGAAGGGTTTTGTCTACTTGGTGAAAGCGTGTAAGACATTAAAAGATAAAGGTTATGATTTCCAATGCAGAATTGTCGGTGAACCCGATGAACAAACTGAAGTGATAAAAAAAATGATTAAGGACTTAGGCTTAAAAGAAAACATGCTCATCACCGATGGTGTGACTCAAGAGACCCTAAGAAAAATATACAGAGAATGTACCATTTTTGTGCTTCCGTGTCAGATTGTAAATAATGGTGACCGTGATGGTATCCCAAATGTTTTAGTCGAAGCTATGGCCATGGAGATCCCGGTTATTTCTACATCAATATCGGGCATCCCCGAACTGATAGAAGATGGTGTCGATGGGCTTTTGGTTCCACAGAAAGATGTTTCTGCATTGGCAGGAGCACTCGAAAAATACCTACAAAACGCAAAGTTGAGAGTCAAACTAGGCCAGGCTGGCCGAGCAAAAGTGTGTACACTATTCAACTCAGATAAAACAAATATCGCCTTAAAGAACTTATTCGTATCCCATATGGAACGGAGAAAAATGGTCTCATGACAAGCATTGAGACAAATAACCCAACCAGTGTCTTTCATGAGCCTTATCGGTCTTGGTCTCCGGAGAAACTATTGTCTCATTTCCAGAATCGAACAGACATCCACTATTTTCCTGTCATCGACGAAGCAGAAACAAGCCGAAAAAAAATAGACAATATTCTGCTGAATCGTTTTGAGTTTAATCATGAATCTTATTGTTTGCCGGAAGCCTTTGACTGGTCTGATAACCCGAGTCCGGATATCGAATGGCTGATCATGTTCAATAAGTTCTATTATTCAGTTGGATTAGGAATGGCCTTTCATGAAACAAAAGACCCACGATATCTTCAAAAATGGATCGACCTAACTGCATCCTGGATCAATACGGTATCTCTGGGATTTCTATCGAGTGATGTGGCAGGGAGACGCATCCAGAACTGGATTTATGCGCATTACTATTTTGTGACTCTGAATCCGACCCTCCAACTTCCTCCAATATTTTATATGCAATTTTTAAAATCGCTAAACGATCAAGTGATGTATCTTGCAGATCATCTCACCCCGTCGCGCAATCATCGAACCTTGGAACTCTATGCCATTTTGTTAGCGGCCATTGTTTTCCCTGAGTTAAATAGGGCTGATATGTTGCTCGCATTCGCCAAACAGGAGCTGCTAAAGAACATTCAGACAGACATTCTCACAGACGGTGTCCATTGTGAGCTTTCAACGGATTACCATCACATTGTCCTGAAAAATTACCTCAATATTCGAAAACTGGCTTCTTTGAATCAGATTGTTATGCCTGAAGAAATGGATCAACAGATCTTGAAGGCACTTGGATTTTCTCTTTATGTTCATAAACCGGATGGTTTTATTCCATCACTCAGCGATGGCGATGTCGGAAGTTTTTTAGATCTTTTAAAAGAAGGGTATGAACTCTATGGTTCTGAAGAGATGTTATACGTCGCCTCTAAAGGGCAATTGGGTCATCCTCCTTCTGAAAGGTCAAAAATGTTTTCCGAAAGCGGATATGTCGTCCTGCGTAGCGGATGGGGAAATGGGAACGAGGCTTACGAAGACGACCGCTACCTTGTTTTCGATTGCGGTCCCTTGGGGGCGGGAAACCATGGGCATCTCGACTGTTTAAGTTTTGAGATGGCGGCATATGGTCAGTCTTTAATCGTCGATCCCGGACGCTATACCTATGACGAATCTGGTGAGATCAATTGGCGTGTCCGCTTCCGTGGAACGGCCTATCACAATACCGTGCTCGTTGATCAAAAAAATCAAACACATTATGCCTTTCATAAAAAGAAATTTAAAATAAAAGGCACTGAACCGGATCATGAGATCAAAACGTTTATCAGCGGCGAAGGATTCGACTTTATCCATGGCATTGCCCGCAGCCACGAATACGATGCTGTTCATGAGCGGAAGATCTTTTTTGCCTGTTCCGAATACTGGATACTTTCAGATCTTTTACGCGCCGAGCAAGCGCATGACTATGATCGACTCTTTCATCTTTCAGATCAAGCCTATGGCAAGGTTTCAGTCAGGCATGATCAGGACACCCTATTGGTCAATGCCCCCCATTTGGTAATGGCTCAAGCCCACGTTCCAGGGGTAGATCTTTTTTTGGAGGAGGGTTATATCTCTCCGACCTACGGCGTAAAACTTCCTGCGCCAGTGCTTCATTGCGCCAGTCATGCGGTCAATGCCGCTTACCACACCATCCTCTACCCGTATAAAACGAACAAACCCGCACTCACTGTGAAAGTCTTGCCTGTTTTGTGCGGGTCTCATCTTTGTGATGCCACTGACACGCTAGCACTCTGCATCACGGTAACGCAACACGGGCATACCCATAAAGACTACTACTTCAGCACAAACCCTGAACATACTTACACATGGACTTTTGAAGATTTCACATATAGAGGCGCCCTCCTTTTTGTCAGAAAGACAGCGAAAGGAAAGATCCGGGTCATTCATAAAGAGCCAGGAAGTCTACTTAAAGTCTGTGGCAAGTCCATCTTGTAATTGGAAAGTGGTTTTGAACGGTCGGGCCTACCATAAAAAGTGAGTGAAAATGTATGGATATTTATTCCATAGGTAGAACAAAAGATCCAATGGTCACGACGCATAAGAATTTGCCTTTAAAATTTTTGGTAGAACCTTATGCCTCTATGAAGGCGGACTTATTGTTATCCCATTTTCAAAATCGCAATACGGTTCGCCATTTTCCCCCTTCAAAAGGTTCAAAAGCCGATGTAAAAACAGCCGATCAGATCATTGACAATAGGTTTTCTTTTAATAACGAAAGTCATCACTTTCCTGAGAATTTCGACTGGAAGGTCAACCCCAGTCAGGATATTGAATGGCACATTTTACTGCATAAGTTTTACTTTGCGAATGATCTGGGTAAAGCCTATGCGTATTCCAGAGACGAGAAGTACGCGGAGAAATGGATCCAACTGATCTCCTCATGGATTAAAAATGTGCCGGAGGGCTTTATTAACGCTCAAGTGACGGGTAGAAGACTGCAACAATGGCTCCTGTCTTACCGGTACTTTATTTCAGAAAGATCTTGCTCAGTTATAGAACCCGATTTTCTGATCGTCTTTCTTCGATCCGTCTATTTGCAGACCCGTTATTTAACGATGAACCTCACAAAGGAAGGGAATCACAGGACGATTGAATTGTATGCAATATTCCTGGTCGCTACGCTCTTTCCGGAGATTTGCAATGCAGACCACTTTCTTGCATTTTCCATCGACGAAATCCTCAATAATATGCGGCATGACCTTCTTTCTGACGGTGTTCAGAGAGAGCTTTCACCGGATTATCATCACACCGTCCTCAAAAATTATCTACGGGTTAAAGAACTCGCCTTGTTAAATGGAATCCCATTCCCAGTCGAATGTGACCATTTAATCAGGAAAGCACTGGAGTTCTCGCTCTATGTTCACAAGCCCAGTGGTTTTATCCCAGCTGTGAGTGATGGAGATCGTAACAGTTACCTCTCTTTATTTAAAAAAGGGATTGAATTTTATCAAAATGAACATTTGCTTTATGCCCTGACTCAAGGCAAAGAAGGTAGCTCCCCGCCGTGTCGATCAAAAGGATTTCGTGAGAGTGGGTACTATATTCTCCGAAGCGACTGGAAAGAGAAACCCTACGATGAAGGATTCTATTTCTTTTTTGATTGTGGATCGCTGGGAGCAGGAACACATGGTCACTACGATCTGCTCAATTTCGAAATTGCAGCTTATGGTCACGACCTCATTGTTGACCCAGGACGTTTTACCTATAGTGAGGAAAGCACTGACGGCATTAACTGGAGAAAAATATTTAAAGGAACCGCTTACCATAATACCGTTTTAATTGATGGCAAAAATCAAACCGCCTATCAAAAAGGAAATCCCATTACCCCGCCTGCAAGGCCTGTTTTAAAAGAATTTACGACTTCAGTTGGTTTTGACTTTATTTCCGGAAGTGCCATCAGTCATGAATATCCGGTCATCCATGAACGAAACGTCTTCTTTTTGGCTTCTGAATATTGGATACTTTCCGATAGGCTTCTCACGAAAGGGGCTCATGACTACGTACTGAATTTTCATCTGCACCCCAGCGCATTGGACCAGACGATTAAGAGTCACTGTCCCACCACAACACGAATCTCCTCTCCGAATCTCCTCATCGCACAGCCGAGAATGGTCGAGGTTTGTTCGAACATCGAAATGGGTTTTTTTTCTCCAGAATACGGAGTGAAACAACAGGCACCCGTTGTTACTTTTTCACAACATTCGACCGGGCCTGCGCGATTTCATAGTCTGCTCTATCCGCATCAAACAAGAGAACCCAATATCAGTGTAAAGGAGATCCCGGTTTACCACCAAGGTACATTGTGTTCAAAAGATGAAATCACTGCCTTGAAAATGACAATCGAAAAAGATGAGACGACCTATTACGACTATTTTATCTTAGCGCATGAGTCTAGCCTGAGAGAATATGTTGTTGAAGGGATAGCGTACAAGGGGCACTTACTTTTTTTTAGAAAAAACCAGCAGAACAATATCATAAATTTACAGGCAAATCACTTGTATCATATGCGTGAGAAAAACAAGGTCATTGTTGATTTTGAAGGGTACCAGGGAAGGGTAAGTTTTCAAAACAATGTTCTTCATGCTAATACGGATGCCCTAAAGTTTAAAGTCAACTTGGAGGGTGTTCAAAATCTCATCCACATCCGGATGACGGATCTAAAGACGGAAGGCTGAGGTCATGAAACAGCAAAAACAAATTGATCCCTGTTTTCCTCAGATGTCAAAGGCTTTAAGTCAAACCCGAATGCTGGAAGCTTTTCAAAAAAACTTGGTTGGAGCGCCTAAAGCAGGGGGCGGTGGTTTTCTCATCCACTCCTGTCAGATCGGAGAACAACGTTACAAACCTGGGAAAAGCTGTGTTGTCAATTATCGGATTGAAATCTTAAATACCGCAACACAAGCTTTGCGAGAACAAATCCTTTGTGCGCGTCTTTGTAAAACGGGTGAAGGGCCGTCTGAATTTAAAGATGCCAGCCGAAAAACCCTGTTCAAACCAGAAAACCTGCCGCCGATTCTGTATCTCCCTGATCTTGAAATGGTACTCTGGACTTTCCCTAATGACCGAAAACTAACCCACTTGCCTAAAATGCTTGAGCTCTCTTTCCTCTGCGAGGATCTGCCGCAGCGCTTACCATCACTAAATCTTCAATCATCAAACCATTTAATGGATATTAAAGCGCAGGTGATTCACTATTTGCCGGAGCGGTCCTGCGTGATTCGTTACATTCTGGATCTAGAAAATTGCGAAACCGGTGAAGTTCGATCCTTGGTGGTTTTTGGGAAAATCTATCCCGACGACAGCGGGCAAACGGTCTACAGCATCATGAAGCAGCTATCCAGTCAATTGGGAGATCTGCGCGTTGCCCGTCCTTTGGCTTATGACGCAGACCTAAACGTCCTTTGGCAGTCGGAGTTATCGGGAAGGCCCTTTCGAGCGGAAGAGATCAAAGCGCTTCATTGCGACAAAGTGATGGAAGAAATGGCCGCGACTGTGGCGGCACTTCACCGCAGTAAACTTGAAGGAGTCTCCCACTTTAAAGTGTCGGACATCCTGAATCTCTTAAAAGAAACCCGTGATGTCGTGGGTAAGACCCATCCCCAATGGGCCAATCGCATGGGCTCATTAGTGCAGACCCTATTGACTCGTTCTGAAGAAATCGGGCTTGGAACAGTCCCCATCACGCCGATTCATGGCGATTTAAAAATAGGGAACATGTTGATTGATGCGGGCAAGGTCGCCTTGATCGATATGGATTGTGTCCGCCTTGGGGATCCGCTGTGTGATCTGGGTAGTTTTATCGCGAATTTTTATTATAATGGGATTCTCACCGAATCTGATGAGAACCACACTCGATGGCTTGTGGAGAAATTTTGCCGTGTGTATTCCGAACAGGTGGAATGGGAAGTGTCTGAAGCGCGTCTTCACTGGCACATCGCGTCGGCTTTTCTTTACGAAATCATCAGAAGAAGCATACGCCAAGGGAGTGAAAGACGTTTGAAGTATATCGATCAGTATCTCGCCCTGAGCGAGCGATATTGCTTTCAGAATTTGTCAAATCAGGACGGGTTAGGACGCGATCAAGGATGAGCACATCTAAAATAGAAACAACAGGGAGATGCATCGCGCTCTATCCGGGGGCCTTCCGTCCGCCCCATGCGGCGCATCTTACCGCCGTGCTTGATTTGGTTTCAAGGCCGGAGGTCGACGAAGTGGTTGTTGTCATTTCTAATCGATGTCGTAGCATCCCAGGGACGACTCAGGCACTGGATCCCGATGTCGCACGCCAGATCTGGGGGATCTATCTGAAAAATGTCCCGAACGTCCGTGTTGAGGTCGCATCACATACTTCCGTGGAACATGCACTGAGCTACTTTAACCGCGTTAAGACTGGGGATACTCTGTTTTTCTGCATCGGGGAAAAAGACTTTAGGCAAGGTGATGACCGCTTTAACGAAATCGAAGCGCTTGCAAATCGCACCGGGGTTTCGGCGCGACTTATTGCCGCACCCACGGGGACGATCACAACCCGGTCAACCGATTTGAGGGCAATGTTGAGCCGGGAGGATACGGGACGGGATGCCTTTATCGCCGTACTTCCAAAGGGACTGAGCCTTGCGCAATGTGAGAAGGTTTGGCGTGTTTGCCAGAATGGGATGAGAGAAATCAGTGAGATTATTCAAGAGAAAGTCCGGTCCATCATCCTAAGAAATAAACTAGGCGACATCCTGGAAATCAGCAGTGCAGGAGGTGGCAAGTTGGATCAAGTCTACCGTGTCCATTTCAAAGATGGCCGGTGTTATTTTGTGAAATATGCGGGTGATACGGTCGGCTCGGGTCGTTTAGGCGACAAACTCAGCCTCAAACCCAAACGACGACTTTCGGCAGAACGGCGTGCACTCACTAGATTAAGCGATCAAAAAATTAATGACGTTGATCTCCCTGAAGTGGTGTTATTTGATAAAGAGACTTTGACCCTTGTCCTGACGCAAGTGTGTCCGGGTGGAAAATCATTACGGGATGATCTAAGAAATGGCATTTTCGATCCAGAAATTGCACGTCAGGCCAGTCATTTTCTAGCAAGATGTCATAACCTCACCGCACCGATTAAACCCGTGTGGGGCGATAAAGAAAGCGACTGCCTGCATTGGAAAACGATGCTGGATTTTCAGACCGTGGAAATCCAGTCAGAAACAATATCACAGGACCTTCGTGACAAACTGGTCATCCTAAAACGGGCGAGTGAAATGGCGAGTAGGCAGATCGCTGGGAACCGCTTATTGATACTGAATTACACCCCCAAGAATATCATCGTCGATCAAAAAAAAATCGGTATCATTGATTTTGAGTTAAGTTCAAGTATGGGAGACCCTGCTTATGACCTGGGGATTCTCCTTGGGAATTACATGTTCTACGGCCTGATCAGCGTATCTGGAGAGACCTGTCAGATTGCACTGAGAGATGCTGTAAAGGCCTATCGTCAAGGGATTGGAGATTTATGGCCAAAAATGTGTGGACGCGTCGTGTCCTTCGCCGGGGCAAGCCTGCTTTATCACCTCACGGGAGATCACAACGCAGACCTTACAGAGTTTGAGCCTCGTTTAATGGCGGCTGCGGAGTGTTTACTCTATGCTGATCTTGATCAACTTGAAGACATCAACCCGATCTTAAGTCATGTAATCGGTGGACAAAATGCATAAGCTTGGAATCAACCCCGTGAATTCAGAACCCCTGCTAAAAAAGTTTGCTCCTTACCTAGATAAAGTAGAGATAAAAGGTGTGCTTCAAAGAACGCTTCCGCAATTTTCAGACGGCCATTTAAAGATCGCTCATTGTGATACAGGCTACATCTGGTACAAAACCTATCAAAAGCCAACATCAGCGGGCAAGACAACGCTTTCTATTTCCTATCACCTAAAGATTATTGACACTGCAACCCAAAAATCAGGGGAACAGATTCTCTATGTTAAGGTCTATCTTGAAAACCGGAGTCAAGGTGAATTCGAAAAAATGAAGAACAGGTCATGGGTTTCAGTTCATTATGGAGAACCATTGATCCACTTGCCCAAATTCGACATGATCATATGGGGCTTTCCCAATGATCCGGGGTTAGGACATTTACCAAAATGCGTTGACCCCGAAAAGGTCATCAATTTTTTCCCCTATGGAAATTTACCCGCCGGGCTGGATCATCTTGAAGACCTGCGAAATGTGGCGGTTGAAATCATTCATTACCGCCCGGCAGTACGTTGTACCAGCCGATATACCCTGAAATGGGGCGATAGATCCAAAATCTTGGTGCTCTTCGGCAAGACATTCAAGGATGATCAAGGCAAAATGCTTTATGAAAGATCCCTTGAACTTTTCCGGGAGACGCAGCGGGAAGATGAGCACTTTTTAATCGCACAACCTTTAGGTTACGATGAGACCATCAAAACCCTCTGGCAAATCGGCTTAGAAGGCAGGGCATTGGTCGATGTGATGGATGAAGCCACTTATCAACCGCTGCTTCAATCGGTCGCAAAGGGCCTAGCACGCTTTCATCAAAGTTCGCTCACGAGTCCGGTTCGGGTCACAATCACAGAACAAATAGTGGAAGTTCAAAAAAAGATTGCCAAGCTCATCCGCGCCTTTCCTCAATTGAGTGACCGGCTGAAATCGATAGAGCACAGCTTGAGGAAGGATGCCGCCCAATTACAAGTGACCCCGGATACAATCATTCATGCCGATTTTTCTGTACAGCAACTTCTAGTCTGCGGCGATAAGATTGCCTGTTTTGATTTTGATGAATTTGCGATGGGGAATCCGGCTCAGGATATCGCAAATTTTATCGTGGATTGTTATTTCCGTCCCTTCGACGCAGATCTTGTCCCAATGATCATATCAACCTTTGTTCATGCATATGAAGAGAAAACGGGGCTTGAAATATCGATAGATCATTTAAACTGGTACATTCAGATGCTATTTATCACGAAGGCCTACCGGTTTTATCTTCAGCAAAGACCTCAGCTAGAGAAAGAAATTAAAGCGATTATATGTCTGGCTCAGAAAGCAGTGGCTCGTTAGAAGGTTTTCAAGTGATCAAGGGTATTTATTTAGGGAAATATCATGGAGTCTATTAAGACAGAAAAAAAAACAAAAACCTATGTATTAACGATTGACGTCGAAATCGATGCAGGCCGAAAATGGAAAACATCAAATCCTGCGACTTACGAGGGTGTTACGAAGGGGATTAAGATTCTCCAGGGTCTTTGTGAAACATACGGGGTAAAACCGGTTTACCTCATTAGTCCTGCCGTCATGGTTGATCAAAAGTCCGTTGACTTTCTCAATACGCTAAACAGAGACCATTGTGAACTCGGAGCACACCTGCATGGAGAATACATCGAACCGGAGGCGAGGTTCACTGGAGATGATTTTAGTGGGTGTGACCCAAAAGATATGCAATGCGAATACGAAGAAGAGATCGAGTTTGAGAAGCTCAAAAACCTAACGGAAAAATTTATCAAGCTCTTCGGATTCGCCCCTAAGTCCTTTCGAGCGGGGCGCTTTGGGGCAAGAGGATGGACCCTGGAATGTTTGGAAAGATTAGGCTATACGCATGACACGAGCGTAACCCCTTTTCGTAAATGGCATGATGTGGTCGATTTTTCTAAACCTGGCAGCCTCATCCCTTATTATCCTTCTACGGAAAATATTTGTATGGCCGGAAATTCTAAAATTTTAGAGGTTCCGGTATCCATCACACCCGATGTGGAATGGCTGAGGCCGACGCCCCGGCGTTTTTCAAATTTTGAACAATGTAAAAAGGTCATCGACTGGTACGAAGACAACACGCACCCGACCGTTTTATGCAGCATGTTTCATAACGTAGAGCTTGTAGCGAACAAAAGTCCATATTGTAGAACAAATGAAGACTGTAAGGAAATGCTCGACACGATAGAAAAGACCTTTAAGCTTTTAAAGGATCGTGAGTATGAGTTTAAAACACTGAGTCAAGTCACTATAAATGGATGAAGCAAAGGACAAAAAATGACGAAGGTTTTGATAATTGTCGATAAGCTGGGGTGGTCCTATGACGCCATTGCAAAAGGGCTTGCATCGCATAATACCAATAAAAAGCTCTCATTGGATATTGTTTCTATAAAAGAGGGCTTTGAATATATAGAGCACAATCACACAGCCTACGATCTTGTTTTTGCCATGGGTTGGACATTGATCCTTTCAAAAAAGAAAAAGGAAGATTACTGCGAACTCTTGACTTTTTTAGATCGGAAAAAACTCATCACAGGAGTACATTCCCACCGCTCATGGGATCACTATTTATCTCTTCCTGAAAATTGTCCGCCGCCTCCTCAAGCGCTTCTGGATAAACTGTCCCGGGTTAAAAACATTAATATTATTAGCCGAAGACTCTATAAAATATTTAAGGCGGCGGGCTTAAAAAATATCGTCTTAACAGAAAATGGGGTCGATACAGATCTTTTTAAACCTATTCATCCGATTAACACAGACAGAAAGTTCCCATTGGTTCTTGGCTTTTCAGGAAGTACAAACATACAGAAACATGACGAATTGAAAGGGTTTTCGGCGTTTATTCTTCCCTTAGGAGACATCCCCAATGTGGAAATTAAAGTGCTGGGGGGAAGAGGTGAGCAGCAGGTGAACCGCGAAAAGATGCCGGCGCTTTATAATCAGATAGATCTTTATATCTGCGCCTCCACCTCCGAAGGGTTCTCCCAAAGTGTTCTTGAGGCTTCATCTTGCGGGCGGGGCATTATTTCAACAAAAGTCGGCGGATGTGAAGACTTAATTGATGAAAACAAAAATGGCTTTTTTATTCAAAGAAATCTGACAGACATTAAAAAACGTATTATGGAATTAGAGGCTGATCGAATGTTGGTCAAAAGACTCGGAGAAAATAGTCGGGAAAAAATACTGAAAAACTATTCGTGGAAAATCAAAGCTAAAGAGTGGTTGAGGTTTATAGAATCGAATCTTCCTTTGAGCGAAAGTGACTTATGTATTGATAAGAGGACTTTTGAATAGATTAGCGATGTGGCATCGTCAATATCAAGGGGCTATAAAATGACGATTATTTGTACGGGGAAAATAGCAAATACCACTGTGGGCCATATTGATCACGCGATGGCTTACCCGGCCGGGTTCAAAAATCTGGGCCATGAGGTCTATTTAATGGAACATGTCGGTCCAAACCGCTGCACTGATTCAAACAATCAGCAGGTCCCTTTCGAACTTTGGGACGGCCGCCTTCATTTTGAAGCCGTGGCAAGGGCCTATGGCATCTGGCCGAGGTGCTGCCTGATCTATCAGGGAGGCAAGAAAACCTACGGGATGTCTTTCAGAGAGGCGGTCAAGGTTGCCAATCGATGTGATTTGTTGATTACCCGCAGCGGACAAATCCACAAGGCGCCGGAAATATTCAATCGTGCACGGCACCGAGCCTATTTCGATGGCAACCCTGGCAATACGCAGATCCAATATGAGCAGTGCGGTGGTGAATTTGAGGCCTTGGATCAATATGATTTTCTGTTTACCCTTGGTCTCAATATGGGTACGGCTTCCTGCGATATTCCAACAGGAACTTCGAAGTGGCATCCAATGATCCGTCCGGTGTTTCTGCCGATGTGGCCGGTGCGGTGCGATGCCGACAACAAACGATTCACAACCATTTCAACCTGGAGGGGGAGAGCAGCTATTGAGTGGCATGGGGCTTTTTCAGGTGAAAAATCAACCAATTGGCTCAAGTTTCTCGCGCTCCCAAAACAAACAGACCATGAATTTGAAATTGCGTTAAGGATGAACTCCGCTGATGCTCAGTCAGATCGTGCGTTGTTTCAGAAAAATGGCTGGCGGCTTACTAACCCGGGAGAGCTTCGGAACCTGAATGACTACCAGAATTATATTGGCGAATCCCGTGCCGAGTTCAGCGTGGCCCATAACCGGTATGTCGAATCTTCGACGGGTTGGTTCAGTGACCGCAGCGCCCTCTACCTGGCTTCCGGAAAACCGGTACTGGTGCAGTCCACCGGGATTGAATCCCATCTCCCGACGGGAAAAGGCTTGCTGACCTTTAAGAGGATAGAGGAAGCCGTCGCAGGCGCCGAGGAAATCAACCGCAATTACTCGGGACACTGTAAAGCAGCCCGAGAAATTGCCGAGGCGTATTTTGATTCCGACAAGGTGCTCACAAAGATACTGGATGAAATTGGAGGGAGTCTACCGTAATTTCTATGTTCTATCTAAATTCTTGGAAGTGACGGTTTCAATCAGAGGGATTTTGTTTCGGAGATCAGATGAATATAACAAAGAAAAAAGTGCTTTTTTATTGTCAACATGTTCTTGGTATGGGCCATTTAATCCGAAGCAGGGAAATCGTTCATGCATTGAAGGATTTTGAGGTCTGCTTTTTAAACGGAGGGGAAATTGTCCCAGGCTTTGAGTTTTTCCCGGAGATCGAAGTGGTCGATCTGCCTCCGATCAAGTCGGACGCAGAATTTAAAGAAATTCAATCCATGGATGCCTTTCAAAGTCTCGATGAGATTAAAGCGGCGAGAACCCAAATGATCCTGTCGGAATATGAGCGATTCAAACCGGATGCGCTCATTGTCGAACTTTTTCCATTTGGACGGCGAAAATTTGCTTTTGAATTGATCCCGCTCCTGACTCGGATTCGATTGAATGAAAGTGATACAAAGGTCGTCTGCAGTCTCCGAGACATTCTCGTTAGTAAACGGGATCAGACCCGGCATGAGGCCCAGGTCTTAAGCACAATGAACCGGTATTTTGATCTCTTACTCATCCACTCCGACCCAAGGTTTCAGAAATTGGAGGAGACCTTTTCCCGGATGAGCGCCCTTAAACCGAGGGCCAGATATACGGGTTTTGTCGCGGAAGCTGTATCTGAAGGTGAGCCCGATCCCTATCAAAAAGATGCCTTTCTGATAGGGAAACCCGAAATACCACTTATCCTCGCGAGCATTGGTGGCGGCCGTGTGGGAATCGAATTGCTGGAATGCGCGGTCAAAGCCAGTACGCTCTTGCAAGACGACTTGCCTCATCAACTCCTCATTTTTACAGGCCCTTATCTTCCTGAAAAGGACTATCTCAGGTTGGAAGAGATGGCTGAACCTCATCCGGGCATTCACCTGCGAAAGTACACAACCCAGTTTCTCGCTTACATGAAAAGCGCCGATCTTTCCATCAGCATGGCGGGTTATAACACCTGTATGAATATTTTGGTCACTGGAACGAAGGCCCTGCTCTTACCGTTTACGGGGAATCAGAATGAGGAACAGACCATTCGTGCAGAAAAATTAAAGGCGCTGGGACTGGCCACGATAATCTCACCCAAGGAATTGAGGCCGGCACTGCTTTCAGAAAAAATAGAGGCATCGCTAAAGGCCCCGCCTGCTTCGTCCCGCCTAGAAATCAATGGTGCACAAAAGACCGCGGTATTTCTGTCAGAAATGCTGGAAGAAAGGGATAGGAAACATCGTCAGGCAAACAAGACTGGGGCGAAGGGTCTTGATCCAAAGTTTAAAAATTTGGAGTCCATACTCAGGCCCACGCTGGAACAACTCGCTCTAGAAAAAAAAGAATTACGCATCTTTTTGAGAGATGACGACACAAGCGATGATCTTGAAACATTGAAGTGTTTATTTGATGTGACCTTGACTTCCAGCGTGCCTTTGAATCTGGAGATCATTCCGGGTGAACTCAGTGAGGCCTGCATTCGGCTGCTGGATAACCACAAACATCTTCACCCGGACCTTTTTGAACTCAATCAGCACGGCTGGCAGCACCTGAACCATGAGAAAGAAGGCCGGAAATGCGAATTTGGATCCAGCCGTACTTTCGATCAACAATATGAAGACATCTCAAAAGGAAAGGCGCGCCTTGAAGCAGTCTTCGGAGATAAATTTTATCCTGTCTTCACCCCGCCCTGGAACCGTTGTACAGAAGACACGTTTAAGGCACTTGATCAGCTGGGTTTCAAAGTGTTTTCGAAAGATAAAGGCAAACAAACTGTGGCAGGCTATGCTTTTCAGGAAATCTCAACCACCCTTGATCTTTACCAATGGAAAGGCAATCCGGCCATGAAAGCGCCAGAGGAGATCATAACGCAGCTGCTGACTCAGATGCGGACTATGGAGCCCATTGGCATTCTCCTCCATCACAAAGTCATGGGTTCCGAGGCATTTTCTTTTTTAGATTTTTTACTTCGCTTACTTCGAAACTATCCCAATATCCGGTTTCATACCTTTGAGCGTCTTGCAAACCCAGCGCTGCATGAGAAGGGCTTGAGATGAATCAACGTAAAATTGTGATGATTATCAGCGGTTTTCCTCGCCGCTCGGAAACCTTTGCCTTGCAGGAGTTGCTTGCCCTTGATGCGCAGGGACTACTTGCAGGGATCTTTGCGACAAAACCAGGGGACGGTTCATCCTTGCATCCCGATTGTCAGCCTCTTCTCAAACGCGTAGAACATTTGCCCCCCGGTAGTGCCGCCGCGCAGGCCGAAATAGTGATCAAACGGGTGAAAGGTCAATCCGTTTCCGGCATACATGGGTACTTTGCACATACCCCGGCCGAAGTGGCATCGCTCGTCGCAACAAACCTGGGTCTGCCTTATGGTTTTAGCACACATGCGCTTGATGCACGGAAGGTGCCTCTCGACATTTTACGAGAACGTGCGCAAAAATCGGCTTGCATCATTGCTTGTAATTATGATGTGGCTGAGGATCTCACCCAAATTGGAGGCCAGGTCACACTGTTGCCACATGGAGTCGATATCAAACGATTCAGACCATCCCCCTGTCCTGTAAGCAAGCCCATCCGCTTATTGTCCGTCGGCAGACTTGTCGAAAAGAAAGGGTTCGATGTTTTGATCAAAGCCCTCAGCCAGGTTTCCTTTCCTTTTTACCTGAGAATCGTCGGAGAAGGGCCTGATAAGGACCAATTGGAAAAGGATATACAAGCCGCCAACCTTTCTGATCGGGTCGAGTTATGTGGCGGCATGACACACTTAGAACTTCCGAATGAGTATACAAAGTCCCATATCGTTGTGGTGCCATCCATCGTCAATCGTGCGGGCGATCGGGATGGATTGCCAAACGTGGTCTTAGAAGCCATGGCCTCTGGACGCCCTGTGATTGCTACGAATGTGGGTGCGATTAAAAGTGCCATAGTGAACGGGGAGACAGGGATTCTTGTCCCTTCAGGAGATCCGGGCTCATTAGCAAAAGCGCTTGAAATGCTGGTCAATAACCCGGATATGGGTGAACGGTTTGGCCAGAATGCGAGACAGCGGGTTGAGCGAGATTTTGAACTAAAAGCCTGCACGGACCGGCTTTTTCGATTTTTAAACTCAGTGTATTCACAAGGCGATCCATCATCTTAAAACAATAATCAAATAGAAGGTTTTCAATTGGAAAAAAAATCGCGTCCGCTCAAGCACATTGTTGTCAGCCACCTGGCTCAAGTCAAGGTAAGCCTTTTTCTCGCGGCTGTCTGCATGTTGGGCTTTACGGCCGCAGAACTTCTTGGGCCCTGGCCGCTTAAGTTTATTTTTGATTACATTCTGCTTGAGAAAGCCTCCGCGTCATCCTCTCCGCTGGTGCACAAGATAATTCAAGGCGATAAATCGTTATCGATTATTATCCTGTCTTCCTTCATGCTCCTGATCGCCTTGAGTCGTGGTACATTTTCTTATTTTCAAATTTTTCTCACCTCTCGTGTTGGCTTTCAGCTGGTTCATAAATTAAGAAGAGAACTCTTTTCACACCTGCAACTCTTATCCCTTTCATTTCATGACCGCACAAGGTCCGGCGAGCTTTTAACGAAAATTACAGGAGACACTAAAATCCTAAGGGATGTTTTTTCGGATTCCTTCCTGGAGTTAATTTCCCAGGTGATGGTCCTCATTGGCATGTTGCTTGTCATGGCTTCTCTCAGCTGGAAACTCACCCTCATCGCCCTGGCCACTTTTCCCATCCTCATCTATACCCTCTCGTCTCTCTACAAAAAATTGAAAGACTCTCAGAGAAAACAGCGAAAACGAGAAGGGATCGTGGCCTCAAAGATCAATGAACTCTTGCCAGCGATTTCTCTCGTACAGTCCTTTGCTCGGGAACAATATGAAGCAGACCTTTTTGATATCGATAGCACCAAAACGCTGAAGCAGTCGATTCGTGTGGCGAGAATGGTGGCATCAACCTCTCGGACCGTCCAGATCATTAAAGCCTTTGGTATTTCCTCGACCGTTCTCTTTGGTGCTTTGCAGGCACTCAAGGGCTCAATGACGCCGGGTGACGTCTTAATATTCTCAACCTATATCAACAGCATGTACGGTCCGATTCAAAAACTCGCGAAGATCGCTGTCCAAATTTCCAAGGCGATGACAAGTGCGGAGAGAATCTCCAACCTACTCGAAATTGAACCGGAAATCCTCGACAGGCCCGACGCGATAAAAGCACAACACCTTAAGGGTGACATTCTCTTTGATGCGGTTGCTTTTGCTTATGAAAGAGAAGGAACACTCTTTAAAAATCTCTCTTTTTCAATTACTTCAGGACAGAGGGTTGCGCTGGTGGGTACATCTGGCGCGGGAAAATCGACGATTGCGAAATTATTATTGCGACTTTACGATATTCAAGGGGGTGCGATCTTAGTCGATGGTATTGACATCAGAAATTACCAACGCGCATCGCTGCGCCAGGAAATCGGCATTGTGGCTCAGGATACGATTCTCTTTGGGACAAGCATCAAAGAGAACATTCTGTACGGTAAACCGGATGCCACAGACGAAGCGGTGTTAGAAGCGGCGAAAATGGCGTACGCTCATGATTTCATTGCAGCATTCCCCGATGGATATGAGACCATTTTAGGCGAGCGGGGGAGTACCTTGTCGGGGGGACAACGACAGCGGATCGGTTTGGCCCGCGCAATTATCAAGCAACCATCGATCCTTATTCTGGATGAGCCCACATCGGCTGTAGATGCGGAATCTGCAAAACTCATCCATGAAGCAATGGATCGGTTTCAGGAGGGAAAGACTTCTCTCGTCATTATTCATCAATTTAATGCCATTCAGGACTATGACAAAATCATCGTTATGAAAAATGGACAGGTTGCAGAGGTGGGGACACACGATGATCTCATCTCCCTCAATGGCTATTACACAGAACTTTACCGCCATCAAGGCCTGGAAGAAAGTTCAACAAGCTTAAAAAACAGGGATTAACCCTTTTTCGCGAGGGAAGGCAAAACCTGATCTGCCAAGGAACAATACAAAGGGATGACATCAAATTAAATGCCGAATGGATTAAGGGTGTCATGAGTCGTGTCATTCCTGATGTCTTTGGGTCTCTTCTTTTCTTTTTTCTTCTGTTTTTCCTATTTTGGAGGAGCGAAGTTATGGCTGCTGACCAACAGCTTGTCAGTCCGTCAATTGAAAAGAATCAGCGAACTGTTATGATCATTGATCCAGACGCCTCTCCACCTTTGACACATGAAGAAACCCCACAGTTTTCATGGGGGACACAGCTGAATTCAGAGGTACGCCTGCGTGATAACCGGGATCTTCTGGACAGCAAGGATGACCGAGACATAGACACAACAGGATCTTTTTCAATTGCAGGCCTATACCTATCAACACCGAGAGTACTCCGACCCCGATGGGAAGTATTTGCAGAGGTTAAGCTCGAACGCGAAACAGTTCACAAAGAAGGCAAAGGAAAGACGGAAGATGGAACAATACTAGACTTTAGGAGGGGCTATCTTATTATTCGGGATTTTATTGTCCCCTCACTACGTTTACAGCTAGGCCGTCAGAGATTTAATGATTTCCGGGAGTGGATCTATGATGAAAATCTAGATGCGGTGCGTCTTTTCTATGAAAAAGACCGTCTGGAATTTCAATTTTCATACAGCACCAATCTTTTTGATCCCGATGATTCAAAAGAGGAGATAAAAAACTTAGTCTTATATGGCATTTATCAAGCCTGGAAGGAAGATAAGGCTGCATTCTATCTCATGAATCGCCGTGGAGACGATCCCGATCTTCATCCAGTTTCTAGCCGAATCTCTTTGACCTTTATCGGAGTTTCCTGGAAGGGCAAGTCAATTAAAAACCAACGTTACTGGCTGGATGCGGCAACCGTGTCAGGACATGAGGCTGGGAAAAAGGTTCGTGGTTATGGTTTTGATGTCGGCTGGATCTCTCGATTCAAATATCACTTCAACCCTGCGGTCACAATTGGATATGCCTTTGGTTCTGGGGATTCTAATCCTGATGATAACCGAGATAAAAGCTTTCGTCAGAGCGGGCTTCAGGATAACTCGGCAAAACACCGTGGGTTAATAAGGATCGAACAGTATGGAGAGGTTTTTGAACCCGAATTGAGCAATCTCATGATCGGAACCTTTGGCTTCGGGTTTCGTCCTACCAAAAACGGGTCTCTCGATATTGTTTATCATCATTTTCAGCAGGTCAGGACGGAAAACAGGCTTCGGAATGTCAGAATAAAGCCAGACCCGAACGGGGAATCACGGGATCTGGGAAACGAGGTCGACCTGATATTAGGATGGGCGGTAAGGAAAGGTTTAAACATACAAGCGATTTGGGGCGTTTTTTTTCCCGGGGCGGCGTTTCCTGGGACAGACAATGTCTTCTTAGGGAAGATCGAGATACAGTTTCTTTTTTAGAGCGATATAAAACGTTGCGTTGTTTACACCGTGTTTTCGACTAGATTGGGGGGTCGACCTTTTGCACCTGCTTCCCCTTATTATCCGCCAGAGATTTGAAACATTATTTTTATTTTATAGAAGATATTCCTTGACTCTCATTATATTTGGGATTATAATCCCAAATATAATGAGAGGAAGAAAAATGGATACACAAACAAATCATATCTTATTTGCAGCCATATTAAAAGTACTACGGCCCTTGGTTCGGATTTTCCTGCGGAACAACGTGCCTTATGGGACCTTTGCCGATCTGGCCAAAAAGGTCTTCGTCGATGTCGCCTCAGAGGAATTCGGACTTCCCGGAAGAAAACAGACCGATTCTCGAATTTCCATCATCACCGGTTTAAATAGAAAAGAGGTTCGACGCGTCAAGGCTCTTCCTCAGCTAAACGAGGCAAGTGAATCGGTCACGGAGAGGTATCATCGCGCGGCTCGGGTTATCAGCGGATGGACAAGGGAGGCTCGATTTTTGGACAAAACAGGTCAACCGGCCGAACTGCCCTTGGAAGGCGAGGACGCGGCATTTTCTGAACTGGTAAAGCAATTCAGCGGGGATGTCCCGGTCCGAGCGCTTTTGGACGAGTTGATCCGCGCGAACTGTGTCGAACGCTTAGGGAATGGCGCCATCCGATTAAAAACACGGGCCTTCCTTCCTGACACCCAGGAGGGTGAGAAACTTGCCATCCTGGGTGTCGACGTGAAGGATCTGATTAGAACGATCGATCATAACATCTGTTCGAGTACCGATCACTATTTCCAAAGAAAAGTCGCCTACGACAACCTCCCACAAGAAATCTTGGGCCGGTTTCGGGAAATGACCGAAGAACACGGCCAGGCGCTTTTGGAAAAAATGGACCGGTGGCTTGCCCCGGAAGATCGCGACGCAAACCCCGCCGCAAAAGGCACGGGACGAAAACGCGCGGGAGTAGGCATTTATTATTTCGAAGAAGATTTTGATAAAGGAGAAGAGCAATGAACATTTTTATAAAAAGAATATTACCCCTTGGCTTAATCGCGCTCTTGTCCGTCTCCTGCGGCAGCAGCGGAGATAGAACGATCTCACCCACTGGCGGGTCTGGCGGAGGCAATGCCTCCGGCGGTATCGGCGGGACAGGCATCAGCCAGGGCACCATCGAAGGTTTTGGCAGTGTGATTCGGGGCGGGGTCAAATTCAACACAGATGCGGCCACATTTATCATCGACGATAAGCAAACGGGAACGACTCAAGA